>NZ_JAESVF010000005.1:0-217970 GCF_038433465.1 Joostella sp. CR20 | reverse complement strand
GTTTTACACAAAGTGATAAAAAACGTAAAGGCGCTAAGGAGGTTTTGACTGCTATCAACTTATTATATATAGTATAGTGTTATGGGTTTTGATTTGAGTATTGACTTTTTACATCCTCCTAGCCCCCTTCGAAGAGGGAATTGCCTTGAGGTAAAGATGCAAAGTGACAAAGGTTCAAAGTGGCAAAGGCCCAAAGAATGTTTTGACTATTACTATATAGTGATGCCATATTCTTCGAGCTTCCCACTTCCGACTCCAAACTTCTCTACATCCCCCTAACCCCCGAAGGGGGAGTTGACATTGAACAAGAAACATAAAACAATAAACTTTTCAAACCTCAAACCACCTCCGCGTGAGGGATTGGAGTGGCATCCTTTGCGAGGTACGAGCAAAGATATAACGCAAAGCCCGACCCGATAGGGGCACGCCATTATAGAAAGTTGGGTGCTGGGTGTTAGGTATTAGGTTTTGGGTGTTGTGTATTGGGTTTGGGGTGTTGGAAATAAAATACTGAATACTGTAAACTGAACACTGAAAAACATCTACAAAACCTAAAGCAAAAAACATGGATTTTTAAAAAGATAAAACATACTTATATATAGTGTTGTATGCGTGAAGACTTCGACTTATCTTTGCAAACTGAAAAACAATATATATAATGATTAAGATTACTTTACCCGATGGATCGGTTAAGGAGTTTGAAAAAAACACAACTCCAATGGATGTTGCTAAAAGCATTAGTGAGGGATTGGCTCGCAATGTTATTTCGGCTAGTTTTAATGGTACAAAAGTTGAAACAGTTACCCCTTTAACCACCGATGGGAGTCTTGTATTATATACCTGGAATGACGATGAAGGGAAACAGGCTTTTTGGCATTCTACTTCGCACATTATGGCGCAAGCGCTTGAAGCGTTGTATCCTGGAGTGAAACTTACTATTGGTCCTTCTATTGATAATGGTTTTTATTATGATATAGATTTAGGCGACCAAACAATTTCTGAAAAGGATTTTCCTGCTATTGAAGCCAAAATGCTTGAAATAGCTCGCGGGAAACACGACTATAAAATGCGTGCTGTAACAAAAGCAGAAGCATTGGATTTCTATAAAAAGCAAGGAAACGAATTTAAGGTGGAACTTATTGAAAACCTTGAAGACGGAACTATTACTTTTTGCGACCACGATACCTTTACCGATTTATGTCGTGGAGGACACATTCCGAATACTGGAATTGTAAAAGCAGTTAAACTATTGTCGGTTGCTGGTGCGTATTGGAGAGGTGATGAAAACAAACCGCAACTTACACGTATCTATGGAATCTCTTTTCCGAAGCAAAAAGACTTAAAAGAGTATTTAGAGCTTTTAGAAGAAGCCAAAAAACGTGATCATAGAAAACTTGGAAAAGAGCTTGAACTTTTCACTTTCTCACAAAAAGTAGGTCAAGGGCTCCCGTTATGGCTTCCTAAAGGAGCTGCACTTAGAGAGCGCCTTGAAAACTTTTTAAAGAAAGCTCAAAAACAGGCTGGTTATGAACAAGTCGTTTCGCCACATATCGGTCAAAAAGAATTGTATGTAACCTCTGGGCATTATGCCAAATACGGAGAAGACAGTTTTCAACCAATTCGAACTCCAAAGATGGATGAAGAATTTTTATTGAAACCGATGAACTGTCCGCATCACTGCGAGATATACAACAGTCGCCCGTGGAGTTACAAAGAACTACCAAAACGTTATGCTGAGTTTGGTACGGTTTATAGATATGAACAAAGTGGAGAGTTACACGGACTAACTCGAGTGCGTGGATTTACTCAAGATGATGCCCATATATTTTGTACTCCAGACCAATTGGATGAGGAATTCAAAAAGGTAATCGACCTTGTATTGTATGTATTTGGATCTTTAGGATTTGAAAACTTTACTGCTCAAGTATCGTTACGCGATCCTGAAAAACCAGAAAAGTACATTGGTAGTGATGAAAATTGGGAAAAAGCAGAAGCTGCAATTATTAACGCAGCAAAAGAAAAAGAACTTAACTACGTTATAGAAACTGGTGAAGCGGCATTTTATGGCCCAAAGTTAGACTTTATGGTGAAAGATGCACTTGGAAGAAGTTGGCAGCTTGGAACCATACAAGTAGATTACAACTTGCCAGAACGCTTTGACCTAAACTATAAAGGAAGTGATGATAAATTACATCGCCCAGTAATGATACACCGTGCTCCGTTTGGAAGTATGGAACGCTTTATCGCTATTTTATTAGAACACACCGCAGGAAACTTCCCGTTATGGCTAATGCCAGAACAGGCTACCATCCTGTCTATCAGTGAGAAATACGAAAAATATGCCGAAAAAGTTTTAAATTTATTGGAAAATGCCGAAATTCGCGCCCTTGTAGATAATAGAAACGAAACAATTGGTAAAAAAATACGAGACGCAGAAATGCAAAAAACCCCGTATATGCTGATTGTAGGAGAGCAAGAAGAGAAAGATGGCACAGTTTCTGTAAGAAAACATGGTGAGGGCGACTTAGGTACATTAACCATAAAAGAGTTCTCAGATTTGATAAATACAGAAATCAATCGTACATTAAAGAAGTTTTAAAATAAAGTTTAATTAAAAAATTATAAGCCATAGCAATTAAAAGATTTAACAGAAACGCTCAAAAGAGAGAAGTTAAGAATCCGCACAGAACCAACAGAGAAATTCGTGTTCCAGAAGTAAGACTGGTAGGCGATAATGTTGAGATGGATGTTTACCCAACTAAAGAAGCTTTAGCTAAAGCTGAAGAATTAGGATTGGATCTTGTTGAGATTTCACCAAATGCTAAACCTCCAGTTTGTAAGATAATGGACTATAAAAAGTTCTTATACGAGCAAAAGAAGAGAGAAAAAGCATTGAAGGCGAAAGCTTCAAAAGTGGTTGTAAAAGAAATTCGTTTTGGTCCGAATACAGATGACCATGATTACGACTTTAAAAAGAAACATGCAGAAAAGTTCTTGAAAGAAGGAGCCAAATTAAAGGCGTATGTATTCTTTAAAGGACGTTCTATTGTTTACAAAGACAAAGGAGAAATTCTGTTACTTAAGTTAGCATCAGAATTGGAAGATATTGGAAAAGTAGAACAAATGCCTAAGTTAGAAGGAAAGCGTATGACAATGTTCATCGCTCCTAAAAAAACTAAATAAAGTACAAAGTTAAAAGTACGAGGTACAAAGTTTTACTATTCAGAAGAATAAAAGTAATAAGCGGAATTATTAAATAAATATTAGGATTATGCCTAAAATGAAAACTAAATCTAGTGCTAAGAAGCGTTTTAAGCTTACAGGTACTGGTAAAATCAAAAGAAAGCACGCTTTTAAAAGTCACATCTTAACAAAGAAGTCTAAAAAGCGTAAGCTTGCACTTACTCACTCTGGTTTAGTAGATAAAGCAGATGAGAACAGTATCAAAGAACAATTACGTTTAAAGTAATCGTTCTTTCGGTTCAATTATTATTGTTTAACCCTGGAGTTAGGCCACAACCAAGTATGAAGTTATAAATACAAAGTTGTGAAACAAAGTGTCGAAAGACCGCCTACTACAAAAAATTAAAATTATGCCAAGATCAGTAAATTCAGTAGCTTCAAGAGCACGAAGAAAAAAAGTGTTGAAGCAAGCAAAAGGCTACTACGGTAGACGTAAAAACGTTTGGACGGTTGCCAAGAATGCGGTTGAGAAAGCAATGTCTTACTCATACAGAGACCGTAGAAACAAGAAAAGAACTTTCCGCGCTTTGTGGATTACTCGTATCAATGCGGGTGCTAGATTACACGGAATGTCTTATTCTCAGTTCATGGGAGGAGTTAAAGCTGCAAACATCGAATTAAACCGTAAGGTTTTAGCCGATTTAGCTATGAACCACCCAGAAGCTTTCAAAGCAATTGTTGAAAAAGTAAAGTAAACGTTTAACAACATATTTTTCCGCTTATTTAAAAATCCAGTCTTGAAAAAGGCTGGATTTTTTTATTTGGGCGTTCCCCAAGTCCGTTATCACTACCTTGGGTCGCGCTTTCCGCGCTACACGGTAGCTTGCTACAATCGCTAACGCAGAGAAGAAAATACAAAGAGTAAAAATCAACACCCAATAGCTAATAGATAAAAAAAAAACAATCTCATCCTAACAAACAATTAACGCAAATTAAAATCAGAAACTATATTTTTGCTCCTTATCAAAACTATATGGATTTATCAAAAGTTAAGTTGGTAGTAACCGATATGGACGGCACACTGCTCAACAGCAAAGGCGAAGTTAGCAACACATTCTATAAACTGTTTGAAAAATTCGAGCAGCACCAAATTCATTTTGTTGCCGCAAGCGGAAGACAATACAGTAGCATTACAAACAAACTAGCACCAATTGTAGACCAAATAACTATTATTGCTGAAAATGGAGGAATTGCAAAACAAGGTGTAAACGAACTTCTAACTACCAATTTACCGACAGAAAAGATAAATTCGCTTATCGAGCTCCTTCGAAATATCGATAACACTTATATTGTTTTATGCGGAAAAAACTCATCGTATATAGAAACCAACAATACCGAATTTATCAATCTTTTCAATGAGTACTATGCAGCCTACAAAATAGTTGAAGACCTTACAAAAGTTACCAACGACGATTTTGTAAAGATTGCCGTATACCATTTTGACAGTTCTGAAGATTACATTTACCCCGCAGTAAAACATTTGGAAGAAAGTTTACAAGTAAAAGTTTCTGGTAAAAACTGGTTGGATCTTTCGCATCCAAATGCAAACAAAGGATATGCTTTAAAATTAGTACAAGAAAAACTAGGTGTTACAAAAGCAGAAACAATGGTTTTTGGAGATTACAACAACGATCTTGAAATGCTTGCTTTGGCAGATTTTAGTTACGCCATGGAAAATGCACATCCAAATGTAGTGAAAGTAGCCAATTACCAAACAAAGAGTAACGATGAAAACGGAGTTGAATACATTTTAGATAAACTTATTTCAGCAAAAGAGATGTAATTTAATTACCCATAGCGGTAATTACTACAGAACGCGCACCACCAAAATCACGATGCTCACAAAGGTAAATACCTTGCCAAATTCCCAGATTTAAACGTCCGTTTGTAATGGGTATTTGCACCGATGCCCCCATTAAAGATGCTTTTATATGCGCTGGCATATCGTCTGGCCCTTCATACGTATGAATATAATAAGGTGCATTTTCGGGAACCATTTTATTAATATGACTTTCAAAATCGACTCTTACCGAAGGATCGGCATTTTCATTTATGGTCAAACTCGCTGAAGTATGCTTGATAAAAACCTGTAATTGTCCGATTTTAATTTTTTTGATTTCTGGAATCGCATTTAAAACTTCATCGGTAATAAGATGAAAACCGCGCTTCTGTGCTTTTAATTTAATTTCTTTCTGAAAAAAATTCATGCAACATTATGTTTTTTGCTTCTTCTTTTTTGCTGCTGGAAACAATACATTATTCAAAATTAATCGATATCCTGGAGAATTTGGATGCAGTTCTAATTCGGTTTTCGGATCGCCTACCCTATGCTGATAATCTTCAGGATCATGACCGCCGTAAAAAGTAAAAAAACCTTTCCCTTTAATTCCATGAATGTAACGCGCTTCTCCATTTACTTTATTTTCTGCTAACACCAAAACAGTTGGTCTAATTGTATTTGGATCGTATGCGGTTGTTTGCCCCATAAACCCTTTTACCAAAGTAGTATGATTTTGGCAAAGCATGGTAGGAATTGGATCCCATTTTGCTGAAAAATCCATCAAGGTGAAATAATCGGTTTCTTTTTGGATGGTACGTCGTTTTTCTGTCATATCGATTGAAGAAAACTCATATTCCATCGGATTGCGCTTCAGTACAAAATCGCGAAAAGCAAAAGTCTGAGAGAAATCTAATTGCGCTTGATAATTGGGAGCTGCAGGGTCTCCGTCAAACATTGTTTCACAAATATCGGTTGTACTTGCTGCCAGTGCAATATCAAAACTATCGGTTGCAGAACACATCGCAAACATAAATCCGCCTCCAACAACATAATCGCGAATTGTGGTAGCCACTGCCAATTTTTCTTTTGAAACTTTATCGAAACCTAATTCTTTTGCCAAAGCTTCAGCCTCTTGCTTCCCTTGAATATACCATGGCGTTGCGCGATAAGCGCCGTAGAATTTTCCGTATTGACCTGTAAAATCTTCATGATGCAAATGCAACCAATCGTACAACAAAAGTTTTCCTTGAAGAACTTCGGTATCATACACCACATCGTATGGAATTTCAGCAAAAGTAAGCACCATGGTTACTGCATCATCCCAAGGTTGATTTCCTTTTGGAGAATACACCGCTATTTTAGGAGCTTTTTCTAAAACTACCGCTTCTTGATTTTTAGACGGACTACTTATTTCATCTAAAATTTGCGTAGCCTTTGCATCCGAAAGTACTTCAAAAGAAACTCCTCTTATTTGACATTCTCTACGCGTATCCTCGGTATCATTCAGCAGAAAAGAACCACCCCGATAATTTAATAACCATTTCGCTTTTTCATTTTTTGCTAAAATCCAGTAGGCAATTCCGTATGCTTTTAAATGATTTTCTTGCGTTTCTTCATCCATCGGAATTAAAATGTACGACGCAAAAGAAAATTGCAATCCGCAAAACAATAAAAAAAAGAGCACCCAATATTTCATGGAATGCTCTTTTTGTAATTTTATATACGATGCAATTGGTTTCATTTTTCAGTTTTATCAAATTTAAACTGAAAATTACAATTATAAATCGAAACCGATGTCTTTTCTGAAGTTCATTTTATCAAAAGAAATTTTTTCTAAACTCTCATAAGATAATTTCAAAGCGTCATTAAAATGCTCGCCATAAGAAGTAACAGCAAGTACACGACCTCCAGAAGAAAGCACTTTGTTATCTTTTAGTTGAGTTCCCGCATGAAAAACTATGGAGTCTGAAACAGTTTCTAATCCTGTGATCTCTTTCCCTTTTTCGTAGGCTTCAGGATAGCCTCCCGAAACGGCAACCACCGTTGTAGCAGTTCTTTCATCTACCTCCAAATCAATCGTATTTAAAGTACCGTTTGCAGTAGCTTGCAACAATGTAACCATATCGTTTTTAACACGTGGCAACACCACCTCGGTTTCTGGATCTCCCATACGCACATTGTACTCGATAACGTAAGGCTCCTCTCCCACTTTTATAAGACCAATAAACACAAAACCTTTATACGGAATTTCATCTTTTTGGAAACCTTCAATAGTTGGTTTTACAATTCTGTCTTCTACCTTTTTCATAAAAGTAGCGTCGGCAAATGGCACAGGAGAAACAGCTCCCATTCCACCAGTATTCAATCCAGTGTCACCTTCTCCAATACGCTTATAATCTTTTGCTGTTGGAAGTGTTAGGTAGTTTTTCCCATCGGTAAGTACAAAAACACTCAGCTCTATTCCGCTTAAAAACTCTTCGATAACCACTTTGGCACTTGCGTTTCCAAATTTGGCATCGACTAACATATTTTTGAGTTCAGCTTTGGCTTCGTTAAGGTCGTTTAAAATTAAAACCCCTTTTCCTGCTGCCAAACCATCTGCTTTTAACACATATGGCGCATTGAGCATTTCTAAAAATGCGTAACCTGCCTCTAAGCTTTCTGAAGTAAAACTCTGGTAGGCAGCAGTTGGTACATTGTGACGCGCCATAAACTCTTTAGCAAACTCTTTACTTCCTTCTAAAATAGCTCCACTTTTTTGTGGCCCGATAACAGGAATATTTTTTAGTTTTTCGTCATTTAAAAAGAAATCGTGAACACCTTGCACCAAAGGATCCTCTGGCCCTACAACCACCATTTCGATATTTTCGGTCAATACTAATTCTTTAATTGCTAAAAAATCTGTAACCGCAATATTAACATTGGTTGCTATCTTCGCAGTTCCTGCATTTCCTGGAGCTACAAAAAGATTGGTAAGTTTGTTACTTTGTGCAATTTTCCATGCAAAGGTATGTTCTCTACCTCCAGAACCGAGTATAAGAATGTTCATTTTTACTGAATTAAATAGACTTTATTTTAAAACCTCAAAGGTACATCCAGTAAAAGCAAAAACATAATTTATTAAGTGAAAAGTTTTTTATTGATTGTTGATTGCAGTTTGATTATAAATCTTTTTTTCAGCTTCTTTACATCCCCCTAGCCCCCTTCAAAGGGGGAAATACATTATCCCTTGAGGGAACTTAAAAGGATGTTTTTAGTTTTAATTTCATCCTTCTAGGTACTAAATTTGCACCTATGACTTATATCAGTCCTCTTTTATAATATTTATCCCCACAGGATATAATCGTGCGGTAGCGGAGGAAATTCATTGTCCCCTTGAGGGGACTTTAGGGATGTTTTATTCTAAACTCCCTCTTTGCTCCACTAAGTTTCAAACTTTACTTTCTATTTCTATCTGAAAAATCGCGATGCTCCTTTTTATATAATTCGCTTTCAGGAAGATTTTTAAAATAATCATAAGTGATTTTCATTCCTGTTTCTCTTGAAGTTTTAGGTTCCCAACCAAGTATCTCCTTAGCCTTTGTAATATCTGGACGGCGCTGCAAAGGATCGTCTGTAGGTAGCGGCTTGTAAACTACTTTTTGATTTGTCCCCGTCAGTTTAATAATTTCTTCCGCAAAATCTTTAATTGAAATTTCTGTCGGATTACCAATATTTACAGGCTCGTGGTAATTACTCATCAATAACCTGTAAATACCTTCCACCTGATCATCAACAAAACAAAAAGAACGCGTCTGACTTCCATCGCCAAAAACAGTTAGATCTTCTCCGCGTAATGCTTGCCCAATGAACGCAGGAATTACTCGACCGTCGTTGAGTCGCATTCTTGGACCATATGTATTAAAAATTCGTGCAATACGAGTATCTACACCATGAAAACGATGGTACGCCATTGTAATAGACTCCATGAATCTTTTGGCTTCATCATAAACTCCACGAGGCCCTACTGGACTTACATTTCCGTAATATTCTTCTGTTTGCGGGTGCACCAAAGGGTCGCCATAAACTTCAGAAGTCGATGCCACCAAAATGCGAGCCTTTTTGTCTTTGGCCAAGCCTAGCAGATTGTGAGTACCGAGCGCACCTACTTTTAATGTTTGAATTGGAATTTTTAAATAATCAATCGGACTAGCAGGAGAAGCAAAATGTAAAATATAATCTAACGATTCAGAAACATCAACAAATGTTGTTACGTCGTGATTACGAAACTCAAAATTTTCATTGCTTTTTAAATGTTCGATATTTTTAAGGTCTCCAGTAATTAAATTATCCATTCCTATTACGTACATTCCTTCAGCAATAAATCGATCGCAAAGGTGAGATCCTAAAAAACCTGCAGCTCCTGTTATTAAAATTCGTTTCTTTTCCAATTTCAATTATTTGCAGACGAAGATACTTAAAAAATTGTTGTTGGCTGTTACAATTTGGGATTTGAAAAGTGTGATTAGGAGATTTAGATTTTACCTAAAATCATAGTTCTTTCTTTAGTTACAAAGATGCATAGACACAAAATTTCAAAGTATGAATGAAAACAAGTCTTCCTCTTTACTTATTTTTTTATTAACTTTCAATTCAACAATTAACCGATTAAACAATTCAACAACATGAGATATCTCGACTCCGCCTGTCTGCCGACAAAGGCAGGCTCGATATGACCGAATTTCACAAAGAGACAAAGAGACAAAGAGACAAAGTGGCTAAGTTTAAATAAAACAAATCTTTACTCTTTAACTTATTTACTTTTTGACTTTCAATTCAACAATTAACCGATTAAACAATTCAACAGATTGTGATATCTCGACTCCCTCTGTCTGCCGACAAAGGCAAGCTCGATATGACCGAATTTTACAAAGTAAAAAAGGAACAAAGTGGCAAAGTTTAAACAAAACAAATCTTTACTCTTTAACATATTTACTTTTTGACTTCCAATTCAACAATTAACCGATTAAACAATTCAACAGCATGAGATATCTCGACTCCGCCTGTCTGCCGACAAAGGCAGGCTCGATATGACATAACAAAAAACCTCAGCATTCACTTAAAAAGCAAACCTGAGGTTTTGTTATTTAATCTTTTAAATAAGGTAATTAAAAATCTAATTTATCCACATTTTGAGGATCCGCAGTCTTTACAGGTTAAACAACCTTCTTGATACACCAAATTGCTACCTTCACAATTGCTGCATTTTTGTCCTTTTGCAGCTGTACCGTCTTGCACGTAACGTTTTAAAGCTCTAGCAACTCCATTTTTCCAAGTGTTTATCGATTCTGAATCGAGTTGCAAACTATTAATTAAATGCACAACACGCTCAATCTCCATTCCGTGGCGAAGTGTACTCGAAATTAATTTTGCATAATTCCAAAATTCAGGGTTAAATTTATGTGAAAGTCCTTCAATAGTGGTTTTATAACCTCTTTTATTTTGATACTGAAAATCGTAACGCGAAGTTCCGTCTTCATTTCTATTTTTAATAATTACCCCGTTTTCAACCCAACGCGGAATCAAAATTCCATCTTCATCATCAGCCAAACCTGTAAATATCTCATACGGAGCACCGTCAATTAATCCGATAAAGGCAATCCATTTCTCTTTACTGTTTTGGAAACGAACTACATCTGCCTCTAAAACCTCTGGTCTTTTAGCTGTAAAAGCTCTTTTTTCTGAAGTTTCTTCTTCCTCTTTTTTCTCTTCATTAGAAATTAAAACACCGCTTCTAGAGCCATCTCTGTACACTGTAACTCCTTTACAACCTACCTTCCAAGCTTCTAAATATAGTTGCCCCACCAACTCTTCCGTAGCATCGTTTGGCAAGTTAATCGTCACACTAATAGAATGGTCTATCCATTTTTGCACGGCACCTTGTAACTGTACTTTACTCATCCAATCAACATCATTTGACGTTGCCTTGTAATATGGCGACTTTTGAATAAGCGCATCAATTTCTTCTTGACTGTAATTTTTGGTAGTATCGATGCCGTTTACTTGCATCCACTCTTTAAAACGGTGATGAAAAACTACATATTCTTCCCACGAGTCTCCTACTCCATCAATAAAATCAACACGTACATTTTTATCATTCGGATTTACTTTACGTCTTCTTTTATAAACAGGTAAAAACACTGGCTCAATTCCAGAAGTGGTTTGTGTCATCAAACTTGTAGTTCCTGTTGGTGCAATCGTTAAAAGCGCAATATTTCGACGTCCGTGTTCGAGCATTTCGTAGTACAACTTCTCGTCGGCTTCTTTTAAACGAAGAATAAATGGATTGTCTTTCTCACGATCGGCATCAAAAATACTAAAAGCACCACGCTCTTTTGCCATTTCTACTGAAGCTCCATAAGCAGCCAAAGCAATTGTTTTATGCACTTCTACTGAAAATTCATTCGCATCTTTAGACCCATAACGGTAACCTAATGCTGCCAACATATCTCCTTCCGCAGTAATTCCAACTCCAGTACGTCTTCCTTCGTAAGCTTTTTTACGGATATTCAACCAAAGGTTTTTCTCAACCAATTTCACTTCGTCACCCTCTGGATCTGCATCGATTTTTGCTAAAATATTATCGATTTTTTCAAGTTCTAAATCGATGATATCGTCCATAATTTGTTGTGCATATCCAACATGTTTTTTGAACAAGTCGAAATTAAAACTAGCCTTGTCTGTAAACGGATTTTCAACATACGAATACAAATTAATAGCTAGTAAACGACAAGAATCGTAAGGGCACAAAGGAATTTCTCCACACGGATTTGTCGACACAGTTTTGTAGCCTAAATCGGCATAACAGTCTGGCACCGACTCTCTCGCAATGGTATCCCAAAATAGAATTCCAGGCTCGGCAGATTTCCATGCATTGTGCACAATTTTATTCCAAAGTTTCGACGCCTCAATGTGTTTAGACACTTTTGGCTTTGCACTATGTATCGGGTATTTTTGCGTATAGTTAAGTTTTCCATCAACAGCTTTCATAAAATCGTCGTCGATACGAACTGAAACATTTGCTCCAGTAACTTTTCCCTGCTCCATTTTTGCATCGATAAAATCTTCTGCATCCGGGTGGTTTATAGATACTGAAAGCATCAACGCCCCACGACGACCATCTTGCGCTACCTCTCTAGTAGAATTTGAATAACGCTCCATAAACGGAACAATTCCTGTTGAAGTTAAAGCTGAATTTTTCACTTCGGACCCCTTCGGACGAATATGCGATAAATCGTGTCCCACACCACCACGACGCTTCATTAATTGTACTTGCTCCTGATCTATTTTCATAACTCCACCGTACGAATCGGAGTTACCATCGTTTCCAATTACGAAACAGTTTGACAAAGAACCTACCTGATACGGATTTCCAATTCCAGCCATCGGGCTTCCTTGCGGAACGATATATTTAAAATCTTTTATTAAATCAAAAACCTCATCTTCTGTCATTGAGTTAGCATACTTTTGCTCAACTCTTGCAATCTCTTTTGCAATTCTACGGTGCATATCGTTTGGAGTTGCTTCATAAATATTCCCTTGAGAATCTTTAAGTGCATATTTATTAACCCAAACGGTTGCCGCTAAATCGTCTCCTT
The DNA here is from genome assembly GCF_038433465.1 of Joostella sp. CR20. Taxonomy (NCBI): domain Bacteria; kingdom Pseudomonadati; phylum Bacteroidota; class Flavobacteriia; order Flavobacteriales; family Flavobacteriaceae; genus Joostella; species Joostella sp. CR20. The sequence continues at coordinate 205,310 of NZ_JAESVF010000005.1, read as the reverse complement.
TAAAATACTCCAAAGATGCTTTTATTGCTTCTTCTTGCGTATAGGTTTTTTTCAAACTAGAGGTCTCTGTTTTTTGCATTTCTTATTGATTTTGTGTGGATAATTAAACTATACGGGGGATTGCCAATCAGTTATAAAAAATTACAACTTTTCAGCAATACAAAGCTAACTAAAATTAAAACACGAATTGAAATTATTTTTAAAAAGTTTACAAGAAAAATAAATTAAAACACTAATTATCAATAAATTATAAATTTACTAACAACAAAAAGTTTACAACTTTTTAAATTTAATTAAAAGATAAAATGTTAAAATTCAATATTTTATTATTTTCAAACCTTTCTTGAAGATGATGAAGAATTAGCAATACTTATCATAAAAAGCATCGTTATTACAACCTATTTAACATGCGTATATTTTCTACAAAAAAACCTCTTACTGAAAAATAAGAGGTTTCTGTATGATTATGTTACGCTGAGTTTAATACTCAAAAGTTCCGTATGTACTATTTATGGTGAGTTTTTTGGTTTCCGACGCTTCCACACGCCCGATTACTTGAGCATTTACATTAAAAGATTTCGATATTTCGATAATATCTTGTGCAATACTTTCGTCTACGTACAACTCCATTCTATGTCCGCAGTTAAACACTTGGTACATTTCTTTCCAAGAAGTTTTAGATTGCTCTTGAATGAGTTTAAAAAGTGGTGGTACGTCAAACATATTGTCTTTTATCACGTGTACGTTATCGACAAAATGAAGTACTTTAGTTTGTGCGCCTCCGCTACAATGCACCATTCCGTTTATCTCTGAAGCGGTGTATTTTGCTAATATTTTCTGAATGATAGGCGCATAGGTTCTCGTAGGAGATAACACTAATTTACCAGCATCAATTGGGGCGTTTTCAACTGCATCCGTTAGTTTTACTTTTCCTGAATATACCAATTCTGAAGGTACCGCGTGGTCAAAACTCTCTGGGAATTTTTCAGCTAAATATTTATCAAACACATCATGACGCGCAGAGGTAAGTCCGTTACTTCCCATTCCACCGTTGTATTCGGTTTCGTAAGTTGCTTGACCAAACGACTCCAACCCAACAATTACATTTCCTGGTTTGATATTGGCATTGTCAATTACATCGCTACGTTTCATACGAGCCGTAACCGTTGAGTCAACAATAATTGTACGAACTAAATCTCCAACATCGGCAGTTTCACCTCCTGTTGAATAAATCTTTACACCGAACTTATCTAAATCGGCAATCAGTTCTTCTGTACCGTTTATTATTGCTGAAATAACTTCTCCAGGAATTAGGTTTTTATTACGCCCAATTGTTGAAGAAAGCATGATGTTTTGCGTTGCACCAACACAAAGCAAATCGTCTATGTTCATAATCAAAGCATCTTGCGCAATTCCTTTCCACACAGAAATATCTCCTGTTTCTTTCCAATACATATACGCCAAAGACGACTTTGTCCCTGCTCCATCGGCATGCATAATGATACAATGTTCGTCGCTTCCTGTTAAATAATCGGGAACAATTTTACAAAAGGCCTTTGGGAACAATCCTTTATCGACATTTTTTATAGCGTTATGAACATCTTCTTTGGATGCTGAAACCCCTCTTTGTGCGTACCTTTTGCTAATTTCTGAACTCATGTATCAATGTTTTGTGCAAAAATAGCCATAAATAAAAAGCACACAAACAAAAGTTGTGTGCTTCTTGATATCTTCTTTTAATTCTTTTAATATTGTCTGTGCTGTTCTATATAAATCCAATTTTAAAAAACACGGTAATTTTTCAATATTAGTATTTCATTTTTGTCTTGACACAAAAACGAAACAAACCTGCCTGCGGAAGGCAGGAAAGTCAAGACTGATTTAAAAAGCTCTGAAAATCTACGGAACCTTCCTCCACAGATCAAAAAAACTCGCTTCGCTCAAACAGTTTTTGATCTTTTACCCTTACTGCTTCCTTGATTTTCTATGCTTTTTAAATAGGTCAACCCTACATGAAAGTAGAACTTCAATTACTTTGTAAAAAGCAACTCTCTGTATTTTGTTAATGGCCAAATATCATCATCTACCAACAACTCCAATTTATCACAATGGTAACGGATTTGGTCAAAATACGGCAACACTTTATCGCAATACGCTTCGGCTTTTAATTGCGCCTTTTCGAGTCGGTTTGCCTTTTTACGCTCTTCAATCATAAACTTCACTTTCGAATTTATTTCAGAAATATGACTCGATATCTCTTCGATTAAATCGATTTGCTCTGGCGCTAACTTTTTAAAGTCATTTCCGAAAACTTCCTTTAACCCTTGTACATTTTTAATTAGTGTATTTTGATATTTAATTGCTGTCGGAATTACATGGTTTCTAGCAATATCACCCAACACACGACCTTCAATTTGTACTTTGTGCGCGTATTCTTCAAGCTCAATTTCTTGGCGTGCAATAATTTCTACCGAATTCATCACCCCCATTTCTTCATACAAATCAATTGCCTTTTTAGAAACAACCGCTTTTAGAGCTTGTGGCGTTGTTTTGTTATTGCTCAGTCCGCGTTTTTCAGCTTCTTTCTCCCAAGCTTCACTGTAGCCATCGCCTTCAAATCGTATTTTTTTGGATGCTTTGATATATTCGCGAAGCACATTAAAAATAGCTTCATCTTTCTTTAAGCCTTTCTTATCAATTAAAGCATCAACTTCAATTTTAAATTCTTTTAATTGCTTTGCCACAACAGTGTTTAAAACCGTCATTGGTTTAGCGCAATTAGACTTCGATCCAACTGCTCTAAACTCAAATTTATTTCCTGTAAAAGCAAAAGAAGAGGTTCGGTTTCTATCAGTATTATCTAAAAGGATTTCTGGAATTTTCCCAACGACATTCAACTTTAAATCGGTTTTTTCCTGTGGAGACAACTTCCCTTTCGACACATCTTCCAACTCATCCAAAACCTTGGTAAGTTGCGAACCTATAAATACTGAAATGATAGCGGGAGGTGCTTCTCCAGCTCCCAAACGATGATCGTTGGTAGCGGAAGCAACAGACGCACGAATAAGCTCTTCGTTATCGTGTACGGCTTTGATGGTATTAATAAAAAAGGTTAAAAACTGAAGGTTTTTTGTTGGTGTTGTGCCCGGACTTAACAAATTCACACCACTATTTGTAGCCAACGACCAGTTGTTGTGCTTTCCAGAACCGTTTACTCCTGCAAAAGGTTTTTCATGAAAAAGAACTTTAAAATTATGTTTATCGGCAGTTTTGTCCATCAAATCCATTAAAAGCGAATTATGATCGACCGCTAAGTTTGCTTCTTCAAACAAAGGCGCCAATTCAAACTGATTGGGTGCCACCTCATTATGACGAGTTTTTACAGGAACACCAAGCTTAACACAATCGTGCTCCAATTCGCGCATAAAATTTAAAACTCGGTCTGGAATCGATCCGAAGTAATGATCGTCTAACTGTTGCCCTTTTGCTGGCGAATGCCCTAAAAGTGTTCGCCCTGCCAACACTATATCTGGACGCGAATACACCAAAGCCTTATCAATTAAAAAGTACTCCTGCTCCCAACCTAAAGTTGCATTTACTTTTGTTACACTTTTATCAAAATAACGCGCCACCTCGGTAGCTGCAATATCGATTGCATGCAAAGCTCTTAACAAAGGTGCTTTATTGTCTAGCGCTTCGCCTGTGTATGACACGAAAACCGTAGGAATACACAAGGTTGTACCATAAACAAAGGCTGGCGATGTAGGATCCCAGGCGGTATATCCTCTAGCCTCAAAAGTATTTCGGATTCCACCGTGCGGAAAACTAGAAGCATCTGGTTCCTGTTGCACCAATTGGTCGCCACCAAATTTCTCTACCGCTTGCGAACCATTTATAGGCTCAAAAAAAGAATCGTGCTTTTCGGCAGTTGCGCCCGTTAAAGGCTGAAACCAATGTGTATAATGTGTCGCTCCTTTTGAAACTGCCCAATTTTTCATGGCAGAAGCAATCTCATCAGCAAGTTTTCGGTCTATTTTTCCACCGCCTTCGATAGCACTTGTAACACTTTCAAAAGCTTCTTTCGACATTACCTGGCGCATCACCATTTCATTAAATACATTTTCACCATAAATATCAGAACGATTTCCTTGTACATTTATAGGATGTGGTTTTCTTTCAAACGCCTTTTTTAAAGCTTTAAACCTGATTGTCGACATATATCTTCGTTATAAAAAAGTTGATTTTAAATTCTAAATGTTTTATTGATAACAAAAGTGTAATTAATGTAAAATTACAGCTATCTTCAAGTAAATAAAATATTAAATTATTATTAACATTTTTTTTAATATTTATATAAAAAATAAAATACCCCTTTCAAAAATAGGGTATTCATAAAAATAATAAAGTTTTTTCAAAAATACCCCTTTTATTTTCGGTAGGCGAAACAAAAAAACATATTTTTGTCTGCGAGTAAAGTTCAATTAAAATTAATTCACAAAATGAGTAAGGCTAAACTTGAGTACATTTGGTTAGATGGATATTATCCAACCCAAAACATGAGAAGTAAAACAAAAATCGAAGACAACTTTAGTGGTAAATTAGAAGATTGCCCAATATGGTCTTTCGATGGTTCATCTACAAAACAAGCTGAAGGAGGATCTTCTGACTGTTTATTAAAACCTGTTGCTATTTATCCAGATCCAACAAGAAGAAACGGATATATCGTAATGGCTGAAGTTTTAAATGCAGACGGAACTCCACATGAATCAAATGCAAGAGCCACTATTGATGATGAAAATGATGAAGATTTCTGGTTTGGATTCGAGCAAGAATACTTTATAATGGATACTAAAACACAACTTCCTTTAGGTTTCCCTGTTGGTGGATATCCAGGACCACAAGGTTTATACTACTGTTCTGTTGGTGGTTTAAACACTCACGGTAGAGAAGTTGTAGAAAGACACGCAGATCTTTGTATTGACGCTGGTTTAAACTTCGAAGGAATTAACCAAGAGGTTGCTTGCGGACAATGGGAGTATCAAATTTTTGCAAAAGGTGCTAAAAGAGCTGGTGACGAAATTTGGGTTTCTCGCTACTTACTTGACAGATTATGTGAAGAGTACGGATACTATATTGAGTACCACCCAAAACCTGTAAAAGGTGATTGGAATGGTTCTGGTATGCACGCAAACTTCTCAAACTCTCTTTTAAGAACTTGTGGATCTAAAGAGGTTTACGATAAAGTATGTGAAGCATTCAGGCCTGTAACAAAAGAACATATTGCTGTTTACGGAGAGTTTAACGACGAGCGTTTAACTGGTAAGCATGAAACAGCTTCTATAAACGACTTTAGCTATGGAGTATCAGATAGAGGTGCTTCTATCCGTATCCCAATTATTACTGTTGAAAAAGGATACAAAGGATGGTTGGAAGACAGACGTCCAGCTTCTAACGCTGATCCATATAAAGTAGCAGCTAGAATTATTGAAACAGTAAAAACTGTTGAAGCTTAATTCCTGATATTTGATTTATTATACAAAAGCCGAAAAAGCGACCATATGGTCGCTTTTTTTTATAGTAATGTGGTCGCTACAAAGCCCAAATATAGCAGTAACAATACAATACCTTCACGCCAACCTAACTGCATTTTTTTAGGCATAAAAACCAATGGAAAGATTACAAAAGAAATACCCAACATCCAATACATATCGTTTGTAAGCAAGCCTTTATCATTTACCGCTATTGGCTGAATAATAGATGTAATTCCTAAAACTGCCAGAATATTAAACATATTCGAACCTATTAGGTTTCCTAAAGAAATAGCTTTTTCCTTTTTTACAACAGCAATTATAGAAGCCGCTAACTCGGGTACACTTGTACCGATTGAAACTACTGTTACTGCAATAACTCGCCTACTCACTCCGTAAAATTCTGCCATTCCAACTGCGCCACTAATTAATAATTCTGAGCCTCCCCATAGAGCCAATCCTCCTAAAAGTAATAAGCTTGATGTTTTTAAAGCAGACATTGCTTCTTCGTTATTTGAAGCTTCATCGGAAACAACTGCTGGTTTTTGCACTCGCAATAAATACACTAAAAACACAACTAGAAAAACAACCAACACAATCCCCTCATAACGTTGCAACACATGGTCGGTTACCACAAAACCATAAAGCATACACGACGAAATCATCATGATAGGCCAATCGGTTTTATAAAAACTTTTTTCGACCTCAATTCGAGACAACATAATGGTTACTGCCAACACCAACCCTAAATTTGCGACATTCGAGCCGACTACATTTCCCATTGCCAAATCTGGAAATCCGTTTAAAGCCGACTTTACACTTACAATTAATTCTGGCGCCGACGTTGCAAAAGAAACCACCGTCATCCCGATTACAATTTTAGGAATATGCATCCGCAATGAAATACTTACTGCCGATTTTAACAACCAATTTCCACCTAGAATCAATAAAATCAGTCCAGAAACAATAAAGAGTGTGTTCATATATTCTTTTTAATTTAATCTCAGTTCAATATAAATATCAGTATAGAAAAATTACAACTATTTATATTTTATTATTCTTTCATTTTTGTCTTGACACAAAAACGAAACAAACCCGCCTGCCGGCAGGCAGGAAAGTCAAGACTGATTAAAAAAGTATGACAAAATCTACGGAAACAACCGCCACAGATAAAAAGAACTCGCTACGCTCAAACAGCTTTTTATCTATCAGCCCTCACTGCTTCCTTGATTTTCAATACTTTTTAAATAGGTCAATTTTATTACTCATTCATAATTCTTATATCGAACTCACGTCAATTTAATCTCAGTTCGTTAGAAATTCAGTAATAAAACGTTAAAAAACGAACTCTAATTAGCTTATGATTGTCCGCAATCTGTTATAATTCACTGTCACCTCGAGCGTAGTCGAGAGGTCATTTAGCTTAACATCGTTAAATAGAGTCTCGACTACACTCGACCTGACATTTTAATCTTGACATGAAACATTATGGATATTCAAAATTTATTAACCAACTCAGAAAATCTAATACAAAGATACCTCTTTCCTAGGGTTTAAGTACGTTTCAAGCACTAAATAACAAACAATTAGCATTTATAAAAACTAAATAAATAGTTAAAAAACTACAAAAATAGTTGCTTAACTAAATTTATAGTTATACATTCGTCAGCATAGATACACTAATCCACTTGATGATGCAAAAACTCACCAATAAAGAAGAAGAAATCATGAAGATTTTATGGAAGCTCGAAAAGGCTTTTGTAAAAGAAGTTCAAGCTGAAATTAAAGAAGACAAACCGCATTACAACACCTTGTCTACCATTATTAGAAACTTGGAAGACAAAGGTTATGTTGCGCACAACGCCTTTGGAAACACGCATCAATATTACCCAATTGTAGAAAAAGAGGTTTACCGAAAAAAGTTTGTTTCGACTGCTATTGAAGAATACTTTAATAACTCTTATAAAAACTTGGTTTCGTTTTTTGCAAATGAAAAAAAGATAAGTGTAGACGAGCTAAAAGACATTATCCAACAAATTGAAAACAAAAACTAATGGAAACATTTTTAATATATCTTATAAAAGCTTCGGGGGTTTTGACACTGTTTTGGTTGGTGTATCAAATAGTATTAAAACGAGAAACATTTTTTACTGCCAACAGATGGTTTTTAAATGCAGGTTTAATTGTTTCTATCCTCCTTCCGCTACTCTATTTTAAAACAGTAAAAGTAATTGAGGTTCCTGCAAATTTGAATTTTGCAATCAATGAAACTTCCGCAGTAAATATAGAAACGGTAAGTTGGCAAACACAGCTTCTTACATTTGCTTTATATACATACGTAGTGGGTGTGGTATTTTTCAGTATAAAATTTATTGTTCAGTTGATTTCTTTATATCGATTTATCAACAAAGGAACAACTCAAAAAGAAGGTTTTAATTATGTGCTGACAAATGAAGATTTGAGTCCGTTTTCATTTTTCAACTACATAGTTTACAATCCGTCGATATATAAAGGAGACGAATTAAAAACCATTCTAACTCACGAAAAAATTCACGCTAAACAATTCCACTCGTTGGATGTAATTTTGCTTCATTTGTACACCATTGTATTTTGGATAAACCCAATAGTTTGGTTGTATAAAAAGGTACTCACACAAAATTTGGAATACATAACCGACCACCAAACCACCAAAGAACTTAACTCAACCAAAGAATATCAATATTTACTATTAAAACAATTAAGCGGAATACCGTATTCCGTTAGTAATCCTTTTTATAATTCATTAATCAAAAAACGAATCGTTATGTTACAAAAACAACAATCAAATTCGAAAAGCGCATGGAAGTACGCTTTAATCCTTCCATTATTAGCAGGTTTTACTTTTGCATTCAACGTAAAAACCATTGCCCAAACCAAACAAATAGTTATTGAAGAGAAGTCGCCTGCTTCTGAAATTACTTCAACAGCCGCCCATAAAACACAAAGTATAACAAGTGACGGCACAGACCCTATTTATGTACTTAATGGGAAAATAATTACCAGAGAACAACTAGAGAGTGTCGACCCAAACACTATTGAATCTATTAATGTTTTAAAAGATGAGAATGCAATTAAGAAGTATGGTGAGAAAGCAAAAGATGGTGTTGTTGAAATTAATTTAAAAGACAAATCAGACACTTCTAAAAACAATGTCGAGGAAGTTACAAAAGTTGGTGATTATGAAATTTCTTTCAGTTCGAATGTTATAACTCCAACGCAATTAATTATTCTTGACGGAAAAGAAATAAGCTTTGAAGAGTTTAACAATATTGACCCTGAAAAAATTGATATCGTTTCAGTATTTAAAACCGATGCGGCTGTAGAAAAATATGGTGAAAAAGGTAAAAATGGCGTTATCGTAATTCAAACAAAAAAATAGAGTTTAGCACATACTGAGTTATTTACAAAATCATCTAAGTTTTACATTTAGATGATTTTGTGTATTTTAGCCTATTAGCAAATCAAGCCAAAAATTAAATTGAACTTACCAAACAATGAAGAAAAAGCTATTTAAACTACTCGCTAAAATCAACAAAGCAATTTTACCTTCTTTCAGTAAAAAACAACTCGATTTGGCCAAGGCTAGTAAATTTCAACTTGCCATTATTGGCTGGCGTGCTTATGTTACCAAAAATGCTTTGTAAGGATAAATGAGTTTGACGAAAACAAATTCACGCCAAGTAAAAATGTTTTCATTTTCCTTTTTACCTTGATACAAAAACGATAAAAAATTAATACGTTAATACCGAGGCTACCGAATGGTTTTTAAGTTTGTCTCGCCCAGAAAGAAAAGCCAACTCCATTAAAAAATTACATTGCACAACTTCGCCACCAAGCTTTTCAACCAATTTACACACAGCTTCTGCCGTTCCTCCGGTAGCCAATACATCGTCGTGTATTAGTACTTTATCGCCCTTTTTGATGGCATCGGTATGTATTTCGAGCGTATCTTCACCGTATTCCAACGCATAGGTTTCCGAAGTAGTTTCCGCAGGAAGTTTATTAGGTTTTCGTACAGGAATAAAACCACAACCGAGTTTTTGAGCCAATAATGTTCCGAAGAAAAACCCTCTACTTTCCATCCCAACTACCACATCTACTTGCGCGCCTGCTATTTGCACAAACAAGGCATTTACAGCAATTTCTGTTGCTTTCGCATTTAATAACAGTGGCGTTATATCTTTAAAAACAATTCCGGGTTTTGGAAAATCGTGTATATCTCTAACGAAATCTGTAAGCTGCATAACTGTTAATTTTTTAAAACATTAGCATTTCAAACAATAAATATAACTTAATCTTAAATTTTAAGCATTCTCTTACACAAATATTTCTTTTAATAGTTCTTTATACTTATTTTTATCGACACGCTATTCTACTAATTTACAGCAACCTAAAAATTGAAAATTTTAAAAACCCTCATACTTGCAATTGTACTCTTTTTGTGCAACCAAATATTTGCTCAAAAGGAGTCGGCTTATTGGTATTTTGGTGAAAATGCAGGGTTAAATTTTAATACCGAACCTCCTACTCCACTAACAAACGGAAAGATAAACTCTCGTGAAGGTTGTACCGCTATTTCCGATCCTAACGGAAATTTACTTTTTTATACTGATGGCGTTACAGTGTGGGACAGAAATCATACCCCAATGCCAAATGGCGAAGGACTATTTGGACATATTTCAAGCACAGAATCGGCTATAATTATACCGAATCCAATGAGCAAAACTTCGTATTATATTTTTACTATTGACATGCCTAGTTTATTTGGAAAAAAAGGCAGAGTTACCATAGAAGGTGTAAACTATTCTGAAGTTGACATGACGCTAAATAGTGGCTTTGGAGACATTGTTGAAGGCAAAAAAAACATTCATTTAATTACCTACGACAGAAATGATTCGGCACAAAAAGAATTTAAATCTTCAGAAAAAATAACAGCTGTTACCAATAATGATGGAACAGCCGTTTGGGTAATAACTCATTTTGTAAACAAATTTTATGCGTTTAAAGTTGATGCAAATGGTGTTAATGATAAACCTATAATCTCAACCACACAACAAACTGTAAGTCCAAGACTTTTTACTGAAGGAGATTCTAAAGGTGCCAACCCAACTGCAATAGGATATTTAAAAGTTTCTCCCGACGGAAAAAAAATTGCCATAGCTCACAGTTCCACCAGTCTTGGTAGCCCCAGAACAGGAACGAAAACAAGCGGGAAAGCATTATTATATGATTTTGACAATGCTACAGGAAGAGTAACAAATCAAGTGACATTACTGGATAACGAATATCCATATGGAATAGAGTTTTCTCCAAATTCAAAAGTATTATATGTAACTTCAGCTACCTATGTTTCACCAAGAATTAACCCTTCAGAACCAGTTGAGAATGGGTTTTTATATCAGTTTGATTTAAATAATGGTTTAAAAAAAACTACAATTGATAATTCAAAAACAGTACCTGGCGCACTTCAATTAGCACTTAACGGAAAAATATACCGTACTGGCTATCCTGGTATTCAAGAATCTACAAGTATTTCAGTAATAAATAAACCTAATCAAATCGGAAGCTTGTGTGATTATTCACACGAAGTTGTTAGCTTAAATAATAGAGTTACCAAACAAGGGCTCCCTCCATTCATTCAATCAATATTTTATTATTCGTTTGATTATGAAAATACTTGCTTAGGAGATAATACTCAATTTACCATTACTTCTGAAGATCCATACGATACAGTCGAATGGGATTTTGGTGATAAATCTCCAACGAGTAGTGTTCAAAACCCAACTCATCAATATTTGGCAGCCGGTACATATACTGTTACGTTAACCTTATCTATTAATGGTAAAAAATACGATCCGTTAATTAAACAAGTTACCATTTCGGAGCCTCCAAATGTAATTGCAGGACCTTATCTTTTTGAACAATGCGATTTAGACAGTAATCCAAGTGATGGATTATCAACATTTAACCTTAGTAATACTATTACAGAACTTACTGTAAATAGTACTGAAATTGTAAATGCAAATTTTTACAAAACTCAAAAAGACGCAATAGACGATACCGAAAACACTGAATACCTAGATCCAATTTACACCAACTCAGTAGTAAATGAAAAAGTATATGCCAAAGTATTTGGTAGCAATCCAGACTGTTATAGTATTGTTGAAATTGAACTATTAACAACCACCCCTAACACCATAACTACAAACGATTTTTTTGGATGCGATTATAGTAACGACGGAAAAGCTATTTTCGATATTAAAAGTATTACTGAAGAAATTCAGGATAACGAAAAAAAAGCAAATGGAATTGACATAACCGTTACCTTACACGAAACTCAGCGAGATGCAGCTATTGGCGTCAACCCATTACCAGATCATTACGAAACCACACAAACTACAACAGTTTACCTAAAAGCCGTAAGTGGAAACAACTGTTATGGCGGAGGCGAAGTTAAGCTCGTACCAGAAGCATTTCCACAAATTGATGAGCAAGCAATTACAGTATGTCCGCAAGATTTTCCAATAACAATTTACACTGGTATAAGTCCGTCCCAAACTAGTAATTATACTTATGAGTGGAATACAAATCCAAAAGAAACGACCAGTTCTATTCAGGTTAATTCCGGAGGGATCTATGAAGTAACAGTAACCAACAAAAAAACAGCTTGCAGTAAAACTATTGCCATCACCGTAACCGAAGTTCAAGTTGCTGTTTTGAATACAATTAATATAGATGACAACGATATTGAAGTTATACTGCAACCAAGCACAAATACCACCTATGAATATGCGGTAGACTTAGAAACTGGAATATACCAATCGAGCAATACATTTAACGACTTAGCCCCTGGAGATCACAAGTTGTTTGTGAGAGACTCCAATAATTGCACAACTATTTCACAAACCTTTTTGATAATAGAGTTTCCTAAATTACTCACTCCTAACAATGACAGAAGTAATGACGTCTGGAATGTTCGAGGAATAAATTCATCAACAGTTGGAGGGAATGCACAAATGTATATTTTTGATCGCTACGGAAAGCTTCTATACTCATTTAACCCATTAACTTCTTCAGGTTGGGATGGCACTGTAAACGGACATCTCTTAAAACCAGACGATTACTGGTACCACCTTATTCTTCCAAACGGAATTGATTACAAGGGGCATTTTGCAATTAAAATTTAAAATTAAACACAAAATTTACTACTTTTAGATTTCATTCAAGGATAAAAATAAATATATGAGCATATTTTTTTATTAAATTAATAAAATAATCATTACTATTGCATACGTTTCCCACTTAAAACTTACAAAAGTTTTATTACTAACAAATTTCAATAAAAAATGAAAAAACTAATTGCAGAATTTATTGGTACCCTATGGTTGGTACTTGGAGGGTGTGGTAGTGCAGTACTTGCTGCTGGATACCCAGAACTAGGAATCGGATTTGCAGGAGTAGCTTTAGCCTTCGGTTTAACAGTACTTACAATGGCGTATGCCATAGGCCATATATCAGGATGCCATTTAAATCCAGCAGTATCTGTAGGATTATGGGTTGGTGGAAGATTTGATGGTAAAGACCTTATTCCTTACATTCTTGCACAAGTACTTGGAGGAATTGCAGGTGCTGGTATTTTATACCTTATCGTTACCGGAAAAGACGGAGCCTCTATCGGAAGCTTTGCTGCCAACGGTTACGGAGCTCATTCCCCAGATGGATACAACATGACGGCTGCACTTATTACTGAAATCGTAATGACATTTATGTTCTTAATTATCATTTTAGGAGCAACACACAAAAATGCATCAAGTGGATTTGCAGGCGTAGCCATCGGTTTAGGTTTAACCTTAATCCACCTTATCAGTATTCCTGTTACAAATACATCTGTTAACCCAGCACGTAGTACAAGTCAAGCTCTATTTGTAGGAGATTGGGCTATGGGACAACTTTGGTTGTTTTGGGTAGCTCCAATTATTGGTGCTGCAATTGCGGGTGTTGTGTATAAATTTATCGCACCAAACAACGATTAATTCGCACTTCAATAACATGATAAAGAAAGTCCCTTTTTTAATATTGGGGCTTTTTTTTGTTCGCCGTTTGTAGTATCTTAGTACTTTATACTTTCCTCCTTATCGCTATTTTTCATAAAAAAACTGTATTCGCTAGTAGGGTTTAGCGTGTACAAAATCAAATAAAGCAATAAAAATAATCACATGAAAAAAATTCTATTTGCCATTTGTATGTTGTGTACCTATACGGCAATTTCACAAAACAACCAGTCGGTTATAGACTCTTCGGCTATAAATATTTTGGACAAAATGGGCTCCTATATCGGCACCCTTGACGCATGTACTTTTACCTTGGAACGCTCTTTAGACCACGAAGGGTATTACGGTTTAGAAAAGCACTTTTATACAGATGAAGTTACTATGGTTGGACCTAATAAAATGGTCGTTAAAACTAGAGGAACCCAGTATAACAAAGACTTTATGTACAACGGAGAAAAGTTTGTGTACTATTCTGTAGATGAAAACAACTATTGTGTACTCGATGCTCCGGATAACATTATCGATATGATTGACAGTTTCCATAAAACTTTCGGTATTCGTTTTCCTGCTGCTGATGTATTTTACCCGAGTCTTACCGACGACATGATTGAAAATTTTGACAACATTATTTATATGGGGAACGATTACATTAACGGAGTATTATGTTTTCATATTTTAGCTTCTAATGATGATTTAAATGTGCAACTTTGGATTGAAAATGATGAAGATCCGCTACCTGCAAAAATGGTTATAATCCATAAAGACGGAAACCACAATCAGTACGAAGCTACTTTTACAGCTTGGGATATCAACCCTGAAATTGATGCTGAAGTTTTTGATTTCTATCCGCCGGAAGATTCAAAACTCATCAATATTATGGCACAAAAATAAATAATTACGACTCTTAACAAGTAAAAGAAAATACATGAAAACTCAATCATTCAACATAGCAAATGTTAGCAAATTGATACTATTTGCACTGTTACTAATTGCTCCTTTAACTATCGAGGCGCAACGATTTGGACACGGAGCAAGTATGAGCAGAGGTGGTGGCGCTTCACGACCATCTACAGGAAGACAAACCATTAACGGAGGTTTTCACAAACAACCAAGTAGATCTATTCCGAGTACCAGACCTTCTACGCTTCCTAGCAGAAAACCATCAACAACAAGACCAAGCACGTCTAGACCGTCTACCAGTAGGCCTACCACAAGTAGACCTTCTACAAGCAGACCAACGGTTAATCGTCCTTCAACAGGAAATAATTCATCTAGACCAAGTGTAAACCGTCCGAGTAACAACAATTCACGTCCAGGCAATAACGGAAATTTATCAAACTCGACAGTGGTAAATCGTCCGAATAACAGCCATCACAACAACAATGTAAATATCAATGTAAATAATAACCACCATAATACTATTGTTAGACCAAATCCAAGACCTTATCACCGTCCACCATACGCATACGGAGGTTTCCATTATTACAGTTATCACCCGTACTATTACCATCCGTACAGACCATTTTACTGGGGGCCAGTTTGGCATCCTTGGGGCTTCTTTGTTGCTTCTTTAGCTACTACAGCTATTATTATCAGCATTGAAAATCAGCAATATTATTACGACCAAGGAAACTATTACGTACACCAAAATAACGGATATACCGTTGTGCAAGCACCAGTGGGAGCTACTATTAAAGTTCTTCCCGATGGCTACGAAGTGGTAGACACCGGAAACACAACCAACAATTATTACTATGGTGGTGCGTATTATGAAAAATCGAATGACGGGTATACGGTTGTTCCTCCAACGGCAGGAACCATTGTTGAAAATCTTCCAGAAGGTGGAGAGGAAGTTAGAATTGGCGACCAAACCTATGTACAATATGGAGATACTTACTACCAACCTGTTCAAATTGATGGAAAAAACCAATACGAAGTGGTAGAGGTAAAACAAGAAGATTAATTATACATTTATATAATTTTATAAACGCCTCGTGATGTATCTTCGCGAGGCTATTTTTTTAATATGAATTGGATACTTTTAATAATTGCAGGATGCTTTGAAGTAGGTTTTGCAACCTGCCTAGGAAAAGCAAATCAAAGTGAAGGAACCCTCGCTACCTATTGGTATATTGGTTTTATAGTTTGCCTTACCATAAGTATGCTTTTATTAATGAAAGCTACACAAACACTACCAATAGGAACAGCATATGCGGTTTGGACAGGAATTGGAGCTGTAGGAACGGTACTTGTAGGGATTTTCTTTTTTAAAGAACCTGCTGATTTCTGGAGGATTTTCTTCCTATCAACGCTTATCATTTCTTTAGTAGGATTGAAATTTGTTTCGCATTAAAACGGTATTTCGTACCTTAGAATTTCTAAAAAAATTCAACATGAAAAAACTACTTTTAGCAATTACTTTTACAATCTCACTACTTTTTGGAAGTTGCCAAAACCAAGCTACACCTCCTGGAACCATTACACATACTGTGTTTTTTAAACTGAAACACCCAAAAGGCTCTGAAGCTGAAAAACTTTTTATAGAAAAAGCAGTAGCGCTAAAGTCTATTTCTACAGTTATGAACATGACTAGCGTTAAAGAAATTGGTCAAAAAAACGATTTTGAATGGGGACTTACGATGCAATTTAAAAATCAAGAAGATTACGACACCTATAGCAATCATCCAGACCATGTGGCATTTGTTGAAAATGTATGGAAAAAAGAAGTTGTCGACTTTATGGAGATAGATTACGTCGACAACAATTAAGATCGCCTTTTAAATTTAAAACATAAAAAAAGCTGAGTTCCTATTTAAAATAGAAGCTCAGCTTTAATTTTTTATATAGAAGATTTTAATTTACTGGTTTTCCGTATAAATCAAAATCGGCTGCATCTTCAATTAAAATATCTGCAAACTCCCCTGTTTTTAAGTAATATTGTGAAGCATCAATAAGCACTTCATTATCAACATCTGGAGAATCGAATTCAGTACGTCCTACAAAATAATTACCTTCTTTTCTATCAATTACGCAACGGAAAGTCTTCCCTATTTTTTCCTGGTTTAACTCCCACGAAATTTGCGATTGTATATCCATAATTTCCGAAGCACGTTGTTGTTTTACTTCTTCTGGAACATCATCTTCTAAATTATACGCATGCGTATTTTCTTCATGACTGTATGTAAAACATCCCAAACGCTCAAAACGCATTTCCGTAACCCAATCTTTCAACGTTTGGAAATCTTCTTCTGTTTCTCCAGGATATCCAACAATTAAAGTCGTACGAATTGCCATTTCCGGTACTGCTACTCTAAAATCATTTAAAAGTTTGGTAGTTTTCGCTTTAGTCGTTCCTCTACGCATTGATTTTAAAACAGGATCAGCAATGTGTTGCAACGGAATATCGATATAGTTACAAATTTTAGGCTCCTGTTTCATCAGTTCTAAAACATCCATCGGGAAACCTGTCGGGAACGCATAATGCAAACGTATCCATTCGATACCTTCTACCTTTACCAATTCTTTCAACAACTCAGCTAAAGCGCGTTTTTTATACAAATCTAAGCCGTAGTAGGTTAAATCTTGAGCAATTAAAACCAACTCCTTCACTCCATTTGCGGCCAATTTTTCAGCTTCTTTTACAAGATCTTCAATAGGTGTACTTTTGTGTTTACCGCGCATTAACGGAATTGCACAAAAACTACACGGGCGATCACAACCTTCAGCAATTTTTAAATATGCATAGTTTTTTGGTGTTGTTGTTAAACGCTCACCAATAAGCTCATGCTTATAATCGGCTCCCAAAGCTTTTAACAAACTTGGCAATTCGGTAGTTCCAAAATATTGATCTACATCTGGAATTTCCTTCTCCAAGTCTGGTTTGTAACGTTCGCTTAAACATCCTGTTACAAAAACTTTATCAACAGCTCCTTCTTGTTTTTTCTCTAAATATTCAAGAATAGTGTTTACACTTTCTTCCTTAGCATTATTAATAAATCCGCAGGTATTAATAACTACAATATTTCCTTCATCTTCATGAACAACTTCTTTTCCTCCGGCTTTTAATTGCCCCATAAGCACTTCGCTATCATACACATTTTTTGAGCATCCTAGCGTAACTACATTAATCTTGTTCTTTTTTAAAGATTTTGTTCTCATAACAACCTATTCTTTTATTTTCTCTGCTGAAAAACTTCAGCAACAAACAGCAACACTGCTTGTTTTAAAACAGTGGGCAAAATTACAACTTGAAAGTGTATTAAACGAAGATTATAAGATTAAAATTACTTTTAGCCTAAAAGTTCTTGTAAATAAGGTAATAATGAAGGTTCGTAGTACCGAAGTGCCGATAGTAAGACTACACAAACACCTAAGTACAACCAATTGTATCGCTCTGTTTTCATGATCCAAAAACCTAAAGCAGCGATAATGGCTAGAAAAATCCCGATGAGTAAATTTGGCCACAACCACAATCCGCTAATAACGGCATATAACTTTACAGCTGCATAAAACATACAGTAAAATGTAATGATTTTGGTAACTGTAACCAGAAGTCTATTGGGCATTTTTTACTGTTTAAAAAACGAATCTACAAACTCGTATTTATTAAACACTTGCAAATCTTCAATTCCTTCACCTACGCCGATGTATTTTACAGGAATTTGGAATTCATCGGAAATACCAATTACAACGCCACCTTTTGCGGTTCCGTCGAGTTTGGTTACCGCCAATGAAGTAACTTCGGTAGCTTTTGTAAACTGCTTAGCTTGTTCAAAAGCATTTTGCCCTGTCGAACCATCTAAAACCAAAAGTACATCGTGAGGAGCATCTCCTACAACTTTTTGCATTACGCGTTTTACTTTGGTAAGCTCGTTCATTAAGTTCACCTTATTATGAAGTCGTCCAGCGGTATCTATAATTACCACATCGGCATCTTGATTTACAGCCGATTTTAAAGTATCAAAAGCAACAGATGCAGGGTCACTACCCATTTGTTGCTTTACAATTGGGATATCTACACGATCTGCCCAAACTTGAAGTTGATCGATAGCTGCTGCCCTAAAAGTATCAGCAGCACCTAAAACAACTTTTTTTCCTTGCTTTTTAAACTGATAAGCCAACTTACCTATTGTGGTAGTTTTTCCAACACCATTTACTCCAACAACCATTAACACATATGGTTTTTTATCTGCAGGAATGGTAAACTCTTTTTCTTCTCCAGAATTAGTTTCCGAAAGGAGTGCAGCTATTTCTTCTCTTAAAATAAGATTAAGCTCGTCGGTACCTAAGTATTTATCTTTGGCTACACGTGCTTCGATTCGTTCAATTATTTTTAATGTTGTATTTACACCAACATCGCTCGTTACTAAAACTTCCTCTAAGTTATCAAGTACCTCATCGTCTACTTTAGACTTTCCAGCGACTGCTTTTCCTAACTTAGAGAAAAAACTAGATTTCGACTTCTCTAGACCTTTGTCTAAAGTTTCTTTTTTTTCTGATGAAAATATTTTCTTAAAAAAACTCATTTTACAACGAATACGTTAATTGATCAATTCGAATTACACAGTTCAAAGATATAAAAACAAAAGGCTACTTTCGTATAGAAAGTAGCCTTAATATATAATAAGTTGTGAACTTCTTATTTTGAGTTTAACCAGTCGTTAACTTCTTCTGGAGCCATTACAGCTTCTACAAAAGTGTACGCACCAGTTTTAGGAGACTTAACCATTTTTATAGCTTTAGTTAATCTCTTTGAACTTGTCTGTAAGGTTGCTACTGTCTTCTTTGCCATGGCTTATAATTATTTAATTTCTTTATGAACAGTCATTCTCTTAAGAATAGGATTAAATTTTTTAATCTCTAGTCTATCTGGAGTATTCTTTTTATTTTTCGTAGTGATGTAACGAGAAGTTCCTGGCTGTCCAGATTCCTTATGCTCGGTACACTCTAAAATAACTTGTATTCTATTACCTTTCTTTGCCATCTTTATATCGTTTTAATGGAGCTATTAATTACTTAATAAATCCTTTTTCTTTAGCTTCTTTTAAAACTGCAGTAATCCCCTTCTTGTTAATGGTTTTTAACGCAGAAGTTGATATTTTAAGCGTAATCCAACGATCTTCTTCAGGTAGGAAGAAACGTTTTTTGATAAGGTTAGCATCAAATTTACGCTTTGTTTTGTTCATCGCGTGAGAAACATTATTTCCCACCATCGCTTTCTTTCCAGTAAGTTCACAAACTCTTGACATTCTTCTAAAACTTTATGTTATTTAAAAACAGGGTGCAAATTAACGAATTTTTCACTTGTAAGACAAGCAAATACTCTATTTTTTTAAAATTTCTTTCCAAAGTATTTCAAAACCTTTGTTAACCGCCTTATTTATTACCCTCTCCCGATGTTCACCAAAATTAAATTTTTCTGAAAATACACCCTCAGGAGATGCAATTGCAATAAAAACTGTTCCTACCTCAGCATCAGAATCTCCTTTTGTAGGTCCTGCGTTACCTGTTGTTGCTATTGCATAGGTTGTTTTAAAGAGGTTTTGAGCACTTACAGCCATAGCCTCAGCAACTTGTGCACTCACAACAGAATAATCTTCAATAAGTTGAGGGGCAATCTTTAAAACTTCAATTTTTACTTCCGTAGCATAACTCACAACGCTTCCTTTAAAATAAGCTGATGCACCAGGCACTGCCGTAATAGCTTCTGCAAGCTTCCCTCCTGTGCAACTTTCGGCAGTTGCTAAGCTTTCATTTTTTTCAATTAACAGCTTCCCAATTTGCTTTTCCATCACAGCATCTTCTTCCACAGCAAAGAAAATATCGCTTATAAGTGGCGTTAATTTCTCTATTTGTGCTGACACCGAAACTTCTAACAACTCCTTATCTACACCTTTGGCTGTAAGTCGTAGTCGTACTTTTCCTAAATTTGGTAAATATGCCAAACGAATGTAAGCTGGTAAATTGTCTTCCCACGCCTCGATGCGTTCTGCCAATGCACTTTCCCCCAAACCATAAGTCATTATAGTTTTGTGCAGTATAAACGGACGCTCGTATTTTTCTTGAATTTTCGGAATTACCGCTCCTTCAATCAATGCCTTCATTTCAAAAGGAACGCCTGGCAATGAAACAAAAGCTTTATTTCCCTTTTCTATCCACATCCCAGGGGCTGTACCGAACTGATTATTTAAAACAATAGCTTTGGAAGGCACCAATGCTTGTTTTCTATTTAAGTCTGAAATTGGTGTAGAAAGGTACTTTGCAAACAACATTTCTACATGTGCTAGTACTTCGGAATTTTCAACGAGTGTATCGTTGAAATATTCGCAAATTGTATGCTTGGTAATATCGTCTTTTGTAGGACCTAAACCTCCCGTTATGATAATGATGTCTGCACGCGCTTCGGCTTCTCTTAGTGCCTGAAGGATATGCTCTTTTTCATCCTGAACAGAAGTGATTTGATATACCGAAACCCCAATAAGATTTAATTGTTGTGCAATAAATGCCGAATTGGTATCGACTATCTGCCCGATAAGAATCTCATCGCCAATCGTAATTATTTCAGCAAACATTAGGCTTCTAAATATTCTTTAAATGCAGTAAATGCGTTTTGAAGTTCTTCGGATGCTCTTTTAAAATGAAAGTTGATTTCATCCATATCTTGGTCGCCAATTGCATGTCCTTCTATGGTTAACATATCATGGCGCACTTCTTCTACTCCAAGCAAATCTGCGTTTGGTTTTATTTTATGCGCAAACTGGTATATTAATTTAAAAGCTTTATTTTCTACTGCATCTTTTAATTTTGCTAGGTCTTCGGGGGTTTCCAACAAAAAAGTCTCTATCACAGAGGCATTAAACTCTTGGTCGCCTCCCGATAGTTCGTTTAATTTGTCTAAGCTGTATTTCATTGATTTAATTTCTATTTTGGGTGTTTTGTAATAGTCTTTATTTATTTCACTTTAATAGAAAACATTTTTTTATCTTCTAAAAAGCCTTGCAATTTATCTTCTGGTGCAACTTTTCCTACACCTGCAGGAGTTCCTGTAAAGATAATATCGCCAATTTTAAGTGTAAAATATGTTGAAATATACGAAATTAACTCATCTACCTTCCAAAGCATCAACGAAGTATTTGCATTTTGAACAACTTCGCCATTTTTTGTTAGCTGAAAATTTAAATTATCAACAGCAGGCAACGTGTCTTTAGATACCCATTTCCCAACTACAGAAGCCCCATCAAAGCCTTTTGCTTTTTCCCAAGGTAGCCCTTTTTCTTTTAACTGACTTTGTAAATCACGTGCTGTAAAATCGATTCCCAAACCTATTTCACTATAATATTTATGAGCAAATTTAGGCTCGATAAACTTTCCTACTTTACTGATTTTCACAAGCACTTCGACCTCATAATGAACATCATTTGAAAAATCTGGAATGTAAAAATCGTGTCCGTTTTTTAAAACAGAACTATCTGGTTTTATAAATATAACAGGGTCTGTAGGCTTTTCGTTTTGCAACTCCTTAATATGGTCGGTGTAATTTCTACCAATACAAATTATCTTCATTTGGGCAACAATACTTAATTTAACTTATTGTTTAGCTTTCTCAATTTGATAGCTGTAAGTACTTTTTTGGTATACAGCGGAAAATCAGCATTTAGCAACCAACCAAAATACCCTGGCTCTTGCTCCATTACATCTTCCACTCTTTTTCCTTTGTGTTTCCCAAAAGAAAAAACCTCTTCTCCTTGTTTGTTATAAGCTATAAATCCAGCAAAATCGGCTGTTTTTTTACGGGTTGTAAAATCGCTTAAAAACTTCATGTTATTTTCAAGCTCTTCATATTTATCAAGTTGTGCTTTTAACACTTCGTAAGTCGCATTTGTATCGGCTTCTGCGCTATGCGCTCCCTCTAAATTTTGTCCGCAGTAAAACTTATAGGCTGCAGAAAGCGTACGCTGTTCCATTTTATGAAAAATGGTTTGCACATCTACCGCCACACGACTTCCCATATCAAAATCGATATCGGCACGCAACAATTCTTCTGCTAAAACAGGAATATCAAACCTATTGGAATTATACCCTGCCAAATCACTGTCTTTTATCATATTATAAATGGTTTTAGACAGTTCTTTAAACGTAGGTTCGTTGGCTACTTTATCATCGGTAATTCCATGTATTGCGGATGTTTGCGGTGGAATTGGCATTTCTGGATTTACAAGCCAAGTTCTGCTCTCCTTGTTTCCGTTTGGATATACTTTTAATATTGATATTTCTACGATTCTATCTTTCGCGACATCGATTCCTGTGGTTTCTAAATCGAAAAAACAAATCGGTTTTGATAAACTTAATTCCATGATTGTATTTTAATCCTTCATTGAAGGTATAATTCCTCGAAAGTTATCCTCCGAGTTGGTTGGTTATTTTACAATTCTTTATCGGCATCCCAAGCTTCAAGATATTCGGCAACACGCTGAATAAATTGTCCGCCTAGCGCTCCGTTTACAACGCGGTGGTCGTAACTGTGCGATAAAAACATTTTATGTCTAATTCCAATAAAATCGCCTTCTGGAGTTTCGATTACAGCAGGTACTTTTCGGATAGCTCCCAAGGCCAAAATTGCTACTTGAGGCTGATTGATAATTGGCGTTCCCATTACACTTCCGAAGGTTCCTACATTGGTAACCGTGTAAGTTCCGTCTTGAATTTCGTCTGGCTTCAGTTTATTTTCACGAGCACGACCTGCTAAATCGTTTACACGTTTTGCCATTCCAACTAAATTTAACTGGTCAGCATTTTTAATAACAGGTACAATTAGATTTCCATCTGGTAGCGCTGCTGCCATTCCTAGATTGATATTTTTCTTTTTGATGATTTTATCTCCATCAACAGAAATATTTATCATTGGGAAATCTTTAATCGTCTTTGCAATAACTTGCATAAAAATTGGAGTGAAGGTAAGTTTTTCTCCTTCTCGCTTCTGAAATTCATTCTTCACTTTATTTCTCCAATTCCAAATATTGGTAACGTCTACTTCAATAAAACTCTGTACATGCGCCGAAGTTTGCACACTTTGCACCATATGATGAGAAATCAATTTCCCCATACGAGACATTTCGATAATTTCGTCTTGTCCGTTTACTGAAACAGGCACCGCTTTTGGTTGCGGTACAGATGGTGCAGGCGCAGCCTTTTGTGCAGGAGCTTCTTTAACTTCTGTATTTACAGCAGGTGCTGGAGTAGTTTTACTACCACGAGTTTCAATGTATTTTAAAATATCGTCTTTGGTTACACGACCGTCTTTTCCTGTTCCTTGAACCCCCTCCAATTCATCAAGACTGATATTTTCTTCTTTAGCAATGTTCTTCACCAATGGCGAATAAAACCTCTCAGTATCGCTATAATCTACCACTGGAGCAGTAACATTTTCTTTCACTACAGCTATTTCTTCTTCAATTGCTGTTGCTGTTTCTTCGGAAACTTCATGGGTAGTAGTTTCTTCAGTAGTTGATGCTACCTCTCCTCCATCACCGTCGGTTTCAATAATCGCCAATACGTCGCCTACTTTTGCCACCGCATCAACTTCAAAAAACTTTTCTACTAAAACACCATCCACCTCACTAGGCACTTCAGAATCTACTTTATCGGTTGCAATTTCTAACACTGCCTCATCGGCTTCTATGGTATCTCCAATTTCTTTCAACCAAGAAGTTATTGTTGCTTCTGCGACACTTTCTCCCATTTGCGGGAGCTTTAATTCAATTCTTGCCATATCAATAATTTGTAGCTATTTTAAGTTGCTTATTTTGCGAAAATAATAAAAAATAAGCTTTTTTGTTATTAATTTTTCTTTGAGATTTCACAATCTATTGTTAATCACTTTTTAAAGAATTTTCAAACGGAATCCTATGTAAAATACTGCGCCCTAATGTAACCTCATCGGCATATTCAAGCTCGTCGCCTACTGCAATACCTCGCGCAATTGTAGAGGTAACAATTTTGTAAGGCTCCAACTGTTTAAAGATATAAAAATTGGTGGTATCTCCCTCCATTGTAGAGCTCAAAGCAAAAATTATTTCGTCAACTTTACCTTCTTTTACTTTTTCAACAAGCGTAGCGATGTTCAAATCTAAAGGTCCCACACCGTCCATAGGCGATATTTTTCCGCCAAGAACATGGTAAATTCCGCGAAACTGACCCGTATTTTCAATGGCCATTACATCTCGAATGTCTTCCACTACACAGATTAGTTTTTCTTCTCGCTTCGGATTGGCACATATCTCGCAAAGTTCTACATCAGAAATATTATGACAGCTTTTACAAAATTTCACTTCTGTTTTAAGCGTAACTAAAGCAGATGCTAAATTGGTAGTTTGACTTTCTGGCTGACGCAATAAGTGTAGCACCAAACGCAAAGCCGTACGTTTGCCAATGCCTGGAAGTTGCGAAACTTCGTAGACTGCATTTTCTAATAATTTAGATGAAAATTCCATTGTTGCGAAATTACAATTTTAAGCGTTGTAAATAAATTTTATAACATAGTTTTGTATTTTCATAACACAAAAAAAACACATGAAGCCAATTTATATCCTCCTGATTATTGCCGCTTACTTCGGAATTTTAATTCTAGTTTCGTTTTTAACCAGTAAAGATGAAGAGAGTAACGACAACTTTTTTAAAGCCAACAGGCAGTCGCCATGGTATGTTGTTGCCTTCGGAATGATTGGTGCTTCGCTTAGTGGCGTTACCTTCATTTCTGTTCCTGGATGGGTAGAAGCCTCTAAATTTGGCTATATGCAAGTGGTTTTTGGATACATTTTAGGGTATTTAATTATCGGAACCGTACTCCTCCCACTCTACTACAAACTCAACCTAACATCCATTTACACCTATTTAGAAAAACGATTTGGTAATAATAGTTACAAAACAGGCGCTTCATTCTTTTTACTATCAAGAGTTGTTGGTGCTAGCTTCCGCCTATTCCTCGTTGCCAATGTTTTACAAGTTATCATTTTCAACGAAATGGGAGTTCCGTTTTGGGCTACTGTTACGCTGACCATTATTTTAATTTGGCTATACACTTTTAAAAGCGGTATTAAAACTATTGTTTGGACTGATACACTGCAAACACTTTTTATGCTGATAGCACTCGGCGTTGCCATTGTTACTGTTTATAACGATTTGAATATTACTGGCGAGACCATGGTTGATTATATTGCGTCGAGCGAACTTTCTAAAATGTTCTTTTTTGATGATTTTAAAAGCGGAAATTACTTTTGGAAACAATTCCTTTCAGGAGCATTTATATCGGTAGTAATGACAGGACTCGACCAGGATATGATGCAAAAAAACTTAACCTGTCGCTCTTTAAAAGACGCACAAAAAAACATGTTTTGGTTTACTATTGTCTTAACTGTTGTAAACTTTGTTTTTCTATGCTTAGGTTTATTAATGACGGTATATGCACAACAAAACGGAATCGATGCGCATAAAGACGATTTATTTGCCGTACTCGCAAAAGACTATCTCGGAATTGGTGTTTTTATATTTTTCTTAATCGGACTTATTGCTGCTGCATACAGTAGTGCCGATAGCGCACTTACATCGCTTACTACTTCGTTTAGTGTGGATATTTTAAATATTGAAAAAAAATACAATGTAAAAAATCAAGTGAAAATCAGAAAAAGAATTCATGTGTTATTCTCGTTGGTTTTAATTTTAGTAATTATTGCTTTTAAATACATTATTAAAGACGAAAGTGTTATTGCGAAACTCTTTGTTTTCACTGGGTACACCTACGGTCCTTTACTTGGTTTGTATAGCTTCGGACTCTTTACCAAACTGAAAGCAAATGATAAATGGGTGCCAATTGTTGCCATTTTATCACCTGTTTTAGCGTATGTAATTAGCACTTGGACACAAACTCAATTTGGATTTGAATTCGGATTTTTTGTTTTGATTTTAAACGGAGTACTTACTTTTATCGGTTTACTACTTATTTCAAGCAAACCAACTCCCGAAGAAAGAGAAATCTTATTTAATACTCCCCAATAGACAACAAAACCAACGTACACGCTACTTCATATTGAATATTATTTTCACGAAGCATTTCGTAGAAAACAGGATTTTCAGTACCCGGATTAAAAATCACACGTTTCGGTTTTAAACCAATTATATACTCGTAATACGCTTCTTGATTTTTTGGATTCAAATAAAGCGTAACGGTATCAATATCATTATACTGAAGTAACTCAGTGTCAATTTTCACATTTGCAATTTCGCCACTTCTCAACCCAAAGGCAACAACATCGTGCCCTGCTGTAACTAGCCTATTTACAGCCATAAAACTATATCGATTGGGTTTTAGAGATGCGCCCATAACTAAGGTTTTCTTCATCTGTTAAATTGTGTTAAAGTTTAAATATAGTGTAACAACACTTTCTAAAAATCGTCAATTAAGTAATCGTTTAATCTAAAACCTAGGCATAAATTTTAAAATACTCAAAATAGAATATTTTGGATTTACCCCCTCTAGGAAGATTAAAAATAAGTATTCATCATCAATCAAAAAAACACAATGAAAAATCTATTTTTTTGGTGTTTAGCTCTTATTTCAGCTACAACATTTGCACAGAACAATGCTCCCAAAACAAATTTTGCAAAACTAGGAACCATTACAGGAACTGTAATCGACAAGTCGTTACAACAACCTATTCCTTACGCTACGGTTGTGGTTAAAAAGGACGGCTCCACACTTGTTGGCGGAATTACAAACGACGACGGAACTTTTGAACTTACCAATATTGAAGAAGGCTCGTATCTCTTCGAAGTACAATTTATTGGCTACAACACATTTTCAAAGGCTGTTGTTATTTCAGCAAAAAATAAAACAGTTGCGCTCGGAACAATAACTCTAGAAGAAAATATTACCGAACTCGAAGGTGTAGATGTTGTTGCGGAGCGCTCGTCGATAGAGCAAAAAATAGACCGTAAGGTTATCAACGTTGGTAAAGATTTAACCACTCAAGGCGCAACAGCTAGCGATATTATGAACAATATTCCTTCGTTAAATGTAGACCAACAAACGGGCGATTTATCGATGCGTGGAAATTCGAATGTTCGAGTGATGGTCGACGGGAAACTATCAAACGTTCCTGTAGCGCAACTACTAAAACAAATTCCTTCTACTTCAATTAAAAAAATCGAATTGATTACCAATCCGTCTGCAAAATACAACCCAGAAGGAATGAGCGGACTCATAAATATTGTTCTCCACAAAGATGCCAATATTGGTTTTAACGGAAACGTTAATTTAGGGCTTGCCTACGAAGAAGAAGCTAAGTTTAACAGTTCCGCCGATTTAAACTACAGAAACGGAAAATTTAATGTGTATGGGAGCTACGGAAACAATATCGGGAAGTATGTAAATGGTGGTCGCCTCGACCGTTTTGATGATGCTAACACAACAAACTTCAACGAAAATCAAATTCAAAATTTTAGTTTTTTCAACAATAACAAATCGCATTTATACAAATTTGGGATAGACTTTTTCTTAAATGACAAAAACACCATTTCCGTTTTTACCAATCAAAATATTTATAACGGAAAAGGCAGTGGCGATACCGAAATTATCAATGCAGACCCTTCTGTAAACAATGTTTCGCAATTATTCACCAACGAAAATTCTAATCATAACGAACAATACAATTTCGATTACAAAAGAGATTTTAAAAAGGAAGGACACAACATTGAACTGGAAGTAGATTACAGTCGATTTTCTGATGATGAAGATGCTAATTTTAATTACGTCGGAACGAGCACACAACCAAATTATCAAGATTTTGTAGACACGAATAGAAAACAAACCATTGCAAATTTGGATTATGTGAATCCGCTTTCAGAAAAAACAAAACTCGAACTCGGACTAGAAACACGTAATTTTGAAACCAACGTTGATTATGCTTCTACTGGATTTTCGTTTAACAGTGGTGGCGAACTTGTACCGACTCCAGCTACCGAATTTATCTACGGAATGGATATTTATTCGGGGTACGCAACTTTCGGACAGACTTTTGAAAAATGGAGCTACCAAGTAGGCGCTCGCTACGAAAATGTTTCTGTTAAAGCAGACACCAACAGCGTTCGTAGCTTTACCGACGATTACTCGCAATTGTATCCTTCGGCTTTTGTTACCTATTCGCCTTCAGAAAAAAATCAATTTCAAGCAAGTTTTAGCCGAAGAGTGGACCGCCCTGGACTTAGCCAAGTCAACCCTATTAGAGAATGGAGTACTCCTGTTATTTCTTCCTACGGAAATGAGAGCTTAAAACCTCAATTTACCAATTCTTACGAAACCAATTACACCCGCCGTTTGGAGCACGGGAGCATTACTTTTGGATTGTACTACCGAAGTATTGAAGATGAAATTAATCGTGCAGTTTACATTGACCGACTCGATGTTTCAAAACAGATACTTACCTACGACAATTTTGACGATACACAGGCCTACGGATTTGAAATTTCTGCAAATTATAAACCGCTTGAATGGTGGAACATTAACGGAAGTTTTGACCTATACTCACAAACACAACGCGGACTTACAGAACTTCTAAGCGCGACCGACACTCCTACTGCCGACGATATTATAATTGAAGAAGTGGAAGTTGAAAACGTTGCCTATAACGCACGTGTAAACAACAATTTTACCGTAACCAAAAAGCTTTCATTATCCTTATTTGGTTTTTACAGAGGTGAAAATAAAGGAATCCAGATGAATGCAAAACCTATGTACTTTGTAAACACTGGTGCTCGTTACAGTTTTGCACAAGGAAAAGGGACATTCAGTTTAAACTTTAACGACATTTTTAATACGATGCAATTTAGCTTTGATGGCGACAGACCTTACGCTCATAAAGGGACTTTTAATTGGGAAAGTAGAACTGTTTTTGCAGGACTTTCATACCGATTTGGGGGTGGTCAAAACAGAAAAGCAGTTCGTAAACACAGAGATAATAACACAAAAGAAAGCAGTGGCGGTGCTTTTTAAAAGCTTAATAGCGACGCATATTTTTATAGTTGATGGTTACTGTTTTGCTCGCTATTAATAAAAAGCCCGAAAGAGTTTTCTTTCGGGCTTTGGATTTTTTTATACTTAAATCATTTAAAAACTAATAGTCAAAACGCTTAAAAGCCTCAATCGCCGCATAATCCGACAATCCTAAATTGCGATAATGTTCGGCTGTTTTTTTGTTTCTGTCTTCGGCACGTACCCAAAACTCTCGTAAATCTTCTCCTTGAAATAGCACGCCGTCTTTTTGTGTTTGATGAAAAAAGATTGCTTTTCGTTTTCGCAATACTTGATCTGGACTCATCGGTACAGCCATATCAATTTCATGAATTTCCCACTCGTGCCAAGCACCTCTATACAGCCACAACCAACAGTCGTTCATGTACGATTCTGATTTTAATTCGCCCATAGCTCTAAACACAGCATCCAAACACACTTTATGCGTTCCATGCGGATCTGCCAAATCGCCCGCTGCATACACTTGGTGTGGTTTTACATCAGCAATTAATTTTTTAACAATATCAACATCTTCCTGCCCAAGCGGACTCTTTTTTACCGCTCCAGTTTCATAAAAAGGTAAATTTAAAAAATGAACCTGTTCATCTGGAACATTAAAATACCGCGTTGCAGCAATCGACTCTCGTTTTCGTATCAACCCTTTTAATTCTCTAACAGAAAGCGGATCAATTTCATTTTCTTTCTTTGCATTGATTCCATCTACTACGCTTTTTAACTTTTCTAATTCTTCTCCCTGCGGAAGAAAATCCATCGCAACTTCGGCAAATTTTAAAGCATCGGCATTAGACACTGCAATATTTCCAGAAGTTTGATAAGCAATATGCACCTCATGACCTTGCTGCACCAAACGATCGAACGTTCCTCCCATCGAAATCACATCGTCGTCGGGATGCGGACTAAAAATAATAACTCTTTTCTTCTCTGGAGATTTTCGTTCTGGTCTGTTGGTATCATCTGCATTTGGTTTTCCGCCAGGCCAACCTGTAATGGTGTGTTGCAACAAATTAAACATTTCGATATTCAACTCATACGACGATCCTTTTTCAGCAATTAAAGAAGCTAATCCGTGTTCGTTATAATCTTTATCGGTAAGTCTTAAAATAGATTTTTCAACTTTATCGCACAACCAAACTACGGCACGTTTTGTCATTGAAGTGTTCCACTCAACGGTATCAACCAACCAAGGCGACTCAAATCTAGTAAGCATCGAAGCGGCTTCTGTATCGAGTACAAAAGTTGTATTTGGATGGTCTTGCAAATAGGTCGCAGGAATTTGAGCAGTTTCTTCTCCTTCGATAGTTTGCTTGATGATTTCTGCTTTTTTGTGTCCCCATCCTAAAAGCACTATTCGCTTAGCATTCATCACCGTTCCAACTCCCATGGTAATTGCCTTTTTCGGAACGTTTTCAATCCCTAAAAAAGAGCTAGCAGCATCTTCTCTTGTTAATTGGTCAAGCGTAATGCTTCTGGTAACCGAATTGTAATGCGAGCCAGGCTCGTTAAATCCAATATGTCCTGTACGACCAATCCCGAGTAACTGAAAATCGAGACCGCCACTTGCTGCAATTTTTTCTTCATAAGCGGTGCAGTAATCGTTTATTTCTTCCTGCGGAATTGTACCATCTGGAATATGAATTTGCGACTTCGGGATATCGATATGGTTGAACAAGTTTTCATACATGAAGTAATGATAACTATGAATACTTTCAGGGTTCATTGGGTAATACTCATCCAAATTGAAAGTAATTACATTTTTAAAACTCAAACCTTCCTGCTTGTGCATTTTTATCAACTCTTCATACACACGTATTGGCGACGAACCTGTTGCTAGCCCTAACACGCAATGCACTCCTTTTTCGGCTTTCGCCCGGATTAAATCGGCAATTTCTTTAGCAACTAAATAAGATGCTTTGGAAGACTTCTCAAAAACTACATTGTGAATTTTTTCAAACCTACTGTGCTCATAGGTTCCTACTTTTACGTATCTAATACTGTGCACTTCTTCAGGATTTGATTTCATTTTATAAAACGTTTTATTTCAAAAAAAAGCGAATTATAAATATACTGAATTACTGCCAACTATCTATTAATTAAATGTTATAAGAAAAGTTATTTCAGAATAAAAAATAGTAAAAACAAAAAAGCTACCTTAAGAGTTTTTAAAATGTCTTTCTGAATATACTTCAGAGTCTCAACAAAAAAATTTTGAGATACTGAGTCACGCTCAGTTTGACATTAAATTAAACTTTTAAGATAGCCTCTTAAAATTGTATCAACTTATATTACCATTTTATAATAGCACTTGCCCAAGTGAATCCACTTCCAAAAGCTGCTAAAACTACGGTATCGCCTTCGTTAATTTTTCCTTGCTCCCACGCTTCTGTAAGTGCAATAGGAATCGAAGCCGCTGTTGTATTTCCGTACTTCATAATATTGTTATACACCTGACTGTCTTGCAAGCCAAATTTCTGCTGAATGAATTGCGAAATTCTAAGATTTGCTTGATGTGGCACCAACATATCGATATCGGCAGGTGTTAAGTTATTTGCTTGTAATCCTTCATTGATTACTTCACTAAAACGAACTACAGCATTTTTAAATACAAATTGCCCGTTCATGTGTGGCAAGTACGATGTATCGTCTGGATTGTTGTCTTCTAAAATATCTGTTACCCAACGTTTCCCCATTCCAGGAGCAATTAATGCCAACTCTTCGGCATGCTCACCTTCAGAATGTAAATGTGTAGATAAAATCCCTTTTGAAGTATCTTCTTCTCTACTTAAAACAGCTGCACCCGCTCCATCTCCAAAAATTACTGAAACACTACGCCCGCGAGTTGTCATATCCAAACCTGTAGAATGTACTTCAGAACCAATTACCAGAACGTTTTTATACATTCCCGTTTTTATAAATTGGTCGGCTACAGAAATAGCATACACAAACCCAGAACATTGATTTCTAACATCTAGCGCTCCAACAGTTTTTAGTCCTAATTCACGTTGAACTAATACGCCTGGCCCAGGAAAATAATAATCTGGACTCAAAGTAGCAAACACAATAAAATCGATATCATCTTTATCTAATCCAGAGCGCTCAATAGCAATTTTTGCTGCTTTCACTCCCATACTTGTGGTCGTGTCTTCTCCTCTAATTACATGGCGACGCTCTTGAATACCCGTACGTTCTTGAATCCAAGCATCGTTGGTATCCATCAACTTCGATAAATCGTCGTTTGTTACTACATTATCTGGCACATAATACCCTAAGCCTGTTATTTTTGAATTATACATCTGCAAGTCCTTTCTTTTAAAAAATATAAAATAACCGCTTTGAATTGCGATTTTATTAAAATTTAGCGTCGCAAGTTACGGAATATTACTAACTCTTTAAAATAAAGATTGAAAGATTGCATCGTTCTTAACACTGTAAAAACAAACTGTATGAGATTAAAACTATATCATTTGCCCACCAGAAACTTCGATGCGCTGTGCGTTTACCCATTTGGCATCGTCGGTACATAGAAATGCAACAACACTCCCAATATCGTGAGGCAATCCAACTCTACCTAAAGCTGTATTTGCAGCAATTGTTTTGTTCATTCCCTCATTGTCGCGAACAACACCACCTCCAAAGTCGGTTTCGATAGCACCAGGCGCAACTACATTTGCACGAATTTGACGCGCACCCAACTCTTTGGCTTGATATTTTGTGAGTGTTTCTATAGCCCCTTTCATGGCAGCGTAAGCCGAAAATCCAGGTAAAGAAAATCGTGTAAGTCCGGTTGAAATATTTACAATTCCTCCTCCATCATTCATGATATTTATTGCCTTTTGAGTAAGCAAATACGTGCCTTTAAATTGCACATTTATCATAGAGTCTAAGGCTTCTTCTGAAGTTTCTGAAAACGGCACATTAATTCCTATTCCGGCATTATTTACCAAAAAATCGATTTTATCTGTTCCGAAGTTAGTTTTTAAAGCAGATTGAACTTCCTCTAAAAACGACTGAAATTTATCGAATTTTGTTGTATTTAATTGAATCGCAGTAGCTTTTTGACCTAAACTTTCAATTTCCTTTATAACCTCATCTGCCTTGTCTTTGTTGCTATTATAGGTAATAACCACATCAAGTCCTTTTTTAGCTATCGAAAGCGCCATGTCTTTTCCTAATCCACGACTTCCTCCTGTTACTAAAGCTATTTTTCCTTTTTCCATTTTGCAATTTTTTTTGATTGTAAATAATCAGACGGAAGTCAGTATAAAACATTTCATCCGCATGCTATTTTATGTTGAATTTAATCTTTTCCGTCGATATAATCTTGAAGGTAACTATATCGTTCTGTTAATTTTCCGTTGGAGGTCATTCGTGCTCTATGTAAAATTCCATCTGCATCATTATTGAAAAAAGCAGGAATTACATGCGCTATAAAACTGTCTCCAAAACCATCGCTAGCATCGGCTGGAAGTTCGCACGGAAGGTTATCGACCGCCATTACTGCAATGGCATTTTCATCTTTAAAATCTACCTCAGCTTCAGTAATTGGGTGATAGCCATAAATGGGCTCGGCAATGGTTGAAGGACGAATGGTGGTTGCCACAGGTCCGTCGATATCACAACTAATATCTGCAACAACTTTTATTTTGAAGTCAGTTTTTTTGGCATCTTCTCTAGTGAATAAAAACGGAGCTCCATCTCCATAAAAATGCCCCGCAATGTAAAAATCGGATACCGATGCAAACCGCATAAAATCTGATTCGTAAGCTGACGGATTGTTATAAAAATCTTCAACTTCTAATGTTTTTCCATCCTTACGTTTGTTATAATCTAAAACATCTATTTGGCAATAAACAGGCTCAGAAAAATCGGTTTCCAAATATTCGGTTAGCGAAACTTCTTTAATTTTCATGGCGTCGAGCATTTCTTTTGCGCCATTTCCAACACGACCTTTCCCTGTAAGTAAAATTTTAATTACAGGAATACGTACCCGTTTTAAAGCATCGATAAGCACTTGCTGATTTGGAAGTGTGGTTGCTCGTGGTAATTCAAACAAATTGTATTTGAGTCCGTAAGTTCTAAACCCGTTGTACGCACCTACAATTCCAGCATAACGCCCAAAAGCTACCAATCGCTGTCCGCCAGCACTGGTAATAACTTCGTGGTCGTACATTTCAATATTTTTCTCTAAAATTGCTTGTAGCAACTTTCTATTATAGGGTTGCTTTTTAATGGTATGCGAAAAGAAAAAGTATTTTTTATTCGGAATTAACGCCTCGATAGGCACCTCTTTTACCCCGAGCAATACATCGCATTGTTGCATATTGTCTGAAACTTCGAAACCTGCTTTTTGATAATCGGTATCTGGAAAGATTCTGATATCGGAGGGTTCGACAATTATTTCTGCGGAAGGAAATTGATTTTTGACAGTTTGACATGCTTTTGGCGACAATACTACACGGCGGTCTGGCGGTGTTTTGCGTTCTTTGATGATTCCGAATTTCATACGAATTTGGTATAAATTTTGTTCTAAGTTACACGGAAGGAGGGAAATGTACAAGTTTTATTTGGATTCGGAGAATTTGTGTACATTTGCACCCCGCATTAGGGATCGAAGCGACATCCTTTTTTGAAATGGCGGTAAGCGATTTTAAAAAAGATATAGCGAAGAGCCTGTCTACCGACAAAGGCAAGCCCGCCCGGAGCTTTTTTGCGAAGGGAATGCCCAAAATAACACCTTTAAAATGACTATTTTACAGTTTTTGAGGTGGTAAAAAAAGTTCTTTGAATACACGGGGTCGACTGGTTTTGACAGCGAGTCTAATGGAAGTGTAAGCATGCAGAGCGCTGGGATACAGCTCTTTAATCTCATATTTCACATTTTTTTAAATGGCGAGAATAACTACGCTCTTGCTGCCTAATCTGAATTCATAGTAAGATTTTGGCCACGTTCCTGCAAGGCGGGAAGGCGAGATGCCTCAGGGTAGCCCTTGTTGATGGCGACCCGTTTTGAGGCACCATAAAAGTCAACATAGAAATAGTGTAGCTTTGGCACTGTTTTAAACTTTAAGAAGCTAAGCGTGTAGTGGGCGGTTTTTGGTCAGCTGCACGTCGAAAATCGAACAAAAACTAAGCATGTAGAAAGCATTTTTATTGCTTGTTTGGACGGGAGTTCGAATCTCCCCGACTCCACAAAAACCCCTTATGAACCTAGTGTTTATGAGGGGTTTATTTTTTTCGTTGACAGTTTAGTTGACAATTTATTCCATAAAAAAAACGAGACAAACTTTGGAATGCCCCGCTTTAAATGTTTTCACAACATATGGAACTACTCAGCAACCAATATTGTTACCTGTGAATTCTCCTATAAATATAAGAATTGAAAGCAATAATTCTTACTTTCAACCCTACTTTCCTATTAAAGTTTACACACTATTAGACTAGTTTTAAGAAAAAACCATATATTTGAAAATACCAAAAAGAAACCAAACAAATATTTATTTTTTTCAAAAACTTACTTATAATGATAAAAAGAAGCTTCATAACAATAATTACAATCTCGCTCCTTTTCTTTTCTTGTAAAAAAGAAGAAACAAATCAAAATAACGTCCAATTATCTGTTATTCAAAAAATTAACAATCAGTACGATTATTTTTATCCTGAAATAAATAAAAGTATAAACCAAAAAAGGTTTATACCTCGATCTATTCATCATGACTCACTAAAACTAGTTTCGGCATTTGATTGGACAAGTGGATTTTACCCTGGTACTTTATGGAATATTTATAAATTAACCAACGATAAAAAATGGCAAGAACGGGCAAAAATATATACCGAAAAACTATCTAAAATACAATATTGGGAAGGAAATCATGATGTGGGCTTTATAATTGAATGCAGTTACGGGAACGGAATAAAATATGGTGACTTACATTTATATGACTCCATAATTGTTAATACTGCAAAGGCATTATCTACTAGGTTTAAACCAAAAGCAGGAATCATTCAATCATGGAATGCAAATAAGAAATGGAACTGCCCTGTTATTATTGACAACATGATGAATTTGGAATTACTTTTTCATGCAACAAAAATTTCGGGAGATTCTACATATTATAATATTGCAACAACACATGCAAATACTACTATCAAGAATCACTTCAGAAGTGATTATAGTTCTTTTCATGTGATAGATTATGATAGTGAAACAGGCGACATAATTCAAAAGAAAACTCATCAAGGTTTCAAAGATAACTCTTCGTGGGCAAGAGGTCAATCGTGGGGACTATATGGTTATACAATGTGTTTTAGAGAAACTAAAAATCAAACATATTTGCAACAGGCAATGGCTATTGCTAATTATATAATTAACAATAAAAATATTCCTACGGATAAAATTCCTCTTTGGGATTATAATGCTCCGAAAAGTAAAGA
The DNA here is from genome assembly GCF_038433465.1 of Joostella sp. CR20. Taxonomy (NCBI): domain Bacteria; kingdom Pseudomonadati; phylum Bacteroidota; class Flavobacteriia; order Flavobacteriales; family Flavobacteriaceae; genus Joostella; species Joostella sp. CR20. The sequence continues at coordinate 168,183 of NZ_JAESVF010000005.1, read as the reverse complement.
GACTCCTAGAGACGCTTCTGCCGCTGCGATAACTGCATCTGCTTTATTTGAACTTCATAAATATGTAGATGAAGAAAACAGTACTAAATACTTAAATTATGCAAACGACATCATGAGTAGCCTTGCTTCAAAAGAATATTTTGCAGATTATAAAACAAATGAAGGTTTTATCCTCAAACATTCGGTAGGTAGTATTCCGCATGGTACTGAAATTGATGCTCCTTTAAATTATGCTGACTATTATTACACGGAAGCCTTAATTAGAGAACAGTCATTATAAAGTCCTTACTTTAATCCCTAAAATCTCCAAAGAATCTAGAAAACAGGCTAAAATTCAAATATGAAAAAATAACAATACGAAAGATAATATTCTTTGTTTTAATAAAATTATTATTTTTACAAGGAACCGATAAAAAACCTAAATCTTTAAATGAGAACTAATTCTAAATTACTATTCTTCTACATATTTTTCATATTTACATTTTGCGGTAATAGTCTTTATGCACAAGAGGAAAGAAATTATTTATCAAAACAACTCACAACAGATAAATATAACGGAGAAATTACCACCTCATTCTTCCCCTCAAAAAATGAAATTTCAGAAAAAATTAAAAATCTATCTCAAGAAGAACAGGATAAGATCTTAACCAAAGCTGAATCAATTAAAAATAAAGCATGGAATAACATACCAGTTACTGCATATTTGGCTTTTAAACGCACGGGAGATCGAAATATAATGCAAACTCCACAAGACAGTAAAACAGCTAAATTAAAAACACTTGTTTTAGCAGAACTACTCGAAAATAAAGGTAATTACACAGATGCAATTATGAATGGAGTTTGGTCTCTTTGCGAACAAACTACATGGGTAAGATCGGCTCATTTAACTGCTCAAAAAGGTGGAATTGGAGCTCCAAATGTTGAAGAGCCAATAATAGATCTAGGGGCAGGAGAGATATCCAGCTTACTTGCATGGACATTCTATTTATTTAAAGATGAATTTAAAAGCATTTCTCCTTACGTTTATAATAGAATTCCGTTAGAAATAAATAAACGAATCATAACACCTTACCTCGAACGAAACGATTTTTGGTGGATGGCATTTAGAAAAGTAGCCTTTGTTAATAATTGGAATCCGTGGTGTAACTACAATGTCCTTTTAAGTACAGCTTTATTAGGAGAGGAAGTTAGCGTTGAAACTCAAGAGGAAGTATTGACAAAATCATTAAAATCATTAGACAAATTTATTAATTACTATAAAGATGACGGTGCCTGCGAGGAGGGCCCTGGATATTGGAGTCATGCTGGAGGGAAGATGTTAGAACATCTTGAATTGGCATACAACATAACAAATAAGAACATTTCATTAAAAGAGAATGACCTTATTAAAAAAATGGGGCTCTATATAATGGATGCAAATATTGAAAAAAATTATTTTACAAATTTTTCTGATGCTACGATTAACGTAAACCCAAACCCTACGTTAGTATATCGATACGGGAAATATATAGAAAGTGAAGAACTGAAGGAGTTTGCTTCTTATCTGGCTCCCAACAATGACTATTACAACAATATAACTAGAGGAAGTATTGATCAAGTAATACACAATCTATTTACACAAGAAGATCTTAAAAACACAAAACCAGAAAAAACAAATACTCCATTCTTTTTCTACAAAGACAACGAGATTATTGGCGGAAGAACTTCCACTAAAGAAAGTGACGGTTTTTTCTTTGCCGCAATTGGCGCTCACAACAAACAGAGTCATAATCATAACGATGTTGGAAGCTTCATTTTATATCACGAAGGAAAGCCTTTGATTTCTGATATTGGTATTGAAACTTATTCAAGAAAAACTTTCAGCAGTAAACGTTATGACATCTGGACGATGCAATCAAACTATCATAATGTTCCACAAATTAACGGCATGGCACAGTTGGCAGGAAAAAAATACAAAGCCACTAATGTAAGTTTTAAAAACACAGAATCTCAACTTAGTTTCAATCTTAATATTGAAAAAGCATATCCAGATTCAACTATGTGTAATTCATTTAAAAGAAATTACATCTTAAAACGAGAAAGAAAAGGTGCGCTAATTATCAATGATAACTATCAATTGAGTGAATATATTTCTCCCACAAAATCGCATTTTATAACTGCAATAAAACCAACTATATCGAGTCCTGGAAAAATATTTTTAAATGAAGATGTAACACTTGCCTACCCTGAAAATACTTTTATTGCAACTATAGAAACGCTTCCGTTAGAAGATAAAAAACTGAGAAACGATTGGAAACAAGATAATCTTTACAGGATTACGCTTTCAACAAAAAACAAAAACTTAAATGAAAACTATACCATCAAAATTTATGAAAACTAAAACCTTATTTCAGTCTAAACTAATTAACATTAAAACAATTTCGTTTGGCTTAATGTTCTTTATTAACTTTTTTGCTTTTTCACAATCTCCAAACGTAGTTCTTATTCTTGCGGACGATTTGGGTTATAACGACGTTGGGTTTAACGGATCTACGGAAATCCCGACTCCAAACATCGACAGAATTGCCAATGAAGGCGTAAAGTTTACCAATGGCTATGTAAGTTATGCCGTTTGTGGACCTAGCCGCGCAGGACTTATTACTGGAAGATTTCAAGATCGTTTTGGCTTTGGCCTTAATCCTTTATATGCGCCAAAAGACCCGAATATGGGGTTACCTCTTTCCGAAGAAACACTTGCTAGCGCACTTCAAAAAGCCAACTACAAATCGGTTGCTATCGGGAAATGGCATTTAGGAGCGCACGAATTGTTACATCCTTTAAAAAGAGGTTTTGATGATTTTTATGGATTTTTAACTGGTGGACATATGTATTTCCCTGAGCAACTTACCATTCAAGATCAGTCGGGGGTAAAAAGCCAGTACGATGCATATCGCGAAAAAATATTACGTAATTATGAACGTGTTGAAGAAACCGAATACTTAACCGACGGACTTTCGAGAGAGGCTGTAAACTACATTAAAAAATACAAAGACGAGCCATTTTTTATTTACTTAGCATACAATGCGCCACACACACCGCTACAAGCAACTCAAAAATATTTAGATCGTTTCCCTAATATTGAAGACAAAAAAAGAAAAACTTATGCTGCTATGGTTAGCGCTGTAGACGATGGCGTAGGAGCTGTTTTGAATACGTTAGAAGAATTAAATTTAGATGAAAATACAATTGTAATTTTCTTATCGGATAATGGTGGTCCTGAGAAACACAATGCTTCTGACAATGGTGTTTTAAGAGGCGAAAAAGGTTCGCTATTTGAAGGTGGTGTACATGTTCCGTTTGCAATGAAATGGCCAAAAGCAATTCCGCAGGGAATGATTTATGAAAAGCCTGTTATCTCTTTAGATTTATTTGCTACTGTTGTTGCACAATCAAACATTCAAACTAAAAACAAGCTAGATGGTGTAAACTTAATTCCATATTTACAAGGTGAAAAAGAATTGGACGACAGACCTTTCTTTTGGAAACAGTTCAATAAAAATAGTTACGGTTTGCGATTAGGAGATTACAAGTATCTTCAATTAAATAATCAAAAAGAAAATATGCTGTTTAATCTTGAAGAAGACATTAGTGAAACCTCCAATTTGTACGAAACAAAATCAGCTACATTTTTAGCCTTAAAAGAAGAGTTTGAAAAGCTTAACAAAGAAATGAAAGATCCAATTTTTATGGGACTTTCTCAAGGAAAGGAATACAACGAATTACACCCAGATAGATTTGAATAATAAATTCTAAATCAAAATAATTTTAAACAAAAAAGCGAATGAAAATTTTCATTCGCTTTTTTTAAGCTAACTGCACAATAAACTAAAAACAAATTATCTTCTGTATTCTTCCTTCATCCAATCGTATGGTTTTCTAGCAATCCATCGACCTCTGGTAAAATCTGGAAAATCTTGTGGCTGACCGTTATTTTCTATCGAAGCTTCCGATAGCGGTGTAATTGCACTCCAAGCAGCAGCATCATATGCGTCCATTGGCGGAGCAACATTATCTAATGCCGACTCAACAAATGCTTTCATTACAAAATAATCCATTCCTCCATGCCCTGCTCCCGTAGCAGTTTCTCCATATTTTTTCCAAATTGGATGATCGTATTTTTTAAGCCATTCCTGAGCATCGTCCCATTTGTGTGGCTTTGATTTCCCTTCAACATAAATTCTACTTCCATCAACTTCCCACAAACCATTTACTCCTTGCACTCTAAATCCAAGTGAATATGGTCGTGGCGAATTGGTATCGTGTGTTATAATAATTGTTTCTCCGTTAGCAGTTTCTACCGTAGAAGTAATTACATCTCCCAATTTGAAATTTACTTTTGCATTTGGATGATCCGCACCTCCTTCATTCACAATATACCTATGTAAACCTCTAGCTTTAGTAGCGTGAGAAGTTATCGACACAAAACGGTTACCACGATTGATATCGCACATTGCAGCAATCGGGCCAACTCCATGTGTTGGATACACATCTCCATTTCTTAAAACAGAATGTTGCGTTCTCCATTTTGCTTCGGAAAGACCTTTCTCTCCAAACTCAACACCACCTCCATACGGTTGCTTTCCATTATTAAATTTTACATGACGTAAATCGTGTTGATATCCGCATCTAAAGTGTAGCAATTCTCCAAAAACATTTTGCTTCACCATATTCAAAACAGCCAACACATCCCTTCTGTAATTCACGTTTTCCAAGATCATTAAGTGCGACCCTGTTTCTTCAGAAGTATTTACCAAGTCCCAACACTCCTCTATTGTTTGCGCTGCCGACACTTCTAAACCTGTATATTTACCAGCTTTCATCGAATCGACTGCCATACGGGTATGCCATAACCAAGGGGTAGAAATAATTACCGCATCAATTTCTTCAAGTTCAAGCATGTTTAAATAATCGTGTTCGTCTTTCCCAAATACTTGCGGTTTTTTTCGTCCTGCTTCTGTTATTTTTTTATTTGCAATATCAATACGGCTCGGGTCGATGTCGCAAATTGCTGTTATCTCTACATCACCTCTATGAATCGCATTATTTAAATGATTCGTTCCTCTTAATCCAACACCTAAAAAGGCTAGTTTTAATTTTTCATTTTTTGCTGATGCATATCCGAAAGACAGGTTTGGGGCTAAAGAAATTCCTGCTCCTACTACGGCCGACTTTTTAATAAAGTTTCTTCTAGAATTCATAATATGGTTACTTAATCTCTTTGTTTTGAATGATAATTTAAAAATGAAGCAAAATGAAAATAAAATATCTTCATTTTGCTTTGACAATATATAATTTTACTTTTTAAAAAGAAAATTATATCTAAATTATTTCAGAAAGAATTCAGTTAACACTTATTCCACATAAAGCTTTTTAAAGTTTTCAATCCACTCTTTTTGAGAACCTTGCTGAAATGGCACTAAATAAAATGAATACGTATATGTATTATCTCCAGAAAAAGTGTACTCTTTTTGTGGTATTGCTCCCCAACTATTATCTCCTGCAACACCACGTTGCCCTAAATCAATATTTAACTGAATTAAATCGCGCTCCACAATATCAATGGTGTGTTTACTTACGTTTACATCTGGCATCCCATCGCTGTAGTTTTCATCTTTAGTTTGCATTTGAGTGTTTTTCGACTTTCCTGTATCGTACGATAAACCTTCTGTAGCATCAAAATCTTCGTTTAACATGTGTAATGCACTTATCCCTAAATTATCTGGATTTTTTTCAGAAGAAACCACCAACAATCCATTTGCATTTTCATCAGCAAAAGAAACCCAACGAACTCCTGTTTTATAACCATTTTCCTGCGGACGTATATACGGCACGTATTGATCTTTCACTTTAGAAGTATACACATCTACAAAACTTGCTGCTTTTCTATCCTGATAATTTTCCCAAGGCCCTCGCCCATAAAACGTCATCGCGTCAAACTTTTTAGGAAGTTGCATTTTTAGCCCAATTCTCGGAATATCGCCTGTGTAGGTTGTTTCATGCAAAGTAGCATCTACCTTAATAACTCCTGAAGCTAATATTAAATAATCAACATTATAGGTTGTTGCCACCCCAGGTAAATTATAGCTAACCGAAACTGTATAACTTCCATCGGTTTGTTTATTGTAGCTAAAATCTATTACCTGCGCTTCCAAGGTTGCTCGCTTCCACTCGATGTTTCTAAACTGCATTTTATTCCCGAAGTCGTTGTCGGTTGGAGCGCGCCAAAAATTAGGCGTTAGTCCATTTCCATCTTTAATCAATTCTTCTTCAGAAAAAACATATGAAGTTATCTTTCCTTCTTCTTTATTAAATTTTACAAAAAATTGATTGTTTTTAAACTCCAACTCATTTCCATTATTCTGAACATTTACAACTCCTTGGTTCCCTAATTTATTTGGTTCCCAATTGATTTTATTGTCGAGTGCTATTTGCTCTCTTGCAACTTGATGCCCTTTGTCAAGAATTCCCCAATCGTATTTAAATCGAGCTTCCAACTCTATAAAATACTCTGTATTTTTTTCAAACTGAATATCGTTTAAAGAAACACGCACCAACTTACTCGTATGCGGATCCACCTCAATAGTTTCGATAGGAATTGCTTTTAAAATTTTCCCATCAGCTTTTACAAACGCATTCAAATCGAAAGCGTGAAGATTTAAAAAGTCATATAAATTTTCAACTAAAATTCGAGCTTCATTGTTTTTGTTAATTCCTTGAAGCGAAAACTTAATCCACTCATGAGCTTTTTTCACTTCGTGAAGTGCAGGTTGCGGAGTTCGATCAGGAAAAACAATTCCGTTGTTTAAAAATGTATTATTGGTTGGCATGTTTTCGCCATAATCACCTCCATAAGCATAATATTTTTGCCCTTTTTCATTGGTTTTCCAAATGGATTGATCTACCCAATCCCAAATAAATCCACCTTGCAAATTGTCGTGTTGGTTGATGATGTCCCAGTAATCTTGAAAATTCCCAGTACTATTTCCCATGGCATGCGCATATTCACTTGGAATAAATGGGCGGTCTGTTTTGTGCTTTCCAACAGACTCAAATCGGGCTGGCGATGGATATTGAGGTACAATAATATCGGTATTGCTATCCATGTCAAACAAGTTTCCGTCTTCGGGTTTGTAGGCGCGTTCGTACTGAACAGGGCGCTTTTGTGGGTCGAGCGCTTTGATGGCTTTGTAACCCTCAAAAAAGTTAACGCCATTTCCTGCTTCATTTCCCATCGACCAAATAATAACAGAAGCATGGTTTTTATCGCGTTTTACCATGCGTTCCATTCTGTCAACATGTGCTTTTTCCCAATCTGGTTTTTTGGCTAGCGAGTACTTTCCGTAATACATTCCATGCGACTCGATATTGGCTTCGTCAACAACGTAAATTCCGTATCTGTCGCATAATTCATAAAACTTTTCAGACTGTGGATAATGACTCAAACGTACCGCATTGATGTTATTTTCTTTCCACAATTTTATATCTTTTAAAATATCTTCTTCGGAAACTACGTGTCCAGTTTCAGGGTTTGTTTCTTGCGTATTGACCCCTTTTAAGGTAACAATCTGTCCGTTTACCTTCAGTAGCCCGCCAGTAATTTCAACCGTTCTAAAACCAACATCCAAAGAAGTCGATTCTATAATATTTCCTTTTTTATCTTTAGAAGAAATTACAACCTTGTACAAATTTGGCGTTTCTGCATTCCACGCCATAACATCGATAATATAGGACGCAAAATTTACTGTAGTTACTTCTTGCGCGTTAAGTTTAATTTGCTGTTCGTCTTCAGCAACTGGAATTTCACTACTATCAAAAATTTGATAGGAAACCGAAATTTTAGCATTCTTGTCAGTATTGTTTTTCACCTCAACACCCAAATCTAAAATCCCATCGCTGTAAGAACTTCCGAGGCTTGCAATAGCTTCAATATCTTTAATCGCTATTTTTGGTTTTTTATACAGATACACGCTACGCTCGATTCCGCTAATACGCCAAAAATCTTGACACTCAAGATACGAACCATCTGTCCATCTAAAAATTTGTAATGCAATGGTGTTTTCGCCTTCTTTGATATATTTCCCAATATTGAATTCTGCTGGAAGTTTACTTCCTTGCGAATACCCTACATAACTCCCATTAATCCAAACAAAGCCACCAGATTTCATTGCTCCGATATGCAAGTACACATCGCTCTCTTTCCAAGTTTTATCAACCGTGAAAGTTTTTCGATATGAGCCAACGGGATTGTAATCGTCGGGAACATTTCCTGGATCTTTAGGATATACACGATCTACAAATTCCATTTCTTCGGAAACAGGAGCTTTGTAATCGGCAAACTCATACTGATGGTTTACATAAATAGGAATCCCGTAGCCTTGCACTTCCCAATTGGAGGGCACTTGAATGTTATCCCAAGTAGAAACATCGATAGAAGGATTCATAAAATCTGTAGGGCGATCGGATGGCTTTTTCACCCAATTAAACTTCCAAGTACCATCTAAAGAAAGATAGTTTCTCGAAATAAGGTAATCGTTATGATATGCTTCCTCTTCGGAAGGATATGAATAAAATGTTGCATGTGTTTCTTCTTTATTTTCAGAAATCACTGCAGGGTTTTCAATGTAATGTTTTAAATCATTGGTTTGGGCGGAGGATAAGCTAACACCAAAAAGTAAACAAAATAAGGATGTTGCTTTAATTGAAATCTTTTTCATTTTAAAAAATATAAATTTCTATGGGTGGTTTAAGGTACTGTTTTATTTGACTTTTATTAAATAGATTATCTTAAAAGTTCTAACAAAATTTTCTTCTTTTACGTATAAATTGAAAAAGCAGAAGTTAACAACTATTTAAGAGGTCTACTTCTGCTTTTTATTTCAAATTAAAATATTTCTACTCTTCTTCTTCAGCACTTGAAGGCCAACCTGGATTTTGAGTAAGTTGTGGGTTCAGCACTAACTCTTCCGTAGGAATTGGATACAAATAGTAATAATCTGGAACTCCTGGAGGTACTCCGTAAGGAGAAATATACCCAGCACTTGCTCCACCTTGAATTGGTAATTTATTACCATAATCAGCGTTATTTACATAACGACCAAGTTTTTCTTCAGCACCATATTCTTGAAGTTTTTTCCATCTTCTGATATCATTAAATCTAAATCCTTCATGCATAAGCTCCACTGCTCGCTCACGTCTAATTTCCCAAAGCACAGCATCAACATCTGCATCTCTAGTTGGATCATCTGGAATTGAAGCTACTTTTAAATCTGCTACATTACCTCTTTTTCTTAATTTATTAATAGTAGCATCTGCAACTGCTTGATTAAATCTTCCTAATTCGAACATAGCCTCTGCATGATTTACAAGTACTTCTCCCATTCTAAAAACTGGAGCATCAGCAAAATCTTGGTTTTGAATACCTGTATTTAGATTGTTATAATATTTGTGACTACGATACCCTGTATAACTCACATTAAACCCTTGCCCATTGTTTGAAAGTCTAAAGTGCGGTTCTTCTTTAATAACAAAACCATTCCAGTTTGCAGTTGGAGTCCCTTTGTGTAAATCATCAGACAAATTTGCCATAATGTCAAGGTACTCTCTATCTGCAGGATCATCTGTATAATCCCACTCCGAAGACCTACCACCTGTTTCTACTTTAAAAGGAGGAACAGTTGTAAAATACAATCTTTCATCTCTATTTCTAAATTCATCGTAAGGATCTTCATCCCCATCAAACATATCACTAACCCATCGGTTCTTTCCATCTTTACAAAGGTATAAATCGACACCTTTTTTTGTTAAATCCCAATATCCTGCAGAATTTCTATGTCTTGAAGTTAATATATGGGTCAACTCTCCAAACAAATAAGTTTTATAAAGCAACACACCACTCACACCACTAAGCGATTCAGAATTAAACAATTCATCATACTTTGAATGTAATGTAGGATTAGAAGCGATTAATTTTGCACTAGCATCTGCAGAAGCTTGTAAATATGTTTGCTCTCCTCCTAAGGCATGGTATTTACGCCATGTTCCTTCAAAAAGTCCGAACCTTGAAATCATTGCGCGTACGACATCTACACCAACAGTATTTGCCGCTCTGTCATCAATATTCTGCTCGGCAAATTTTAAATCTTCTAAAAGTTTACTCGCAACTTCATCTCTTGTATTCTTAGGCCCAAATAACACATCTTCATCCGCATCTGTCAACACCTTATCTACATATGGAATTTCGCCATACTTCACCAATAACTTATAGTGATTATAAGCTCTAAAAAAGCGAGCTATACTTTCCCAATGCCTTTTCTCGTCATCGGTAAGTTCGCTACCTTCGATATTCCCTAGCATTAAATTTGCGCGCCTAATGTATCCATATGGCCCCGACCAACTACTTGTAGAAGCTGGCACAGTTACTCTTTGCCAAAGCCATGAATTCCCTAAGGCTCCACTACCTCGAACCATTAGATCTCCTGACAATTCTGCATCAACTGTTTCATCCCAATCGCTACTATCATAACCTGGAAATACGTTATAAAATGACCATGAGTAAGTTTCGAAATTTTTATCGGTCGTAAACACAGTTTCTTCTACTAAAGAATCTTCTGGTAATTTTTCTAAAAAGTCATCACTACAACCAAAAGTGATTGCGGTTAAGAGACTTATCGATAATATTTTTATTTTTTTCATCTGTTCTTAATTTATCTTTACTAAAATGAAATATTAACCCCTAAACTATACGATGTTAAGTAAGGATACGCTGCCCCTTGACCTTGATTTGCTAGTTCAGTATTGATTCCGTCAGGAAGGTCATCAAACGAGTATAAATTTTCTCCCATTACAAAAATTCTAACTTTATCCATCTTTATTTTATCCAAAACTGATTTTGGTAAACTATATCCAAAAGTTAAGTTTTTGATTCTTAAATAAGATCCGTCTAATAAATACTTAGTTTGTGTTAGCCTACTATTTCCGTAGTTAACACCACCGTTTACATAGTTTCTTGGGAAATACGCATCGGTATTTTCTGGAGTCCAATAATCCATCTGATGATCATAAATAATATTAAACTCTCCAACAAAAGGGAAACGAATTGGATCATTTCTCCAGAGATCTCTTTTTCCAACACCATTTAAGATGAATGAAAAATCAAACCCTTTGAAGTTTGCTCCTCCAAAAATACCGTATTGATAACGTCTTGTTGTGTTTCCTATAACTTGTCTATCTCCTGGATCATCTAAAGTTCCTTCACCAGAAAATATAATTCCATCACCATTTAAGTCTTTATACTTTGTATCTCCTGGATTTGGACTTCTTCCTTGAAAAACTGGAACACCCTCTTTTAAGGTTCCATTCATTAAATTTTCGTCCAAGGTGCCTTCTTCGAAATCATCAACAGTATAGAATCCATCAGAAACATACCCCCAAATTTCTCCAATTTGTTGACCTGCATAATACTCACTGATTAGTCCACCCGGGTTATCAAATTTTGTAATTTCTGATTGTCCATCTGAGAGCGTAGCTCCAATATTATAAGAGAAGTCTCCGATTTTATCTTTCCAATTCACAGACAATTCCCATCCACTAGATTTTAAATCGGCAGCATTCGTATCTGGTGGACTAGCCCCTAAAGTTGCTGGAAGCTGAGCCCCAACAGTAATCATATCAAGAGTTTTACGTTCGTATATATCAAAAGATCCTGAAAATTTATTTTTAAACATCCTTATATCTACTCCAAAGTTTGCAGAACGCACAGTTTCCCATGTAAAACCAGCACTCACCAAATCTGGAAGCCCTAATGTTCTATATCTTAATCCTGTACTTTCGTCCAACCAACTAGCATTAGTTACACCAATTTCTGGTAAATATGGGTAGTATTGTTGCGACCCTCCTCTAGTTACATTCTGATTTCCAATTTCTCCATAAGAACCTCTAAAGTGTAGGTGATTTAAAAAACCAACATTCTTCATGAAATTCTCCTTAGTAACTGTCCAACCAACGGAAGCTGATGGGAAGAAACCATATCTATCATCTTCAGCAAAACGAGACGAACCATCGTAACGACCATTTAACTCAATAAAGTATTTTTCTTTATAATTATAATTAAGTCTTCCAAAGTACCCTAACGTTGCATACCCATAAAAACTATCATCTCCTTCTAAAACTCCTGTTGCAGTTGAAATTGACGGTAAATCAACAGAAATCAAATCTGTTTTTCTAATATAGAAATATTCAAAATCAACATCTTCTCTATTCATCCCCGCTAAGAACTTAAAGTTATGATTACCAAAAGACTTAGTGTAACTTCCATACATATTTATTAAATGACTAACCTCTTTGTCATTCGCTTTTCTATAAAAAGTAGATTCTGGAACACCTCCAAAAGTAGAAAGTGACTCTGGATGAATGTATTCCTGCTGATTATCTCCACTATAAAAATCTCTATATTTTTGTTCGTAGGTATACTCCCCAGTAAAATTCAGTCCTGGAATTGGATTATATTCTAATTTCTGAAACAACCTTATATTACTAGTTTTTCTATTGGTAGAAACACCGAAACGCTCTTGGTTTTCTGGGGTGTAATATGGAGTTTCATTTCCCTCTTCGTCTGTATAAAAGCCTTCTCGAGCAAATGGACTATAATTTACAGCACGACCATAATCTCCAATTGGAAAATTAGTATCTGTAGCAGTAAATAAAACATTAGATGTTGAAGCTATTTTTGAAGAAAGATCTGCTTTTAAATATGCATTTACAGTGTTTTTCTTTGTTTTATCATTGTCCGTCACCATAATTCCATCAACCTCAGTATATCCAGTTGATACACGATAAGCAACGTTCTCTCCTCCACCATTAAAGCTAAAATTATGAATTTGAGAAAAACCACCCTCATCTAAAAAGTCTTCTAATAAACTTGTATCCTTTAATGGATATTCCTGCCCATTTTCATCATAAGCAACCCCTTCAGGATAAGCTCCTGGGTTATTTTTATACTCCTCTAAATAATCAACCCAAGTATCGATATCTTGACCTATCCAAAAAGTATCTTGACCAAAATCTTGTAACGCATTGATAAAATCATACGTTGAAGCTTTTGTAGGAAGGTTTTCAGGATAATTAATACTTGTTGTACCAGAGTAGTTGAATTTCAGTTTTTGGTTTTTACTTCCTTTTTTAGTAGTGATTAAAACCACCCCAAAAGCAGCTCTTGCTCCGTATATTGAAGCTGCAGCAGCATCTTTCAAAACTGTAATAGTTTCGATATCTTGAGGGTTTATATCTCCAAAATTAACAGGCACGTTATCCATTAAGATTAAAGCGCTTCCTCCGTTTAAAGAAGTGGCCCCTCTAATTTGAATACCTAATCCTTGAGACCCTGGTTGCCCAGAAGTAGATGTTACTTGCATCCCTGGAATCATCCCCTGCAAAGATTCTACAGGGTTAACAATTGGTCGATCTCCGAGCACATCTTGCATTTTAACACTACTAACAGCGCCCGTTAAGTTTTCTTTCTTTTGAGTACCATACCCAACTACAACAACTTCATCTAATTGTGCAACATCCTCTTCCAATGTCACATTAATAGTACTTCGTCCCCCAACAACAATCTCTTGTGTTAAAAAACCAACATAACTAAACATTAATGCAGTTTCGGAAGAATTTACCGTTATTTCGTACTTCCCATCAAAATCGGTAGCCGTACCAGACTTTGCATCCTTAAGCTGCACATTAACACCTGGAACTGGCATCCCAGAACTGTCAAAAACTGTCCCCGTAACCACAGTTTGTTGAGCAAATGCTACCACTGAAATCAGTAGAAAAAGCCCTAAGGTTAATAATTTTCTCATAAGTTAAATAGTTTGATTAAATGAATATAAAATAAGAGTACACCTTACTAATATTTTAAATTTTTGTTAAATCTATATATTTCAATTGAGTAATGCAAGGAAAACGAAAATAAATTTTATTTCGTTTTGATATTAAATGAAAGAAATATCATAAAACACTAATATTTATAAAGAATAAAAACTAAAAGTTAAAATCGAAAGTTTAAGGTTGTGTAATTGGGTATTTATCGTCGTACTGATGCAACTGCACTTTTTTCCACATTGCATTTTCCATAAATAAGGGCTGTGGCAAAGAAACTTCCCATTCTCCGAGCTTTTTTAAAAGAGATTTTGTAAGCTCTATATTTTGAAGCGCCACATCATTTTGTTCAGAAATATCTTCCGACAAGTTAAAAAGCATTGGTAACCTATCAGGAATTCTAATTAATTTCCAACCATTTTCTTGTATTGAAGCGCTAATCGTAAACTTCCAAAACATTGATGTTCCCTCACTTCTTGAAGTATTTCCATTTACAACCGATATTAAATCAGGAGATATAAAAGTTTCTTTAATGTTTATTTTATGATTGTAATCTGCTAACGAAATAAATGTAGGAGCGATTGATAAAGAAGTAATTGGTGTTGAAATAATCTTTCCTTTAGACAAATTATTTTTCCAACTCATAATAAAAGGAATATGAATTCCTCCTTCATACAGCGTTCCTTTTTTTCCATTATAAGGGGCATTTATCGATCCATTTGTTTTTACAGGACCTCCATTATCACTTAAAAAAACAATAACTGTATTTTCTAGTAAACTTTCGTTTTCTAACTTTTTTATGATTTTCCCAACATTTAAATCCAATCGATATACCATTGCAGCATAGGTTCTCCTTTTTTCATCTTCTATAAAATCAAAAAGAGCCATATCCTTTTTTAATGCTTGCATTGGGGTATGGGGTGCATTAAACGATGCATACAAAAAGAACGGTTCTTTTTTATGTCTTTCTATAAAACCTACACATTCATCTCCCTTATCATCTGTTATATAAGTTATTGGTTGCGGTGTTTTATAATTGCATTCAATTGTAGCTTTCCCATTTTTATCAACTCCCGAAAAATAACTATGACTTCCACCTCTGTATCCCCAAAACTCATCAAAACCTCTATTA
Organism: Joostella sp. CR20; assembly: GCF_038433465.1. Classification (NCBI taxonomy): domain Bacteria; kingdom Pseudomonadati; phylum Bacteroidota; class Flavobacteriia; order Flavobacteriales; family Flavobacteriaceae; genus Joostella; species Joostella sp. CR20. The sequence goes on along the minus strand of NZ_JAESVF010000005.1, from coordinate 153,143 downwards.
GTTGGATAAAATTGATCTTCGTAACCCAAATGCCATTTACCTACTAGTCCTGTTGTGTAGCCTAGTTCTTTTAAATAATCAGCAATTGTTTTTTGATCTATCGGCAAACCTCTGTATTCTGGATCAAAACCTGGCTGATTTCCTCCTAAATTATTATCATATCCAAACTCAACCTGATTTATCCCTGTTAAAAATCCAGCTCTCGACGGACTACAAACAGGCGCCGAAACATAGGCGTTTTTAAAAAACACACCCGATTTTGCAAGTTTATCAATATTAGGTGTCTTTAACTGTGTTGTACCCGTAATCCCTAAATCGCCATACCCCAAATCATCTGCAACAATTAAAATAAAATTTGGAGGCGTTTTATCATCTCTTTTAACTCCTCTTTCATTTGAAAAAAGAGTAGATGATATCAGTATAAAAAATAATAGAATGGTATTTGGGAGGTTCATAAGTAGTAATGGTTGGTTGTGATTAAATTATACTTTTACTGACTTTTTATTTTCTTTCAAAGCTTTAAACTGATGCTTAATCGTTTTGTTTTCAACTTCAAAATACAATTCAACTGTATGCATTCCCTTCTTAAAAGTTTTTAAACTGAATTTTGCGGAATTAGGTCTATACGCATAAACCAATTCATCTGCACTGTAAAGTTTCACCAAAGGAATTTCTTCAAAAGAAGTTATCTTAATTTCTGGCAAAAAATACTCCTCAGATTTTGAATAACAATCGTATTGCTGTACAGTTATTGGCCAACCCGGGTACTGCTCCTCTCGATTAGTTTTTACATCAACAAACCTCGGCCAACATTCCGTTTTTATACTTCTGTCTTTTTTATTGAAAGTTACCAATCCGTAGCCAGTAGCACGATTGTACAAAACCGAAGGTTCTAAGTTTGTTTGATACGGATTTCCTGCTCCGTAAACCGAAATTTTATTACCAAACCCATCAATATGATCTCCTAAAAACACAGGATTATCATAGGAATGTTTTTCAATTGCTGATGCATTTACAGGGGGCCAAAACCTACGTGGCCAAATATTATTAAGTGCTGGACCAGCAAAAGCATATCCACTATCGCCAAATTCCTCTAACCCGTATTTCACAAAACTCGCCATATGCTGGTCGCCCGCAATATGGAAAGCAAACGCTTTTCGGATAATTCCAACAGCTTTATCTCTTTTATTTGCTGGCCAACCGTTGGAATCCATATCTGTTGTCATCGCATCACCCAAAACATATTCTTCCTTTTGCGGAATGTTAAGTTTAGGTACTACAGCATCTGTTTTTGCTTCCTTGGGCAATGTTGCTACCGTTGCTAAATTTGTTTGAGACAACACAACTTTCATAGTCGTATTTTCACTCCAATCTTGCACCCAATCTTCCAAGAATTTCTCTTGACGCTCGCCTAAAAGTTCCGCATCTAAATCTCTATATTTTTTAACATCAAAATTCTCGTTTTGAATCCACCCATTCCAAATATCTGCTTCTTTTGGCAATACATGCATAGGTGCCGATTTAAACTTTCGGTCTTCTAAAATGGCAAAACTCAACCCTGCATATTTCCATTGCGTATAGTAAACACCTATCCCTTGTTTTACAGGTCGGTCGTCGTAAGGATCTGGTAAATGACTTGTTTGTGTGAATTGAACCATATTCACCCATTCCGGACTCATTTTATACCCTCCAGAATCTTGAGCTGATGCACCATAGCCTCCCGATGTATCTGCAACTTCTCCTCCTTCACCCCAGATATTTCCGTGGTACACATCATGATCATCTGGAATAATTGCACAAGGTTTATGCCTAAACAATTCCCGATACGACCATCCAAAAAGCACCCATTTTCTTATATATTCAATACACAATTCATCAAAATCTCCATCATACATTACCCCATAACCTCCTGTTCCTTCATAAAACTGATCGCCTAAAAACAGAATAATATCAGGATTTAAATAGGCTACATTATCGCAAACATCTTGATCTGGAAAACCATAATGAAAATTACAACTAAAAACACCCGCCGTAACCTCATCTTCATTTATTGGCTCTACAGCAATTGTTCCGTCGTAAAAATATTGATGCGTTTCATTTTTCAAAGGCAATTCTACCAAAACTCTGTATGGAATATCTTTTGTTTCACTCCAATTTTCAACTACAAAATTATTGGCTCTCCCAGCATTTTTATTGGTTTGCGAATCGGAAGTTTGCCAAACTCCATCTTTTTTAAACTGAAGTAAAACCTTATGATTTGGTACATTTTCAAAGGGCGTTAACTGTGCAGTAAGTTTTAGTTTTTTACCATGCAACGTATATTGCGCAAAACAAATTGGTCCGTACAATTGTTCTTCATTCTGAAGTAATCCTGTAGAATTAATTTTCCAATTTGAAAACGAAGCCACCTTCTTTTTCTCTACCTTTTTATTTGATGAATGTACTACCAAGGCGAAGTTTCCATTGATATCCGTATGCGGTATTGTGTTTTCTGCTGAAGCAATTTCTTCCGAAGCATTATTAAAAACAATAAGTTTTACGCTATAAGCTTCGTTTTTATATTTTGCAATAAGTTTTAATTTGAAATTTTCTGGAATGCCATTCAAATCGGTTTTAAAAATTTCATCTCCAATCATTAGATGTCCATCCCCAGTAACTCCAATAGCCAAACCTTTTCCAAAAACTGAAGCCGAACGATAATCGTCAAACTGCCCTTTTACTCCAATTTTAAATCCGACATAAGCATCTTTGTCACCTTTTATATCTTCCGAAAGTATTTTAACTTGTACGTCCTCTTGAAAGTCATCTGTATTCTTTCCCTTCTGAATAGTGAGCAAGTTTAGATTTCGATCCTTACCAACTGCAGTACATACTACTTCTCCGTTTTCAATAACCCAATCTTGCATGCGGTTTGCCCAATATTCTGGCCCAACCCACTTCATATCATACCAATACTGCCAATTGCTTTGAAAATTCACAGCTGTCACTTCACCAAAAAAATTAAGCACTTCGGTATTAATTGGTCTCGACATACCAATAGCAGGTAAAATAGCTCCCAACGAGAAGGTTTTTAGATACGCTCTCCTATTCATAATTAAAATCTGGTTGTTAAAGCCACTAATATAAAAACATATCTATAAAAAACACCATAACAACATAAATAATATTTCGAATTGTTTCTTTTTTATTTTAAAATGATTGCAAATCGAAAATATTTTATTACATTTAGGATTATTTTTATTTCTTTTTTAAAATAAATATTATTGTTTATTTTTATTTATTGAAATCAAGACCATAATTCAATCATAGTGAAAAAAACAGCTGTAAGAAGATCTTTAATTTTAAAAGAATTAGACGAACACGGTCAAGTAAGTGTAAACGACCTTAGTAAAGCCCTAGGGGTAAGTGAGGTTACCATCAGAAACGATCTGGATAGATTAGAAAAAAATAAGCTTTTAATTAGAGCCCATGGTGGTGCTTTTAAAACGAGTAATATTGCTTTAACTGTTAGCGAGAAAAAGAAAATTAACCTCGATATAAAACGCTTAATTGGTAAAAAGGCTGTGAGTCTAATTGGTGAAGACGAAAGTATCATTCTAGATTCAGGGACAACTACTTTTGAAATTTCAAACAACCTTGCAGAAATTCAAAATCTTACGGTTATTAGTAATGCCTTGGATATCGTAAACAACTTATCGCAATACAAAAACTTACAGGTTTTTATGCCTGGTGGTTATTTAAAAGAATTTTCGATGTCATTAGTTGGGCCAATGGCAGAGAGAAATTTAAAACAATTATACTGCAACAAACTATTTTTAGGAGTTGATGGAATAAAACCAAGCTTAGGTGTTTTCACACATCATGTTGAAGAAGCCTACCTAAACCAACTCATGATTGAAATTTCGGATGAAGTTATTGTAGTTGCCGATTCTTCTAAATTTAAAAGAAGTGGTCTAGCATTTATTTCCAATTTTGATAAGATTGACAAGATTATAACAGACTCTAACGTTGACGAGAGTTTTGTTAAAGAACTAGAAAACCATAATGTAGAAGTTATTTTTGCTGATAAATAATAACACTGCAAAAAACATATTTCAAAGCCTCACAAAATTTGTAGAGGCTTTTTTTATTGTGTAATTACTAATCTCTCCACCAAAACTGTTCTAAATCGGTTTTGCTATCTTCAATTAAAATAGGTTCTCCAATTTTAGGAACTCGTATATTTAAATTTAATTCTGAAGCTTTTTTAACAACTCTTTCTACTGGGTCTCTCCAATCGTGTAGGGCTAATTTGAATGCACCCCAATGTATCGGCATAATTACTTTTGCATTTACGTCGACTCCCGCTTGTGCTGTTTGCTCTGGAAACATATGAATATCTGGCCACATTTCGTTATACTGCCCGCATTCCATCATTGCAAAATCAAACGGCCCATACTTTTCTCCTATAGCAGAAAAATGATTGCTATAACCACTGTCCCCACTAAAAAACACATTAAAATCATCTGTCTTAACTACCCACGAACTCCATAAAGTACTTTGTCCATTTGTGAATTTTCTCCCAGAAAAATGCTGTGCAGGCGTACAAACAAACTTCATATCTTTAAAGTTCGCTTCTTGCCACCAATCTAATTCTATAATTTTTTGTGGTGTAACACCCCAAGATTTTAAATGCCTTCCCACACCAAGCGGAACGTAAAACATTTCAACTTTATCTTTTAACTTCTGAATAGATTGATAGTCTAAATGATCGTAATGATCATGAGAAATTAGCACCGCGTCTATGGTAGGTAACTTTTCAATTTCAATTGGTAAAGTGTCGTTAAAACGTTTATCTCCCAACCATGTATAAGGTGCCGCTACTTCGCCAAGCATTGGATCGATTAAAATGGTGTGCTTATCCGATTGCAATAAAAAAGCAGAATGGCCAAACCAAAACATACGCATTGGTCCGTTGTAATTTGCAACATTCGAAGAATCTATTTTCTGAAGAGTCAAAGGGTGATTTGGACGACCATTTGGCACTTTTGTAAACAAAAACTTCCATAAAATATTTACAGTCCCTACAAAACCGTTACTTTTTGGAACATCTTTGGTGTTTACAAATTTATTGTCTTTATAGTTTGCAGAAGCTTGGTAAATCGCTTTATCTTCTTTTGTGATTTCACCTCCAAAAGAAGGTGTAAAATAAACCATCAAAAGGTAAATAGAAATTAAAATTCCTATTAAAAAAAGTATACTTAAAATCATTCGTTTTAAAAAATAAAAAATTTTATTCAACATCATCAACCTAATTATTCAGCACAAAGATACATCTTTCACCTAAGGATTAATCCAATTCTTGTTGGCGTAAACTTCGTTTCTTTTTAGGTATCGATTTCGAATGTTTTTAAGCTTTTTCACCGTCATAGAAACTACAATATTATTTTCATCTACCTCGTTTTGAGGATCGTACTTTTGAAGCACATATTGAATACTTGGTTCTTCAACCTCAATTTCATCAATCCAACGATATAAAGCATTCATCACTTTTGCTTTATCTGAACTCCCTATAACTCGCTTTGCTTTATTGAAATAGTATAATTCTGATTTTAAATAATCCTTTCTACGCTGAATGACATAACTGATAATTTTCCTCAATAGAAAAATCAGTATTAACAAACACAAAATTAACACTACAGCAGCTATGATAAATTCTTTTACTGAAAGTCCTAAAATGGTAAATGGCTTTTCTGCAGATGCTTCTTCTGCCACTTGAACTTCTTGTAATTGAAGCGAATCCCTAACACTATCCAACATTCCTAAATCTGGATTTGGAGCTACCTCAATAGTTACAGCCTTAAGTGTTTTTTTATACAGTTTCCTTTGATACGGATTATACCATGTGAATACCTTTTCAGGGATTGTAATTGTTCCTTCTTTTTCCAATAAATAACGTACCGATTCCGTACGCTGAGCACTAATTGATGTTTTTGATTTATAACTATCAATAGTACCTCGTCCTGGATACAAACTCGCATCTGGTAGTGTATCCCAAACTGCAGGCGGAATTAATTCAGGAACAGTCCCTGAAGCTTTTCTAGTAATCGTACGTTCTAAAACGTCGCCTACTTTAGCTCTTTTTGTGTTGCCAGACCAACCCTCGCTTACCGATAAACTCGAAGCTACCAACCAATCAGAACGTTCAAAATTAGGTGGAATTGGTTTTACTTTTATAAGTTTCTCGGCAGTTTTAACAGTGTGTTTTATTCCTTTATAACCTCCTGGCGCAGGCGATTCTACCTCGATTTCTAAAGCAGGAAAGGTTACATCATCTTCTGAAAAAGGAAAAACATTATAAATAAGTTCTACACCTGCAAAGTTATTCCCGTTCTTCTGAAAAGACTTACTTACGGGTCTGAAATAAGTTGAAAATGCTCCGTTTACTTTAATATTCCCCAAATCTAAACCTGTTGTAAACCAAGTAGAAGTGTACACCGTAAAACTTACTTGCACAGGTTCTCCAACATAAACACTCGATTTATTTAAACGAACATCTCCCCAAATTTGCTGCGCAACTACACTATGGAAACTCAAAACAAGTATCCATAAAAAAACTATTTTTTTGATTAACATATTACCACGCTTGCTCATTAGATCTTGGTTTTATGTTATACTTTTTCACTTGATATTTAAATTTTCGCTGTAAAAATAAAGTTGGATCGTCGTCTACTTTTCGCATTAAAATTTGAGTATCGGTTTGTTGTATACTCGCTTGCACATCGTCGGGAACCTCATCCAATTCTTTCCCCTTATGTACGTTGGAGTTTACAGTTTCTTCCTGACGCTGTTTTTTCATGTCTTCTTTGGTAGCTTCTTGCCCTCCACCACTCAAATCTTCTGGTCCAGAGTTTTGCGTATTTTCAGCATTCTGTTCGCCATTGGATTCTTCAGCATTTTCAACCGACATTTTATCTTCTTCAGGAAGTACTTGCATTAATTTTTGCTGATTCGTTTTGGCTATTTCCAAGGAAGGGTCTTTTTCAACCGCCATATTAAACGCAATTTGCGCAGCAGCATAATCACCATTTTTAAAATATGCTAATCCTAAATTATAAGATCCCATTGCCGAAGTATCTTTAGAAAAAGCATTGATTGCGTCTTCATATTCTTCAGCTTTAAAATACGCCACCCCTTTTCTTAACGGATCTGTATATGCTTCAGCGGCATCTTTATAATCTCCTTTATCGCTTAATCGTTGTCCTTGGTAATCTTTGGTGTACCACAAATCTGAAAAACTTGAAGATGAAGAATCGTTACACGAAACCAACAACAAAAAGGCGAGCGAATACAAAACCCACCCTTTTCTAAACCAAAGCAATAGAAGTACCGCCATTGGAATAATAAACAAAAGACCTACATCACGCCAATCGTCATCCTTTTCTTCATTTTTTTCAGTAAATTCTAAATTTTTACTGATGTCTTTCGCTATCAATTCTACATCGCTATCATCCAAGGTAAGTTGCTGCACTGTAATTCCATCTATACCATTTAAACTCGCCATCAGCGTAGCATCAAGATAAGAACGTACTGCTTTTCCGTCTTTACTTCGGATAACTCCTTTTCCGTTTACAGAAGGAACTTCGGAACCTCCAGGCGTATTCATCGGAAGAATAACAAGTCTGTTTTTAGAATTCTTCACAAAATTACTGAGTAAGTCTCGCTGACTTTCTTGAAAATCATCAGAAAAAATAACGATGGTTCCAGGGGCTTTTGTTACTTTGGTAAGCGAATCTCCTAACGTTAAAGCCGCTTCCAGATCAGATCCTGGGAAAGGCATCGTAGAAGGTTTTAAACCTTCAATATGACTATTAATAATCTCGTAGTCTTTGGTAAGTGGCACAATTGTATGCGCTGTTCCAGCAAAACCGATAAGCGCCATTCGAGCCCTCGGATTGTATTTTATTAAATCTTTAATTTTAAATTTTGCGCGCTCCAATCTATTAGGCTGCATATCTTCTGCCATCATACTTTGCGACAAATCGAGTAATACAACCATAGGCGTTTCTAACTTTTGCCCAGGAACTTCAATTTTCTTCCACGTTGGTCCAGAAAGTCCTAAAATTCCACTTGTAAAAGCCAATAATAAAACTATATGCATAAATATTTTTACGCCATTACTTCCTTTAGAAATAACATAAGGTCTTAAATGCGGTGCTATTATTTTTTTCCATTTTACCTCTTGCTGCATCGATAATAAGCTTATAAGCATCAACACTACAACAGGCACGAGCAACCACAAAAATTGAGGTCGTAAAAAGTGAAAATCACTCCAATTGATAGGAAACAAATCTTTATACATAACTTTCCTTTTTTTGAGTGAATTGACGAATCATTTTTAACAGTGTAAGCACCAACATCATAAACAACAACACACCCACAGCAACACCTAGCGGATACATATACAATAGGGTTACTGGTTTGTTTTGCTCCTCTTCATATTCAATAGGTTCTAACTTATCAAGTTCGGTATAAATTTGCGCCAGACGCTTTTCGTCTTTCGCTCTAAAATATTGTCCGTCGGTAAGGTCTGCAATATCTTCGAGTGTACGCTCATCTAAATCGGTTCCCGATCCACCTGGATCTCCAATTCCGATGGTATAAATTCTAACGGTATCTTTTTGCGCTAAATCGGCTGCATCGAGCGGTAAAATATCTGTTCCTGCATCCACCCCATCTGTTAAAAGCAACATTACTTTTGTTTTGATGGTGTCTTTTTCAAACATCTCTACCCCTTTGGTAATAGCCTTTCCAATATGCGTCATTTGCCCTGCCATTCCAACATCGGCTTCCTCCAGCATTTGATCTACAACTTCAAGGTCTGGCGTAAATGGAGCTTGGATATACGAACTCGAACCGAAAAAAATAAGTCCCATTCGATCCCCTTCACGTTTTTTAATAAAATCGTGCATCACACTTTTCACTGCATCCCAACGGCGCGCTTGCTTTCCGTTTATCGTCCAATCGCGCTGTGCCATACTGAAAGAAATATCAGCAGCTATTAAAAAGTTCCTAGAAGTTTTTACTTTCATTTCTGGTTCTCCTACAATTTGAGGAGACGACAGCGCCGCCAAAACTCCAGCCCAACAAATAAAAAGTCCGAGCCAAACAAAAATATTTCGTCGTTTTACAAAAGCCGACTTTTTAGGTTTTTGGTGTGTATATTTTACTGCATTATTAAATCCTGGAAAAAACAAAGACGCACTTTTTATACGCAACGACGGAAAAAGCGCATACACTATAAAAGGCAACGGCAGTAGAAAGAAAATCCACGGATATGCTATTTCGAAATTTTCAGGCATGAGATTTTATCCATTTTTTAGAATTCGTCAAAATCTGTTGTTTTACTTGTGCATCAAGTTCTTCATTTTTATAAACCGAATTTTGAATGTCGGCCTCCAACGGAATAAATTGTACATCTTTCCCTGTTTTATCTAAAAACTCCAACCACGATTTACCATATAATCTACCAACCTCCTCGCGACCAAAAGTTTGTAATGCTACCATTTTTAAAATCACTAAAACTTCAGAAACAGCGGTCACTTCAGATAATTTCTTTATTGCTTCTCTGCGGTACGCATTTTTAATATAATTTCTGATAAATAAATATCCCGCAATCAAAATCCCTAATAAAATCAACGCTGCTAAAATTTTCCAACCAACAGTTTCAAAAGTAAAAGGAATAGGCTGTGGCTCATAAATTTCTTCAAGCTGAAGATTTTTTAAGTTCTCGGGAATAGAATCTTGTATGGCAGAAGGTATTATACTCATTTTTTAGCATTCATTTTTCCAAATACTTCTTTCAGTTGAAGATCCAGCGGTGTTGCTGTATCGACATTGAAAATTGGAATTTGATATTTTTTCATTTCAGATTGAAAAGCGTAAAAATCGCCTTCAAATCCTTGTATAAAAGCATCTTTTATTTTTTTGTTTTTACCATCTACTACTATTTGATGCGTTTGGTTACTCGCAACAAATTTGGTGTTTGGCATAGCGTATTCCATAGGGTCTGTAACTTTTGCCAAAATCAAATCGTTATGCATAGATATTCCTGCAATTGCTTTAATAACCGTTGGCGAATACCTTAAAAAATCGCTAATGATAACCACTAAATAATCGTGAGTAACAATGTTTCGGACTCTCGGAATTACTGCATTTAAAGTTTCTTCATACGCTTCCGCTTTGGAATCTTTCAAAGCCCGATTTCTGTTTTCGATATTTTCTAAAAAGTGAATTATATTTTTACGACTTCGCTTTGGTGCTACAACATCAAAACCTTCATCAGCAAAAACAACACCACCTACTCTATCGCCTTCTTTAAAAACTCTAAAAGCGGCTATTGCTGCCAACTCGGCGGCCACCACTGCTTTTGTCTTTAAAACCGATCCAAAAAACATAGATTTTGACTGGTCGACAACAATAAGCACAGGTTTTTCTTTTTCTTCAGTATAAACTCGAGTGTGCGTTTTTTGCGTGCGCGCCGTAACTTTCCAATCGATGTTTCTAATATCATCGCCTTTAACATAGTTACGAACTTCTTCAAAATCTAAGCCTCGTCCTCTAAGTTTTGAAGCGTGCTTTCCAGACAAAATACTGTTTACTTTATGTTTTCGAGAAAGCAATGCAAAACTTTGAGCCGTATGCTCCTGCTTTAACAAGTGCTGTAAAGACACAAATACATTTTCTGGATATTCTTCTTTTTTAGACATTGATTTCTAGCTAATAGATTTCGGATTTGCTCCCTTAGTTGAAATTTAAAATAGCTTGACATTTACGTCAAAATATTTTCAAGTTTTTCTGTTTTTACTGCGGAAGTTCGCTCTTTTTGGTAATTGACAAATTTTATCTCAAGGAACTTCAAAGAACCATATTTAAGCTACTACGGCTACTTGCTTTAAAATTTCATCAATAACTTGATCTGCAGAAACTCCATCGGCGTTAGCTTCATAACTCAACATAATTCTATGACGAAGACAATCGTGCACAACAGCACGCACATCGTCTGGAGAAACAAAGTCATTCCCTTCCATCCAAGCATGAACTCGACACGCACGATCGATAGCTATCGACCCTCTAGGACTGGCACCATAATCGAGCCATTTATCCAGTTGCTCATTGTATTTTGAAGGGTATCTAGTTGCCGAAATAATGTCTACAATATATTTTTCCATAGCTTCCGAAATAGTCACTTTAGCTATTTCTTTTCGCGCTTCAAAAATTACGCTTGGCTCTAGTAATTCGTGCTTTTTCTTTTCGGTATGCGTTTGCTCTTCTCGATTAAGTCTTAAAATAGCGAGCTCAGAAGCATCATCTGGATAATCAATAGTAACGTGCATTAAAAAACGGTCCATTTGCGCTTCTGGAAGTGGATACGTTCCTTCTTGCTCTACTGGATTTTGCGTTGCCATTACCATAAAAAGCGGTTCCATAGCATAGGTTTTTCCTGCAACAGAAACTTGACGTTCTTCCATTGCTTCCAACAAGGCTGCTTGAACTTTAGCTGGCGAACGGTTAATCTCATCTGCAAGGATTAAATTACTAAAAATTGGCCCTTGTTGAAACACAAACTTATCTTTTAATTCTGGTTGATAAATCTCAGTCCCAGTAATATCCGAAGGCAATAAATCTGGCGTAAACTGTATTCTGCTTAAACCACAGTTTAACTCTTTTGCCAATGTTTTAATGGCACGAGTTTTTGCCAAACCTGGCAATCCTTCTAACAACATATTTCCGTCGGCTAAGAGAACCAAAATAATTCTTTCAATCAATGTGTCTTGCCCGATAATGGCTTCCGACATTCTTGACTTAAGCGACGTAATTGCTTCGTGTGCTGTCATAACTTAAATATTCTTTTGTATATATTATTGTAATTTGAGGTGTTTATTGAAAACTAAAAATCTTTTTGAAATCGTTTTTCATATCAACCACCAACCAATTTTTCTCTTTTGCTTCTACCAAAGCAGTTTCCAAATGACCGCTTAATGTTTTTGTATCGTACGCAAACTCACGCTCTGCATCGGTATGATGAAGAATTACACACATCGATTTATATTTAGAACTGCTAGTGTACTGCATCATTGCTTGATCTCCATCGCTATTTCCTCCACAAAAAACTGGTTTCTTACCAATAAACCTATGAATTGCTTCTGGTTTCTCGGTTTTATCATCTACAAAAATTGCTCCTGGAACTTTAGAAAGTGTAGGTTTTCCGTCGACTACTTCATATTTAACTTCTCCATACGTACCAACTACTTGGTAAGGCGGAATTCCGTAAATATCTTCCGTCCAAACACGCATAAAATCGGCTCCACCACCACTTACAATAAATGTTTTAAATTGATGCGCTCTTAAATAATCTAACAATTGTAACATTGGCAAGTATACCGCTTCCGTATAAAGTTTTCCGAAACGCTTACTTTTGGTTGTATCGATCCATTGCCTAACGGAATTATTAAAATCGTCTTCCGTTTTGTTCGAATGTGTTTTCTGAATCAAATCAATCAACCCTTTAATTCCAGCTTTTTTTAAAGGTTCAAAATCTCCTTTTACAGCTGCACTAGCCACAGGATTTTTTTGCCATTCTGGATGATTTGGCATTTCCTTTTTAAGATAATCCAACATAAATTGTGCTTGGTTTGGCACAGGTTGTTCTGGCCAAAGCGTTCCGTCGTTATCAAATACTGCTATTCTATCTTGAACAGGAATAAAATCTGAAGATCCTTCAGTAGTTACAGCAGTTACCCAATCTACAATTTCCTTTTTGGGAGCATCTGCCCAAGCATCGAGAGAAACATCTGAAGCGTCTTCAGTATAAGAAATTTCAGAAACAACACTATTTACTTCTGGATGATCTTTAGCTCCTTGCTTACAACCAACAATCGAAAGGATTAAAGCTCCCCCTAAAAATGCATTGAAATTAACTTTTTTCATTTTTTTTTCATTTTAAATAAAATTAAACGCTTGGTTTAATTCATCATAATATTTTAGAACTACAACTTAGTAGTACTTTTCTAAAAAATTATAAGAATTGATGGTTTCACTTTTTAAATTGAATAGACAACATCGCTTTTTATTTGATGCTTATTTTATTTTTTAAGTGAACGGGGGAAATTTTACACTAAAGTAAGAAATAAAAACGGAGTACATATAATATGCACTCCGTTTTCTAAATTATTATCGATGAATTTCTGTTAAGAAACTCTATTTTACAAGCTTAGTTTCTTGTTGGTGTAGACATTTGTTTTACAACTTCGTCAATCGATAAAGAAGATCCTTTAACTGGCGGATACTTTTTAAACGACTCTAAGAAATTTGCTGCCAACTCTTGCGCTGGTACAAACATCCACATATTGTCTCCATACCATTTTAAATACATTCCTGCTTTGTATGATACTTCATACGGATCGGCTCTTAAGTTGATTACTAAAGGCCAGCTTGGCGATTTACGGTATGCTTCATTAATTGCACCTTCCATAAAAGTAAAGTGAAGTTTGAAGTTGTTGTAACGAATTGCATTTAAGTTTCCTCCAGCGTCGAAATAGAAAATCTCTTTTCTTGGAGATTCTTTTACTTGCCCTTTGAAAAATGGCAATAAGTTGTAACCATCTAAATGTGCATTAAACGTTTTACCGTTTGCTTTATATCCGTTTAGCATTTTGTTTACCAAATCAGACTCTCCAGCTGCTGCTGCCAAAGTTGGCATCATGTCTTCATGCGAGAAAATATCGTTGTAAACTGTTCCTGGCTCGATAACTCCTGGCCAACGAATTGCACAAGGCACACGGAAACCACCTTCCCAAGTTGTTCCTTTTTCTCCAGCAAATGGTGTACTACCACCATCAGGCCATGAGAATTTCTCAGCACCATTATCTGTAGAATACATAATAATAGTGTTATCGATAATTCCAAGTTCTTCTAATTTAGCTAAAACACGACCAATACTTTTATCGTGCTCTACCATTCCATCAGCGTATAAACCGATACCAGTAACACCATCACTTTCTTCTGAAAGGTGTGTCCAAACGTGCATACGTGTTGAGTTTAACCAAACAAAGAATGGTTTTCCATCAGCGTGTGCTTTCTCGATAAATTTAATTGCAGCATCTTCAAACTCTTGATCTACAGTTTCCATACGTTTAGAAGAAAGTGGTCCTGTATCTTCAATTCTACCATCAGCATACGAGTGTAATACTCCACGAGGTCCGTATTTTTTTCTGAATTCAGGATCTTTTGGATAGTAATAACTTTCTGGCTCTTCTTCAGCATTTAAATGGTAAAGGTTTCCGAAGAACTCATCAAAACCATGATTTGTAGGAAGATGCTCGTCTCTATCTCCTAAGTGATTTTTCCCAAACTGACCAGAAACATAACCGTGAGGTTTAAGTACTTCAGCAATTGTAGGTTGGTTATCTTTGATACCTTGTTTTGCTCCAGGCATCCCGATTGTTAACAACCCAGTTCTAAATGGGTGTTGCCCTAAAATAAAAGCTGCTCTACCAGCAGTACACGATTGTTGCGCATACCAGTCGGTAAAAATAGCTCCTTCATTTGCAATTCGATCGATGTTTGGAGTTTTGTACCCCATCATTCCACGATTGTTAAAGCTTACGTTCGACCAACCTATATCATCACCCCAAAGAACGAGGATATTTGGCTTGTCTTGCGCAAGTAATACATTAGTCACTAACAATATTGCTAACGACAAAAAATAGTTTTTCTTAATCATAACTACTTAATTAAATTGGTTTATTGATTCTGTAGCAATTGAGGGAATTTGCGACTAAAATAGTATTATTTTAATTACAATCAGCTTAAAATACGAAAAAAAGCCGAACATTAAATGTTCGGCTTTTAAATCTATAAAACTCGTAAAATACTATTTTCCTTCTTGACCAGCTGTAAGTGACTTCATTACCTCATCTAGGTTGAATGAAGCTGGACGCTGTCTTGGTGGATATTTTTTGAAAGTTTCAATCATTTGCCCAGCAATTGCCTGAGAAGAACCTCCTGCAAACTGAATAATTCCTTCCATCCATTCGTAATATCCGTTAGCATTGTGTTGTGCTCTTTCAAACGGATCCATACGTAAATCGAAAACTAATGGAATTCTCAATTGCACAAACGGATACATCCAAACTCCAAATTTAGAAGATTGTTGCTCCATGAAAACTAATTTCCAACGGTCGTAACGCATCGCTACCAATTGTCCGTCGTCATTCCAATAATAAAACTCTCTTCTTGGCCAAGTTGTTGCTCCGTATTGGTCTTTAGAAACTTGTTTTTCATCTGTTAAATATGGTAAAATATTGTATCCATCTAAATGAACTTTGTATCCGTTGTAACCATTTAACAAATCTTGTTTGATGTTTGGTTTCCCTGCAGCTGCCATAAGTGTAGGCACCCAGTCGTTTCCTGCAACAATTTCGTTAACAACTTTACCTGGCTTAATTTTTCCAGGCCATTTTACGATACATGGTACACGGTAACCACCTTCCCAGTTTGTATTTTTCTCTCCTCTAAACGGTGTAATACCACCATCAGGCCACATATTAAAGTGCGGACCGTTGTCTGTAGTATAAACAACAATTGTATTATCATCAACTCCAAGCTCTTCTAATTTTTTAAGAATCATCCCAATTTGATCGTCATGCTGAACCATTCCGTCTGCATATTCGTTCAAACCAGTTCTTCCGCTGTAAGATTCTGGAACGTGCGTAACGTAGTGCATACGAGTTGTATTAAACCACACAAAAAATGGTTTATCGCTACTTACTGCTTTTTCCATGAAATTTTCAGCTGCATCTAAAAACTCTTGATCTACAGTTTCCATACGCTTTTTATTCAATGGGCCTGTATCTTCAATTTTTCCATCAGCAGTAGAATGAATTACACCTCTTGGTCCGAATTTTTTTCTGAACTCTGGGTTTTTAGGATAGTAAGGATTCTCTGGAGTTTCTTCAGCATTTAAATGATAAAGATTTCCGAAGAACTCATCAAAACCGTGGTTTGTTGGAAGAAATTCATCCAAATCTCCTAAGTGGTTTTTACCAAATTGCCCTGTTGTATACCCTAGTGGTTTTAACAATTCTGCAAGTGTTGGATCTTCTTTTTGAAGCCCTAGTGTAGAACCAGGAATACCAACTTTTGTCATACCTGTTCTTACTGGCATTTGCCCAGTAATGAAAGCAGCACGACCAGCAGTACAACTTTGCTCTGCATAATAATCTGTAAAAATAGCTCCCTCGCTCGCAAGTTTATCGATGTTTGGCGTAGTGTAGCCCATCATCCCGCGGTTGTTGTAGCTTAAGTTCCAGTAACCAACATCGTCCCCCATAATCACGAGGATATTTGGTTTCTTTTGTGAAAACATCACATTTACCACCAACAAGCCTGCTAATGATAAAAACAAATTTTTCTTAAACATAAGATGTGATTTAATTAATTTTTAAGTGATAACGTAGGGAGGGAAATTCTCCACTAAAATACTATAAATTATTATATATCGAAAATAAATCGATAAAAACAGAAAAGTCTGAATATGTTTATTCAGACTTTTCTTATATATAATTTTATGAAGAATTATTGTTTTGGTGTAAAGCTTCCTGGCTCTTGACGTACAGGGAAGTCTTTAAACGTAGCCATATAGTTAGCCACAACACTTTGTAATGGTACAAAAGCATACATTCTACGTAATAACCAATCATCGTAGTACGATGAAGATTCTGGAGCACTTTCAAATGGATCTCCTAATAAATCGATTAACAATGGTGCTTTTCTTGGTACTTGAGCATGTAACCAAGCTCCCATTCCTTCTTCTTCTTGCGTAGAGAAGTGATATTTAAAACGTCCTAAACGAACTGCTCCTAAAGTACCATCATCTACAAAAGCGAAGAACTCGTTACGTGGCCCTTTTTCTTCTTTACCAGTCATGTAAGGAATAAAGTTATATCCATCTAAATGTACTTTATATCCTTTGTATCCGTTAAGTAAATCTTTCTTAATATTTGTATTTCCTGCAGCTGCTAATAAAGTTGGCATACAGTCTTCAAGAGAGAAAATCTCGTTAGAAACTTGTCCAGCTTTAATTTTTCCAGGCCATCTAATCATGAAAGGAACTCTAATACCACCTTCCCAAGTAGTAGCTTTTTCTCCTCTAAATGGAGTTGTACCACCATCAGGCCATGTAAATTTCTCTGCACCGTTATCTGTAGTATAAATTACAATTGTGTTATCTGCAATTCCTAATTCGTCTAACAAATCTAATAATTGACCAACTTGCATATCGTGCTGTCTCATACCGTCAGCATAAACTCCAAGTCCAGTCTTCGCATTATACTCATCACTTAAATGTGTAAAAATGTGCATTCTTGTAGAGTTGAACCAAGTAAAGAATGGTTTTCCAGCATCGTGTTGTTTTTTAATAAACGCTTTAGCAGCATCCAAAAACTCTTGATCGATAGTTTCCATTCTCTTTTTAGTTAATGGTCCTGTATCTTCAACTTTTCCGTCAGCTGTAGCTTTTAAAACTCCTCTTGGTCCGAATTTTTTTCTAAACTCAGGATCTTTTGGATAATCTGCATTCTCTGGCTCTTCTTCAGCATTTAAGTGATAAAGATTTCCGAAGAACTCATCAAAACCGTGATTTGTAGGAAGGAATTTATCCAAATCTCCTAAGTGATTTTTTCCAAATTGCCCTGTTGCATACCCAAGTGGCTTTAACATTTCTGCAATTGTTGGATCTTCTTTTTGTAATCCTATTGGATCTCCTGGCATACCAATTTTAAGAAGCCCTGTTCTTTTTGGCGACTGTCCTGTAATAAATGCAGCTCTACCAGCCGTACACGATTGTTGTGCATAAGCATCTGTAAAACGCATCCCCTCGTTGGCAACACGGTCAATATTTGGAGTTCTATACCCCATCATTCCGCTGTTATAGGCACTGGTGTTAAACCATCCTATATCATCCCCCATAATTACGAGGATGTTTGGCTTATCTTGTGCTACAAGAAAGTTTACCAGTAGCGCAGCTATTGGCAATAAAATAGATTTTTTCTTCATAATTGAATAAAATAATTTAATGATTGTGCATTTAATAATAGGTCGAGGAGAATATAAAATTAAATATTTCTGCTGAAAATACAACTATCTTCTGTAAAAATATAGAAAATATAATCATTTCATCATACTGAAAACAACTACATACGTCAATAAAAATGATAAAATGCTATTTATTTTCCTTAAAAAAACATAAAATGAAACCATAAATCAAAGTAATACGCTACAGTTATTATGAAAAATACAATTCTGATAAAAAGATAATTTTCTTCATATTTAAAATCGTTACGCGTAATGTTTTTCTTCGGAAGTAAATGCTTTACTATATTTTTACTAAACAGAAAAAGTATGATTGTCTGTAATCTGTCATAATACACTGTAACCTCGAGCGTAGTCGAGAGGTTATTTGGCTTAATAGCTTTAAATATGGTCTCGACTACGCTCGACCTGACATTTTAATCTTGGCATGATAGATTACGGATATTCAAAGAAAAAATATAAAAAGTATTAATTCAACACACCTACTAAACTAAGTATTGCTGAAACGACTACCCAAGATAAAATTGCGATTAAAATGTACACTATGGCTTTTAAAGCGATAGTTAATGCGGAAGTTTGATTGTGTAATAATTGCCCCATGACGATTTGATTTTATTGATTAATAAAATATTTGGGGCAGTAGCTTCCATTAAAGATACAAAAAAAATAAAACAAACTGAAATTCAACACCTTAAAAACAGTATTCCATTTCTAAACTGAAAAGCTATTCAAACTTCATTGAACGTGCAGGCGATATTTTTGTAATAATGTATGACGGAATTAACAGCATTAATAAGCATAACAACAACACACCAACATTAAGAAAAACTACATGTAGCGGATTGATATAAACAGGGGCTTGCGAAACATAATAAGTGGAAGCATCCAAACTTATAAAGCCAAACTTACTCTGTAAAAACAAGAGTCCGAGTCCGAGTAAATTTCCCCAAAACAACCCGACAACAATTAAATAGGCAGCATTGTAAAGGAATATCTTTCGAATGCTCCAATTGTTAGTTCCCAACGCTTTTAACAAGCCAATCATTTGAGTACGCTCTAAAATAAGTACAAGCAAGGCGGTTATCATATTAATCCCGCCAACAATAATCATGATTCCAATAATAATAGCAACATTAAAATCGAAAAGCGAAATCCACTCAAAAATAGTGTAATATTTTTCGGCAATGGTTTGAGAGTCTAGCGTTGAAAGTGTAACACCATACACTTCTCGTCCTTTTTCTTCTATTTTATCAAAATCGTCTATAAAAACTTCGAAAGTACCAATCTCGTCGGCTTTCCATTTATTCATCCGTTGAATGTGGCGTAGATCAACAAAAATATAATTGGCATCAAAATCTTGGAACCCACTATCGTAAATTCCTACAATTTTAAACTTCACTTGGTTTGGTATTTCATTGACTTCATTTTTCAGAAAAAACGCCCAAAACTCAGTTCCTACTTTAAATTGCAATCGGTTTGCGAGGTAACGCGAAATTAAAATCTCTTCATTGCGCTTTCCCGAATAATTAGGCAGTCGTCCGTCAACTAAAAAATCTTCAAAGGGTTTCCAATTGTAATCGGCACCAACACCTTTGGCTATAATCCCTTCAAAAGTATTTTCAGTTCTAATAATTCCGCCTTTGGTAGCTACGGCTTGTACATGGTTTATTCCCGAAACATTTTTAAATTCAGGATAAAAATCTTGATGTATCGAAATCGGATTAACAGAAACATCTGAAGTATTATTATCGTAGTTATAAATTTGAATGTGCCCATTAAAAGCGGCAATTTTTTCTCGAATTTTACGTTGTAATCCAGCCCCAGTAGCCATCGCAATAAGCATCATAATAACGCCCATCGCAATCGCTGCAATGGCAATTTTTATAATTGGCGCCGATATACTACTTTTATACTCCTTACCCTTTACAAGGCGTTTGGTAATAAAATATTCTAAATTCAAATTATGAGGTACTTTATGAGTTTCAAAAATACATTTTTATTATTGTTTTTAGTAGTGATTTCGTGTGCGAATGGAAATCAGGAAAAAAAAGCAATTATTACTTCGGAAGAAACTCCGCAGGAAAAACCTATCATTGTAGGTGCTAATAGTACTGAAGCTTATTTGCCTCTGCTGAAAAATAAACGCGTGGGAATTGTTGCCAACCAAACTTCCGTAATTTTTAAAAATGATGAAACATATACACATTTAGTCGATTCGCTTTCGGCATTAAACATAAATATTCAGAAGATATTTTCTCCTGAACACGGTTTCCGAGGAAAGGCTGATGCTGGAGAACTTTTGGAAGGAAACAAAGATGCTAGAACAGGAATCGAAATTGTTTCGCTTTACGGAAAACACAAAAAGCCTGCTCCTGCACAACTCAAAGCCATCGATATTATGGTTTTTGACATTCAAGATGTTGGCGTACGCTTTTACACCTACACCTCTACTTTACATTTGGTTATGGAGGCTTGCGCCGAAAATAACATTCCATTAATTGTTTTAGACCGACCAAATCCGAATGCGAGTTATGTTGACGGTCCAACACTCGAAATGGAACACGCTAGCTTTTTAGGAAAAGTTCCTATTCCGCTTGTGTACGGACTTACCATTGGAGAATACGGAAAAATGCTCAATGGCGAAAAATGGCTTACCAACAAAGTGCAATGCGATTTAACTGTAATTCCTGTAAAAAACTACAACCACGAATTATCGTATAGTTTACCAATTAGGCCTTCTCCAAACTTACCAAACGACCAATCAATTTTATTATACCCAAGTTTAGGCCTTTTTGAGGGTACACATGTAAATGCAGGAAGAGGAACTGAGTTTCAGTTTCAACGTTATGGTGCTCCTTGGTTGGATAAAAATGTTTTTTCTTTTGAATATACTCCGAAACCCAATTTTGGCTCGAAAGACCCAAAACACAATGGGAAATTATGCTACGGAGAAGATTTATCTTCTGTAACGCCTCCAAAAGAAGTGACTATGCAATGGATTATTAAAGCCTATCAAAACAGCAATGACAAAGCTAACTTTTTTAAAACCGCTAGTTTTACGTTACACGCAGGTAACAACAAACTTCAAAAACAAATTGAAGCTGGCATGCCCAACGACGAAATTAAAGCCACTTGGCAAGAAGGCATTGAAAACTTCAAAAAAATAAGAAGTAAGTATTTTATTTATGAGTAAAGGAAGACTAAGAATCTTCCTTAAAAATCATGTTTATTTTTGAATTATAAGTCTCGAAATTAGAAGTAGTTTTAAGTTTATCAAGCCATTCAGAAGCTTGGTCAGCCTCGTTATTACTTCTACACACACAGTAATTAATAAAGTAATAATCTGCTTTATTGATCGGGTCTATAGTAGCTTCGTCGGTTTTAGCTAATTTTCGAACAACTTTTTTATGATTGCCACGATATACGTCGATTGTCATTTTTAGCAACTCAATTTTTTCTTCAAATTTTGGTTGATTCTCCAACATTTTATTGGCTTTATCAAGATATACATTGGACACCGAAAAGAAGTTATTCTTTACTTTATCATCTACTAATAAAGAATAATCAATATAACGTTTTGCCAATCGTAATGAATTTGCAAAATTTTGACGTTGAAAATAATTCACTAATTCTTTATTAACATAAGATGTATTTAAAACAAAATCATCTAAAAAATTAAGTAATTCCACTTTGTCCATATACCCCTTACTATCAGCAACAATCTCTCCATTTGCATCCATAATATAAACATTAGGAATAGCCTTGATACCATAGCGTCTTGCTAAATTTGTTTGCGTATCAATATCAACTTTTAGCGGTATAAAGTTATTCATCATATCTCCAACTTCATTAGTATGCCAAGCATCGGAATCCATTTTTTTACAAGGTCCACACCAAGTAGCCCAAAAATCTACCACGATGAGTTTATTTTGCACCAAAGCTAACTTTTGAGCATCTTCAAAAGAAGATAACCAATTAGTACTATATCCATTATACACAGATAAAAACACAACCAAAAGAGTACATATACTTTTCATAATCACACTTATTTTTAACTAAAATATAAAAATTATAGAAAATAAACGCAATATTTTAACAAAAAAACTGTGACTCTTTATAGAAGGGATAAAAAATTATTTAGGCAAACGAGCTTTCATAGCCTCAACAATATTGTAAACCGCAGGGCAAATAGCGGTGTTTTTAATTGTTAAATTACTTATTTGTTGGAATTTCTTTCGGTCGGTATGCGGATATTCTCGACACGCTTTTGGACGAACATCATAAATTAAACAATAATTATCTGGTGCTAAAAATGTACATGGCACCTCTTGCAACACATAATCATTGTCTTCATCTATTCTTAAATAAGTATCGATAAATTGTTGTGGCTTCTGCTTAAAATGTTTTGAAATTCGTTCTATATCTGCATTGGTAAATAACGGCCCCGTAGTTTTACAGCAATTAGCACAGCTAAGACAATCTGTTTTTTCAAATTCTTCCTCGTGCAGTTCTTGCATTACATAATCTAAATCTTTAGGAGGTTTCTTCCGTAATTTCGCAAAATACTTTTTGTTTTCGCTTTGCTTATCTTTTGCTAATTGTGGGAGCTGTTTTAAAAATTCGTCCATCATTAATTTTTCAGAAGAAATATTGAATAGTACAAAGATACAGTTTATCCATAATCAAAAGCATAATACCAACAGTCTTACTCTCCATAATATTTGGTTATTTAAAAAAATTAAATTTAATTTACTATACCACAAACCTGAAAAATCAAAACATTTGATTTTCATACAACATTAAACTTTTTAGATATGAAAAAAATATTTTTAGCCCTTTCGCTAATTACATGTATCGTTTTACAAGCTCAAATAGATCAGTATGGCTATCAAAGCGGACCATTAATAGACACTAAAAACTCTAGTGAATACTCTGGAGTGGACGGATCTTTATATTTAAACGGAGATGATTTCACTAAAGGAAAAATCTTTGTTGATGGGAAAGTATACGAAAATGTAGACTTAAGATATAATGTTTATAAAGACTTCATAGAAATTAAAATGTCTGAAAATGAAATTTATAAAGGTTCAACAAAATCTAATTATGCATACGAAGTATATGGTAAGAAGTTTTTCTTATTAGACTATCAAGACAATAACAAAACAAAAACTGGGTATTTAGAGTGCCTTTTTTGTACAGAAGATGACATGTTGCTAAACAAGTACATTAAAATATATTATCCGCCAGAAAAAGCCAATACTGGATACCAAAAAGATAAACCTGCAAAATTTTCAGACAATCAAAACTATTACATTAAACTGAAAGGAGCTGATTATGCAATTCCGCTAGAGAATAATACAAAGAGAATTTTAGCGCAGTTTAATAACAAACAATTAGATAAATTTGTAAAAGAAAAAAAATTGAATCTTAAGAAAGAAGAAGACTTAATTTCATTCTTTAAATATTACGTAAACATTAATCAATAAACATTGAAAGACCTCTTAGGGAAAGCCATT
The DNA here is from genome assembly GCF_038433465.1 of Joostella sp. CR20. Classification (NCBI taxonomy): domain Bacteria; kingdom Pseudomonadati; phylum Bacteroidota; class Flavobacteriia; order Flavobacteriales; family Flavobacteriaceae; genus Joostella; species Joostella sp. CR20. Next base: position 129,495 of record NZ_JAESVF010000005.1, on the reverse strand, counting down.
CAAGATTTTTATACTGATAATTTTTCAGAAGAAATCTTTACAGAAACTTCCATCTCCGAAGAAGACATTTTACCTATTTCTTATTTATTCAGAAGTCATAAAGAAATGCCTCCTTTGGAGAAAGAGGCTCTCAAACAAAGTTATGGTAATGTGCTCGATATAGGTTGTGGCGCAGGAAGCCATGCTTTATACCTTCAAGAGACAAAAAATCTAAACGTAAAAGCCATTGACATTTCTGCTGGCGCTATCGATGTTGCTATAAAAAGAGGTGTTTTAAATGCAGTTCAAGAAGATGTTTTTCAGCTAAAAAACGAAAAATTCGACACCATTTTAATGCTGATGAACGGCACTGGAATTTTAGGCACTTATAAAAGTGTTCCCGAAAAACTAGCCCATTTAAAAAGTTTACTTTCTGAAAACGGACAAATACTAATCGATTCTTCCGATATTATTTACATGTTTGATGAAGATGACGACGGCGGAAAATGGATTCCGATGGACAACGATTATTACGGCGAACTTACGTATACCCTCAAATACAAAGGAGAAACTGAAACTACAACTTGGCTTTACCTCGACTTCAATACACTAAGTTTATGTTGCGAAATGGTTGGTTTAAACTGTAAGCTCCTTGCCGAAGGCGAACATTACGATTACCTCGCAAAACTCACATTAAAATAGTTGGAAGGTTGGAGACGTATGTTTGAGGTTTAAAAATATTAAAAACGAGAAACAAAAAACAATTCCCTAAGGAATATTCAAATATTTATGTGTCTGTAAAGACACCTTCCATTTCGGATTTTTCATAACATATTCCACAATTTCAGGAATCATTTTATCGCGCTTGCTCCACTCGGGTTGCAAGTATAAAATACAATCCTTGCCTACCTTTTCAGCTTGTTGTTCAGCAAACTCAAAATCGCTTTTATTGTATACAATACATTTTAATTCGTTTGCATTTTCATAAACTTTAGCAGTGGGTAACTTTAGTTTTTTTGGCGACAGGCAAATCCAATCCCACTCCCCCGTTAGCTCATACGCACCAGAAGTTTCAATATGCGTTTTTAAGCCACGCTTTTTTAATTCCGAAGTAATAAAAGTCATGTCCCATGTAAGTGGCTCACCACCCGTAATCACAATAGTATCCGAATATTTTGCTGCATTCTCAACAATCTCACTCACCGCTGTTGGCGGGTGTGTCTCGGCGTTCCAACTTTCTTTCACATCACACCAATGGCATCCTACATCGCAGCCGCCAATTCGAATAAAATAAGCCGCCGTTCCTTTATAAAATCCTTCGCCTTGAATGGTGTAAAACTCCTCCATTAACGGAAGCATCTCTCCCGCATTTACCTTCGCTAAAATCGCTTCTTTTGTCATGCCGCAAAGATACGCTTTCCTTTTTATTTTAAGCAGCCATTTCCTATTGCTTTTTTAGTAAGGCTGTTACCTGCTTTCGCTACTACACGGTAGTTAGCTCAATCAGGGCTAGCAGCTAGCGGTAGTTTCCATCAGCAAAAAAACTACGCTAAAAAAATACTCCTTTTAACTTCGATAAGTTTACCTTATTTTAGTAGAAAATAATTACAACATGAGCAATAAAGACGTATTTTTTCAACATATAGAAGAAGGGTATAAAACCAAAGGTGATTACATTAGTATGGGAGCTGCCATGCTCGACGGTGAGCCACTTACAAATGCCTTAGTAAAAATACCTTTAAAAACCTTAAATCGACACGGACTTATTGCTGGAGCTACGGGTACTGGAAAAACTAAAACATTACAAATCCTGGCAGAAAACCTTTCTGAAAAAGGAATTCCTGTTTTGTTAATGGACTTAAAAGGAGACCTTAGCGGACTCGCACAACCTGGAGAAGATAATGCTAAAATTCAAGAGCGACATACCAAAATTGGATTTCCATACGAAGCAAAAAAGTTTCCAATCGATATCCTTACACTTTCCGAACAAAATGGAGTTCGCCTACGTGCCACCGTTTCTGAATTCGGACCTGTACTACTCTCCAGAATTTTAGACCTTACAGATACGCAACAAGGTATTGTTGCTGTACTTTTTAAATATTGCGACGACCACCAACTTCCGTTACTCGATTTAAAAGACTTTAAAAAAATATTACAATACGCTACCGCCGAAGGAAAAGAAGAGTTTCAAGAAGCTTACGGACGAATTTCAACTTCCTCAACAGGAGCAATTCTTCGAAAAATTATAGAACTCGAGCAACAAGGAGCCGATTTATTTTTTGGAGAAAAATCGTTTGAAGTAGACGACCTTACTCGAATTGACGAAAACGGAAAAGGAATTATCAATATTATACGTCTTACCGACATTCAAGATAAACCGAAGCTTTTCTCTACTTTTATGTTAAGTTTATTAGCCGAAGTTTATGGCAATTTCCCAGAACAAGGCGATAGCGATCGTCCGGAGTTGGTCATTTTTATTGATGAGGCACACCTTATTTTCAATGAAGCCTCCGATGCTCTTTTAGATCAAATTGAAAGTATCGTAAAACTTATCCGCTCAAAGGGAATCGGACTTTACTTTGTAACACAAAATCCAACGGATGTTCCAGATGCTGTACTATCTCAACTCGGACTAAAAATTCAGCATGCACTACGTGCCTTCACTGCAAAAGATAGAAAAGCTATTAAGCTTACTGCCGAGAACTACCCAATTTCCGACTTTTACAACACTGCAGAAATACTTACATCATTAGGAACTGGAGAAGCATTAATTTCTGCTCTCGACGAAAAAGGACGACCTACACCACTGGCAGCAACCATGCTTAGAGCTCCTATGAGCCGAATGGATATTTTATCTGAAAGTGAAATTAAAGATGTACTTCAGCAATCAAAATTAATTCCTAAATACAACGAGACTGTTGATAGAGAAAGTGCCTATGAGATTTTAAATAAGAAAATTGAAAAATCGCAAACAGAAGAAGCACAACAAAAAGCAAAAGAAGAACAAAAGAAAGTTTCTAGAACTTCTAGCAGAAAAAGCACTGCGATGAACCCTATTGTAAAAGTGCTTACAAGTGCTACTTTTATACGTGGAGTTATGGGGATACTCAGTAAAGCTATGCGATAAAAAAGAACAAAAAAAATGGCGCTTAATTTTTTAAGCGCCATTTTTTTTGGAATACAAAACCCCCATAATGTAACAACTATTGTGCTTTTTCTCTTATAACACCATTTTTCAACTTCATGTAATTTGCTCTCGACTTCTTGTAATCAAACCAACTAATTAAACCCAAAAAAATTAAACCTGGTAAAATCAAAAGCTGAATAAGTAAAAAAAACATTTCCATTATCTATCTATTTAATTGTGTGTTTAGAAGTTTGTGCTTCTATTTATTTAGACACATCATTTTTTAATAGGTCACACTTTTTCAGAAAAAAAATGAAAATTTATTTAAAATATCATTTTTAGTAAATTTTGAATACTACTCAATACAATGTATCTACTAAATAAAAACAGCGCTCAAGTTTAAAAACTTGAGCGCTGTTTTATATGGAAATATTGACTCGTAATTTGTATAATCCCCCAAAAATACAATTACTTTACCATCAATTGTTTTTCTCTTATCATAACATTTTTCATTCTCATATAAGTCGCTCTTGATTTTTTATAATCTGTCCAGCTAATTAAACCCAAAAAAATTAGACCAGGCAAAATCAAAAGTTGTATAAGTAAGAAAAACATTTCCATTTCTATTTATTTAATTGTGTGTTCAGAAGTTTGTGCTTCTATTTATTTAGACACATCATTTTTTGATAGGTCACACTATTTTTTCAGAAAAAATGAATTTTATCCCTAAACCACTTAATAACAATTATTTATGATTGAATATTTATTTTAAAATAATTGAAAATACTTTTTAAATGAAAAGTGCTTTTCGACTTTTTATATAAAAAAACAGCGCCCAAGTTTAAAACTTGAGCGCTACTTTATATGGAAAAATTGACTCGTAATTGTATAATCCCCCAAAAATACAATTATTTCATTATCAACTGTTTTTCTTTATCATAGCATTTTTTATTCTCATATAAGTCTCTCTTGATTTTTTATATTCTGTCCAGCTAATTAAACCCAAAAAAATTAGACCAGGCAAAATCAAAAGTTGTATAAGTAAGAAAAACATTTCCATTTCTATTCTAACTAAATTCAAATTGTGTTTAGAAGTTTGTGCTTCTATTTATTTAGACACATCATTTTTTGATAGGTCACAATTTTTTCAGAAAAAAATGAAAAATATTTTTATACGCTATGATATTCAGAACTTTACTAGTCTAAAATTTCTACTTTTTTATTGACTACTTGCTTGATTGGAACTACTATTTTTTTATTCTGATCGTCTTTAATGATTAGAGAAATATTATTTACAGCAAGTACAATTCCTTCTGTTTCTTCAAATTTTATACGCTTTCCTATAGGAAAAGTTTTTCTTGAATAAAATCCAAACAAGAGCCTTGAAACTACATCTCTAGAACCTAACCCGAGTGCTATTGCCAATGCTGCTAAAAATGCTCCAATAATCAAAAACAGATTGTTGGTGATGATTTCGGTATCGATTCCTGCTTGGTTAAGCGACATAATTGCTACCACTACAAACACTAAATAAAACACAAGTGTACTAATGGCTTTTGAACCATTCATATCGAATGCTTTTAAAGCCGATTGCACTGTTTTACGAAGCAATACTGCACCGTAGGTACCAATAAAAAAGATAATTACCGCAGTGAAAAATTGTGGCAAATACTGGAGAATTTTACCAACTTCGTTGGAAACGATGGTTAAGCCAAGAATATCGGCACCAATAATAATAAGGATAAGTATTAAAAACCACTTTACGAATGCTAAAATTACTTTGGTAGGTTTAATTTTTACAGAGCCTCCGAAGATTGGATTTTTATCGTTTGCACTTTCTAAGAGCGAATCTATCTTGGTAAGTTTCAACGATTTTTTTACTATAAAAAGTACAAATCTTAAGAATAGCCAACTCCCTATAATAAATGCTATTCCTAGTAAGATGTTCGGTAACACTTCTAAAAAGTCATAAAAATAATTGTGTAGAATTTGAAAGTCAAAATTCACTTGTAGTTGTTTATTCATCTTTGTCTTTTAGGTTTAATATATTGCTTATTGTATCTGGGTATTTTATCACAAATAAATCGGCGACATCTAGCGACAGTTTAATCAAATCAACATCCTGCATTACCTTATCCTTTACGGTATCTGGTAACTTCTCATTGTTTATTATTTTCTTGAACGGATTATCCATAATTACAGTGTGTTGTATATTTCAATTAAACGTCCTTTTGCTCTATTCAATCGCATTTTTACTGCGCTACTTCCTAAATCTAATACTTCTTGAATTTCTTTAATTGATAAATCATCTTGATATCGCATAAGCAATATCATCTTGTCGTTGGCTTCTATTTGCTTTAAAGCTTGGTCGAGTTTTTTTGATTTCATTTGATAAATATTTTCATCTGAAATCTCTTGGTAATCTTCCGATTCGCTTGGCAATTCATCTGTTAAAACAAACTTATCTTGCCTTTTATTTAAATTTCTTTGCACATAATTTACGCAGAAATTATAGGTAAACGAATACAACCATGTAGAAAACTTAGCGTTTCCTTTATAGGTTTTCAGCTTTAAAAATAAATTTATAAAAATGTCGTGGGTTAAGTCTTGTGCCTCTTCGGTTGCTCGTGTAAAACTGAGACATTTATTATACACAACTTCCGAGTACCTATCGTAAAGAATAGCAAAAAGATGCGTGTTGTTTGTCGCTACAATTTTTGCAACAAGTGTTTCATCATCTATGTTATTATCTACGTGTGTTTCTGCCAAAGTTGTATAAAATTAGGCCATAGCCCCTCCAAAATATTAGACACAAGAAGTCAAAAATGGTCACCTTTTATTTGTAAGAAAAGGGAAATAACTTCTTGAATAAAGTTATATATTTTTTTTACACGGCATAAATTATTTCATACAAATATACTAGGCTTTTCTAAAATGTAGTTTCGCTTTAAAATATTCGAACAACAAAACACTAGTGTAAAGCATTGAAAAACAATAGAAAAAATCTTCCACAGGAATTGTCCCTACCCTTAAACCTAGATTTTCTGCGTTGTTGTAATACACCACTGGAGCTTCTGTAAACGAACCTGTAAGCCAAGAATTGACTAAAAGAAACGGAAGTAAAATTATTATAAATGACAAGATATAACGTTGAAATGTCTTAAACCGAAAACACAATTGCAACAACATTACTACAGCGAAAAGTCCGAAGCTACAAAGCGTGTAAATTTTATCAGTATTTGTAAAAGCTATGCAAGCACTCGATACAAATAAAATTAAGCTGATATAAAAACTTGTTTTAGCTGAAAGTTTTGGTTTAGGAAAAAAGTATAAAAGTGCGTAGTGAATAAAATTACTTGCATAAGGAATCAATAAAAAAAACACCCATTCTTCAATAGGAAGATGCAAAAATTCAACACCAATTAAATACGTACTATTAAAACCCCAAACGCCGTGAATGGTGAAAAAAACATCCCAGGCTACAAAGCATAAACCTACAATAAAAATAGCTGTAAAATAAGGTTTCCAATACTGAATAAAGTACAAATGCTTCCGCTCAAAACTGTATAAAAACGGAATGAGGAAACTAAAAATATCTAATAATAAATACAACGATTTTTCCACTACATCTTAAAGTATTTCTTCGGAACAAAAAGCATCCCGAAGCATTCTCCATCTTCTTTTCCTAGATGTTTATGATGAATTTTATGTGCCTTTCTAAGTCCTATTAAATACTTATTATTGGTTCGTTTAAACCATTTAAAACGTTGATGAATCAATACATCGTGCACTAAAAAGTAGGCAATTCCGTAAAATAAAATTCCCAGCCCGATAAAAAACAAAAAGTTAATTCCGTTTCGAGTTCCGAAGTAAAAAAGTAAAATGCTAGGAATGGCAAAAATCACGAAAAAGAAATCGTTTTTTTCAAAAGCATGAGGATATCCAGGTTGATGGTGGTCGTCGTGAAAATACCACATAAAACCATGCATTACATATTTATGTGTAAGCCACGTTACCGCTTCCATCAAACAGAAAACAAGTAGCGTAAGTATAATGTAAAACACAACAATCATATCTGGATGTTTAAACTTTTCTGTACGTAAATTCGAGAAAACAACATTAACTTTTCGAGGTTGTTAACACGTATTCGCTTTTTAAACAACAATTCCGAATCGGTTTTTTTAATTTTCTTGAACAAACTCGTGTAATAAAGATACGCAAGGTAAACGGCAAAACGCGAGGTTAGCGGTAATTTTTTTATACCTTTTATCGCTTCTTGAAAATCGGTTTTAATATCTTCTTCGATGGTTTCTTTATCGGCTAAGGTAAAACGTTGAAAATCTACATTTGGAAAGTACGTTCGGTTTAACTGATGAAAATCGGCACTTATATCTCTTAAAAAATTCACTTTCTGCAAAGCCGAACCAAAGCGTTGCGCCGAAGGTTTTAAAGCCTCATAGTCTGTTTGATTTCCTTTTAAAAATACTTGCAAACACATTAACCCAACTACCTCAGCAGAACCATAAATGTATTTTTTATATGCTTCGGAATTTAAATCGCTCATCACACCCAAATCCATATACATCGATTCTAAAAACGAATCTACTAAATGTTGCGGAATAGCATAGTTTTTTTGAGTTTGACAAAACGCTTGAAGTATAGGGTTTAAAGAAATACCTTGATACAATGCCAAATGATAATCTTCAACAAAGCGGTCTAGTAATTTTTTTCGATCGTGCTCATGAAACGTATCTACAATTTCATCTGCAAAACGAACAAAACCATAAATATTATAGATGTTTTCACGAATTTCTGGAGCTAGAAAAAGTATGGAACGCGAAAAAGACGAACTGTACTTCTTTGTTACCATTTTGCTTGTTTCGCCACATACATGTTGATAAAGGTTGTAGTTGGTTGTCATAGGTTTTTCTTTTTTATGTAATTGCTAACAATTTTTCCTGAAATTAATGCTGGAGGCACACCCGGACCAGGCACTGTAAGCTGACCGGTATAAAACATATTGTCGATTTTTTTGTTTAAAATCTTTGGGCGCAACACCGATGTTTGCCATAAAGTATTCGCCAAACCGTAAGCATTTCCTTTGCACGAATGGTATCGCGACTTAAAATCGGTTACTCCAAACGATTTTTTAAATACAATTTTATCTCTTAAATTTTGTCCTGTACACTGCTCAATTCGGTTTAAAATTATGTCGAGATAATAATTGTGCATTGCCGTGTCGTCTTCAATATCTACAGCTACGGGAATTAAAAAAAAGGCAGTAGACATCCCTTCTGGCGCCAAAGATTTATCTGATTTTGACGGGAAATTTGCATAGAAAAGCGGATTTGTAGGTGCGCATTTTTTATCATAAATTTCTCTAGCATGCACTTTAAAATCGGTATCAAAAAACAAATTATGATGCTCTAAAAAATCTGCATCACCCTTAAAACCAATATAATACAAAAACGAAGAAGGTGCAAAAGTTTTCTTATCCCAATATGTGTCCGAATAGTTCCTGAAAGTCTCTGGCAACAGCTTTTCGGTATGAGCATAATCGGCTCCAGAAACTAAAATATCGCAATGAAAAATATTTGTTTTCGTTTGCACACTACTCATTTTATAAGACTTTACATCTACCGATAACACTTCTTGATTTGTATGATATTTTACACCCAATGACTTTCCTAATGCAACCATCGCATCAACAATTATATGCATCCCACCTTTTGGATACCACGTGCCAGCACCAAAATCGGCATAGTTCATAAAGTTGTAAAAAGCTGGAGTATTTTCGGGTTTTGCTCCTAGAAACAACACCGGGAACTCCAAAATGCTCTGTAACTTTTTATTTGCTGTTATTTTTTTTACTTCTGAAGAAATATTACGGATGAATAAGTTCAACTTAGAAACTGTTTCTGAAGTAACTAATTCGAGTATTGAAAGTCCGGGTTGATACACCAATTCCCCCATAGCAACATCATAATTCTCTTTCGCCTGTTTAATAAAAGCTTCTAACCGCTTTCCACTCCCCTTATCAATCTCTTCAAACGTTTTTACAATATTTGATAAGTTATCACCAATTGAAACAAAGTCGTTTTCACCAAAGTACACATTATATGCCGGCGATAATTTTTCCAACTCATAATAATCTGAGACTGATTTTCCGAAGTCGTTAAAAAAGCGTTCAAAAATATCGGGCATCCAATACCATGAAGGTCCCATATCAAATTTAAAACCCTCAGCTTCTAAAACAGAAGCACGCCCTCCTAACTGCTCATTCTTTTCAAGTACAGTTACATTTTTTCCTTGTTGCTGAAGGTAACAAGCCACTGCTAGTGAAGAAAAACCCGAACCAATAATTACTACATCTTTCTTCATAAAAGTATTTAACTTTTTTTTGTTTAATCTTTTCAGTATAAAATTAAACAAAATATTCAAACTAACACTATGTACTCTTGTAAATTTAACATTAATATTTAAGAGAAAACAGAAACACCTCAAATAAATACAAATGTTAAACCACTGAATATCAGTGATTTTTATTTGTTTTAAATGTAAGAATTAACTACATTAGATTATATTTTTTATCCTACAAATTACCCCTTTGTAGCATACAAACCTGTACCAACCTAATCTTAACAGGATGAATGCAAAGTGGCTATTATTTCTACCTATATTTTTGTGCACAACAATAAGTACTGCACAGCAAATAACTATTGAAGAAACGCCATCGGTAAACGACTTAATTAATGAGCAATTCATTAACGGTTGCATCCAAGTAAGTAACGTTAATTCTCCTGTAAACGGCAGTATTTCTAACATAAATAGCTACGGATATTTTACAAACACCAATACTTCTTTCCCTTTTTCCGAAGGAATTGTAATCTCCTCTGGAAACATTCACGAAATTGGAGGCGGTATTAACACCAAACTTTTAAGCGCGGGAGATACAAATTGGGGCGGTGATGCAGATTTGGAAGCCATTACTGGAGTTACGCAAACTTATAACGCCACCACTATTGAGTTTGAATTTATTGCGAGCACCAATACCATTTCTTTTAATTACATTTTAGCTTCCGAAGAATATTCAAACTATTTCCCGTGTGAATATTCCGATAGTTTTGCCTTTCTCATCCAACCCGCAGATGGCTCGGAACCTTATCAAAATATCGCAGTAATTCCTGGCACCAATACTCCTATTGCTACCAACACAATTCGGCAGGAAATAGTTGGACAATGCGAAGCGTTAAACGAACAATATTTTGAAGGTTACAACATTGGCGACACCAATTACAACGGTCGCACAGTTCCATTAACGGCTACGGCGACTATCGAACCCAACCGCCCGTATCGCATAAAATTAATTGTTGCCGACCAAAGAGATACGCTTTTAGATTCGGCTATTTTTATTGAGGGAAGTAGTTTTAATACTGTGGTCGATTTAGGTCCTGATATCAGTTCGTGCGCGAATAGCATCGAGCTTCAAGCCGTTGTTGACAGCCCAATAGCTACTTATCAATGGTTTTTAAACGACGTTTTACTTCCCGAAACTACTGCTACCATAACTGCGACTGCACCTGGTGGGACCTATAAAGTAATTTCAACAATTCCGCTAGGGTTGAATTCTTGTATTACTGAAGACGAAATTCTAGTTGAACTTGGCACAGAGCAAGCTACAACGCCCCTAACAGATTTTATCCGTTGCGATGAAGATAACGATGCTTCCGAAGTATTTGACTTAACCGAAAAAAATCCAGAGGTTATTAATTCCGTAGGAAATACTGGTAATTATCAAATTTCGTATCACCTTTCAGCAGAAAATGCTACGCAAAATAACAACCCTCAAACCCAATTTACACTTACAAATAATTCACAAGAAATCTTTGTTCGCATTGAAGACCTAGACAATGGTTGTCTCGCTTACAATCACTTTAATTTAATACGTTCTCCGTTGCCCGAAATTAAAAACAATGCAGTAACTGTAAGTAAATGCGACACCAACATTATGGGGTTTGAAGTTTTTTATTTAGATGAAATTACTCCGATGCTGATAGATGAAAATGAAAACATTGTTGTAACATATCATGAAACCCAAACAGAAGCGGAAAGTGGAATTAATGCTTTAAACCCGACATATATTAATTATCAAAGTACAAAAACACTGTATGTACGCATCAGAAATACAATTTCGAAATGTTTTACAACTACCGAAGTTACCTTAAACATCGATAGAGGTCTGCTACTTACCGAAACCGTACAAAGTGTAAATAGTTGTGACCCCGATTTGGATGGATTTGCTACTTTTAATTTAGTTGAAATTGCCAAACCAATATTGGACGGCCTAAGCAATGTTACTGTAAGTTATCATTTAACAACCAACGATGCTTTGGCGAATCAAAACCCGATTTTAAATCCAACCAACTTTACTAATACAAGACCTTTTCAGCAAATAATTTATGTTAGAATTAAAGAGTTGAATTCTGATTGTGTTTCGCTAGCGTATTTACGACTTTTTACCAACAGACTTTTAACCGAAACCAACTTAAACCCTTATTATCTCTGTGATGACACAAGTAGTGACGGAGTAGAAAATTTTGATTTATTAGATATCGAACAAACAATTGCAGGCGTTATTAACAATCTAGAAGTAGATTTTTACCTCACAGCAACCGATCGAGATTCAAATACAAATCCAATCGACAAAAATGTTCCGTTTACCAATACCCAAAATCCGCAAACATTGTATCTATCCTTACAGTCTGATGCCTGCGCTGAAAACGAAGAAATTGAAATAGGCGTAAGTCCAAATATTACAATAACGCCACTTGCCGACCAACAGATTTGTGATGATGATCAAGATGAAAGAACACAAATAAACTTAACGCAATTTAGCACCCATTACAACCAAGGAAACCCGATACAATTGGTTTCGTATTACACAAGTCAAAGTGATGCTGAAGCTGGAGAAAACAACATTCGTACGCCCAGTATTTTTGAAAATACTCAAAACCCACAAACCATTTATGTTCGGGTGTTTGATGTAGTAAGTAAATGCGAAGCTTTTGATAGTTTTCAACTAAACATTCAAGCTGTGCCAATTACGCAATCGCCAACCGATATCAATATTTGTACAACAGATAATAGCGATACTGCTATCGTAAATCTACAAAGTAAAATTAACGAAATTATTAGCGATCCAACCAACTATTCGATTCAGTTTCACAATACTTTAGCTGATGCTGAAAACAACACAAATAGCATTCAAACTCCTGATAGTTTTGAAACAGAAGCAACAACTGTTTTCATCCGGATACAACATTCTGCTACGGGTTGTTTGCGTATTGTTCCGCTTACTATCAACATTTCAAATCAACCCATTACAATTCCTATTTCCGATTATACTTATTGCGATACAGACCTCGATGGTATTGGCGAATTTATCTTCCGCAGTAAAGACAACGAAATCCGAAACAGTCAGAATGAGCTACAAATAATTTATTATACTTCTCTTGAAAATGCTGAAAACAGAACGAACGCTCACAACAAAGATGTCCCGTTTTTCAACACAACAAATCCGCAAACTATTTATGCACGTGTTGAAAATATAAACAACCAAAACTGTTTTGAAATTGCGCCTTTTAATTTAGTTGTAAATGAAGGTCCAAAGTTTAATCCTCCAACCGATTTGTATGTTTGCGACGATGCAACCAACGACGGACAAGAAATTTTTAATTTAGCTGAAGTTGAAAATGAAATCCGAAATGGTTATCCTGATTTGGTCTCGGTAAGTTTCCATGAGGAAGAAGAAAATGCTAGTTACAACAGCAATCCGCTGTCATTTAACTATACTAATAATGTAAATCCGCAAACTATTTTTACGCGTATTGAAGCTTCAAACGGATGTACTCAAATTGTGGAATTTGAATTAAATGTAATTTTAACAGGGTTAATAAATACGCCCATTCCGATTAATGCTTGTGAAACCGATCAAGATGAAACAACCACTTTTGACCTTACCGATCAAAACATCGATATTTTAGGAATTCGGCAAAATAATGTAATTCTTAATTATTTCACTTCAGTAAACGATGCCGACGCTAACACAAACCAAATAAGCACTCCAGAAACGTACACAAATACTACAAACCCAGAACTGGTGTACGTTAGAGCGACAAACACCAACACAAATTGTTATGCCATTGTACCGCTAGAACTCAATGTTTCTAGTCCGCCTAAACTAAAAAACTTCAGCCGAATAGCACTTTGCAAAGACATAAACAATGTTGTTAATTTAGCTGAACTAAGCACTCAAATTGCCGAAGTTCCTTCCGAAGTAGAAATCTTATATTTTAGTACAAATACCGATGCGGAAAACGAACGTAATGCCCTCCCCAATAATTTCATTCCGACAGCAAATTTACAAACGCTCTATGCTAAGGTTTTTGATAAAGTTTCTCGCTGTTTTGCCATTACGAGCTTTGATATTCAGTTATTAGAAAAGCCTACTTTTAATACGCCTCCAGATTTAAAAGCATGCTCTAACAACGCCCAAGCAAACTTCGATTTGAGTCTCCAAAGCTCCGTAATTCAAGGTCCTGCTCCTCGATCACAGCAAATTAGTTATTTTACTTCGGAAGAAAATGCCTCCATGAATTTAAATCCGATTACCACTTCTGAACTTTCAAATTATCAAATCAACACTGAAACGGAAATTTATGTTCGACTAGAAAATCCATTAACAGGATGCTTTGTAACTACTTCCTTCAAATTAATTATTGAGAATCCACCAGAAATCCCAATTGATGATGTTATTTTAAAATGTGAAGATATCGCCAATATTACTGTTGATGCAAGCACTGGGACTGCTGGAGAAACCTATTTATGGTCTACAGGAGCTACCACGGCTTCAATTACCATACAAAATACAGGCCATTACTGGGTAGAAATACAGTATCCTCTTGGTTGTAGCAGTACAAAAAACTTTAGTGTTGAAACTTCGGAAGTCGCATCGATAGTTAATATTGAAACTATTAGCCTTACAAACGACAATAGCATTACTGTTCATACTAGCGGAAGTGGTAATTATGTTTTTTCTTTAAATGATGGTCCTCCGCAAACGAGTAATATTTTTAACAACGTTCCAACCGGATATCATACTGTAACCGTTGAAGATCTTAACGGCTGTGCTACCATTGCGCAAGAACGAATTTTAATTTTAGGGTTTCCAAAATTTTTCACTCCAAATGGAGATGGAATTCATGAAACATGGCACCTTACAGGAGCAACTACCCTAGCTATTGCAACTGTTAGAATTTTTGACCGCTACGGAAAACTTATAAAAGTATTACATGCCTCCGATCCTGGTTGGGATGGTACTTACAATGGTAAACACATGCCCGAAACCGATTATTGGTTTACCGCCGATCTGGCTCACAATGAAGATTTACTAGTTGCTAAAGGACATTTTAGTTTAGTGAGGAAATAAAAAACCCTGCAAGTGATGCAGGGTTTTTAGTGACCTCGGCAGGATTCAAACCTGCAACCTTCTGAGCCGTAATCAGATGCGCTATTCAGTTGCGCCACGAGGCCGTTTCGACATTTGTTATTACTCAAATGCGGGTGCAAATATAATATTTTTTATTAAAAACTCCCCAACAATTTTAAAAAAATATAAAAGCTTATTTTTACTTCATGAAAAACACGTTGCAACAACAATTTGGCTATCTCTTCAACGAAACCATTTTAAACGAGCTAAACACCATCGGACAAACTAAACAATACACTAAAAACGAGATTATTATGGATGTTCACCAAGAACTCACCGCAATCCCGTTGGTTATAAATGGTAGTATTAAAGTACTTCGAGAAGACGAAAATGGCAACGAACTCCTCCTCTACTTTTTAGAAAAAGGAGATACCTGCGCGATGTCATTAACATGTTGTCTTAAACATGCCAAAAGTAAAATTAGAGCGATTGCCGATACCGATGCCGAAATTTTGTTTATCCCATCAGAAAAAATGGAAAAATGGTTTAATACCGAACCTAGTTGGCGTAATTTTATTTTACAAAGCTACCAAATACGCTTTAATGAAATGCTCGAAACCATCGACACACTTGCTTTTTTAAAAATGGACGAACGGCTTGAAAAGTACCTAACAGACAAAGTAAAAGTTCAAGGCGATACCACTTTACAAATTACCCACCAAGAAATTGCAGAAGACCTCAACACTTCTCGTGTAGTTGTTTCCAGGCTTTTAAAACAACTAGAAAATCAAAATATTATAAAACTTTCCCGAAATAAAATTGAAGTTTTAAACTTCTAAACAGCCATAAACTTTTCCGTAGGTAACATTGGTTACACAGTTTTTCACAAAGCAAATTACCTTTGCAATTAAATAATCGTTCAAAAAATGGAATTTATATTACAACCATGGCCGTGGTATGTTACAGGGCCACTCCTCGCATTCGTCATGTTTTTACTCATTTACTTCGGAAAAACATTCGGGATGTCATCCAACCTTCGCACTTTTTGTACAATTGCTGGCGCTGGTAAAAAGAGTGAATTTTTCAACTTCGATTGGAAATCTCAAAAGTGGAATTTAATTGTGGTTTTAGGCGCTGTAATTGGCGGATTTATTGCTCACTTTCTTCTTTCAAACGAGACAAACATCCAACTAAACCCTCAAACAATTACAAAACTTGAAACTTTTGGTTTTGAAAATATCGGAAAAACTTTAGTACCTTCAGAAATTTATAGTTGGGATGCGGTTTTCTCTTTTAAAGGAATTGCAATTCTCATTATTGGTGGTTTTTTGGTTGGCTTTGGAACGCGTTACGCTGGCGGTTGTACTTCTGGCCACGCCATTACAGGTTTGAGTAACCTTCAAACTCCTTCTTTAATTGCTGTAATCGGCTTCTTTTTAGGCGGATTATTAATGACACATTTTATCCTTCCTTTAATTTTTTAAACTGAAAATATGAAATACATAAAATTTTTATTGACAGGTATTTTCTTCGGAATTGTTCTCGTAAAATCAGAAGCAGTATCATGGTATCGAATCTTTGAAATGTTCCGATTTGAATCTTTCCACATGTACGGAATTATCGGAAGTGCTGTCATCACAGGAATCATCTTGATGCAAATCGTCAAATCAAAAAAAATGAAAAATATTGAAGGAACTACCATTCAACTTCCTTCAAAAGAAAAAAGTATAACTCGCTATTTACTAGGCGGTTTCTTATTCGGACTCGGTTGGGCGCTTGCTGGAGCCTGCCCTGGCCCAATGTATATCTTGGTCGGAACCGGGGTTTTCTCTATGTTAATTGTTATTATTGCAGCCGTTTTAGGAACTTTTACCTACGGATTATTAAAAAACAAACTCCCTCACTAACCTCATGGATATAATTTTTGGATATTTTGGAGCACTTTTTATCGGACTCATTATTGGTTTACTCGGTGGTGGCGGCTCTATTTTAACCGTTCCGCTATTGGTATATCTATTAGCGTACAACCCTGTAGTTGCTACTGCATATTCGCTTTTTGTTGTTGGAACTTCCTCATTGGTTGGTGCCGCGCAAAAATTCAAACACGGAAATGTAGATATCAAAACAGGACTTGCATTTTCTTTTCCATCATTTATAGCGGTTTATTTATCAAGACGTTTTTTGGTGCCAAGCATTCCTTATGAAGTCTTTAGTATCAACAACTTTGTTTTCACAAAAGACATGCTTATTATGGTATTTTTTGCCATTATCATGCTTATTGCATCAATCTCCATGATAAAAAAGCGGAAAAAAAACCTGAAAGATTTACAAGAAAAACAACCGTATTATAAAACATTTATTCAAGGTCTTGCCATTGGAATTATTACAGGTTTAATTGGTGCTGGAGGAGGTTTTTTATATGTTCCTGCACTTGTTTTATGGGCTAATTTGCCTATGAAAAAGGCCGTTGGAACTTCACTTGTAATCGTAAGTTTTAACTCTTTGATTGGTTTTACTGGAGATATGCAAACGCTTCAGATAGATTGGAAATTTCTTGGAATATTCACAGCACTTACCATTTTAGGAGTGTTACTCGGTGGCCGACTTTCAAACAGAATTCCTAATCAAACTTTGAAAAAAGGCTTCGGATATTTAATCTTACTCATGAGTTTTTATATTCTTCTAAAAGAACTTTACCACTAACCTTATGTTACTTTAGTCACACTTCAAACCGAAGTTGTTTTGTATCTTTGAAATCCAAATTGATAATACTATGAAAATAGAACAAATATATACTGGATGTTTAGCTCAAGGGGCTTACTATATCGAATCTAAAGGAGAAGTTGCCATCATCGACCCTTTGAGAGAAACAGCTCCTTATCTAAAGCGCATCGAAAAAGAAAATGCTACCATTAAGTACATTTTTGAAACGCATTTTCATGCAGATTTTGTTTCTGGACATGTAGATTTAGCCGAAAAAACAGGAGCAACAATTGTGTATGGTCCTAATGCAAAAACGAGCTATAACAGCTATCAAGCTAAAGACAACGAAGAGTTTAAATTGGGCGATGTTACCATTAAAGCGCTTCATACTCCTGGACACACTTTGGAGTCTACCACTTATTTATTGATTGACGAAAACGGAAAAAATCATGCAATCTTTACGGGAGACACACTGTTTTTAGGCGATGTTGGTCGTCCAGATTTGGCTATAAAACAAGATATCACCAAGGAAGATTTAGCAGGAATGCTTTTCGAATCTTTACGTAATAAAATTATGCCACTAGCAGACGATGTTATTGTTTATCCTGCACACGGGGCGGGTTCTGCCTGCGGAAAAAACTTAAGCAAAGAAACTGTCGATACCCTAGGAAACCAAAAGAAAACAAACTACGCGCTACGTGCCGATATGACAAAAGCTGAGTTTGTAGAAGAAGTTTTAGACGGAATTATGCCTCCGCCACAGTATTTCTCAAAAAATGCAATGCTCAACAAAGAAGGATACAGCACTTTTGACGATGTTCTTGAAAAAGGCGACGTACCACTTTCTCCTGAAAAGTTTGAAGCGATTGCAAACCAAGAGGGAGCTTTAGTTTTGGATGTTCGTACGCAAGATGAGTTTTTAAAAGAACACATTCCGAATTCAATTTTTATCGGACTCAATGGTTCGTTTGCACCATGGGTAGGCGCTCTAATTACCGATTTACAACAACCTATACTTTTAATTGTTCCTGAAGGGAAATCGAAAGAAGCGGTTACCAGACTTTCAAGAGTTGGCTATGATAATACGTTGGGATACCTTGAAAACGGACTCGATAGTTGGAAGAAAGCAGGAAAAGAAGTAGCTTCGATAGATTCTATTACTGCGGAAGAATTTGAACAACAATACAACGATACCCTAGCTATTTTAGACGTTCGCAAGCCTGGAGAATTTGAAGCAGAACACTTAGAAAAAGGTGTGAGTTTTCCACTAGATTTTATCAACGAGCAAATGACAGATTTGAATAAAAACAAAAAATACTTTATTCATTGCGCTGGAGGTTACCGTTCTGCAATTGCAGCTTCAATTCTAAAAGCTAGAGGATATAATGATTTGGTAGATATAAAAGGTGGTTATGGAGCTATTAAAAATACAGCTATTCCGAAGACTACTTTTAAATGTCCAAACTCCTAATAAAAAACAATTTTCGTCAAGCTAAGAACTTTAGTTTGACGAAAATTACTTTAAATAAATCTATATAAATCGTATTTCTTTTGAAGAAAAACATAGGGCAAAAAGACAAACTTATTCGTGTAGTTATTGCTTTTGTAATAGCACTACTCTTCTATTTCCAAATTATAAGTGGACTCTTTGGCGTTGCCTGTATGCTTTTTGCAATTGTTTTGTTATTGAGTTGCTTATTTAGGTTTAGCTTGGTTTACAAATTATTTGGCTTCGATACCAATAAAGAAAATAATCAAAGAAACTAATTAAACAATCTCGGCACTTAATCCTGCCTGTAATAATTTAGAGCATCGAGGCTTTAAATCGTCGTAATCGCCTGTTTTTACAGTACATTTCCCTTTGTAATGCACAATAATAGAACATTGCTCGGCTTGCTCTGGAGTATGGTCACAAGTAGCAACAAGCATATCGATTACATAGTCAAACGTATTTACATCGTCGTTATAAAGTACAATTTCATTTTGCTTAACAACGTCTTCTTTAAGCAATACTTCTTCTAATAATTCTTCTTTCGTACTCATATTCAGTATTTTATACTAATTTATAAATTTTACTGCAACCCAATGGTTCTTTTCTAAATTTTCAACAAATTTTAACGAAAATGCTTCGCATTGCTTTTGAATTTGCGGAATATCATCTTTGTAAAAACCACTTAAAAGCAAAGTCCCTCCTTCATTTAAACACTTTGCATAAGTAGGAATATCTTCTAATAATATATTTCTATTGATGTTGGCAATAATAACATCGTAATTTTTACCTTCAAGTAAAGACGCATCTCCTTCTAAAACAGTAATATTTTTACAATTGTTACGCTCTACATTTTCTATGGAATTAAGGTAGCACCAATTATCAATATCTATCGCATCAATTTTGGTTGCACCCTCCTTTTCAGCTAAAATTGCCAAAACGCCAGTACCGCAACCCATGTCTAGTACTTTTTTATTTGTCAAATCGTTTTTCAGTAAAAACTGAATCATCATATGTGTTGTCTCGTGATGCCCTGTACCAAAACTCATTTTAGGTTCGATAATTATATCGTACTTAGTAGTTGGTTTTTCATGAAAAGGTGCTCGTACGGTACACATTCCATCAACTTCAATCGGATGAAAATTTTTCTCCCATTCGGCGTTCCAGTTTTGTTGTTCTATCTCTTTAAATTCATAAGATATTTCAAACAAATCGCTTTCTAAAATTTGGATTTCATCTAGAATGTTAGCATTCCATTCTTCCTTCTGAATGTACGCAACAACTCCATTTTCATTTTCTACAAAACTTTCAAATCCAGCAAACCCCAATTCGGCTATTAAAATTTCATTGCCTTGCTCGGTTGGAGATACTTTAAATGTGTATTCTAAATATATTTGGTCCATAGCTATTTCTTAAAAGACTAAAAAAACAAAGTCGAAAACTGTACAAAAATACAACTTTTCGACTTTGTAATGTATATGTTTTTCTTTGCTTATATAGCCTTGATTATTCCGATAAAATCTTCAGCCTTTAAAGAAGCGCCACCAATTAAACCTCCGTCAACATCTGGCTTCGAAAAAATTTCCTCGGCATTGGTTGGCTTTACACTTCCGCCGTAAAGAATAGAAATACTATCTGCCAATTCTTGAGTGTATTTATCGGCTAATGTTTTTCTGATAAATTCATGCATCTCTTGTGCTTGCTCCGGACTTGCAGTTTCTCCTGTACCGATAGCCCAAACAGGCTCATAAGCTAAAACAATATGTTTCCAAGCTACTACATCTAAATGAAACAAAGCATTTGAAAGCTGACTTTCAACTAATTTGAAATGGTTACCTGCCTTTCTGTCTTCCAACTCTTCACCGAAGCAAAAAATCACATCCATGCTATTTGCAATGGCTGTATCTACTTTTTTAGCAAGTAACGCATCATCTTCTCCAAAATAAGCACGACGCTCTGAGTGTCCTAAAATTACAGTTTTAATTCCTACACTTTGAAGCATCGAAGCAGAGATTTCTCCAGTGTAAGCCCCATTTGCCTCTTGATGCATATTTTGAGCTACCACCTCGATAGTGCTATCTTTTAAAGCTTCGTAGGCTGGGTATAAATTTGTATATGTAGGTGCTATTTTTACTTCTGCATCGGTTGCTGGTAAGCTCTTTTTTAAATCGCTGATTAAAGCTTGCGTTTGTGCAAGGTCGTTATTCATTTTCCAGTTTCCGGCAACAATTTTCTTTCTCATGCTATTTTATTATTGTGGTTGTTTTAGTTTTTCAGTACAAAAATATTAATTAGATGTCATTAAGAAGGTCTTCTTAACATCATCTTACAATTAAAGTTTAAATGTTAGTTTTTAAACTTAAAATCGTGTGCATCTTTAAAATGTAGTTTTTGGGTAATAGTGCCTTTTTCCAATTCCAACAGTGCAGGATTGGAACGCACAATGGTTTTTACAGTTGTTAAATCGCAAAAGTAAAAATCGATATCCAAGTTGTATTTCGATTTAAAAGGTGCCAGTTGCTCAACGTTTGATGCCGACAAACCAATAACTTTGTAGCCTTTCGACTTTGCTTCTCGTTCAACTTCAGCCACAGCTTCTAGTCCATTTGTGTTTGCTTCTTCTATATTTCGAGAAACTACAACCATTACCCTATCCCAACTCAAAATTTCGGCAGTATAGTCGGTTCCATCAAGCTCCATCGTAAAATCGTGAATTGGCGGTTCGTATCCCTTCTGCACTAACGTAGTTTGTACATCTACAAACTCCCCATCGACAGTTGGATAATCACCTTCGGTACTAATAATTTTTTCTTCGCCATCAACCTTAAACTTCCAATCGTACTGGTATACGGCTTCTGGCGCTCCTTCTGGCACCTCCATTCCTTCTAAAATGTTTGCCCCAATTTTATACGGACGGAAATCTACTACTGGTAAATGATTGTACACATAATACACATAACCAGCACTAAAAATAAGTGCTAAAAATGTAGCAAACCCAGCAAAACTAAACTTGTTTATATATTCTTTTTTGAAGAATAAAATTAAAATAAGCAGGAGTAAAACCACGTCTTTAGAAAACGATTCCCACGGAGTTAATTTTATGGCATCTCCAAAACACCCGCAATCGGTTACTTTATTGAAATAAGCCGAATAAAAGGTTAAAAATGTGAAGAAAACTATCATGAGTAGCAAACTCCAAACGGTAAATTTTCTTTTAAATCCAACGAGTAGCATCACTCCAAGTACGGTTTCAAAAATCACTAAAAAAATAGCAATAGCAAGTGCGTATGGAGTTAGAAAATCTAAATTTAAAACACTCGGACTAAAATATTCTTCCAACTTAAACGAAAACCCAACAGGGTCGTTTAACTTGATGAGTCCGCTAATAATAAATAAAACTCCAACAAAAATTCTTGCAATAAAAACCAATACTCTACTCATTTCTACACGCTATACTTTTAATTAAACTTATTGGTTATCGATGGTTAGGTGAATCATGGCAAAAACTGCATAATTTATCATGTCTTGATAATTTGCGTCAATACCTTCACTCACTAGTGTTTTCCCTTTGTTGTCTTCAATTTGCTTTACACGCAATATTTTCTGAAGAATTAAATCGGTAAACGAACTCACACGCATATCTCGCCAAGCTTCTCCATAGTCATGGTTTTTGTTCAGCATTAAATTTTTAGTTTCTTCTACATAAAAATCATACAATTCTAAAGCTTCTTTAAGCTCTAAATCTGGCTGTTCCACCACACCTTTTTCTAGCTGAATAAGTGCCATTACGGCATAATTTATAATTCCAATAAACTCAGGAACCTCTCCTTCATCTACCTTTCTAACACTATTTTCTTGCAACGAACGGATGCGTTGCGCTTTTATAAATATCTGGTCTGTAAGCGATGGCAAACGAAGAATACGCCACGCACTTCCATAATCTTTCATTTTCTTTTCAAACAATTCTCGACAAACAGTAATTACCTGGTCATATTGTTTTGATGTATTTTGCATAAATATGGTTCTATTTTGCGTAAATTTCGCTTAAAATTTTCAATTGTTCAAAGTTAGACTTCGAAACTTTACTTTTTTGTGTTTTAAATTGAAGTTGTATTTCGTTGAAAAAGTGCTCAACTTTGTAGTTTGTATTTGTTTTTTCATCTTTTATACTGAAGAAAGAACATCTGTTTCGATTCAAAATAAATTAGCTATGACCCTAAATTGTAACGGTACTCTTATCGATTTAACCACTCCAAAAGTAATGGGGATTTTAAACACTACTCCCGATTCTTTTTTTGATGGCGGAAAGTATTCCAACGAAAAGGAAATACTCCTACGCGCTGAAAATATTTTAAAAGACGGAGCTACTTTTATCGACTTGGGCGCATACAGTTCTAGGCCTGGCGCCAAAGAAGTTTCTGTAGAAGAAGAGCTCAAACGTAGTGTTCCTGTTACAGAACTCATTTTAAAAAACTTTCCAGAAGCTCTTATTTCTATCGACACTTTTAGAGCTGAAGTCGCTCAAAAAAACATTGAAGCTGGTGCTTGTATGGTGAACGATATTTCTGGTGGTACGCTCGACCAAAATATGATGGATACTGTTGGAAAACTGGGAGTTCCTTATGTTTTAATGCATATGAAAGGGAACCCTGAAACCATGCAACAAAAAACAAACTATGACGATTTTTTAAAGGAAATTCTTTTCTTTTTTTCTGAACGAATTGCAGAAGCTCGCGCACATAAAATCAATGATATTATTGTTGACCCTGGTTTTGGTTTTGCTAAAACCTTAGCACAAAACTATGAGCTAATGGGTAAACTAAGTACTTTAAACATATTAGAACTTCCTATATTGGTGGGCATCAGCAGAAAATCTATGATTTATAAATTATTGCAAACCGATGCTACTAATGCACTTAACGGAACTACAATTTTAAATACTTTCGCGCTTAATCATGGCGCAAATATTTTGAGAGTTCACGACGTTAAAGAAGCTGTAGAGTGTGTTTCAATTTACAATATGCTTCAAAGTCAGCTCTAAATCAAGCTTGATTAAAGGTTAAAGCTATATTTTATAACAAAAAGTTATAAGTACAATTTCAGCAGTATTTATCACATAAATTTTTATATTTTTACTCGACAATCAAAATTTAATATTCGAAGCTTTTATTAAAGTTCGGACAATTAAAATTATGTTGTACTAAACGCAAAACCGACAAATTTTGGAAATATTTGATTTTGTTGAACTCAAAATAGTAGATATCATCGATATCTTTCTGGTGGCTTTTCTATTTTACTATTTATACAAATTAGTAAAAGGCACTGTTGCTATTAATATTTTCCTCGGAATTGTTATCATCTATGTTATTTACCTACTCACCGAGGCGCTAAACATGCGTATTTTGAGTAATATCTTCGGAAAATTTATAGGTGCTGGTTTTTTTGCTTTGATTGTTGTTTTTCAGCAAGAAATACGAAAATTTTTACTGATGATAGGTTCTACAAATTTCAGTAAAAGAGGTATCATGAAACACCTTAATTTCATGAAACACGACGGAATGGGTACCGATACCAACATAGACGCCATTCTTTCCGCCTGCGAAAAAATGAGCTCAACACTTACGGGTGCTTTAATTGTGATTGAAAGAAATAACTCTTTGGAATTCATCAAACATACTGGAGACCAAATGAATATTGAAGTAAATCAACCAATTCTTGAAAGTATTTTTTACAAAAACAGTACGTTACACGATGGTGCTATTGTAATTGAAGGCAACAAAATTGTAGCAACTAGAGCCATTTTACCTGTTTCTAACGAGCGAAACATTCCACTTCGATTTGGACTTAGACATCGTGCTGCCATTGGAGTCACCGAAAAAACTGACGCTGTAGCTCTGGTAGTAAGTGAAGAAAACGGACAGATTTCTTATATAAAAAATGGAGAGTTTGTTTTGTATGACGAGCTAATCGACCTTAAAAAAATTATTACTGAAGATTTGACATAAGTTGAATTTGATACAAATTAAGAATCCCTCGGCTATGAGTAGTTGAGTGGGTTAGCACTTAACTTTGCAAGTACACACCGAACTGAAAATCCGCGCGGATTTTCAGAAATAAGCGAGAACAAGCAATTGCTTATAACCATTGTTGGCAAATCGTTTTATTTTTTTCCGTTATCAAATTCATTAGGTTCTGGTGGTGGTGGTGGTGGTGGAATATTTGTAATGTCAAACCCCTCAAAAAGAATCTTATACTTAAAATAGTCAGAATCGTTTTGTGAATTAATTTCTTTAAACTGTCTAGCAATTTCTTTTAGAGCTCTCTTTGTTGTTTCAATTGGATATTTATCTTCAACGTAAAAATGAATTAAAGCTGGTTTTAGTTTGTCTTCATTATGCTGAAAATTATAGGTTTTTGACATTATTTCATTCAGTTCAGTTTTTAGGAATGCGATTGGTTTTCTCTTTTTGGATTTCCCGTTTTCAATTAGCAAAGAATCATTTCTAACATACAATAAATTCCGTCTGAAGTAGCATCCAATTACTCTAGAGCTTGGGCAATCTGAAAATCCAGTGATGTTATAGATTGTATCTTTTAATTCAAACCTTAATCCTGAAACTTTTCCCTCGCAAGTAATTTGTCCCATTTTGTTCCTTAATTCGGAGAAGCTCGTAACCGAATCTAAATTTATAATTTCAATATCGTTTTCCGATTGCAACTTTATAAAATCCTGTGAATACAATTCTTTCAGATTTTTTTTCTGCTCCAAATTAGAACAAGAACTTAAAATCAGAATAATAATAATTATGTAGTTACAGTTCTTCATCAAATATTTGCTAACTATTGAATTAAAGAGCTTCCTCTGCCATAAATTGCACTTCGTACAAATTACGGTAATACCCATTGTCTTGTTTAAGTAATTCTTCGTGTGTACCGGCTTCCACAATTTTTCCAGCATCCATAACCAATATCCTATCAGCTTTTTTTACTGTTGCCAAACGGTGAGCAATAACAATCGAGGTCCTTCCTTTTGTAATTTTATCGGTAGCTTTTTGAATAAGTTTTTCTGAATATCCATCAACCGACGAAGTTGCTTCATCCAAAACTAAAATACTAGGATTGCTCACATAAGCACGTAAAAACGAAATCAACTGACGCTGACCACTTGAAAGCATACTTCCTCTTTCTTTAACATTGTAATGATATCCGCCAGGTAAACTCTTTATAAATTTATGAATCCCGATATCTTTTGCTGCTTGTATAACAGTTTCTTCTTTTATTGAAGGGTCGTTTAAAGTGATATTATTCAAAATTGTATCAGCAAATAAAAATACATCTTGTAATACCACCGCTATTTGCGAACGCAACGATTGTAAAGTAAAATTGTTGATATTGATTCCGTCTACTTCAATTTCTCCTGAATTGATATCGTAAAATCTGTTTAACAAATTTATAATTGTCGATTTTCCTGCACCCGTAGCTCCTACAATGGCAATGGTTTCTCCAGGTTTAGCTTCAAATGAAATTCCGTGTAAAACTTCTTCATTTTCAATATAACCAAAGCGTACATTTTTAAAAGCTAAATCTCCTTTTAAATTAGCTGCAGTGAGTGTTCCTTTGTTTTCAATTTTACTATTGGTATCCAAAATATCAAACACTCTATTGGCAGCAACCATCCCCATTTGCAAGGTGTTAAACTTATCGGCAATTTGTCGTAAGGGTCTAAAAATCATAGACGACAACATGATGAACATAAAAATATTCCCTAAGTCACTCGCACCGTCCATTACAGCTCTTAACCCTCCAAACCAAACAATTAATCCAGTGGTTATAGACGACATAAGCTCTACAACTGCAATAAAAATTGAGTTGTACCAAACCGTATTAATCCACGCTTTTTTGTGCTTTTCGTTGATTACTTTAAACTCTTCGTACTCCTCTTTTTCTCTAACGAAAAGTTGTACAATTTTCATTCCTGTAAGTCGCTCTTGCACAAACGAATTCAAATTAGAAACTTGTTTCCTTACTTCAATAAAAGCTTTTTTCATCGCCTTTTGAAACAAACGCGTAGCATAAAGCATTAATGGTAATACAGCAAATACAATAAGCGACAGTTTCCAATCGAAATACAACATTACGCCTGCAACGGTAATCATTTTCAGTAAATCGCTCACAATCATAAAAAGGCCATCACTAAAAATAGCGGCGATACGCTCAATATCACTTACAGCTCTTGTTACCAATATTCCTACGGAAGAACTGTCAAAATACTTCATTCTAAAACTCAACATATGCTTAAAGAGTTTTACACGAATATCTTGAATAACCGACTGCCCTAACCAGTTTGCATAGTATATAAATGAGAGTTGACTAATTACTTCTAAAAACAACACAATGGTCATGTAAACCACAAACATTAATAGTCCGTGGCTATCTTTAGAAAGCACATAATCGTCAATGGTATATTTAAGTAAAATTGGACGAACAGAAGAAAATATTGAAAGTGAAATTGCCGCAAAAGCAACGCCAATAAAAGTTATACGGTAGGGTTTTGTATAGCGCATTAAACGCTTAAACAAGCCTAAATCGAATGAATTTCCTGTTGTATCTTTACTCATTAATTTTATTAATTGAATCTGGGTAAACTACCTCTGTAAGATAAAGACCGTGTGCTGGCACCGAAGCACCTGCATTACTCCTATCTTTACTATTTATAATTTGTACGAGGTCGGTTTGTGATATTTTTCCGAGTCCAACATCCAGCAATGTTCCTACAATAGCACGCACCATATTTCTTAAAAATCTGTCGGCCGTAATATGAAAAACTAACATGTCTTTCTCTCGAACCCATATTGCTTTTCGTACATCGCAAAGATATGTTTTTACATCTGTGTTTGATTTAGAAAAGCATTGAAAATCTTTATGCTTTAACAATTCTTCAGCAGCACAATTCATCGCGTCAACATCCAAATTGACTTTTACAAAATGTGCATATTCATTTAAAAACGGATTTTTCTCTTGTACCAACCAATACTCATAGCTTCGTTGAGTAGCGTCAAAACGTGCATGCGCTTCCTCTGTTACCTTAAAAATAGTTTTTATCGCAATATCTTCAGGTAAAAAACTATTCATTTTATGGGTTAGAACCTCGGTGTCGAGTGTTTCTTCAGTATCAAAATGAGCATACATTTGTTTGGCATGTACTCCAGAATCGGTTCTTCCAGCGCCCATAATACTAATATCCGAACGCAGAAGTATTGAAAGGGCTTTTTCTAAAACTTCTTGTACAGAAATTGCGTTGGGCTGATTTTGCCACCCGTGGTAATGCCTACCGTTATAAGAAAGCTCCAAAAAATATCTCAAATCAAAATGCTATTTTTGTAACAAGCTACAAAGATACTCATTTTAACGGGAGTATTTTATTTTTGAAATGGGGTATTAAAAGCCTTAAAAACATATTTGACCTTTATTTTTTATGCGAAAAATTCTTTTGCTTTCAGACACACACAGTTATATTGATGATGCCATCTTGAAGTATGTAAAACAAGCCGATGAAGTTTGGCATGCAGGAGATATTGGAAGTCTTGATGTGACCGATACTCTTAAAAAACTCAAACCTTTAAGGGGTGTTTATGGTAACATTGACGACGATAAAGCGCGCGTAGAATTTCCAGAAAACAATCGTTTTTTTTGTGAAGGAGTTGATGTATGGATAACTCATATCGGCGGATATCCAAATAAATACGACCGTAGAATTAAAGATGAAATCATTAAAAATCCTCCAAAACTATTTATCTGCGGACACTCGCATATCCTAAAAGTAATGTGGGATAAAAAACTGAATTTATTACACATGAATCCTGGCGCAGCAGGAAAACATGGATTTCATAAAGTTAGAACCATGTTGCGATTTGTAATCGATGGCGAACAAATAAAATACTTAGAAATTATCGAGCTTGAAAAACGATTATAGAAAATTATCATAAAAAATTACGAGCCTATAAAAAGTAATGTACTTTTGTGCTCTAAAAAATTGAAAAAATGAAGAAAATAGTAATGGCCTCTTTATTGGCAACATCAGTTTTACTTACCAATTGCACAAGTTTAAATACTGGCGGAACAACAACTCAAAACAGCAACATTCCATTAAATACCGTGCAATCGGTTTTAAACAACGGAACCCAAGAAGCTTTTTCCGTTTTTGGTGATTCAAACGAGTTCATGACCAATGCCCTTATTGATGCGGCCATGCCACAACAACTAAAAGACATTAACAGCAAACTTACTTCTTTAGGTTTGTCGAGTATTGTAGAAAAAGAGCAAGCGCTCATTAGCGACATCGCAAATGCATCTATTACTACCGCAAAACCTATCGTTACCAAAGCCATTAACGAAATGACTGCTCAAGATGCTATTTCGATTATTTCTGGAGGAAAAGGCGCTGCAACATCGTATTTAAAAGACAAAACTTATACCGATTTAATCAACGCTATCACTCCAGTCGTTTCTCAAAAAACAGAAGCACTTGGTGTAAACGACCTTTTAAATAACGCTTTAGGAGCAAACTCGAGCTCTCTAAACTCCATTTTAGGAAGCGTTCTTGGCACTAGCACCACAACAAATAACACCTCCGATATTTTAACCGATGCGGTAACAAAACAACTTACCGACGGACTTTTTAATATTGTTGAAGACACCGAAAACAACGTACGTTCCAACCCTTCAACCATTCTAAACTCTGTTTTGAGCAACTAACAATTTCTTTATAAAATAAAAAATGCGTTTAGAAGTATAAAATCTAAACGCATTTTTTATGTATTGCTATTTTATTTTTAGTAGCACTTAAGCAAGCGTAAAAATCTAAAACTGTTACCCGCCTGCCTACCGTCAGGCAGGCTTTCGCCCATACACGGTATTTGGCTCAATCGGGGCTAGCAGGTTACGCAAGCGGATTTTATGTTGTCTAATTTGTTGAATTGAAAGATTGAAAGATTATACGATTAAACAATTCAACACTTTAACAAATGAAACTTTCTCTATTCCGTCTAAATGAAAACTACACTTAAGAAAGCAGTCATGTCGAGCCTGCCTTTGTCGGCAGACAGGCAGAGTCGAGACATCGCATCCTGATTAACAATTAAAATCGGTTAATTGTTAAATTGAAAAATTAAGCGATTAAACAATTCAATACTTTAACAAATGTAAACATTAAGCCTCTCCAGTTGGACCGAAGTTCAATGGCATTGGAGGTTGCTCGTAATCTTTAATCTCCCCGTGTGCTTGCTCAAATCGGTTTACATTATCAGCTAAAGCCTTTAAAAAACGTTTGGCGTGTTGCGGTGTTAAAATAATTCTACTTTTCACTTTTGCCTTTGGACGTCCAGGCATAATACTCACATAATCTACCACAAACTCCGATACCGAATGATTGATAATAGCAAGGTTTGCGTAAGTTCCTTCCGCAGTAGCATCGTCTAATTCTATATTGATTTGATTTTTCTTTTGGTCGTTTTGATCACTCATTGTATATGTTTAAAATTTGAAAGTTTGTTGAGAATGCTCCCAAATCAAACTTCAGTAAAAATAGTTTTTAAAAAAGAAAACCCCAAAGAAAAATTTCTTTGGGGTTTTGCTATTCTATATTAAGTATCCTTAAAAGTTAACGTGCTGCTGTTTGCTAGCCATAATCTCGTTGTACTCTTCTTTAGATCCTACGATAATGTTATCGTAATCTCTCATACCAGTACCAGCTGGAATTCTGTGTCCAACAATTACGTTTTCTTTTAATCCTTCAAGATCATCAACTTTACCGCTTACTGCTGCTTCGTTCAATACTTTTGTAGTTTCTTGGAACGATGCTGCCGAGATAAACGATTTTGTTTGTAACGACGCTCTTGTAATACCTTGTAAAATTGGTGTTGCTACTGCTGGTACAGCATCTCTTGCAATTACCAATTGTTTATCTGCTCTTCTTAAGATCGAATTTTCATCTCTTAACTCACGAGGCGAAACAATTTGTCCTGCTCTAAGCGTATCTGAATCTCCTGCATCTTCGATAACTTTCATTCCAAAGATTCTGTCATTTTCTTCAATGAAATCGTCTTTATGAACTAATTGTTGCTCTAAGAATGTAGTATCTCCAGAATCTTGAATATTAACTTTACGCATCATTTGACGTACTACTACCTCAAAGTGCTTATCGTTAATTTTCACCCCTTGTAAACGGTATACCTCCTGTACTTCGTTTACTAAGTATTGCTGTACTGCAGATGGGCCTTTAATTCTTAAGATATCTTCTGGAGTGATCGAACCGTCTGAAAGCGGCATACCAGCACGAACGTAATCGTTCTCCTGAACAAGAATTTGGTTAGATAATTTCACCAAATACTTTTTAATATCTCCTAATTTAGACTCTACAATAATCTCGCGGTTACCTCTTTTAATTTTTCCGAAAGAAACAACTCCGTCAATCTCGGTAACAACTGCTGGGTTAGAAGGGTTACGTGCTTCGAAAAGCTCGGTAACTCTCGGAAGACCTCCTGTAATATCCCCTGCTTTAGAAGATCTTCTAGGAATCTTAACTAATACTTTACCTTCGGCAATTTTCTCGTTGTTGTCTACCATAATGTGGGCTCCAACAGGTAAGTTGTACGAACGTAAAGTTTCTCCTTTAGCGTCTTTAATTAAAAGCGTAGGAATTAATTTTTTGTTTCTAGATTCAGAAATTACTTTCTCTTGGAATCCTGTTTGCTCATCAATTTCTACTTGGTAAGTAACCCCTTGATCGATATTTTCGTAAGCAATTTTTCCTGAGAATTCAGAAACAATTACCGCGTTATATGGATCCCATTGACAGATTACAGTTCCTTTTTCTACTTTTTGTCCTTCTTTCACAAAAATTTGAGAACCGTAAGGAACGTTATTAGTAGCAAGTACAATACCTGTTTTCTCGTCAACAAACTTAACTTCTGCAGTTCTAGAAATTACAACATCAACTTCGTTTCCGTCAGCATCAGAACCTTTAACAGTTTTAAGGTCTTCGATTTCTAGCTTGCTGTTAAATTTAGCGATTACTTTATTTTCTTCTGAAATGTTTCCTGCAATACCTCCCACGTGGAATGTACGAAGTGTAAGCTGTGTTCCAGGCTCTCCAATAGATTGCGCGGCTACAACACCAACAGCTTCTCCACGTTGAACCATTTTACCAGTTGCAAGGTTACGTCCGTAACATTTCGCACAAATTCCTTGTTTTGCTTCACAAGTAAGTGGCGAACGTACTTCGATTTTCTCTACTGGAGAGGCGTCGATTTTCTTAACGATTTCTTCTGAAATTTCTTCTCCTGAACGAACTAATAATTCTTCCGTTAACGGATCGTAAACATCGTGTAAAGAAACACGTCCTAAAATACGTTCTCCTAAAGATTCTACAACTTCGTCATTCTTTTTCAATGCTTCAACTTCAACACCACGTAACGTACCACAATCTTCAGTATTTACGATAACGTCTTGAGAAACGTCTACCAAACGACGTGTTAAGTATCCAGCATCGGCAGTTTTAAGTGCGGTATCGGCAAGACCTTTACGAGCACCGTGCGTAGAGATAAAGTACTCAAGAATCGAAAGTCCTTCTTTAAAGTTAGAAAGAATCGGGTTCTCAATAATTTCTCCACCACCTGCGGTCGATTTTTTAGGTTTCGCCATCAATCCACGCATACCTGTAAGCTGACGAATCTGTTCTTTAGATCCCCTCGCTCCAGAGTCAAGCATCATGAATACCGAGTTAAATCCTTGGTTATCTTCACGAATACGTTTCATAGCAAGTTCTGTAAGCATTGCGTTGGCAGAAGTCCAAACGTCAATTACCTGATTATAACGCTCATTATTTGTAATAAGACCCATGTTATAATTTGCCATAATTCCGTCTACTTGCTCATTAGCTTCAGCAATCATTGGGTGTTTTTCTTCAGGAATAATAATATCTCCTAAACTGAATGATAAACCTCCTTTGAATGCGAAGTTATACCCCATACTCTTAATTTTATCTAAGAAGTCTGCGGTTGTAGGTACATCGGTAGCTTTTAAAATGTTACCAATAATATCTCTAAGCGATTTTTTGGTTAATACCTCATTGATATAACCTGCTTTTTCTGGAACTACTTGGTTGAATAAAATTCTACCAACAGTAGTTTCAATAATTTGCATTACCAATTCGCCTTTATCGTTAAAGTCTTTTGCACGAACTTTTACCATTGCGTTTAGATCAACTTTTTTCTCGTTGAATGCAATTGTAACCTCGTCTGCAGAATAGAAAGTTAATCCTTCACCTTTAATTGGGTGCTCTGGAGTTGACTTTCTAGCTTTCGTCATATAATACAATCCAAGAACCATGTCTTGAGATGGTACTGTAATTGGCGAACCATTTGCAGGGTTCAAGATATTATGAGATGCCAACATTAACATTTGTGCTTCCAAAATAGCTTCTGGTCCTAATGGTAAGTGAACCGCCATCTGGTCTCCATCGAAATCGGCGTTAAATGCAGTACACACTAATGGGTGTAACTGGATTGCTTTCCCTTCGATTAACTTAGGCTGGAACGCTTGGATACCCAAACGGTGAAGCGTTGGAGCACGGTTTAGTAATACTGGATGTCCCTTAAGAACGTTTTCCAAGATATCCCAAACCACTGGCTCTCTTTTGTCAATAATTTTCTTAGCAGATTTTACTGTTTTTACAATTCCTCTTTCTATTAATTTTCTAATAACAAAAGGTTTGTACAGCTCGGCTGCCATATTTTTTGGAAGACCACACTCGTATAATTTCATTTCTGGTCCAACAACAATAACCGAACGTGCTGAATAATCTACACGTTTACCTAAAAGGTTTTGACGGAAACGTCCTTGTTTTCCTTTTAATGAATCTGAAAGTGATTTAAGTGGTCTATTCGATTCTGTTTTTACAGCAGAAGATTTACGTGTGTTATCGAATAAAGAATCTACCGACTCTTGAAGCATACGCTTCTCGTTACGTAAAATTACTTCTGGTGCTTTAATCTCCATTAAACGTTTTAAACGATTGTTTCTGATGATTACTCTACGATACAAATCATTTAAATCTGAAGTTGCAAAACGCCCTCCGTCAAGTGGTACTAATGGACGTAATTCTGGTGGAATAACCGGAATTACTTTCATAATCATCCACTCTGGATTGTTTTCTCTGTTCTTTTGAGACTCACGAAGTGCCTCAACAACTTGCAAACGTTTTAATGCTTCCGTTTTACGTTGCTTAGAAGTTTCGGTATTTGCTTTGTGTCTTAACTCGTAAGAAAGTTCGTCAAGATCGATTCTTGATAATAAATCGATTAAACACTCAGCTCCCATTTTAGCGATAAACTTATTTGGGTCTGTGTCTTCTAAGTATTGGTTTTCTGTTGGAAGAGATTCTAAAATATTTAGGTATTCTTCTTCTGTTAAGAAATCCATTTTTTGAACAGGATCACCATCAGCATTTGTAGCATTTCCTGGTTGGATAACTACATAACGCTCGTAATAGATAATCATGTCTAACTTCTTAGATGGTAATCCAAGAAGGTAACCTATTTTATTTGGTAAAGAACGGAAATACCAGATGTGTGCAACTGGCACTACCAAATTGATGTGTCCTACTCTATCTCTACGTACCTTTTTCTCGGTAACTTCAACACCACATCGGTCACATACAATACCTTTATAACGTATTCTTTTGTATTTTCCACAAGCACATTCGTAGTCTTTAACAGGCCCAAAAATACGCTCACAAAAAAGACCATCGCGTTCTGGTTTGTGCGTACGGTAATTAATGGTTTCCGGTTTTAGCACTTCTCCTCTAGACTCTGCTAAAATAGACTCTGGAGATGCTAACCCGATTGAGATCTTGTTAAACCTCTGTTGTACTGTATTCTTATCTTTATTTCTAGCCATAATAAATGGTGATAATGAATTAAGTGTAATTTACCCTTTTGGGGTTTTATATTTCGACTATAAAAGTTCGAACTAAATTTCCTTTTTAAGGAAGACACTCAGCGTGTACCGAGTGCCTTCATTAAAATTATTATTCTTCTAATCTGATATCTAATCCAAGACCCTTCAATTCATGCATTAATACATTGAATGATTCTGGTAATCCTGGTTCTGGCATCATCTCTCCCTTAACGATCGACTCGTAAGTTTTAGCTCTACCAATAACGTCATCAGATTTTA
This sequence comes from Joostella sp. CR20, assembly GCF_038433465.1. Classification (NCBI taxonomy): domain Bacteria; kingdom Pseudomonadati; phylum Bacteroidota; class Flavobacteriia; order Flavobacteriales; family Flavobacteriaceae; genus Joostella; species Joostella sp. CR20. The sequence goes on along the minus strand of NZ_JAESVF010000005.1, from coordinate 94,473 downwards.
CAGTTAAGATTTCTCTAAGCGTACTTGAAGCACCATAAGCCTCAAGAGCCCAAACCTCCATCTCACCAAAACGCTGACCTCCAAATTGTGCTTTACCACCTAAAGGTTGCTGTGTAATTAATGAGTATGGCCCGATAGAACGTGCGTGCATTTTATCGTCTACCATGTGTCCTAATTTAAGCATGTAAATTACTCCCACAGTAGCTGCTTGGTCGAAACGCTCTCCTGTACCACCATCATAAAGATATGTGTGTCCAAATCTTGGAATACCTGCCTTGTCTGTAAGTTCATTGATTTCGTCTAACGAAGCTCCGTCGAAAATTGGCGTAGCAAACTTTTTACCTAAGTTTTTACCTGCCCATCCAAGTACAGTTTCGTAAATCTGACCAATGTTCATACGTGATGGTACCCCTAGCGGATTCAATACGATATCTACTGGTGTTCCATCTTCTAAGAAAGGCATATCTTCTTGACGAACAATACGAGCAACAATACCTTTGTTACCGTGACGACCTGCCATTTTATCTCCTACTTTAAGCTTACGTTTTTTAGCAATGTATACTTTAGCAAGTTTCATGATTCCTGCTGGTAATTCATCTCCAACAGAAATAGTAAACTTATCTCTACGTAACGCTCCTTGTAGGTCGTTTAATTTAATTTTATAGTTATGAAGAAGATCGTTGATAAGTGCATTTGTCTCATCGTCGGTTGTCCATGTTCCGCTTACTAAGTGTGCAAAATCATCAACAGCATTCAACATTTTTTGGGTATATTTCTTTCCTTTAGGGAATACTTCTTCACCTAAATCGTTAAATACACCTTGTGATGTTTTTCCGTTTACAATTGAGAATAATTTATCAACCAATACATCTTTAAGTACAGTGAATTTACTTTCAAATTCTAACTCCAACTTAGCGATATCTTCTTTATCTTTTGCTCTCTTACGCTTATCTTTAATAGCTCTAGAGAACAATTTCTTATCGATAACAACTCCGTTTAACGAAGGAGAAGCTTTTAATGATGCATCTTTTACATCTCCAGCTTTATCTCCGAAGATTGCACGAAGTAATTTTTCTTCTGGAGTTGGGTCTGACTCACCTTTTGGTGTAATCTTACCAATTAAAATATCTCCAGGTTTTACCTCGGCACCAATACGAATCATTCCGTTTTCGTCAAGCTCTCTTGTAGCTTCTTCAGAAACGTTTGGAATATCGTTGGTTAACTCTTCTGCTCCTAACTTGGTATCTCTAACTTCTAACGAATATTCATCGATATGAATTGAAGTAAAGATATCTTCTCTTACTACTTTTTCAGAAATTACAATCGCATCCTCAAAGTTATACCCTTTCCAAGGCATAAAGGCTACTTGTAAGTTTCTTCCTAATGCAAGCTCTCCTTGTTGTGTAGCATATCCTTCGCAAAGTACTTGTCCTTTAGCAACTTTATCACCTTTTCTTACAATTGGTTTTAAGTTGATAGAAGTACCTTGGTTTGTTTTTCTGAATTTAATAAGATCGTAGGTTTTGAAATCGTCATCAAAACTAACTAGTCTATCATTTTCAGTTCTATCGTATTTAATAGTAATTTTAGAAGCATCTACGTAATCGATAACTCCATTTCCTTCAGCATTAATTAAAACACGAGAATCTGAAGCTACTTGACGCTCAAGACCTGTACCAACAATTGGAGACTCTGGTCTTAATAATGGAACTGCCTGGCGCATCATGTTAGATCCCATCAAGGCACGGTTCGCATCATCATGCTCTAAGAAAGGAATTAACGAAGCCGAAATCGAAGCGATTTGGTTTGGCGCAACGTCTGTGTAATGAACCTCTGCAGGATCTACAACTGGGAAGTCACCTTCCATACGTGCAATTACCTTATCTGTATCGATTGTTCCATCATTTGCTAATGGAATATTGGCTTGTGCTATTTTCTTTTCTTCTTCTTCTTCGGCACTTAAGTAAAGTATTTCTGAAAGATCTACTTTTCCTTCGTTAACCTTTCTATATGGAGTTTCGATGAATCCCATACCGTTTACTTTCGCAAACACACTTAATGAAGAAATCAAACCAATGTTTGGACCCTCTGGTGTTTCAATCGGACAAAGACGTCCGTAGTGCGTATAGTGAACGTCACGCACCTCGAATCCTGCTCTCTCACGAGAAAGACCTCCAGGTCCTAATGCAGATAAACGACGTTTGTGTGTAATCTCTGCTAACGGATTGGTTTGATCCATAAACTGAGATAACTGGTTTGTTCCAAAGAAAGAATTAATTACCGATGATAATGTTTTAGCATTAATCAAATCGATTGGTGTAAACACCTCGTTGTCACGTACATTCATACGCTCACGAATTGTTCTTGCCATACGTGCAAGACCTACACCAAACTGAGATGATAATTGCTCTCCTACTGTTCTAACACGACGGTTAGATAAGTGATCGATATCATCAATCTCTGCTTTTGAGTTAATTAACTCAATAAGGTATTTGATAATGGTAATAATATCTTCTTTTGTTAAAACTTGTTTATCCATTTCGATATCCAAGCCTAACTTTTTATTCATTCTATAACGACCTACTTCACCTAAGTTGTAACGTTGATCTGAGAAGAATAATTTGTCAATAATACCTCTTGCTGTTTCCTCATCTGGCGGTTCAGCATTACGTAATTGACGGTATATGTGTTCTACAGCCTCTTTTTCAGAGTTTGTAGGATCTTTTTGTAATGTGTTATAGATAATAGCATAATCTCCTGTTTGGCTATCCTCTTTGTGTAATAAGATAGTTTTAACATCGGTATCTACTATTTCATCAATGTGTTCTTTTTCAAGAACAGTATCTCTATCTAAGATGATTTCATTACGTTCAATAGAAACCACCTCTCCTGTATCCTCATCTACGAAATCTTCATGCCAAGTTTTAAGCACACGTGCCGCTAACTTTCTGCCCAACACTTTTTTCAATCCACTTTTAGAAACTTTTACTTCTTCAGCAAGATCGAAAATTTCAAGAATATCTTTATCGCGCTCAAAACCAATAGCACGGAAAAGTGTTGTAACAGGTAATTTTTTCTTTCTATCGATATAAGCATACATAACGCTATTGATATCGGTAGCAAATTCTATCCAAGAACCTTTAAAAGGAATTACTCTGGCAGAATACAATTTAGTTCCATTCGCATGGAATGATTGACCAAAGAATACACCTGGAGACCTGTGTAATTGGGATACAACAACGCGTTCCGCTCCGTTAATAACAAAGGTACCACTAGGCGTCATGTAAGGAATTACACCTAAATAAACATCCTGTACTATGGTTTCAAAATCTTCGTGCTCAGGATCTGTACAGTATAGTTTTAGTCTTGCTTTTAACGGCACACTGTATGTTAATCCTCTTTCAATACACTCTTGAATTGAATAACGTGGAGGATCAATAAAGTAGTCTAAAAACTCAAGTACAAATTGATTACGCGTATCAGTAATGGGGAAGTTCTCCAAGAAGGTGTTATAAAGACCTTCGTTACCTCTTTCTTCAGATTTAGTTTCCAGTTGAAAGAAATCCTGGAATGACTTAATCTGAATGTCCAAGAAATCCGGATATGCCGGCGTATTCTTTGCAGAGGCGAAATTAATTCTTTCAGTCTGATTTGTGAACATCAATGGACAATATTTTGATTAAAGTGAAAATTGAAAAAACGTATACATTTATATACGCAAAAAGGGTTTAGGTCTCTACCCCATAAAATTGGGTAGGACCTAAACCATATTGTACAGCTTGGCGCTGTAGGGTGGAATTACTTTAATTCTACCTCTGCACCAGCTTCTTCTAAAGACTTCTTAAGACCTTCAGCCTCGTCTTTAGCAACTCCTTCTTTGATAGCTTTTGGAGCACTATCAACTATTTCTTTAGCTTCTTTAAGTCCTAAACCAGTTAATTCTTTAACTAATTTTACAACAGCTAATTTAGACGCTCCAGCTGATTTAAGGATTACATCAAATTCTGATTTTTCCTCAGCAGCTTCACCACCAGCAGCAGCTCCTCCACCAGCAACAGCTACAGCTGCAGCAGCAGGTTCGATACCGTATTCTTCTTTTAAGATATCAGCTAATTCGTTTACTTCTTTTACTGTTAAATTAACTAATTGTTCTGCAAAATCTTTTAAATCTGCCATTTTCTATCGTTTTAATAAATTTTTAATATAATTGTTTTAAGTGCGTACTACTTATGATTCTTTTTCTGATAATGTTTTAAGGATACCAGCTAATTTACCACCTCCAGACTTAAGTCCGCTAATAACATTCTTAGCAGGCGACTGAAGTAATGAGATAATATCTCCAATAACTTCTTCTTTAGATTTGATGTTAACTAGGTTATCTAGTTGATCATCTCCAAGATAAACTGCTTCTTCAATAAAAGCACCTTTAAGTAATGGTCTATCTGATTTTTTACGGAAATCCTTAATTAATTTCGCTGGAGCGTTTCCTGTTTCAGAAAGCATTAAAGAAGTGTTTCCTTTAAGCACTGTTGGAAGTTCCCCGAAATCTTTATCAGAAGCTTCCATTGCTTTTGCAAGCAATGTATTTTTTACAACTGCAAGTTTGATGTTTGCTTTAAAACAAGCTCTACGTAAGTTAGAAGTTGTTTGAGCATCCAATCCAGAAATATCAGCTAAATAGATATTTCCATTATCACCTAACTGCGCAGTTAAATCTTCTATTACCGTTAACTTTTCTTCTCTAGTCATGATTAAAAAATTTATACTGCCAATTAAACTGCCTTAGGATCTACAGGAATACTAGGACTCATAGTACTAGAAATAAAGATACTCTTTACGTAAGTTCCTTTAGCCGCAGTTGGCTTCAATTTTAATAATGTTTGTAATAATTCGTTTGCGTTACCAGCAATTTTATCTGCTGAGAAAGATGCTTTACCAATAGCCGCATGAACGATACCTGTTTTATCAACTTTAAAGTCAATTTTACCAGCTTTTACTTCACTTACAGCTTTAGCTACATCCATAGTAACTGTACCTGTTTTTGGATTAGGCATTAATCCTCTTGGCCCTAAAATACGTCCTAAAGGTCCTAATTTACCCATTACGCTTGGCATAGTGATAATTACATCAACATCTGTCCAACCGTCTTTTATCTTTTGTAAGTACTCATCTAACCCTACGTAATCAGCTCCAGCTTCTTTTGCTTCAGCTTCTTTATCTGGAGTAACCAATGCTAAAACTTTAACATCTTTACCTGTTCCATGAGGAAGCGTTACAACACCTCTTACCATTTGATTAGCTTTACGTGGATCTACTCCTAAACGTACTGCCAAATCAACAGATGCATCAAACTTAACGTTAGTGATATCTTTTACTAATTGAGAAGCTTCTTCTACAGAATACAATTTGTTTCTGTCGATTTTAACTACTGCTTCTTTTTGTTTTTTTGTTAATTTTGCCATTTCTAGATTCTTTTAAGATTTAAAAAGGCTTATCACCTGAAACCGTTAATCCCATAGATCTTGCTGTTCCTGCTACCATGCTCATTGCTGACTCTACAGTAAACGCATTAAGATCTTGCATTTTGTCCTCTGCGATAGCTTTTACTTGATCCCAAGTAACGCTAGCAACCTTTTTACGGTTTGGCTCTCCAGAACCCTTCTTAACCTTAGCCGCTTCCAAAAGCTGAACTGCCGCTGGCGGTGTCTTAATTACAAAGTCAAATGATTTGTCTTTGTATACGGTGATAACAACTGGTAATACTTTACCTTGCTTGTCCTGCGTACGAGCATTAAATTGCTTACAGAACTCCATGATGTTAACACCGGCAGCACCTAGAGCGGGTCCAACCGGTGGCGACGGATTCGCAGCACCTCCCCTAACTTGTAGTTTAACTACTTTACTAACTTCTTTTGCCATTGTTTGTGTTCAATTTAAATTTGAATCGCCTTATTTATGGAAGCAAGACGAATCTATATAATGTAACTATTATACTTTCTCAACTTGCATATAACTCAATTCTAATGGTGTTTTTCTTCCAAAAATCTTAACCATTACTTCGAGTTTACGTCTTTCTTCATTTACCTTTTCAACAGTTCCATTGAAACCATTAAAAGGACCATCTATAACTTTAATAGTCTCACCTATAGTGTAAGGAATAGCAACATTATCTGTCTTAACAGATAATTCATCAACTTTTCCTAACATTCTATTCACTTCAGATTTTCTTAAAGGAACAGGATCACCTCCTTTTACTTCTCCTAAAAACCCAATAACACCAGTTATAGACTTAATAACGTGTACTATCTCCCCTCCTAAGTTGGCTTTCACCATTACATAACCTGGAAAATAAACACGTTCTTTATTTATCTTTTTACCGTTTCGTATTTGAACCACTTTTTCAGTAGGCACCAACACTTCATCTACATAATCTGAATACCCAAGGCGAGCTATATCTTGTTCTATGTAGCCTTTCACTTTATTCTCTTGGCCACTCACAGCCCTTACTACATACCACTGTTTTGCTAACGCTTCTGCCATTGCAATACTCGTCTTTAAATATTATTAATTAATTACACCAAAATAAAGCTTGATAAGTTTAGCTAAAACTGTATCAACACCCCAAATTGCTAATGAAAAAAGTATAGAGAAAACAGCAACTACAACCATTAGGTTCTGTCCTTCAGCCCAACTAGGCCAAGTAACATTCGCTCTTAACTCTTCAAATGATTCTTTTATATAATTTACCATTTTTACTCTATATTATTTTTGCACGGGTGGAGAGATTCGAACTCCCATCAACGGTTTTGGAGACCGGTATTCTACCCTTGAACTACACCCGTTTATTCAAGTTCAAAGGCGTCTGACTCATAAAAAATCAGACACCCTTTAAACTTGTTATAATTCTAAAACTTAGTCTAAAATTTCAGTTACCTGACCAGCTCCTACTGTTCTACCTCCTTCACGGATAGCAAAACGTAAACCTTTGTTAAGAGCGATTGGTTGTAACAACTCAACAGTAATTGTTAAGTTATCTCCAGGCATTACCATCTCAACTCCATCAGGCAAAGTAATAGTACCTGTTACGTCAGTTGTACGCACGTAGAACTGTGGACGGTAGTTGTTATGGAACGGAGTGTGACGTCCACCTTCTTCTTTCTTAAGAACGTAAACCTCTGCTTTAAATTTAGCGTGAGGAGTTACAGAACCTGGCTTACAGATAACCATACCTCTTTTGATATCAGTTTTCTCAATACCTCTTAATAAGATACCTACGTTATCTCCAGCTTCACCTCTATCTAAAATTTTACGGAACATCTCAACCCCTGTAATAGTAGAAGTTAATTTCTCAGCTCCCATACCGATGATATCTACAGCCTCACCAGTTTTAGCAACTCCAGACTCGATACGTCCAGTAGCAACTGTACCACGACCTGTAATTGTAAATACATCCTCGATAGGCATTAAGAAATCTTTATCGACATCTCTTTGAGGTAACTCGATCCACTCATCAACAGCTTCCATCAATTTCATTACAGAGTCAACCCACTTTTGCTCTCCATTTAAAGCACCTAGAGCAGAACCTGGAATCACAGGACCATTATCTCCATCGTACTCATAGAAAGAAAGTAATTCTCTTACCTCCATATCAACAAGCTCTAAAAGCTCCTCATCATCAACCATGTCAACTTTATTCAAGAAAACAACGATTCTTGGAACCCCAACCTGACGTCCTAAAAGGATGTGCTCTCTAGTTTGTGGCATTGGACCATCAGTAGCAGCAACTACCAAGATAGCTCCGTCCATTTGAGCAGCACCTGTAACCATGTTCTTTACGTAATCCGCGTGACCAGGACAGTCAACGTGAGCGTAGTGACGATTTGCAGTTTGATACTCTACGTGAGAAGTATTAATTGTGATACCTCTTTCTTTTTCTTCAGGAGCGTTATCGATAGAATCGAATGAACGTGCATCAGAAAGACCAGCATCTGCTAATACTTTAGTGATAGCAGCAGTTAAAGTAGTTTTACCGTGATCTACGTGTCCAATAGTACCTATATTTAAGTGTGGTTTGGAACGATCAAAAGTTTCCTTTGCCATGATTTAATAATTTTAATCTTAGTTATATATTAGTGTTCAAATTTAAACGCAATAAGAGCCAATGACGAGAATTGAACTCGTGACCTCTTCCTTACCAAGGAAGCGCTCTACCCCTGAGCTACACCGGCTTGAAAATTCAAGCTTCAAGTTTAAAATTGTCTTTTAAACATCACCTCAAACAACAACCAAAAACTCAAAGTACCAGAATAAGAGAAGAGAACACACCTTATTTTCTTAAGATTAGTCTCATCTCTGTTTTTTTTACCCAGGAAAAAACCCAAGCTATTCTTGATTTTTTGAGCGGGAGACGAGGTTCGAACTCGCGACATTCAGCTTGGAAGGCTGACGCTCTACCAACTGAGCTACTCCCGCATTTGCAATTTTAAATTCAAGCTTTTAAAATTGCTATTTTAGTGGGGAGAGCAGGATTCGAACCTGCGAAGACATAGTCAGCAGATTTACAGTCTGCCCTCGTTGGCCGCTTGAGTATCTCCCCAATAAAGCATTTTGAAAATAGAAGCCGAAACTTCTTTTCTAAAATTCCGAGCGCAAAAGTAATTAATGTTTTTCAAATAATCACTATTATTTTTTCTTTTTTTTGAAGAAAAATTTTACACTTCTGGAAATCATCAATTTATCAAAAAACTAAAACTTTTAGAGCCGATGGAGGGACTCGAACCCACGACCTGCTGATTACAAATCAGCTGCTCTAGCCAGCTGAGCTACATCGGCCTTTCAGTAAAAAAGCCCGCTATTTCTAACGGACTGCAAATGTATACAATTTATTCTTTTTACAAAACAAATTTGAAAAAATTTTCAATTAAATATGTGTGCGTAATTTTTGCTTTCTTTTCTTTAAAGATCGCTCCAAGGAACTAGCAGCACTATCTATTGCTTCTTCAAATGTTTTACACTGTTTTTTCACTATATATTCATCTCCAGGCACATGCACCTTTACCTCTGCTATTTTATTCTCTTTCACACTGGTGTTTTGCACCTTTAAATACACGTCTGAGTGGACGACCTTATCGTAATAATGGTCTAATTTATCCATTCGTTTCTGAATAAAATTTAACAATTTTTGATCCACATTGAAGTTGACAGATTGCGTGTTTACTTCCATTTCCTTTAAATTTAAGGTTAAACATCAAACCCTTTTACGGGCCTCCTTTTGGGTTCGATTGTACATCGAACAACATATGCTTTACATCATACGTTAGCTTATTTAGAAAGTTTTCGTGTAATTAAATTACGCGTAGTTAGTTTTTTTCATTTCTAGGGTGCGCCTCATTGTACTGCCTTTTTAACTCCGCAATACTATTATGCGTATACACCTGTGTTGACGCTAAACTCGAGTGCCCTAATAATTCTTTTACCGCATTTAAATCAGCTCCTTTGTTTAGCAAATGCGTTGCAAAAGTATGCCTTAGAATATGCGGACTCTTTTTTAGCTTTGTCGACGCTCTACTAAAGTACTTATTTATTATTCTATAAACAAGATTTTCGTAGATTTTATGACCGTTTTTAAGAAGAAATAAACAGTCTTTTGACGCCTCATTAACATACGCTTCTCGAAGTGCTAAATATTCTTTAAGGTATTTTTCTACGGAAGTCATTAACGGCACAATACGTTCCTTGTTTCGCTTCCCTAATACTTTGATGGTTTTATTTGAAAAATCTACACTCTGAAGCTTCAACTCAACCAACTCTATCCTACGCATTCCTGTAGCGTAAAATAACTCGATAATTAATTTATCCCGAACGCCTTCAAAATCATCTGTAAACTCCAATTCATTTAAAACAGCAAACATTTCTTTTTCAGAAAAAGGTGTTTCTACTTTTTTTGAAGTTTTTAATGCTTTGTGTTTTGCCAACGGATTAACTTCTATTTGCTGTACTTTCAATAAAAATTTATAATACGCCTTTAAAGAAGCTACTTTTCGGTTTACACTTCTGTTATCCAAACCCGAATCGACCAACGAAACTATCCATGATCGAATTTGCGAATAATTTACTTCTGCTATATTTTCCTGCTGAAATTCCTCAACACAATATTCAAAAAAGCGTTCAAGATCATTTTTATAGGCAGTAATCGTATGCTTAGAATAGTTCTTTTCTAACTGAAGATAATCGAGAAATTTTTGAAATGGCATACTTTTATGATTGAAGCAACTGTTGAAATACTATCGAAGATACTGAAAAATAGTGCGTATAAAAACTAAACAAACAAATATCAATATGTTTTTCACAAAAGAACTAAAATCTAAACATACCATATTAAAACAAACAACATCCTAAATTCAAGATACAAAAACTTTAAAACTCTCTTCTCTCGATATTAAAACGTAATACTCATCTTAGATTAGATTTTAAACTAATGATACTTTCATTTTTGTCTTGACACAAAAACGAAACAAAAAAGTCAAGACTGATTTAAAAAGTTTAAAAAATCTACGGAACCATCCACCACAGATAAAAAGAACTCGCTACGCTCGGACAGCTTTTTATCTTTCACCCATCGCCGCTTCCTTGATTTTCAAAACTTTTTAAATAGGTCAATTAGCAAAAATCATAAACCCAACCCAATGCAAAATACATTCTAATACTAAAAACAAAAAATCCCACTTCTACTGAAATGGGATTTTTTTAATTTATTCTAAAAGAAGAAACTATATTTCCTCTTGATCTCTCAATCCTTGAATATAAGCTGCTTTTTGAATTTGCGCTCTTTTCTGAACTGAAGGCTTTGTAAATTGTTGACGACTACGTAGCTGACGCATTGTACCTGTTCTATCAAATTTACGCTTGTAACGCTTAAGCGCTCTGTCTATATTTTCTCCTTCTTTTATCGGTATAATTAACATAAGTTCACCACCTCCTTTCTTTTACGGACGGCAAAGATAAAAATTAATTCAAATACCAAACACAAAAATTTATTTTTTTTATTTTTTTCTAAAAAACAAAACTACTTCAGTATGTTCCTAGAAATCACAAGCTTCTGGATTTCGGTAGTTCCTTCTCCAATAGTACAAAGTTTAGCATCTCTATAGAACTTCTCTACCGGAAAATCTTTTGTATAACCGTAACCTCCGTGTATTTGCACAGCTTCATTGGCAATTCGCACACAAGCTTCCGAAGCAAACATTTTACACATAGCGCTAATTTTTGTCATCTTACGACCTTCATTTTTCTCAAAAGCGGCTTTGTGTAACAATAATTCTGAGGCTTCAATATCGGTTGCCATGTCTGCCAATTTAAACGATATTCCTTGGAACTCTGCAATAGGCTTTCCAAATTGCACACGTTCTTTCGAATATTTTAATGCAGCTTCATATGCTCCACGAGCAATTCCTAACGAAAGTGCACCAATAGAAATACGTCCGCCATCCAATATTTTCATCGATTGTATAAAGCCTTCCCCTACTTCACCTAAACGGTTTGCATCTGGAATTCTACAATCAGAAAAAACAAGCTCTGCAGTTTCGCTCGCTCGCATTCCTAATTTATTCTCTTTTTTTCCGCTAGAAAAACCTGGAGTTCCTTTTTCTACTACAAAAGCAGTCATTCCGTGTGAGTCTCCCTTTTCTCCTGTTCGAACAATAACAACAGCTACATTACCACTTTTTCCGTGTGTGATAAAGTTTTTTGCTCCATTAATTACCCACTCATCACCATCTTTAACTGCTGTAGTACTCATTCCACCTGCATCCGACCCCGTGTTGTGTTCGGTTAATCCCCATGCTCCAATCCATTCGCCTGTAGCCAATTTTGGCAACCACTTTTTCTTTTGCTCTTCATTTCCGAAAGACAAAATATGGTTTGTACATAACGAATTGTGTGCCGCTACCGACAATCCGATAGAAGGGTCTACTTTAGAAATCTCATCTAAAATAGCGATATACTCATGATATCCCAACCCAGAACCTCCATAGGTTTCTGGAACTAAAATCCCCATAAAACCTAACTCTCCAGCTTTTTTAAATGCTTCCACCGGAAAAGTTTGCGCCTCATCCCATTCCATAACATGAGGTCTAATATATTGTTCGGCAAATTCTCTAGCCGAATTTGCAACTAATTGTTGTGTTTCAGAATAATCAAAATTCATGTGTGCCGCTGTATCCAATTCCATTCGTTCTAAATATGTTACGGAGAAGTTTAATCGACCAATGTCGAAGTTTGTTTTAAGGCTCAGAAGTATGCTCTGAGACTGTTGGTTCCGCCGTCAAATATAATTCAATTCTATTTAATTTGTCCGTAGGAAAACCCTCTATTTTTGTTAATTCAGGTAGGTCGCTTATTTTTAAATGGTTGGTTCTATAAGATACAATTTTTTTCGCCAGATTCCAGTCTATGTATGGTATTTTACTCAATTCTTTCAGCGTGCACGTATTTACATCGCGTTTTTTAAATGTGGGTAATTTTTGAATTTCGAAATATTTTAAAACTTCCGAAACTGATTCGGGAGGTATTCCATAGGTTTCTGCTATTTGGTCTTGAAAATAAAATCCGCCCAAATAGCTTCGGTATTTCACCAAACGATTGGCCAATACTTCTCCCACACCTCTCACCTTTTTAAGGTCTGATACAGTAGCGGTATTAATGTCTTGCTTTTTAATTGAAATTACTGCTTTTGCTTTTTTCTTCGGAAAAGATTTCTTCTCAGGAAATAAAAAATAAGGTTGAATTGTATTTAGCAACGTATCGGAAACACCGCTAATTTCTTGAAATTGTGCTGTGGAATTTATGTAGTTTCCGGCAGCTCGATACTTTTGGATGGCTTCAATTTCTTCTACGGAAAGCCCTAAAGTGTATCCTTTAAAATCGGAAATATAATTAGGATTGAAAGGAAACTGTTTATACGGAAATTCATTTTCAGCTGAAGCTAATACGTTCAAAGGAGTTACTTCCGCAGTAAAAGAAAAAATATCGCGCCCAAGTTGCACACATTGAAAAATTACAACAATAAGTACCAAAAAAAATATCCCACTCCGTTGGCTCTTATAAAACCGGAAGTGGGATACTCTATTCATAATTCTATTTTTTAAGCAGTTTCTTTAGCTTCTCTTTGTTTTTTAAACAATTCGCCAGCTTTTAATTTTCTAAAGTACTCTCGAAGGTCTTCGCGTACTTCTCCACTCATTATATATAACCCGATAATGTTAGGGAACGACATGGCAAGAATCATCATATCGGAGAAGTCTAGTACAGCACCTAAACTTACAGATGCACCGATTACAACAAATACCATGAAGAATATTTTGTAAACAATTTCTGTTCTTCTACTTTTTCCGAATAAGAAAGTCCATGCTCTCATTCCGTAGTACGACCAAGAAATCATTGTTGAAAATGCAAACAAGAATACTGCCGCCGCTAATACGTATGGGAACCAACTAATAACGCTACCAAAAGCATCTGAAGTTAATTGTGCTCCAGCGATACCTTCTCTTTCGTGCATACCAGTAAAAATTAATACCAATGCAGTAAGCGTACAAACTACTACAGTATCGATAAATGGCTCTAATAAAGCTACAAACCCTTCAGATGGTGGGTGATTTGTTTTTGCCGCACTATGCGCTATCGCTGCCGAACCAACACCGGCTTCGTTTGAGAAAGCTGCTCTTTGGAAACCTACAATCAATACTCCAATTACACCACCTTTTAGTGCGCTTGGACTAAAAGCTCCTTCGTAAATTGCAGAAAATGCAGGCCCTATGTTTTGAATATTTACAATGATAACAACAAGTGCTGCTAACACATAAATACCAGCCATAAAAGGCACAATTTTTTCGGTTACTTTTGCGATACTACTAATACCACCTAAGATAACTGCTCCAACTAATAAAGCTGTTACAACTCCAAACCAAAATCCGTGTCCGGCAAGCACAGGAAACTGACCTGCCAATTGCTCAAACGATTGGTTTGCTTGGAACATGTTTCCACCTCCAAAAGAAGCTCCAACTGCCAAGATTGCAAAAAACACAGCAAGTACTTTCCCTAGTCCTTTCATGTTTCTTTTTTCAAGACCGTATCTCAAATAGTTCATCGGCCCACCAAAAACACGTCCATCTGGAAGGATATTTCTATATTTTACACCAAGTGTACACTCTACAAATTTTGATGACATCCCTAGAAGTCCAGCTAAAATCATCCACATTGTAGCTCCAGCACCACCTAACGATACCGCTACAGCTACCCCTGCAATATTTCCTAAACCAACAGTTCCAGAAACTGCAGTTGCCAACGCTTGGAAGTGTGTTACTTGCCCTGGAGCATCAGGATCGTCGTATTTTCCTTTAGCCAATTCTAATGAATGTCTGAATCCTCTGATGTTGATGAAGCCCATTCTCAACGTAAAGAAAGTAGCTCCAAGAACTAACCAAATTACAATAAAAGGGATGTTTTTTGTTTGAGGATCTCCATTTGGATGTGTTAACGGAATTGGCTCATCGTATTTTACTTCTGCCAAAAACTGAGCTCCTTGCTCAATAATGTGTTTTTTATTTTCAGAATTGTAAATAACTCCACCTTCTTTCACCAAATACTTAAGCTCTCCATTTGCTTGCGCAAAAGCATCTACTGTTCCACCTGAAGCTTTAGAAATTACAGCAATTTTATCACCTTTATTTACATGTGCTCCTTCTGGTTTTAGCCATTGTTGCAGTGTAAATTTATCATCAACTCCTGCAGACCATCCTGGTACAGGAATTAATTTTACGTCTGCATACACCACAGGATCGTAAATTCCTGTTGCTGCAAATGGGTCCCAAAATAAAACGGAACCTAATGCTGCCACTGCTGGCGTCATGGTTCCGTTAAATATTTCTGTAATCGATTCGGCCTTGATATTATACGTATGTGTTACCGAATTTCCCGAGGCATCTGTAACTGTTACCGTATAATCTACACCTTCGGTTAAATTTTCAGAGGTATTAGATTTTAATGATGTACTTTGGTTACTCCACTTATACATATATGGAGGCGTTCCACCTGTTACATCCAACGAAATTTTTCCGTCGTTTATTTTGTTTGAGGGGTTAATTAAATTTTCTTTCACTGTAAGCTCTTGCGCAAATAAGGCAATTGAAAACAGCATAAAAAATAACGAGAGAAATTGTTTTCTCATAAAGAATTAAGTTTAGGTTATATTTAAATTATGAATTCTTAAAAACTAATGGGGCAATATCTTAAAAAAAAGGCGTTTTTTCAAATTTTACCCGTTAAATGTATTTTCTGCAATATGAAATAACGTGTTTAGCTTTTTTATTTGTGTTGGTTGCCCAAGCACCATCAGCTTCGAATTTGGCACGAGTTCCACACTTGCATCAGGATTAATAATATATTTTCCGTTAGGCTGCTTATATCCAATTACGGTGCAACCAGTTTGTCTACGCAAATCCAAATCGACTAATGTTTTATGCAGATATCCGTCTGGAAGGTCGTCTACAGCAACTTCTTCTAAATTTATGGTAGTTTCATCATCTATAGAAAGTTGATCCATAAACTCAATTAAATCTGGCAACACAACCAAAGACGCCATGTGATCGCCTCCAATTTTATCGGGCATAATGGTTTTATTAGCACCTGCCAATTTCAACTTTTTTAATGAAGTTTCTTGTGAAGCTCTACTAATAATTACAATTTCTTTGTTTAACTGTCTAGATGAAAGCACCACAAACAAATTATCGGCATCGTTAGGAAGTGCCGAAATTAAACATTGTGCTTTTGCAATTCCTGCCGCCTGTAAAGTTTCATCTTCATTGGCATTCCCTACTACAAAAAGAGCTTCATCACCATACTTTTCTGCAATCTCTTCATCTTGCTCAATAACCACAAAAGGCTTTCTGTAAGCTTTCAACTTTTTTGCGGCCTGCATTCCGTTTCTTCCGTATCCACATATAATGATATGATTATTGAGATTGTCAATTTGTTTTTTCATTTTTCTAAATTTTATATGCTGAAGTGCATTTCGAGACAATACATATTCTGTAACCACAGAAATCGCATAGGCAACAATAAACACACTAGAAGTTATCAGTACAATGGTAAATATTTTTGTAGGATCGTCGGTTGGTCTTACCTCACTGTAACCAACTGTTGTTACAGTAATCACCGTCATATACGCGGCTTCCACCCAACTGTAATTCCCAAGCAATCGGTACCCAATAATTCCAAATAAAAATATAAATAGCAACAGTGCCAGTGCTATATAAAATTTGGATTTAAAGAGTTTAAACATTTTTAGGTTGTTCTTTTAAATGAAAAGCTAATTATAAATCAAATACTGAAGTTCGTTTTGTGTACACCAAATCTTTCAGTTTTAACCAAAATGCCAAGGTTAAATACACAAAAAAACCTACACCCAACGTAAAGAAAGATGCATAAATAAAAAACAAGCGTACATTTTTGGTTTTCATCCCAAGTCTGTCGGCAAGCCTCGAAGAAACCGCATAGCCGTGCTTCTCAAAATAATATCGTAAATTTTGCATTGCATTCATTACACAAATATACTATTATCCGTTAATTAATTTAACACCAATTTCACACTGCAAACATTTATTTAAACTACAATATTGAGTATAAAGTTGTATTTGCGCTTGCGTGTCTAGAGCGTTTTCAGCTTTAAAATTAAACTTTTCGAAACTCGAAACTATGTTATTATGCTCCTTTTTTAGTTCCGAAACCACATTTATAATTTCTTCTGAAACATCTTTCCCCCTGGCATTAAAATAGCAAAACTTTAAAGGTAAAATGGTATTGATAATAAGTAAATCGATAAACGGGCGACTCATTTTTTTTACGCTTACGGAAGGCGAAGTTTTCTCAAACGTAAAATGATTGTTCCAATATTCGGAGGCTGAGACATTAAAAATCTCGTAGTATTTTTCTGCGGAAGACACTTCCATTAACTGCTGAAACAAACTCGATTCTTTGCCATACAAAGAAGCCAATTGCGACAAACGGATGGTTGGGAAATTTGGCGGTCGTAACTTAAAATACGCTGGCGGAATGTTTGCCGTTTTCAATTTGTATTTCTGTTTTAAATAGCGAAACTCATTTTGCAATTTCACCACATACGCATCCACCGAAGTTTCAGGAAACATATTACTAACACCAAAAAACAAAGCTTCCAAACTTTCTAAAGACGTTTTATTTTTTCGAACCACCTCAAAGGGCAATAACTGCGACAGTTGTAAGAAGGCTTCTGCATTAACTTTAAGTCCGAAGTTTTTTAAAAGCATAGTGTACAAAACCGCTTCCCAATCGTAATTTAAAGTTTCTAAAATTGATGTTATTGCTCGCGACTTATCGTGTAAACGTTCTACGTACAAACGTTCCAACCAATGCTTTTTTAAAAACTCATCAACACTTTTTAATTGATGCTCGCAGTTTACAAATGTTTGTTGCTGAAATATTAGGTTTCGATACGTTGTTAAAGTGTCTTTGTGCACCAAATCTTTTAGCACTAAAGTAGGAATAACGGCAGACTGACTATTAAAAATAGCTACATCAAACTCCCAAACTACGTGAAGAATTACATTGTTGTAAGCAACGTCTTTTTCGTGATGGTGTGCATACCAAAGTGAAGATTTTTCGTGGATTTCTACATTTCCTGCCCAATGTTGTCCGCCTATAACAATTTGCGCATTTAAAAAATCGGGACCCGCATTCGTATTGTGGTTTCCCAACGAGATAATTTCTACTGTATCGCCATCGGTGGTTTTTAAATTTTCCGAAGAAAACTTTTTAAACTTCCAGATATAATGTAAAAAATCTTCTTTCAAAACTTCATTTTAGAAATCTCGAAAGAAGATACTTATTTTTTACGAATTATCGTTTATTTACGACAATTAAGATTTTTCAGCAAAAGAATTATTCTTCAATTACGTCACCTTCCCAGTTCATAAAACCGCCTAAAAGATTGTGTGTATTTTCAAACCCTAACTGATTCATTAATGTACAAGCTTGAGCGCTACGAGCTCCAGAACGGCAATACACATAGTAGTTTTTAGACTTGTCTAACTGTTCTACTTCATCTAAAAAACCTTGTCCTTTATAGATATCAATATTCAATGCGTTTGGAATGTAACCATCCTCTACTTCTTCTTCGGTACGAACATCTAGAATTACTGCATTTTCATCTTGAGCTAGTTGCTCTGCCCATTCTTCTTGGGTTAAATCTGCCATAGGTATATTTTAAAATTTATTAATCGAATTACTCAAAGCCTTATTCATTTTAAAACTTTTCGACACAAATTTATGGATTTCTTCGGAAACCATCACGACAGAAACAACCTCACTTTTAATTTGTAATACGATTTAAAGTTTGATGGAACAGCCTATTGCTTTTGTGTTTTGAATTGCGATTTCTTCTCCTGCAAGCATCGCATCGATAGCGTCTTCAACGTAAGTAGTTTCTACAGCATTTTCGTCTTGATAATTATCGTCGATTGCACCAATATATTTCACAATATTTCCTTCGGAAGTTTTTTCCAACAAGTAACAGTGCGGTGTGCGTTGCGCTCCAAAAACAGGAGAAATTGCTTGCCCTTCATCTACCAAATACGGAAACGTGAAGCCTTTTTCTTTTGCGCGTTCTTGCATTTTCTCAAAAGTCTCTCCTTTTTGATTTATAGGATTGTTTGGATTGATAGCAATTACAGGCACTCCTTGACTTTTATATTTTTTATCTAGCTGAATTAATCGGTCTTCGTAGGCTTTTGCATACGGACAATCATTACAAGTAAATACAATTAAAAATCCTTTTGCATCGGAATAATCGGCTAAGGAAACCGACTTTCCATCGATATTTTTCAGTTTAAAATCGGATGCTTTATCACCAATTTTATAACCTTCGGAAAATAAACTAGGAATTGTAAATGCACTGCTAAGCACTACAACAGCAACGAGTACTAATAATTTTAATGGTTTCATGGTTGGTAGATTTAGATTAGTTAGTAATAAAAGCCTTCAATTCTTTTTCAAGTTCTATAAAGGTAAACGATTTTTCATAAAAAGAACGTTTATTTTTACTAATTATTACCGTTGCAGGAATTGCTCCCGACCAACTTTCATCGACCTTCGGAATCCAAGTATTTTGCTTCGGGTCGTCTAACAAAACTACCGTACTCTCCAAATTGTGTTTTTCTATAAAAGGAATTAACGCCGACTCAACTTTATTCGGAAAATCTAAACTCACCAAAATCACCTCTACATCTTTACTTTTATACTGTTTTGCTATGGTTTCAAAATGTGGCAATTCTTCTACGCAAGGCTTACACCAAGTTGCCCAAAAGTTAATGATATAGGTTTTATCATCAGAAACCGAGAGCAATTTTTCAAACCCATCAAAATTATAAACAGGTACTTCTGTATTACTGAAGGTTTCAATTCGTAAAGGCGCTACCTCTTCTACAATATTAAAAGTTGTATCTGTATGTTTTTTACAACCTACTAAAACAATCAAACTCACGATGGCAACAAATGCTTTCATTTTATATTCTTTTATTTCTAGAATCTCTTTCAGCTAAAAAAATTAAGAGTTCAGTGCGCCTAAAATATCAATACAAATAAATCATAAAACAGATTTAACACTTTTTTATCATTTTAAATTAGGAAGTATACTGCAAAACAACATACATTTGTACATACAAATATTGTAATAACAAATGAAAATCGAAGACGCTATAAAATCATCTGCAATGCCATTGGGTAGAAAAACGGCCATACACTTGTTGTACACCGCCAACGCTATTCAAGAAGGTACAGTAGAGATATTGAAACCCTTTGGTTTATCTCCTCAGCAATTTAATGTTTTACGTATTTTAAGAGGTCAAAAAGGGAAACCTGCAAATTTATGTACCATTCAAGAACGAATGATAAGCAAAATGAGCAACACTACCCGATTGGTCGATAAACTTATTACAAAAGGTTTGGTAACACGCTATACCTGTGAAGAAAACAGAAGAAAAGTTGAGATTACTATTACTGAAAAAGGACTCGATTTATTAAGTAGTTTAGATGCTCCTCTTGATGCTTATAACGAAAGTATTATTGAAAAACTTACTGCGGAAGAAATTGACCAACTAAATATTATTTTAGAAAAAATTAGAGATTAAAAAAATTTATAATAACAATTGTACATACAACAATCATGAGTACTTATAATTCAAATTTAGCTTGGCGTTATGCCACCAAAAAATTCGACGCAACCAAAAAAGTGTCTGATAAAGATTTAGAAACTTTAAAAGAAGCTATTCAGCTATCGGCTTCTTCATACGGATTACAACCTTACAAAGTTTTAATTATTACTGATCAATTAACTAAAGAAAAACTGCGTCCAGTGGCGTGGAATCAATCGCAAATTACAGATGCTTCACACCTTATTGTATTTGCTACCATCAACAATTTTGGAGAAGAAAACATTAAAGAATATATCGAAAATATAGGAACAACCAGAGGAATTCCTACTGAAAACCTTCAAGGATACTTCGATATGATGAATGCAAACATCACTCCGCTTCCAGATGCAATTAAAAGTGCTTGGACAGCAAAACAAACATACATCGCATTAGGGAATTTACTTTCTGCTGCTGCCGATTTAAAAATCGACACTTGCCCAATGGAAGGTTTTGAAGCCGATAAATTCACAGAAATATTAGGGTTAGATAAACTAGGGCTTACACCAACAGTTATCGCTCCTATTGGTTACCGTGCCGAAGACGATGAAACTCAGCACTACAAAAAAGTTAGAAAATCTTCAGAAGATTTATTCATCAATATATAATCATCAAATTAATAACATTGGGTATTCCCCTAAAAAAATAACAAACATGAAAAAGAAATTATTAAAATCAGCTCTTATTTTAGCAACCGTAGTAGGTGCTTCAGCATTTACAGCTTTAGAAACTAAAGAAGTAAAAGTAGAAAACAGTAAAGTAACTTGGAAAGGTTACAAAGTAACTGGTTCTCACGAAGGAACTATCAACTTAAAAAGTGGAGAACTTTCGTTTGACGGAGAAACACTAGTTGGAGGGAACTTTACAGTAGATATGACTTCTATTGGAGCAACCGATTTAAGTGGAGAATACAAAGATAAATTAGACGGACACTTAAAGTCTGATGATTTCTTTGGTGTAGCGAAGTATCCAACAGCAAGTTTAACTATTACGAAAACTGAAGCTACCAGTAAAAATGCATATAAAGTAACTGGAAATTTAACTATCAAAGGAAAAACAAATCCTATTACTTTTGATCTTTCAGTTTACGGAAATAAAGCAACAGCAAATGTAAAAATCGACCGAACTAAATACGATGTTCGTTACGGTTCTGGAAGTTTCTTCGATAATTTAGGAGATAAAACAATATACGATGAATTTGATTTAGTTGTCGATTTGGCATTCTAAATTCCAATTCACACCCAAACCCTATTAAGCTACACTTTTGTGTAGCTTTTTTTGTTAACATCTTAACACTCAAAAAACAAATTCGAACGAAAACTACTTTTTTGTTTGATAAATAAAAATTCATTTCTATATTTGAAATTCAAAATGAGATCATTTACAAAAAATACTTGGTGGTGGTACAGCTTACGTCAAACGTCGTGAGGTAACATTGCTATACTATTTTTTCAACAGAATATAGAAAAGGCTTGTCAATCACGACAAGCCTTTTTTCGTTTATAATATTTTACAGAATTCAACAGAAGTCATGAAAACATATCATTTAAAAACAAATTACAAACAAATACTAGCCGATACCATTACACCTGTAAGTGTGTATTTAAAAATTCGCGATCGGTTTCCAAACAGTATTTTGTTAGAAAGTAGCGATTACCACGCAAATCACAATAGTTTTTCTTACATCTGCTTTAATCCCATAGCATCTATTAAAGTTGAAAACGGACGTGTAGAAAAAACTTTTCCAGACGGAAATTCATCCGAAGAAACTATTACCGAGCAAACTCATATTCCAAGTGTTATTCAAGATTTCACAACACATTTTAAATCCGATAAAAACGATTTTAAATTTATAAATAACGGACTCTTTGGATACATTGCCTACGATGGTGTTCGGTATTTCGAAAATATCAACATCAGTAAAAAAGAGGCCTCGCTAGAAATTCCAGATATTTACTACGCTGTTTACCAAAATATCATTGCTATTAATCATTTTAAAAATGAAGCTTATATTTTTTGCCACAGCCATAACGGAGTCGATAATATTGCTGAAATCCATCAACTGTTACAAGCCAAAAATTTTGCGTCGTATAACTTTTCAAAAGTGGGAGATCCTACTTCAAAATTAAACGACAACGATTATAAAAACTTAGTAGAAAAAGCCAAACAACATTGCCACCGTGGCGATGTTTTTCAATTGGTTTTAAGCAGACGCTTTGCACAAAAATTTAAAGGAGACGAATTTAATGTGTACCGAGCATTGCGCTCTATCAATCCGTCGCCATACCTGTTTTATTTTGACTACGGAAATTTTAAAATCTTTGGAAGTTCGCCAGAAGCACAACTTATCGTAAAGGAAAATAAGGCAGAAATCCACCCAATTGCAGGAACTTTTAAACGTACTGGAAACGATGAAAAAGATGCCGAACTCGCCAAACAACTTTCGGAAGATGAAAAAGAAAATAGCGAACATGTAATGTTGGTTGATTTGGCTCGAAATGACCTCAGCAGAAACGGAAATACGGTGGAAGTAGAAACATATCGAGAAGTGCAATTTTTCTCGCATGTTATCCATTTGGTTTCAAAAGTAACAGGACAAAAAAAGAAAGAAATTCCAACCATGCAAGTCGTTGCAGACACCTTTCCTGCAGGAACTCTTAGCGGTGCTCCCAAACACATGGCGATGCAACTTATCGATAAATACGAAGCTACCAACCGCGATTATTACGGCGGGGCTATCGGTTTTATGGATTTTGAAGGCAATTTTAACCATGCCATCATGATTCGTACATTTTTAAGCAAAAATCATGAATTGTACTATCAAGCGGGTGCTGGAATTGTTTCTGAATCGAACCCAGAAAGCGAATTACAAGAAACCTACAACAAATTGGGAGCGCTCAATAAAGCGTTAGAATTGGCAGAAAATATTTAAATGCCTCTCCCCAACCCCTCTCCAAAGGAAAGGGGCTATGGTTTCACAGACATAAAAAAACGAAATTTAAAATGAATACACAAGAAAATAACACCCAACAATATTCTTCCCCTTCGGGGAGGATTAAGGAGGGGCTTAAAGTATTAGTTATAGATAATTACGACAGTTTTACTTACAATCTTGTTCACTATTTAGAAGATTTAGGATGCGAAGTTACTGTTAAAAGAAACGACCAATTAACCTTAGACGAAGTTGCTCCTTTCGACAAAATTGTACTCTCGCCAGGCCCTGGAATTCCAGATGAAGCTGGCTTATTAAAAGACATCATTAAAACCTATGCGCCTACCAAAAGTATCTTTGGAGTGTGCCTTGGGCAACAAGCCATTGGTGAAGTTTTTGGTGGGAAACTTATCAATATCGATGAAGTATACCACGGTGTGGCCACCAAAATAAATATCGAGCAAAACGATCCAATTTATAAAGATTTACCCAAAGAAATTGAAGTGGGAAGATACCATAGTTGGGTAGTCGATCCTAATTTACCCGATGTACTAAAAGCCACCTCGTATGATGAAAACGGACAAGTAATGTCGCTAACCCACACCAAGTTTGATGTGTGCGGAGTGCAGTTCCATCCAGAATCGGTTTTAACTCCAGAAGGAAAGAAAATATTGGAGAATTGGTTGAATAAATGAGAAGATAGAAAGAACTAAAATTTGTCTGAGTATAAAACCCCAATACTGAATACTGAATACTGAATACTGAATACTGAATACTGAATACTGAAAATAATGAAAGAAATACTAAATAGACTCATCAATCACGAAACCATTTCTAAGGAAGAAGCCAAAAATGTATTGGTAAATATTTCTAATGGTTCGTACAATACAAGTCAGATTGCAGCTTTTTTAACTGTGTACATGATGCGAAGTATTACAATTGAAGAACTTGAGGGCTTCCGTGATGCTTTGTTAGAATTGTGTCTTGCTGTTAATATTGAAGGCTACAATACTATCGATTTATGCGGAACAGGAGGTGATGGAAAAGACACTTTCAACATTTCAACACTAGCCTCTTTTGTTACTGCAGGCGCAGACGTTTTGGTTACTAAACACGGTAATTATGGCGTTTCGTCATCCTGTGGTTCGAGCAATGTAATGGAACACCTCGGCATTCAATTTTCTAACGATCCAGATTTTCTAAAAAAATCGTTGGACAAAGCGGGAATTTGCATCTTACACGCTCCTCTATTCCATCCTGCCATGAAAAATGTAGCACCCATCCGAAGAGAACTTGCCGTAAAAACTTTTTTTAATATGCTCGGACCGATGGTCAACCCTGCATTTCCAAAAAATCAAGTGGTGGGAGTTTTTAATTTAGAGCTTGCCAGAATGTATGGTTACCTCTACCAAAATACCGATAAAAATTACACTATCTTACATGCATTGGATGGCTATGATGAAATTTCACTTACTGGCCCAACCAAAGTTATTCGAAACCAAACAGAGCAAATGCTTTCTGCTACAGATTTTGGTGTAAGAGAACACGCTCAAACGGCTATTTATGGCGGTAATTCAATCGAAGCTTCAGCTAAAATTTTCATGGAAGTGTTAAGCGGAAAAGGAACCGAAGCTCAAAACAATGTAGTTTGCGCCAATGCAGGAATTGCTATTGCAACCGTAAAAAATTTAACCTCTAAAGAAGGCTTTGAAATCGCTAAAGAATCGTTAGTAAATGGAAAAGGACTGGAAGCATTTCAGAAATTAAAAGATTTAAGAATTTAAAGATTGAAAAATTAAAGGTATGACAAAGTCTTTTGAGGAATTTGAAGTCTATCAAAAAGGGATTCAACTAGCAAAATTAATTTTTACGTTTGTGAATGATAAATCATTTGAAAAAGAATATGGTTTTAAAGATCAACTAAAAAGAGCTGTCATTTCTATTACTAATAATATCGCAGAGGGTTCGGAATATAATAATAACAAACAGCTTATTCGTTATTTAAAAATTGCTAAAGGAAGTTACGCTGAAGTTCGTAGTATGCTAATTTTAGCAAGAGAACTTGGTCTCGCAACACCTGCAGCTATTGTAGAAAGCTATGAACTCAGTATAGAAATATCTCAAAACCTTTCTAATTTTATCAAGTACTTACGTTCAAAAACATCATAACAAACCTAAATTAATTCGATCTTTTAATCATTCAAGCTTTAAATTTTTAAATCTCAAAAAAAAAATGAACATCCTAGATAAAATAGTAGCAGATAAAAAAAAGGAAGTCGCTTTAAAAAAAGCCTTGATTCCGATTTCTCAATTGGAAGCAAGTGTCCTTTTTGAACGTAAAACCATTTCCCTCGCTACAAACCTAAGAAATAGTAATACAGGAATTATTGCAGAACACAAACGCCGATCGCCATCCAAAGCGGTGATCAATCAATCTCTTAACGTTCAAGATGTAGCGATAGGATATGAAACTGCAGGTGCCTGCGGGATGTCGGTTTTAACAGATGGCAAGTATTTTGGCGGATCGTTAGACGATTTATTAATAGCTAGAGCCGCTGTTAAACTTCCGCTTTTACGAAAAGAATTTATCATCGACTCGTATCAAATTCTTGAAGCCAAAGCGTATGGTGCCGATGTGATTTTGCTCATTGCCGCTATTTTAACAAGAGAAGAAATTAAGCAACTTTCAGCAACAGCAAAAAGTCTAGGCATGGATGTACTACTCGAAGTTCATAACGAAGAAGAACTCAACAAATCATTAATGCCTAGCTTGGATATGTTGGGTGTTAACAATAGAAATTTAAAAACCTTCGATGTGAGTTTAGATATAAGCAAAGCACTTGCTACCAAAATTCCAACCGATTTTGTAAAGGTTTCTGAAAGTGGTATCAGCAATATCGAAGCCATAAAAGAATTACAACCCTACGGTTATAAAGGTTTTTTAATTGGTGAAAATTTTATGAAAACCGATAATCCAGGTATAAATGCTACTGCCTTTATAAAAAGCCTCTCCCCTAACTCCTCTCCAAAGGAAAGAGGAAATTAAATTTATAAAAATGAGTAAAAAAACATCTTTACAACATATTAAAAATAATAACGAAACTCCCTCTCCTTCGGGGAGGGCTGGGGTGGGGCTCAAAATCTGCGGGATGAAATACCTTGATAATATCCAAGAAGTTGCTCAACTGCAACCCGATTATCTCGGTTTTATTTTCTATGAAAAATCAGCAAGAAACAATCTCGATGTGGTACCTACACTCTCCGATGCGATTCAGAAAATTGGTGTGTTTGTAGATGCTTCTATCGATTTTATTGTTGAGAAAGTCTCTAAGCATCAGTTGCAAGGAGTACAATTACACGGAAGTGAATCCACAGAATATTGTCAGAAGCTAAAAAGCGAATTAAATTCCTTAGGAATAAACATTAAAATCATCAAAGTATTTTCAGTAAAAAACCAATTCGATTTTTCTGTTTTAGCTACCTATGAAATGGTTGTCGACTATTTCTTATTCGACACCAAAGGAGCACTTCCAGGAGGAAATGGATATACTTTTAATTGGGAAATTTTAGAAGATTACCCTTCTGAAAAACCATTCATTTTAAGCGGAGGAATCGGCATCGAGCATCTTGAAAAAATTAAAAACATCCCCGCATCGCTACCAATTCATGCCATCGATATAAATAGTAAATTTGAAATAGAACCAGGACTAAAAAATATAGAATTACTAAAAGAATTTATAACGAAATATAAAGACGAGAGATTAAGGAAATAACTTTAACGCTCTTATGCCTTTAACCCTTTAACTTTTAAACTAAGAAATGGAAACATATAATGTAGATGAAAAAGGATATTACGGTGCGTTTGGGGGAGCATACATCCCAGAAATGCTGTATCCAAACGTAGAAGAACTTCGCCAAAAATATTTACAAATTATGAACGAAGCTTCTTTTAAAGAAGAATTCGATCAACTTTTAAAAGATTACGTAGGCAGACCTTCGCCTTTGTATTTTGCTAAACGGATGTCTGAAAAATACGGCGCAAAAATTTACCTAAAAAGAGAAGATCTCAACCATACTGGAGCACATAAAATAAACAATACCATCGGGCAAATATTACTTGCTAAAAGGCTTGGTAAAAAACGTATTATTGCCGAAACTGGTGCTGGGCAACACGGGGTAGCAACCGCTACTGTCTGCGCGCTTATGGGGATTGACTGTGTGGTGTATATGGGCGAAATCGATATTGCCCGTCAAGCGCCCAATGTAGCCCGTATGAAAATGCTCGGTGCCGAAGTGCGACCTGCTCTCTCTGGAAGTCGTACCCTTAAAGACGCTACCAACGAAGCCATCCGCGATTGGATTAACAATCCTGTAGACACACACTACATCATCGGTTCGGCTATTGGTCCACACCCATACCCCGATATGGTAACGCGTTTTCAAAGTATTATTTCCGAAGAAATAAAATGGCAACTGCAAGAAAAAGAAGGTCGCTCCAACCCTGATTATGTCGTGGCTTGTATTGGTGGCGGAAGCAATGCCGCAGGGACATTCTATCATTTTTTAGACGAAAAAGAAGTCGGAATTATTGCCGTGGAAGCTGCTGGAAAAGGCATCGATTCTGGCGAAAGCGCCGCTACATCTGTTTTAGGAAAAGAAGGGATTATTCACGGGTGTAAAACCTTGCTCATGCAAACTCCCGACGGACAAATTACCGAACCTTATTCCATTTCGGCTGGGCTCGACTATCCAGGGGTTGGCCCGATGCATGCACATTTATATCGCTCCAAACGAGGTGAATTTCACTCCATTACCGACCAAGACGCCATGCAAGCAGGACTCGACCTTTGCAAAACCGAAGGAATCATCCCCGCCATCGAAAGCTCACATGCCTTGGCTATTTTCAATCACAAAAAATTTAAACCAACCGACATTGTCGTCGTAAGTCTTTCTGGGCGAGGCGACAAAGACCTCAACACCTATATCGACTATTTTAATTTGTGATCCTCTATAAATGTACGGACGGACCTATGTGTCCGTCCGCAGAGATAAACACTATGCAATGAAAAATAAACCAAATAGAAAAATCATTCGAATGGCTGGATATGATTATTCACAACCAGGAATGTATTTTGTTACTATCTGCTGTCAAAACAGGGCAGGACTATTTGGTACTATAGAAAATGGTGAAATGTTTCTTAATGATGCCGGTCAAATGATTGAAAAATGGTATCTGGAACTAAAAAATAAATTTTTAAATGTTCAATGCGGGGATTATATAATAATGCCAAACCATTTTCATGCGATTATTATTCTGTTGGGCGGGAATAATGAACCGAAATTGTTCGGACACGCGAAAACGAAAATGAACGGACACGAAAAAACGAAAATGGACGGACACAAAGGTCCGTCCCTACCGGAGGTGATGCAATGGTTTAAAACCATGACAACGAATGAATATATTCGGGGTGTAAAACAATTTGGTTGGAAACCTTTCAATGGTAAAATGTGGCAACGTTCTTATTACGAACATATCATCAGAAATGAAAAATCATATATCAATATAAAAAATTACATCCTTAACAATCCAAAAAACTGGAATAACGATAAATTGAATACCAATGAACCGAATTCATAAAAAACTACAAGAAGATAAAAAAATCCTGTCTATCTATTTCTCTGCAGGATATCCAAATTTAGAAGACACCGTTCCCATCATCCAAACACTTCAAGAAAGTGGTGTGGATATGCTCGAAATCGGACTTCCATTTTCAGATCCTCTAGCCGACGGACCAACTATTCAAGCAAGCTCTACCCAAGCACTTAAAAACGGAATGACCACCAAAAAACTCTTTCAGCAATTAAAAGACATTCGTAAAACGGTTCATATTCCACTTATCATTATGGGGTATTTCAACCCTATTTTACAGTACGGAGTAGAAGCTTTTTGCGAAAAATGTGCAGAAATAGGAATCGACGGACTTATCATTCCTGACCTTCCTGTAGATGTGTACCATGAACAGTACCAAACTATATTCGAAAAGCACAACCTCATCAACGTATTTTTAATTACACCACAAACTTCCGAAGCGCGTATTAAATTTATCGATTCGGTTTCTAGTGGGTTTATTTATATGGTAAGCTCTGCCAGTGTTACTGGAGCAAAAAGCACTTTTGGAGATGCACAAAACGACTATTTTGAACGTATTGCAAACATGCAACTCAACGCCCCGCAAATTGTAGGCTTCGGAATTAGCAATGCCGAGACTTTTAAAATTGCCACCACACACGCCAAAGGCGCGATTATTGGTTCTGCATTTATAAAAACTCTGCAAGAAAAAGGGCTAGATGGCATTGATACTTTTGTAAAATCTATTCGATAAATAAATTTCAACCTCAGTTCAATATAAATGTCGATATAGATAAAATTTAAATATTTGTATTTCAATTATTTAAAAATACTTTCATTTTTGTCTTGACACAAAAACGAAACAAAAAAGTCAAGACGGATTTTAAAAGCATGAGAAAATCTACGGAAACAACCTCCACAGATAAAAAGAACTCGCTACGCTCAAACAGCTTTTTATCTATCAGCCCACGCTGCTTCCTTGATTTTCAATACTTTTTAAATAGGTCAATTTTATTATAAATTCATCATTCTTATATCGAACTCACGTTATTTTAAATATTATTTTCAAGAGGTCTAAGAGGTTACTTTTAGACCTTTTTGCTTTTTTATAACTGACATAAAACTTTTACATCCCCCTAGCCCCCTTCGAAGGGGGAATTCATTATCCCCTTGAGGGGATTATAGGTGTGTTTTTTGTGTTTATTTTGTACTTACAGATTATGGAATTTATATTTACGACTCATATTTACTCAATCTTTTTCCTTTTCTTGCTTACTACTCTCGTCACGAGCGTGACGCTCGCGTTAGCGGGGGACTAGTGGGAGTTATCGAGAAAGCAATTTTTCTTGAATCTCATAAAACTCTTGTGTTTTTTTAATTAAATACTCTGTTAATTTTTTATCGTTAGGTAAAGCTTCAAAAAAAATTCTTGTTGCACTTAACAATGGAGCAAAATCACTCTCCACAATTTCTTTTTCCCTTTTCCCTTTAATATTTCTCCAACATTCTTTGTATAATTTTAATAATTTCTGATGCGCAGAAAAATTCTCTTTGAAAACTAAATAATCAAAAAGACTTATTAATTCAATTAATTTAAACTCTATTTTTGACATAAATTAGGGTGTTTTAGACGCTAGTAGGGGGAACCATTAATTTTAGCTTTTTGTATGCCTTTACAAAAAAAAGCCCTCCTACAAATAAAAAAATACAACTAATAAGAACCTCCAATTACTGCTCTCTAATTGAGCAACTGCATAAGCAACACTTCTAGATTATGGAATAATTTATAATTACGGCTCATAGTTACTCAATCTTTATTCTTTCTCTTACTTACTACTCACGGCACGAGCGTCACGCTCGTGTTAGCAGGGGAGCTATTTTAAAAATAAGTTTCAAAGCTAGAATCAGCTTTTATATCAATATTATTATCTATATCTCTGAGTAGTATGTATAAATCGTTATTTGTTTTGAGTATTAATTCACCTTCTTCGGGAATAGAAATAATATGGACATCTCCATACTTTTTTAAAAAATCAAGTATCCCTTTTGTTTTTCCGATAGCATAACCTTGACCAGAGGCAATCTGAAAAGCATTTGCTATCCCTAGAATTTCTTCATAAGTAATGCTATTATTTTCTTTAAGCTTTTTAATTATTCTTTTTTGTTCAACTATCACAATCACTATTTTTTTGATTACTAATCTATTTCTCCTAAATCTCGAAGGTTTTGAATTTTTACACCTAATTGATAGCCAATATTAAATATATCAGTTAATGTAAATTTTGTTGATTCTAAATCAACAAAATTTACCTCATCGTAAACTATATTTACTATTTTAAAATCAGTATCATATAAGTCGTTGTACCATTTTAATGTTTGTTCTAAGCGTTCTTCATTATCACTCATTATTCTAAAAATTGTTTTTTTATAACTCTCCATATTATTATTTTATTTAACACCATCTACTAAGATTAATTTAATGTTAGGAAACATTTCATGAAATTGCTGGATTATTCCTGTGCAAGAGGCACAGTAAGGGTTTTCTGATGCAATTTTAATTCCCTCCGCTGGCGCGAGCGTCACACTCGTGCCCGTTACAGCATCCCTAAATGCATATTTTCATCATTTGCATAGTTTTTGCACTGCTATATTTATTCTATAGATTCTTTGTTATGAAATTTATACTTACGGCTCATTCGTTTTGTCTTTTTGTTCTGTTATTTCTCGTTAATAATATCTTTCTGATACATACTCGGCACGAGCGTGACGCTCGTGCTAGCAGGGGCTCAAACAGCATTTTTAATTAAAATTGGGGCAAACACAGTCCTTAGTTCACCTTTTAGATAATCAATTATAGCTCTATTGGTGTCATCGTTTTCTAATCAGGTATTTATATCTTTAAAAAAATCCGCCTCGATAGCTTTTGATTGTTCAATAAGGCTTGTCATTTTTTCACTAGAGGTTTCTTCTGTACTTAAAACCTTAGCAAACACCCTGTATTGAATATTTAAAATACAAAATTGATTTAAAAAACTAACTATTATATAGAAAATAATTACTATCTTATTCATTATAAATCTTAACCATGAGTAAAAGAAAACGAATGATGTATTTCCTCCTACCTCCTATCGGATTGATGTTTTTTGGCATTACTATTTATGCATTTAGCCCTATTTTATACAACAATACAGTTGACGAACCCGTTATCGATTTCACAAGCATTCAAAAAGATGATACTGTTACTTTACTCGCAAATGGTACTTTTAAAGATTTTGACAATCGGCATAAAGGTTCTGGAGATTTTCAAATTATTAAAACTTCGGAAGGTATTTTTTTACAACTCACCAACTTTAAGGCTACCAATGGTCCTAATCTTAAACTTTGGGTATCTGAATACCAAAACCCTACAGACTCCAAAGTTGTTAAAAACACTCCATATGTAAGCCTTGGTAAATTAAAAGGAAATATAGGAAATCAAAGCTATAAACTCCCCGACGATTTCAATATTGAATCTTACCATAGTGTTATTGTTTATTGTAAACTTTTCAGAGTTATGTTTACTACTGCCGAGATAAACAAATAATTGTACGTCGAGAATTTAAATTTATCACATTCTAAGAATATTGAAAGAGAAGTTGTGTTTCGCAAGTAACTTCGTACTTCTACTATCATACTTTTAACTTTTTTTTACATCCCCCTAGCCCCCTTCAAAGGGGGAATTCATTATCCCCTTGAGCCTGCCTACCGCAGGCAGGGGGATTATAGGAGTGTTTTTAGTTTTTAATTCTAACCCATTACTTCTAGCTTCTAGCTTCCATCTTCTTTCTTCTAACATCCAACTTCCATACTACAACGTTATATGTTAAAATAAAAATTAAACAATCGTTTAATTTAAACATTTGTTTAATTTTGCCTCGGATTTTTAACATTCATACTATGGAGTTAAACGAAAAACAAATCAAAATACTTGATGTAGCAGAAAAGATGTTTGCCGAAAATGGTTATGACGGCACTTCCATTAGAGCTATTGCAAAGGAAGCAGATATAAATATCGCGATGATTTCGTATTATTTCGGTTCAAAAGAAAAACTGCTAGAGCATCTACTAAAATCTAAAACTGCAAACTTTACGATTGAGTTGGAGAATGCGTTGGCTACTTCTACAGATTATTTAGAGAAGGTAGACAATGTAATTTCATTATTAGTAAGACGTATTCACAAAAGCAGACGTATATATAAAATTATTCATTTTGAATATTCAAACGAGAATCGTCATATCGATTTTAAAAGTTATTTAGATTCAAAAAGGAAAAACTACGAGCTTATCGAGAAGTTCATCAAAGATGGGCAAGCTGCGGGGGTGTTCAGCAAAAAAGTAAACATTCCTCTTATTTTCCCTACGGTTTTAGGAACTTATTTCAACTTCTATTACAACAAAAAATCGTACGAAGAAACATATCAAATCAATCCGAAAATTTCTTTAGACGATTTTGTACATACCACCCTTACCGAACATATTAAACAAACAATTAAAGCACTTTTAACATATGAAGTATAAATTCATTTTGATATGCCTATTAGGTTTTTTAGGCATTAAAAACATGCAAGCACAAGAAACTTCGCTTACTTTAGAAGAAGCCATCAATTTGGCCTTACTAAACAGCGACGAATCGAAAATTGCAGATACCAAAGTAAACACAGCGGGTTACGAGGTTAAAGTAGCCAAAGGAAAACGCTATCCAGATGTAAAAATAGCTGGGCAATACCAACACCTTACAAAAGTTAATGCCGATATTAAATTAGACACAGGTTCTGATGGTTCTGGTACTGAACCCGACATTAGTAGTGTGATGTTTGGACAAGCTACAGCTTCTCTACCCTTATTTTCGGGTTTTAAGCTTAACAACTTAGTAAAGGCGAGTAAAAACAATTACGAAGCGGCTACACTTGATGCAAAAAGCGAAAAAGAAAATATTGCTTTACAAACAGTTTCAGCATATGTAAATCTCTACAAAGCACATAAAACAGTGGAGTTGATTTCTGAAAATTTAAAAAGCGCTCAACAGCGTGTAAAAGATTTTTCGGCGATGATGGAAAACGGACTCTTAGCAAAGAATGATTTGTTAAAGGCACAGCTTCAGGAGTCGAATATTGAGGTCAGTTTAGAAGAGGCTAAAAAAAATGAAAACATTTTAAACTACAGTTTAGTAACCACACTAAAAATGCCTGCTGATACTAAAATTGCTATCAACGATGATAATTTTCAGCTAACATTAATAAACGAAGAAAACGACAGCATCCAAAGAAGCGATTTACAAGCGCTGTTATACAGAAAAGAAGCTGCCAAAAACAACATAAAAATCGCACAAAGTAAATACTATCCTAGCATTGCTTTGTTAGGCGGATATGTTGCGATGGATGTTAAAAATGTACTTACCGTTACAGACGCAATGAACTTTGGCGTTGGTGTATCATACAACTTAGCTGATATTTTTAAAGCTCATAACGAAGTAAAAGTTGCTAAAAGTCAAGCTGAAGAATTACAACACACCATAGACATGGTTCAAGACAAAATTATGGTTGAAGTAGAAAATGCCAATCAAGAATACAATTTAGCCAATAAAAAATATGATGTTTACCTAAAATCGGAAGAACAAGCTACCGAAAATTACCGTATCGTAAAGGATAAATATGACAATGGTTTGGTAGATACCAATGATTTATTAGAAGCCGATATTGACCAATTACAAGCTAAAATTAATTTAGCTTATTCAAAAGCAGATATCGTGAAAAAATACTACGAGCTTTTAAATGCTCACGGACAAATAAACACAGAGGTAAACTAATTATAGTAGGCCTTAATTTTTAAACAAAAGCGAAATAATCGACTAGTATATAACAACATGGAACAAAAGAAAAAAACAAATAAGAAATTCACCATTATCATTGGTTCATTAATAATTATCGGAATTATTTATGGTGTTGTAAAGTTTGTGCATTCATTATCGCATGAAGAAACAGATGATGCTCAAATAGAAGCAAACATGAACCCAATTATCCCACACGTAGGCGGATATGTAAAAAAAGTATATGTAAGTGATAATGCCAAAGTACAAAAAGGAGATACTTTATTTACGATTGATCAGCAAGATTATTTAGTACATTTAGAGCAAGCAAAAGCAGCATTAGTTGCCGCTGAAAGTCAACTTATCGTAGCTAAAACAAGTATTGGTTCGTACCAAGCACATGTAGCAACTTCAGATGCACAAGTAAACTCGGCAGCAGGGAATTTAGAAACTGCAAAAATTACATTATGGAGAGCCGAAAACGATTTTAAGCGTTACGAAAATCTTTATAAAAATCAATCGATAACAGCGCAACAATACGAAGAGGCTTTAGCCGCAAAGCAAGCTGCAGAGAAACAATTAGAAGTACTTAAAAGTCAGCAAAAAGCTAGTGCTAGTCAACGTAACGCTGCGGTGTCTCAAACCGAAATTTCAGAAAAACAAGTAGCAGTTGCCGAAGCAAATGTAAAAAGTGCGCAAGCGCAATTGGAGGCTGCGAAACTAAATTTAAGTTATACCTATGTTACTGCGCCAATCGACGGACAATTATCTAATGTAGATTTACAAGAAGGACAATTTGTACAACCAGGACAATCATTATTTTACCTAGTAAACACAAATAACAAATGGGTAGTTGCAAACTTTAAAGAAACACAGTTAGAAAAAATGACAATTGGACAGCGTGTAACTATTGAAGTTGATGCGTATCCAGATGATGTTTTTGAAGCAAAAATCACTGCATTTTCACCAGCAACAGGAGCAAAATTTTCGTTACTTCCTCCAGACAATGCTTCTGGTAACTTCGTAAAAACTATTCAGCGTCTTCCTGTAAAAATTGATTTCACCAATGAAAATGATGCAGAAAAACTAGCAAAACTTCGTTCTGGAATGAATGTTTTGGTAGATGTACATTTAAAATAAATTATGGCAGAAACAGCACAAGTTCAAGCACAAGACGAAGACAGTTTAGTTGAATACGGTTTCACCAGAGTCATAATTACCATTACGGCTATTTTATGTGCCCTGCTAGAAATTGTAGATACAACTATTGTTAACGTTGCTTTAAACGATATGAGAGGAAGCTTAGGAGCTTCCCTCACAGATATTGCATGGGTAATTACTGCCTATGCAATTGCAAACGTAATTATTATTCCGATGACGAGCTGGTTGTCAAAACAATTCGGACGACGAAATTATTTTGCAGCTTCCATCATGATATTTACCATTTCTTCCTTTTTATGTGGAAATGCCACAAATTTATGGGAGTTGGTTGCGTTTAGATTTATTCAAGGTATGGGTGGTGGTGCTCTTTTGGTTACCGCTCAAACTATTATTACAGAAACATATCCTGTTGCCAAAAGAGGTATGGCGCAAGCTATTTATGGAATGGGAGTTATTGTAGGACCTACTTTAGGACCTCCGCTTGGAGGGTATTTAGTAGATAATTACTCATGGCCGTATATTTTTTATATCAATGTGCCTATCGGAATTATCGCTACTTTTTTAACCATTCTTTATATTAAGAGTCCAAAGTACGGCGAAAAATTAAAAGCCAGTCAGGTAGATTGGTGGGGAATTGGATTACTCGCAGCTTTTATTGGTTCGCTACAATACATTTTAGAACACGGACAGCAAGACGACTGGTTTGCAGATAAAACCATTGTTATTTTAAGTGTAGTTTCAGTTTTAGGATTACTGCTCTTTATTTGGAGAGAACTCGTGTACGAACACCCTGTGGTAAACCTAAGAGTATTGAAAGATTACAACTTGAGAATTGGTACCATTTTAACCTTTATTCTCGGGTTTGGACTCTATGGTTCTACATTCGTAATTCCGATTTACACACAGTCTATTTTAGGGTGGACAGCTACTGATGCAGGACTATTACTAGTGCCGAGTTCAGTTACCACTGCACTCATGATGCCAATTATCGGAAAATTATTAGAGCGTGGCGTTCCACAGAAATATTTAGCAGCCATCGGTTTCGGAATCTTCTTTATTTATAGTTATTGGATGTATTCGGTGATGACACCCGACACAGGTACCGAACATATGTTTTGGCCTTTAGTAGCGCGTGGATTTGGTTTAGGACTCTTATTCGTACCTATTACAACACTTTCTTTATCAACTTTAAGAGGAAAGGACATTGGAGAAGGAGCTGCATTTACAGGAATGATGCGCCAATTAGGAGGTTCCTTCGGAATTGCCATAATTACCACTTTTGTAGCTAGATTGAGTCAGCAACACCGTGTAAACTTATTACCAAACTTATCGAAAGTTGATTTTGAAGTACAGCAACGTTTACAAGCATATCAGCAAATGTTTATGTCGAAAGGTTTTAGCGTAAACGAATCCTTAAACAAAGCATATCAACTTATGGAAGGAAGCATCACACTGCAAAGTACAGTACTCTCGTATATGGACATTTTCTTATACCTCGGAATTCTGTTTTTACTCTGTGTACCTTTTGTATTGATGATTAAAAAAGGAAGCGGAAAAGTTGATGCATCAGCAATGCACTAACTCGCTAAATGCTAAACCATTAACATAATTTTAAAATACCTTTATGAACAATTTTTTATTGTATTTCTTATATTGAATTAAATCAAAAAACCAATAAATTATGAGTACAATAAAAGATAAAAAGTGGAAAAGAAAGCATGAGCAAACAAATCCTACCAACCCAACTGGGAATAGGAATATTAACACGAATAAGTTTGATATTGATGAAGAAACAATAAAAAATCAGCAGAATAAAAAATAGTAATCAATATCACACAAAATAATTAATATACTGAAGCACCCTAAAATCAATTGTATTGAGGTTAGGGTGTTTCTTTTTTAAATTTTTATAGTCTGCAAGCGCCCCTACTGCTCTATTCGCAGCTCCAGATGGCGCAGTTAAGGACACAGTTTTTATCGCACGTCCTTCAAATGTAAACTGATGTACTCTTGGTACTTCAGAAGAAATTACTTCAAACATTAACCCCTTACTTTTTAATTGTTTTCTGAAAAGATATTCAGGTCCGTTTTTACTATTTCCTCCCATAAAAAGTAGTGTAGCTACGGAAGGATTTTCATGCAAATAAGCAAACATATCACGACATTTTATATTCTTCATTCCTAAGTCGGAAGCATCAATTGTTTCTCTTTCTGCGGAAGCAACAATGTCGCAAATTCCAATTCCGTAGGAAGCTAAAAATAACTTTCGTTGTGTAACAGCTTCTTCTGTATTTTTATAGGTAAGATTTAAACTGAAAATTCTATCTAAAATTGACCATAAATAGCCATCTCTACTTCCGTAGGAAAAATTAACATCGTCTTCCTTTAGTTCGTTTACAGAAAATCTCGGCGGCGGTAAAGTGCCAACAATTAATTTAGTTGCATTTGCAGGAATATATGGCGCATACGGATGCCGATGTAAAAACATAAACTTGATTTAGTCTAACAAATTAAGTAACTTTAGGAAAATACAAAATGAAATTGATATGGGAAAAGGAGATAAAAAATCAAAACGTGGTAAAATCAACAGAGGGAGTTATGGCGTAAAACGTCGTCGGAAAATTAAAAAACAACCTCCTATTGAAGAACGAATTAGTGTGGATACGAAAAAATAGTAGTTTACATTAGCAGCTTACTTTATAATATACTATTTACTAAAAGCTACATAATTAATATTCTTTTCATTTTTGTCTTGACACAAAAACGAAACAAAAAAGTCAAGACTGATTTAAAAAGCATGAGAAAATCTACGGAACCATCCTCCACAGATTAAAAGAACTCGCTTCGCTCAAACAGCTTTTAATCTATTAGTCCACACTGCCTCCTTGATTTTCAATACTTTTTCAAAAGGTCGATTCTCAATAAAAATTACACTAGCCATAATAATTCGTCACCCTGAATTCAATTCAGGGTCGCATAATGCTGTATGAAATTCTGAAACAAGTTCAGAATGACGCTAAAAATTATAGTTAGATAAAATTAACGTACAAAAACCAATTCGTTTTTCTTTTTGGTGTATTCTTCGCTAAATGAATATCCGTCGTAGTTAAACCCTTTTAAGTCTTCAATGGTTTGCGCATTGGTATCAATAATATATCGCACCATAGACCCACGTGCTTTCTTAGCAAAGAAACTGATAATTTTAAGTTTATCGTTCTTCCAATCTTTAAAAACAGGGGTAATTACAGGAACTTTCAATGCTTTATCGTCTACTGCGCCAAAATATTCGTTACTGGCTAAATTGACAAAAAGTTCGTCGTCAGAAAGCTCATTATTTAATTGAGCTGTTATTTTTTCTTTCCAGAATTCGTATAGATTTTTCTGCTTTCCAACAGGAAGTTTTGTACCCATTTCCAAACGGTATGGTTGCATTAAATCTAATGGTTTTAACACGCCGTACAATCCGCTTAAAATTCGCAATGTGCTTTGTAGTGTTTCTAACTTTTCCTTCGGAATTGTATAAGCATCCAAACCTGTATACACATCTCCGTTAAACGCATATACTGCTGGGCGTGCATTTTGAGGTGTAAAAGGTGTTGTAAACTCCTGATTTCGTTGCCAATTTAAATCGGCTAATTTTTCAGAAATACTCATCAATTCTGACAAATTCTTAGGCGATTTCTTCTGAAGCACCGCATTTAACTTTTCAGCTTCAGCTAAAAAAACAGGCTCGGTATATTTATCTGTTGGCAATTTCGAATCAAAATCTAATGACTTTGCTGGGGATACAACTATTTTCACGGGTGTAATCTTTTAAAATTCAACTTATTTATAGGATAAAGATACTATCAAAAATTAACTTTTGTAGCAGCTCTAGTTCATTGTTTTCTATCTATAAATTGAAAAAATCTATTCTTCAGAAATTTCTTGATGCTTGGCATAACCCCTCCACTTTTCGAAGCATTGTTGCATGTCTTCAGGAATTTCAGAATCGAAACGTAAAAACTCTCCTGTTACAGGATGCTCAAAACCTAAAGTTTTTGCATGTAGGGCTTGTCGAGGTAAAATTTTAAAGCAATTTTCTACAAACTGTTTGTATTTGGTAAAGGTTGTTCCTTTTAAAATTTTCTCGCCACCGTAGCGTTCATCGTTAAAAAGTGTATGGCCAATGTGTTTCATGTGCACACGTATTTGGTGTGTACGGCCCGTTTCTAGCTTACACGAAACTAAGGTTACATAGCCAAATCGTTCAATAACTTTATAATGCGTTACAGCCTCTTTTCCGTGTTCGCCATCTGGAAAAACATACATTTGAAGTCGGTTTTTTGGATGCCTTCCAATATGCCCTTCAACCCTACCTTCGTCTTCCTCTACATTGCCCCAAACCAAAGCTACATACTCGCGCTCACTCGTTTTATTAAAAAACTGTTTTGATAAATGTGCGAGTGCTTCCTCGGTTTTCGCAATAACCAAAAGTCCGCTAGTATCCTTGTCAATTCGGTGTACCAAACCTGGGCGCTCATTGCTGTTTAATGGCAAATTATCAAAATGGTAAATAAGTGCGTTGATAAGCGTTCCAGAATAATTTCCGTGACCTGGATGCACTACCATCCCTGCAGGTTTATTAACCACCAAAAGGGTGTCATCTTCAAAAACAATGTCTAACGGAATGTTCTCTGGAGTTAGTAAATACTCATGTGGCGGATGCTCAAAAAGTACTTTCACCTCGTCGTTGGCTTTTACTTTATGATTCGATTTTACTGCAGTTCCGTTTACATAAATATTGCCATTTTTGGCCGCTTGCTGAATTTTATTACGAGTAGCATTTTCAATAAAATTCATTAAAAATTTGTCTACACGCAAAGGCTCTTGTCCTTTTCCTGCGGTAAAACTATAATGTTCGTACAGTTCGTCGTCTTGGTTAAAATCGTCTTGTGTTTCTTCTATCATTTTTCAAACGTCTACAATTACTCTACAACAACCTCAGCGTTATTTCCGTTCCCACAAACCAACTCTACTTCTGTAGTTTTTGGCAATTGGTGACCTGGCAAAATATTCTCTCCATTATAACGAACATAATACACCATATCTTTTCCTATTTCGTTGATATACGAAACCTTTGCTACACTTAGCCCAACAGCTTTCAGCATCGATTCTGCATTACGTTTGGTAACTTGTATTACGTTTGGCACACTTACTTTTCGGTAGCCAGAAGGGTTAATTGTAAGGTATATTTTACGTCCTTCTTTTACTTGATTATTTGCTTTCGGACTTTGGTCTATCACCGAAAAACGTGGGTAATCTGGATTGTAATTGGTAGAATCGAGCACCACATAATTCAAGTTTGCTTTTCCTACAATGTCTTCAACTTCTCTTAAAGATTTTTTAGACAAATCTGGAACCAATACAAACTCTCCGTGGTTGGTGGTAATTTTTAAATATTGAAGTGTTAACAGCGTTAAAACTATTAATGCTACAACTGCAAATACAAGTTGCTTCAAAAAGGTCTTGCTCGTTATAAATTTTATAAAACTCATGTTTCTATTTTATGACACAAAGATATAAAAACTACACACCTAATTTTATTTCTACGGACAATTAGGAGTAAAGTATTTTATCATTAAAATAATTAATACTTTTGATAAACGTAAAATCTCCTTATAATAATATACAAATGAAAAAAAATATTGGTGTGGTTATGGGTGGTTATTCTTCGGAATACAAAATCTCATTAAAAAGTGGCGATGTAGTTTGCAAGCACTTAAATACTGATAAATACAATGTCTATCCTATTCATCTTTTAAAAGACAAATGGGTTTATATTGCTGAAGACGGCTCTGAAACACCTATCAACAAAGGAGATTTTACCGTTACAGTTAACGGAAACAAAATTGAGTTTGACTGTGTTTTTAATGCTATTCATGGAACCCCTGGAGAAGATGGTTATTTACAAGGTTATCTCGAATTGCTTAACATTCCGCATACTTCTTGTCCAATGTATCAAGCAGGCTTAACGTTTAACAAACGTGATTGTTTGGCTACGCTAAAACCTTTCGGGATAAAATGCGCTACGTCATACTACATCAATAAAGGACAAGAAATAAATGAAGACGAAATCATCGCAAAAGTCGGACTTCCATGTTTTGTAAAAGCAAACAAAGCTGGGTCTAGTTTTGGGGTTTCTAAAGTTCATACCAAAGAAAACTTGGCAACGGCTATCGAAACATCGTTTAAAGAAGATGACGAAATTATTATCGAATCTTTTTTAGACGGAACCGAAGTTTCTGTGGGCGTAATAACATACAAAGGCGAAGTAACTGTTTTACCGATTACCGAAATAGTTTCTGAAAACGACTTTTTTGATTACGAAGCAAAATACCAAGGAAAATCGCAAGAAATCACCCCTGCACGTATCAGCGACGAAATGACGCAAAAAGTAACCGAAGTCGCCAAAAAAGTGTACACCACTTTAAAAATGAAAGGCTTTAGCCGAAGTGAATATATTTTTGTTGATAACGAACCGTATTTGCTTGAAGTAAACACCATCCCTGGGATGACTGCCGAAAGTATTTTACCACAACAAGCTACAAAAGCTGGTATTACATTAAACGATTTATTCGACAATGCTATTGAAGAAGCTTTAAACCAAGCCTAAAAGCAATTTCGTATCTTTATTGTAAATTCGAGTATACGCACCAAACAAAAACAACATGCGAAAAGCAATTTTCCCTGGGTCTTTCGACCCCATAACACTAGGCCACTACGACATTATTTCGCGCGGAATTACCCTTTTTGACGAATTGGTAATTGCCATCGGGATTAATGCCGATAAAAAATATATGTTCTCTTTAGAAGAAAGAAAGCACTTTATCGAACAAGCATTTAAAGACCAACCCAAAGTAAGTGTAATGACTTACGAAGGACTTACAGTTGATTTCTGTAAAAAAATAGATGCGCAATTTATTTTACGTGGTCTTAGAAATCCTGCCGATTTTGAATTTGAAAAAGCCATTGCACACACCAACCGTAAACTCTCGGAAATTGAAACAGTTTTCTTATTAACCTCTTCAGGAAAAAGCTATATTTCATCGTCTATTGTTAGAGATGTTATCAGAAATAATGGAGATTACACAGGATTGGTGCCAGAAACTGTACGAGTTAAACAATAATTTATGTAAATTACCTACCAAATTAACAATATCACTTAATAACTAGGGAACCCAAAAACCTACTATTAAAACATGACAAACCTACATACAATGGAGCAATGTCCATCCCCAATCGCGT
Source organism: Joostella sp. CR20 (assembly GCF_038433465.1). Classification (NCBI taxonomy): domain Bacteria; kingdom Pseudomonadati; phylum Bacteroidota; class Flavobacteriia; order Flavobacteriales; family Flavobacteriaceae; genus Joostella; species Joostella sp. CR20. The sequence goes on along the minus strand of NZ_JAESVF010000005.1, from coordinate 51,343 downwards.
TGTTCAACAACAAACTTCAACTCGTTACAGCTTCTAAAGCTTGGCATTCTCTTTTATCAGAAATTGAAGAAAGTCCGCGCAACAATTATATTTCATTTTTTCAGAATAAAATAAGTGAATACAGCAATCAACTTCTTTTAAACAATTCAAAAAATATACATTTTGAAGGCGAAGTATCTTTTGTGAAAACTGATACAAATGAACTTTACATTCACTATCTCATTCAACCTTCAGAAGAAAATTTTATAGTTTATTTAAAAGATATTTCTGCTGAAAAAGAAAATCAACAAAACAGAATACTTTTAGCACAAGCCAGTAAGATTGCGCAAATAGGAAGTTGGATTTTTAATGCTAAAAACGATACCCTGAAATGGTCTAACATCACCAAACAAATTTTTGAAGTTCCAACCGATTTTGCACCAAGTATTGAAAAGACATTGAACTTTTGTAAGAATGAAATTCAAGTAGATACACTCATTAGCAACTTAAACAAATCTTTAGAAATCGGAACTTCTTTTGATGCTGAATTGCAAATCATCACCCAAAAAGAAAACGAAAAATGGATACACTTTTGTGCCGAACCAACCCTAAAAAACGGACGTGTACACAAAGTTTATGCAACTATAAAAGACATCACTCAAAAGAAAAACATTGCTCTTGAACTGGCGCTGAAAGAAAAGCAAGTAAAAAGTTCTAAAAGAGCGCTTTTAGAAAACAAACAAGCTTTTAAAAGTATTTTTAATTCTACATTTCAGTTTACAGGGTTTTTAAATCTAAAAGGGCGGTTGATAGACATCAATGAGCCTGCGCTCAATTTTGGTGGACTACAAACTGAAGACGTTATCAATAAATATTTATGGGATACTTATTGGTGGAAAAGTGCTCCAAAAGAGCAAAAAAAATTAAAACATCATTTTAAAAAAGCTTCCAAAGGGGAGTTTGCCAGATACGAAGCAAAAATTTTAAATAAAGAACAAAAAATTATTTATGTTGACTTTTCCATCAAACCTGTTTTTGATGAAAAAAATAAGGTGAGTTTTTTAATTGCTGAAGGAAGGGTAATTCAAGAAATGGTTGAAGCTCGCAAGAAACTGAAAGAAAGTGAAAAACTTCACAGAACACTTTTAGAGCACTCTCCTACGGGTCTTGTGCTGAATGACGCACTGTCTGGAGCATTTTTAGACATGAACAATTCTTTCAAAAAAAGTACAGGTTATACTGCGGAAGAGTTGCTACGGATGAACCATTTAGACGTAATACCAAAAGCTGATAAAAACAAAGAACTTAGAGCTTTAAAAGAAGTTTTAAACAACGGATTGTACGGACCCTACGAAGGACATTATGTTAACAAAAACAACGAATTAGTACCTTCTTTAATTACACGAGTTTTAATTACAAATTCAGCAGGGCAAAAACTTATTTGGTCGGTAATTCAAGACATTACACACATTAAAGAAAAAGAAGAAGAACTGCTCGAGGTTATAAATGTTGCAAGCGAACAAAACAACCGACTGCTCAATTTTGCACATATCGTTTCTCATAATTTACGTTCGCATGCGTCTAATTTTTCTATGCTGATAGAACTTTTAGGAATCGAAGATGATGTATTTAAAAAAGTAGAAATTATCGAAATGCTAAATTCTGCTTCTAAAAACATGCTCGATACCATAGCCAATCTCAACGAGATTATTGCTATTAACACCAACCTAAACATAAAAACTGAACAAGTTAATTTAAAAAACGAAGTTGACGAAGCCTTTACAAATATTAGCGAGCTCATAAAAAGTACCTTTACCGAGGTTGAAAACAACGTTCCAGAAACAGTTTCTGTAAACGTTGTGAAAGCCTATTTAGAGAGCATTTTACTCAACATTTTCACCAATGCAATAAAGTATAAAGCTCCAAAAAGATATCCTAAAATTGTAATTAATTGCGAGCGCGTAAAAGGTTATACCGTTTTGAGCGTTACAGATAATGGCTTAGGGATTGATTTAGATAAACACGGTCATAAACTCTTCGGGATGTACAAAACTTTCCACGGAAATAAAGACGCACGTGGAATTGGACTTTTTATCACCAAAAATCAAATCGATGCGATGAAAGGGAAAATTGAAGCCGAAAGTGAAATTGATAAAGGAACAACATTTAAAATTTACTTCAATGAAAACTATTAATGCCATTTGCCTTATCGACGATGACCCGATTACTATTTTTAGCGTTAAAAAGCTCATCGAAGTAACCCAAATAACCAACAAAGTTATTTCGTTTAGCAACGGAATTGAAGCTTTGGAATATTACAAAAATTCAGAAAACCCTTTTTTCCCTGAACTCATTTTGTTGGACCTTAACATGCCCATTATCGATGGGTGGGAGTTTATTGATAGCTTTAGTAAATTCAGTATAAGTCATCAAACTCGTATTTACATTTTAACGTCTTCTATAAATCCAGACGACATTAAAAAAGTAGAAACCTATAATAAAAAGTACCCATTCACCATTAAGCATTTAATCAAACCCGTAACAAAAGATAAACTGAGTAATTTGGCTAAAGATTCGTTTTAAAACTACTCCTCTTCAATAAGTTTATATTCTGATAAAGATTTCGGGAACTTCTCTGGGTTTGCAGCCAAATGATACCTCGGATCATCTACAGCATCAATGATTACTTCTCTAAATTTTGGAGACGATTTGTATAAAAGTGCCTTACAATCTTCACTTAAATGTTTCAGTTTTATTTGTTTTCCTGCTGCCTCATACTTTTCAACAATATTGAAAATAGCTTCAATAGCTGAATGGTCGCTTACTCTCGATTCTACAAAATCAATTTCAACATTATTTGGATCTTCTTTTACGTCGAACTTTTCATTAAATGCTGAAATCGAACCAAAAAATAAAGGTCCCCAGATTTCATAAACCTTAGTTCCGTCGTCTTTAAAACGTTTACGAGCTCTAATCTTTTTAGCATTTTCCCACGCAAAAACTAAAGCAGAAATAATAACCCCTACAAATACTGCAATTGCCAAATCGTAAAAAACAGTTACCGCAGAAACAATTACCAAAACCAAAGCATCTGCCTTTGGTATTTTTCTAATAATTCTGAAACTCGACCACGCAAAGGTTTCAATCACCATCATAATCATCACACCAACCAAAGCTGCGATAGGTACTTGCTCGATATATTTATCTGTAAATAAAATAAAAGTCAGCAAAGTTATAGCCATCATCACCCCCGATAAACGTCCGCGTCCACCAGCATTGATATTAATAACCGTTTGCCCAATCATTCCGCAACCACCAGTTCCTCCAAACAAACCACTAAGCATATTTCCTGCTCCTTGAGCAATACACTCGCGATTTCCATTTCCTCTAGTTTCAGTAAGTTCATCAACCAAATTCATAGTCATTAACGACTCGATAAGTCCTACGCAGGCTGCTAAAAACGCGTACGGAAGTATAAAACTAAAGGTATCTAAGGTAAAAGGTAAATTTTGCCAAAGCTCCACATTTGGAGTTGGAAATTCTCCTTTTAGTCCAGAACCGCCTCCTTCAACAATATACGAACCTACTGTACTTACATCTAAACCACTAATTACAACCACCGCAGTGGTAATTAAAATAGCCGTTAAAGACGCTGGTATTTTTTTGGTAATTCTAGGTAATAACCATATAATTCCCATCGTAAAAAGTACCAAACCTATCATGGTGTAAAGTTCAGTTCCTTCCATAGGAATGTTGATATATTTTTTAACGCCTTCCGCAGTAATCTCTAACTTTTTGTGCGTAAACATTTTTACTTGCGCTATAAAAATTACAATTGCCAAACCGTTTACAAACCCCATCATTACTGGGTGTGGAATAAGTCTTACAAAGCGACCGAGTTTAAAAACACCCGCAACAATTTGGATAATCCCCATTAAAATTACAGCTGCCAGCAAATAATAATATCCCATATTTTCAACTGGAGTATCAAAAAGCATTCCTCGGGTATGCCCTTCAGAAATCATGGTAACAAAAATAACGGCAACAGCTCCAGCAGCCCCAGAAATCAAGCCTGGACGTCCTCCAAAAATTGCAGTTATCAACCCAATAATAAAGGCTCCAGATAAGGCAACTAACGGATCGATCTGCGCAACAAAAGCAAAGGCAACTACCTCTGGAATCATTGCTAAGGATACAGTAATCCCTGCGAAAATATCGTCTTTTGCGTTCGGAACTATTTTTCTAATAAATTCAGTCATAACAATTTGTAATTCTTTGAAAGCTATTCAACTCCATCCTTCTATCTATGAGGATGTTACCATTTTAAGGGTGCAAAACTACTCCATTTTTTTAGTTAGACAAATAGATTGCTCTACTATATTGTTATATTTTTGTACGTATAATCTGAAAAAGAATCCCCTATGAAAAAGCTAATTCCGATTTTATTTTTACTTTTTATATCGTTTTCAAAAGCTCAAGATGTTGACTTTACAACTGTTTTTGAAAAATCAAACGGAGTGGCAACAGCTACTTACCAAGAAACAATTTCTTTTTTTACTGAATTAGCAAAGCAGTATCCTTCAGTTAAAATTATAGAAGAAGGAACTACCGATAGCGGGAAGAACTTACACCTCGTTTTATTAAATCCTGATGAGAATTTCAATCTTGAAGACATCAGAAAAAACAAACGAATATTATTTATCAATAACGGGATTCACCCTGGAGAACCAGACGGAATTGACGCTACCATGATGCTCTACCGAGATATTGTTCAAGGAAAAATAAGCATCCCAAAGCATACGGTTTTGGCAACCATTCCAATCTACAATATTGGTGGTTCGCTTAACAGAAACAGCACTTCGAGAACCAATCAAAACGGACCTTTAGAATATGGGTTTAGAGGGAATGCAAAAAACTACGACCTCAACCGAGATTTTATAAAAAACGACACCAAAAACGCACAGTCGTTTGCAAACATTTTTCACTACTTACAACCCGATGTTTTTATCGATAACCATGTGAGTAATGGCGCCGATTATCAATACATTTTAACGCATCTTTTTACTCAACACAACAAACTTGGCGGAGATGCTGGTGTGTATTTGCACGAACAATTAATGCCAAAAATGATAGCTTCTTTAAAAGATAAAAACTACGACATCACTCCGTATGTAAATGTTTTTAATGAAGTTCCCGAAAAAGGATTTTCGCAATTTTATGATGCTCCAAGATATTCAACAGGTTATACTACACTCTGGAATACCTTGGGAATGATGGTTGAAACTCACATGCTAAAAGATTACGAAAAGCGAGTTTATGGAACGTATGAATTAATGCGTAGCATGATTGATATTATTGAACAAGATTATCAAACTATAAAAAAGGTAAAAGAAGCTACAAACAATTCCTTTTTGAATGCCAAAACCTACGCAGTTACTTGGGAAGTAGATAAAAATACACATTCAACTTTCGATTTTAAAGGTTTTGAAGGCGAACGAATCCCAAGTGAAATAACAGGTTTGGAACGACTAAAATACCATAGAGACCAGCCGTTTACAAAAAAGGTTTCGTATTTCGATACTTTTAAAGCCACTAAATCTGTAAACATCCCAGATGCTTATTTAGTACCAAAAGCGTGGACAAAAATTGTTGATTTATTAAAGCTGAATAAAGTAGAACTTACCGAGCTTACAGATTCAAAAAATTGGGATGTAGAAGTCTATCACATTGCAGACTACAATACGGTTTCGACTCCTTATGAAGGGCATTACCTTCATAAAAACACAATCGTTACTAGTAATAACGAATCTGTTTTTATTAATGCTGAAGATTACTTTTTAGTACAAACACGTCAGTACAGTATTCGATATATTCTTGAAACTTTGGAGCCAGAAGCTATCGATTCGTTTTTTAATTGGAATTTCTTCGATACTATACTTCAGCAAAAAGAAGGTTTTTCGCCTTACGTTTGGGAAGACAAAGCCTTAGATTTTTTAAACAACAATCCATCGATTAAGAAAGAGTTTGAAACCAAAAAAGCAACCGATAAATCGTTTGCCGAAAGTTGGTATGCTCAACTAGATTGGATTCATAAAAAATCACCTAATTACGAAAAGGCACATTTACGTTACCCAGTGTATCGTGTTTTGAAGAAATAATACATTTTTATTTTGCGTGACTACAATTATGGTCATGGTAAGCTAGATATTGTCAAATTTCACAAAGGAACAAAGGAACAAAAGAACAAAGAGACAAAGAGACAAAGAGACAAAGGTTAAATTAAGATAAACCTTAATTCTTTAACTTTTTCTCTTTTTAACTTTTACTTTTTTCAGAACAAAGTTTTAATATTCTCATACGAGTTTTCCATCAACTTAGGAACATCGCTTTCTGGTCGCCATTCTGCCAGTTCGATATTCTCCTTACATTGCGGCACCAATTCGCCTTTGTACTTACTATGCATCAAAAACCAATGTGTTTCTTTAAGCTTATAAGTACCGTTTCTTTTAAAAATATGATATGTTTTTTTCAGGAAAGAATCTATTTTGAGCTTTTTAACGCCTGTTTCTTCTTCAACTTCGCGTATTGCAGCATCTTCAATCGTTTCACCTTTATCTACTTTTCCTTTAGGTAAATCCCATTTTCCGTTTCTAAAAATAAACAGAATTTCCTCTTCTTTATTCTTCACTAAACCACCAGCAGCAACCACCAAGGCAATTTTCTTCAAAAACTTTTTCATCAAAAGCTTTTCGTCTTCATAATAAATATGAGCACATTTTATTTTACCTTTATTAAGTTGGTTAACAACATCAGCAATATCGACAGTCTCCATAAGAAACAATTTAAAATCTGTTTCTTTTTCCACTTTGTTCGTTAAAATAATGCGATGTTCATTTACAAAAACTTCATACATTTGCAACATGGTTTTAGATAAAGATACCGCTAAAAAGACAGCAGAACTTTTATTGCAAATTAATGCAATTAAGTTGAATCCAAAAAATCCTTTTACATGGGCTTCCGGATGGAAATCGCCTATTTATTGTGATAACAGAATTGTACTATCCTTCCCTCCCATCAGAAACTATGTGAGAGAGCATATGGCAAAACAACTCGAAGAGCTCTATGGTAAACCAGATGTAATTGCTGGTGTTGCTACAGGTGCTATTGGGATTGGGATGCTTGTTGCCGAAGTGCTTAGTCTTCCGTTTGTTTACGTTAGACCCGAGCCAAAAAAACATGGTCGAGGAAACCAAATTGAAGGTTTCTTACACAGCGGGCAAAGTGTTGTGGTTGTCGAAGACCTCATCAGTACTGGAAAGAGTAGTTTAAATGCCGTTAAAGCTTTAAAAGACGAAGGTGCTGTAGTAAAAGGAATGATTGCCATTTTTTCGTATGGTTTTGATATTGCTGAAGAAAACTTTAAAGAAAGTAACGTTTCGCTACACACATTGAGCAATTACGAACATTTGTTGCAACAAGCTGTAGATACCAACTACATCAATGAAAAAGAATTAAAAACATTACAGGACTGGAGAAAAGACCCAGGAAACTGGAAATAACAAAACCTTATGAAGTTAGAAACTGATAAAAAAACGGTTAACAAATCGGCTGAAGAATTGTTTAATTTTTTAGGTGATGTTAAAAATTTTGAAAAACTAATGCCTGAAAACATTAGTAAATTTGAAGTTTTAGAAGATGATAAATTTCTGTTTGCCCTAAAAGGAATGCCAGAAATTGTATTAAAAATGAAAGAAAAGCAACCTCATAACAAATTAGTTTTGGGAGCTGCAAGCGATAAACTTCCTTTTACACTTACTGCAGACATCGAAAGTATCGATGCTAACACAAGTGAAGCTAAACTTACTTTTGAAGGAGAGTTTAACGCGATGATGGGAATGATGATAAAAGGCCCAATCACAAGCTTTATCAACACATTAACAGACAACATGACAAACGTTGCTTAACGTTTACAAACAGTTATAAAAACAAAAAAGGTTCAGATGTTTCTGAACCTTTTTTTATGCTTATAAGTAAAACACAATTGTTAATCTACGTGTTTTACTTCTACTTTATCATTTTTCATACGGACTTTAAGCCAATCGGTAAGCTTTTTTGATTCTGCTTCCTTTTTAGATGTCGAAATTCCGTTCCATTTCACAATAAAAACAGGGATGGTATCGGTCGTTTTAAAATCAGTTTTAATCTCGTTTCCGAAACCTAATTCAGAGACATCGCTGTAATTAATTTTAATTTCACGACTTATTTCTTCAAATGGCACTTCGTTGTATGCAAAACGACTTAAGCGCTCAATTTCTTTTTCAAGCACTTTTATTTGTTCGTCTTTCGTAGCTATTTCTTGTTTCTTAGCTTCATACAATTCGCTTACGTATTGAAATTTATCTTCAGAATCGTTTTTCTCACCACCCATAATAATCAATTCTGTATCTTTCAATGCAGAATATGATTGCATTTGCGTACGCCATGTTTCTTGGATGTTTGCAGGAACAGCTTCGTCTCCCATAAACACAATCTCGATTTTAGGGTCTACACCTTTATTATATTCAACAGTAGAATATTTATCCAACATAAATCCGCCTCCAGCAAATTTGTAGGTTTTGATTTCTTCTGAAATAAATTTATTCGCCTGATTTTTAAAATTCGATTCTTGTAAAACGTCATAAAAAGTTTTTCCTGCAGGAATCATTACCAAAATAGCAAATATCGAAGCTACCTGTGCAATGCGCTTACGTTTTTTCGAATTCACATATTTTACCATCGGGAAACGCAACACTTTTAATACTAAAAATGTAGCCAATGCAATAAAAATAGTATTGATTAAGAACAAATACATTGCTCCAAGAGCGTAATCTAAATTCCCTTTTGCCAGTCCGAAACCAACTGTACAGAGTGGCGGCATTAAAGCTGTTGCAATTGCAACTCCAAAAATTACACTCGCAATGGTTCCTTTTTTTGCACGAGCAATAACTAATGCTGTACCTCCAAAAAACGCTATCAATACATCTCGAATATCTGGTGCTGTTCTAGCTAATAACTCAGACGATTCGTCGCGTAACGGGAATAATTTAAAAAATAAAAAAGCCGTTAGAATACTCAATACTACCATGACGGCAAAGTTTTTAAGCGATCTTCTAAGGGTATCAATATCGTTAATTGCCAAAGACATCCCGATACCTAAAATAGGACCCATAAGTGGCGAAATTAACATGGCTCCAATTACAACTGCGGTAGAGTTGGCATTCAATCCAATAGATGCTATAAAGATTGAACAAATCAAAATCCATGAAGTGTGCCCTTTAAAAGGAATATCGTTAATGATACTTTCTTTAGTCGCTTCTTGATCGGTATTGTTTCGAATATCTAAAAGCTCCGAAAAAAACTTTTTCAAGCTCCCTACAAAACCAGAAAAGTCTCTCTTTACCTGCTCCTGACTGCTATTATCGGTAGGCGTAATATTATCTTGCCCTAATCCGTTTTTATTTTCTTCTTCCATTTTTGTTTACTATGAATCAGCAAATTTGTTGTTTAATTTTTTAAGTAGGTCTTTTATTTCTTGCTCTTTTTTCTTTGGGTAAATCAAGAGTTTATCTTTTTCGTCAATAACGATATAATTTTTTAATCCGCCTACAACAACCGTCTTCCCTTTTGTTGTATGAATAATATTGCCCTTACTATTTTCTAAGAGTGCTTTGGCATTTACCACAGCGTTTTTATTTTCATCTTTTGGCAATTCATTATACAAAGCGCCCCAAGTTCCTAAATCGTTCCAATCGAATGACGCTGGCAACACATAGATGTTTTTTGAAGGCTCCATAATTGCATAATCAATCGAAATATTCTCAGCTTCTGGGTAAGTTTCAGCTATAAATTCTTTTTCCTCATCAGTATTAAGACTTTCAAATCCACTTAAAAATTGATTTAGCATAGCGGTTTGATACTTCTCAAAAGCATTCAACACACTTTGTACACTCCACACAAATATTCCTGCATTCCATAAAAAGTTTCCTTGTTTGATAAACTTCTTCGCAGTTTTATAATCTGGCTTTTCGCAAAATCGCTCTACTTTTTTTACAACTTCGGTTGCATCTTTTTTATGCTGAATATACCCGTAACCCGTATTCGGAAAAGTTGGTTTGATTCCAAGTGTCATCAACACATCGTTATTTTGGCACGTATCAAAACACAACTGAATATCTTTTATAAAACTAGCCTCATCCTCAATCCAATGATCGCTTGGTGCAACAACCAACATTGCATCTGGATTTTCTTTTTTTATCTTCAAAGATGCATACAAAATACACGGCGCTGTGTTTCGCATAGCTGGCTCTAAAATTACCTGCTCGTCTTTTACTGTTGGAAGTTGTTCTTTTACTAAACTTCCGTATTCATTATTTGTTAAAATGTATATGTTTTCTGACGGAATAATAGCACTTAACCTATTAAATGTTTTTTGGATAAGTGTTTCTCCCGTTCCTAAAATATCATGAAATTGCTTAGGCAGTTCGGCTGTACTCACAGGCCAAAAGCGAGAGCCAATTCCTCCTGCCATCAATATTGCATAGTAGTTTTTATTCATCAATCATTTATTAATTCAACCTCTGCATTAGGCTGAAAAAGATACACTCTACCAGAGCTTATCTCCACACATTCGTATCTCTTAATTCGTTTATTCCCTTTCTTAAAAACCTTCCCGTTATAAATTCTAAAAACGCTTCCAATTGGGAGTTCAAAGATATAATTTTTATCGTTTTGAGGATCAAATTCTTTTAATGCTACCGAGAGGATTGCATCGGTATCGCTACTCGCTTTCGGATTCTTAAAATGTCTAGCCAAAACAGGCAATAAATTACTCGGAAAAACTTCCGGACGAATAAACGGTAACATTAATTGCTGAAACGTATACTTCCATTCTTGCCCATGCGGTTTTATTTGCCTTCCGTATTTTGTAAAAGCTACCAAATGGGCTATTTCGTGTACCAACGTAATTAAAAATCGGTATTTATTTAAGTTAGCATTTACCGTAATTTGATGACTTCCATCGGGTAACTTTCTATAATCACCATGGCGAGTAACACGTTCATTTACAATTTTTAGATGCACATGATTGTGTTTTATAAGCTCAAAACAAGGAGCAACTGCTGCCTCTGGTATGTATTTAGAAAGTATTTGCTGCATGAATCGATTGTTTTACGGCGTACTATTGCTTACCTGCAACATCTTTCCGTTGTAAAACCTATGTCCGTTTTCAGAAAATTCAGCAATATAACTTGCCATTTCTTCTGGTGTTGTTGGCGCTTGATAGCCAGGAAAAGCTTCTGCCAGCATCTCTGTTTGTACAGCCCCTAGCGCTAGTACATTGAATGACGGACCAGATTCTTTATATTCTTCAGCCAACAATTCTGTCAGCGTAATTACTGCACCTTTGGAAGAACTATAAGCCGATAATCCTGGGAATTTCATACTTCCTTGCACACCTCCCATACTGCTAATCGTTACTACATGCCCAGCGGATTTCATAAAAGGAAGTACAAGCTGCGTAATCGCAAACACTCCAAACACATTTACGTTGTACACATGTTTTACTTCTTCTAAAGAAATTTCAGAAAAAGGTTTGTTTACAATACTCCCCGCGTTATTGATAAGAATATCTACTTGTTGCCAATTTTCTTCTATAAAAGTTTTTACTTTTTGTAATTGATTTTCTTCGGAAATATCGCAATCGAACGCCGTTACATTCGGTAAATTTAACGTGTTTACAGGGTTACAATTTCTAGAAAGTGCCAATATTTGATGCCCTTTACTAGCCAGCAACTGAACCAATTCAAACCCAATACCTCTACTTGTTCCTGTAATAATTATGTTTTTTGTCATTCTAAATTTTAGCTTATAGACTGTTCATTTTTATTTCTTTAGACGAAGTATTTGCCATTTTTTCTAGCACAGGAATCATTTCGTTTACAACTGTTGCCATATGCTGAAAGTCCATTTCACTTATTTCATCATCTACGTGGTGATAATATGGATAATTCTCAAAATCGAACGTGCAAATAGTTTGCGCTGGCACTTTAAATTGTTCGTAAAATGGATAATTATCGGAACGTTTAAAAAGCTTATACTCTCCTGCTTTTGGTAAAAATCCAACAATATCTTTCCCTGCATAAGTATTTATCTTTTCTGCCATATTACTTTCTTTGAAACCTGTAAGATAAGTTAAAGTTTCACGCTTCATCGGTACCCCAATCATTTCAAAATTAACCATTGTGTAGAGGTTGAAGTCTTCATTTTTAAGCTTTTCAGCTAGATGTTCAGAACCTAAAAGTCCTTTTTCTTCCGCAGAAAATAACACAAATAATATACTTCTTTTATTTGTTTTCTGAGTTCCAAAATATTTTGCAAACTCAATAACAGCAGCAGTTCCAGAAGCATTATCATTTGCTCCATTTGCAATTTCATCGCCTGCTACTGGTTTTCCGTTTCCAATGTGGTCGTAATGCGCTCCAATTACGATGAATTCATTTTTAAGCGTAGGGTCGTTCCCCTCCACCATTCCTACAATATTATAAGTAGGTTTATCGAAATTTGTAAGCGTATCGTGATAGCTTTCGAAATATGATTTTACGCCATTCTTCTGAAAAATATTTTCAATATAGGCAGCTGCCGAATTTATTCCGTCGGTTCCTGCTTCTCTCCCTTTTAATTCATCCGAAGCCAAAAAAGATAAGTTCTTCTCGATAGTAACTGCACTTACAACACTCGCAGATTTTGAAGTTTTTTCTGTAGAAGTAGACTCGGTAGTTGTTTTACATGCAATTGCCAATATTGACAATGCTATTAAATATTTTTTCATCTAGTTTTTATTAATTGTTTTCTTGAATATCCGTAATATATCAAACCAAGATTAAAATGTCAGGTCGAGCGTAGTCGAGACCTTATTTAAAACTTGTTAAGCCAAATAACCTCTCGACTACGCCCGAGGTGACAGTGCATTATGACAGATTGCGATAATAATAATTATTTTACAAGCAATTTAAGTTTTAAACCGCTTTATTTAGGCATTTAAATATACCAAAAATCCCGCATAAAGCGGGATTTTAAAAATATATTGGATGTTTGTTATGCTAACATCGTTACAGGGTTTTCTAAATACGCCTGTAGTGTTTGTAAGAACTGAGCTCCTGTAGCACCATCAACTGTTCTGTGATCGCAAGCTAAAGTAACTTTCATAGTATGTCCTACTACAATCTGACCATTTTTAACCACTGGTTTCTCAACAATACTTCCTACAGAAAGAATTGCAGAGTTTGGCTGATTGATAATTGATGTAAACTCTTGAATACCGAACATTCCTAAGTTAGAAACTGTAAAAGTACTTCCTTCCATTTCTGCTGGAGTAATTTTTTTGTTTCTCGCTTTTCCTGCTAAATCTCTTACTTGAGAACCAATTTGAGTTAAACTCATTTGGTCTGTAAATTTCAATACAGGAACTAAAAGTCCGTCTTCTACAGCTACTGCCACACCAATATGAACATGGTGGTTATACACAGTAACATCTCCTTTCCAAGTAGTATTTACTTGAGGATGTTTTTTAAGTGCCATTGCACATGCTTTAACTACCATATCGTTAAAAGAAACTTTGGTATCTGGTAAAGCATTTATTTGACCTCTAGAAGCCATTGCATTACTCATATCTACTTCAATAGTTAAGTAGTAATGAGGCGCAGAGAACTTAGATTCTCCTAAGCGTTTTGCAATAGTTTTACGCATTTGAGAGTTTTTCTTCTCTTCTGTATGCTCTTCTCCTGCTGGCACAAACGGCATAGCCTGTGATGCTGCAGCTTGTTGAGGCGCTTGTGCTGGAGCAGATTTTGCTTCAGCTGGCTTTTTATAATTCTCGATATCTTTCTTTACAATACGTCCGTTTTCTCCAGAACCTGTAACATTTGAAAGATCAATTCCTTTATCTTCTGCTATTTTCTTAGCCAATGGCGAAGCAAAAATTCTACCATTTGCAGCCGATTTAGTTTCGGTAGTTGTTGAAGTAGCTTCTGCTTTTGGAGCTTCCGCTTTTGGCGCTGTTTCTTTTTCTTCTGAAGAAACTTTAGCCTGAGCACCACCACCTTGAACAGCTGCCAATACTGCAGCAACATCTGTTCCGTCAGGACCAATGATCGCTAGAACATCGTCTACTGGAGCAGATTGTCCTTCTTCAATACCAATATGAAGTAATTTTCCTGAGTAGAAAGACTCAAACTCCATTGTAGCTTTGTCGGTTTCGATTTCGGCTAAAATATCGCCTTCCTCTACACTATCACCTACTTTTTTAAGCCATGAAGCAACAGTTCCTTCCTCCATTGTATCACTCAAACGCGGCATAGTAACCACTTCTACTCCTGCAGGAATTTCGGTACTTGCTGGTGCAGCAGTTTCTTTTGCTGGCGCTTCTTTAGTTTCTTCTTTAGCTTCAGCTTTTGGTTCAGAAGCACTACCAGATCCATTAATTAAACCTGAAATATCTTCTCCTTTTTCTCCAATAATTGCCAAAAGTGAATCTACTGGAGCTCCATCGCCTTCAGCAATCCCAATATGAAGTAATGTCCCTTCGTGAAAAGATTCAAACTCCATAGTAGCTTTGTCGGTTTCGATTTCAGCTAAAATATCACCTTCTTCTACTTTATCTCCTACGTTCTTAAGCCATTTTGCTACAACACCTTCTTCCATGGTGTCGCTCAAACGTGGCATGTTAATGATTTCTGCCATTATTTTTAAAGTTTATGCGGTAAAAATGGATAATCTTCTTGATCGTAAACTACATCGTACATTACATTCTTTTCTGGGAAATCAGATTCCTCAGCAAATTTCTCACATTCTTTCACTAAGTCTTTTACTCTTTTATCGATTGCTGAGATATCTTTATCCGTAGCATACTTTTTGTCTAAAAGAATATCTTTCACCTGAGTAATCGGGTCAATTTTTTTGTATTCTTCTACCTCTTCTTTTGTACGATAGTGTTGTGCATCAGACATTGAGTGTCCTCTGTATCGGTATGTTTTCATTTCTAAGAAAGTTGGACCTCCACCAGAACGGGCTCTTTCTACAGCTTCGTGTACTGCTTCTGCAACTTTTACTGGATTCATCCCGTCTACAGGACCACATGGCATATCAAAACCAAGTCCGAGTTTCCAAATTTCTTGCTCTTTAGATGTTCTTGCTACTGAAGTTCCCATCGCGTACCCGTTGTTTTCACAAATAAATACAACTGGTAAATTCCAAAGCATTGCTAGGTTGAAAGTTTCGTGTAACGAACCTTGACGCACAGCACCATCTCCCATATAACAAAGTGTTACTCCGTCTCTTTTGAAAAATTTATCTGCAAATGCAAGTCCAGCTCCTAGAGGAATTTGCCCTCCAACGATACCATGACCACCATAAAAGTTGTGCTCTTTAGAAAAAATATGCATCGACCCTCCTAAACCTTGAGAGGTTCCAGTTCCTTTTCCGTAAAGCTCTGCCATTACTCTTCGTGGGTCTACACCCATCCCGATTGGCTGAACGTGATTACGGTATGCTGTAATTAATTTATCTTTCTTTGGATCGATAGCGTGCAAAGTACCTGCCAACACAGCTTCCTGCCCATTGTAAAGGTGAAGAAAACCTCTTACCTTTTGTTGTATGTAAACCGCTGCCAGCTTATCTTCAAACTTTCTCCAAAATAGCATGTCTTCATACCATTTCAAGTAAACTTCTTTTGTAACTTTTTTCATCTATATTATCTTTTTGCCAAAATTTACGCATTTGCATAAAAATCTTTCACACAAAAGAACAACCTCAATCTTTAAGGTTGATTTTTTTTATGCAATACAAAAGTAGCGTTTTCAATAAAAGTGTAAAAATGAAAAACTGCTTTTATAAAAGATTTTTGTTAAATATTGTTCAAAGTTGCTTTTCCGAAGGTAAGCGGTAGTAATTCTTGCACAGAATCTGCTTTTACAACTTTTCCTGTTTCGCCCATAAAATATAGCTCTATAGGCTGTTTTAAATTTTCTTCGTACTCGTACATCGACTGTCGGCACGCACCACAAGGAGGAATTGGCGTTACTACATTAAAAGTATCTGAAGATGCCGAAATTGCCATTCGCTTAATCGGAATATTAGGATATATGGCTCCTGCTTGAAAAATTGCCACACGCTCGGCACACAAACCTGAAGGGTAAACTGCATTTTCTTGATTGTTTCCAACCACAATAGCTCCGTTTTCTAACTCCAAAGCTGCTCCTACTCTAAATTTTGAATAAGGTGCGTATGCATTTTTTCTTGCCTGAACAGCTTTTTTCATTAACGATGCTACTTCAGTTGGCAATTCATCTAAAGTATCAAAAACAGTTAAGGTTGATTTTATTTCGAGTTTTTTCATTGAAAATTTTTAAATGGATAGTTTTACTTCAGTTTAAAAAACTAAAAATTTTTACTACTGAATATATACTACCAAAATACAATATTTATCAAACAATAGCGAATTACAGGCTCGGCTATGCGTAGTTGCGTGGGTTAGCGATTAACCTTACAAGTACACACCAAGCTGAAAATCCTCGCGAATTTTCAGAAGTAGGCGAGAACGAACAATTACTTATTGCCATTGTTGTGCGTAGTTATTTTTAATATTCAATTCTTTGTCCATTTTCAATAGATGCGATAACTCTGTTTACGACAGAATTGGTTATTCTAATGTCTCCGTCCTGATTAATTTTTCGATTTTGTGTCATTTCGACTTCTATCGAAAATTTATTAGAAAAGTGAATATCTCCATTCAGAACCTGAGATTTAAAATTAAAGTCATCCATTAAAAAAGTTATAATTTCATTGTTATAAAACCCTTTCCATCTAAATTTTCCTCTTTTGATAGCTGGGGAAATTACATCTATCACTGCATTTTCAGTTTCGAGTTTAGGAAGATCATCCGATTTTAAAATAAATTTAGAAAATTCTCTTTTAGGGATTTTTCTCGGGTTTCCAATTGGTTTTTCATCTTCGTAACGTATAACCTCTACAGAATCAACTTTCTGATAGCTGTTTAGTTTCTTGTATAAATTCGATTTTCTCCAAGAGATTTTATAATTCTTGTTAACAAGCTCGACCGAATCAATAACTTTTTTTTGGTCTAATTCATCGTCATCTTGTATAAATTCTAGATTAAGTTTTTCTAATTCCTTTCTTTTAATTTCATTGTCAAGTTGTAGATTTTCGATTTGCAATTTTGTTAATTCTTTATTTTCTACTGGGAATCTAGAAATAATAATTGCTGCGACACTTACAATTAGTGTGATTTGAACTGAGTTTTTTCCAAGAAATTTCCATGTTTCTTTAAAACCTCCTTCTTCTGTTGGAAAAGATTCTAACTTAAGTTCTAATCCTAAACTATTTGCAATTTCTTTATAGATTAAGAGAATTTCTTTTTCACATTCATTTCTAATTATAGAATCAATAGTGTGACTATCGTCTCTGAAATAATAGTGAAATTGAAGTCTATTTGATTTTTCTATTAATTCCATCTCATTGGTTGGTCATAATTAAGCACAACATTATTATTTGATGCAACTTGAACACTATTAAGTGATGTTGATTAATTGTAATAATCGTCTCCGAAGTTAAATGTAAGTGAGAATCGAAGTGTGTTTTCTAATGGGTTTCGCACTCTCGATGTTGAAAATAAATAAGATAAATCGATTGTAGCTGCTTTGTATTTAAACCCTGCTCCCAATGAGAAAAACTTACGAGAACCCTTATCTACGTTTTCATTAAAATACCCTGTACGCAATGAAAATGCATCGTTATAAACATACTCGGCTCCAAAAGCCCAAACAATCTCTTTTAACTCTTCGCTAAAGCCATCGGGCGCATCTCCAAAAGAAGTAAACATCCCTGTAAAAAAGCTCTCATTGTAATAATCGTCTTGTGTATTTATTTCGCCATCTCCATTAGAGTCACTTGGTGTTGGCACCAATAATTTATTAAACTCTAAATTCAACGACAATACATTAACAGGATCAAAAATAAAATCGAACCCTCCACCAAGTTTTAAATTTGTAGGCAAACTACTTTGGCGACTGTCGTCTTCATCATATTTTAACTTCGGACCAATATTCGAAATATTAAATGCTCCTTTCCAAACACCATTAAAGTCTTCATATGCAATTTCTCTAGACTGATAATATCCTGCCACATCAACTGCAAAGGTACTTGCCGCAGTACCATCGGTAGTTTCATCTTGATATTTTAAATCTGAACGGATAAACCTTCCTGCAACTGCCATCGAATAAGTTTCGCTCAATTTTAATGAATACGATGCATCAAGTGCCAATTCACTCGGACGAACAATGGTTGGAGGCGCACCCATTTGCGCTTCACTTTCAGTAATAAATTCTATATCTCCAAGTCCAAAATACCGCAAACTAGCTGCCCAAGCACTACGCTCGTTAATTCTGCTATAAAAAGTAGCATTCAACAAAGCAATATCGTTTACAAGATTGGTTAAATATGGTGTATAACTCAACCCAATTCCATATTGTTTTTCAGTAAAAGCATATTTAGCAGGATTCCATTGTTGCGAAAAAACATCTGGCGAAGTTGTAGCTCCAACATCACCCATCCCAGCAGAACGCGCATCTGCAGCAACGGTTAAAAAAGGCACTGCCGTTGTAATTACTCTAGACTGCTCTTGAGCCTTAAGCATGGGAGTTACAAACAACAGACTTAAAAGTAAAAGATTTAATTTCATTTAATTTTGGGTTGAATAATAAAACAAATATACTTTTTTATTGTGTCAGCACAAATGTTATACACAAACATAACATTATGCAATTAACGTATTATTAAGAAAAAACGTGTGTGAAAAATAGAATTTTTATAAAAAAAATTCTACATAATTAAATTTTAAGTCTCATAAATCGCTTAAAATTAACTTTCGAACACAAGCTTACAGAATAAAATTTACTTAAAAATAATAAAATCCACATTTAGTCGTTTTTACAACAGCGCAGAGAAGTTTGACAACATTACAGACACAATTTTTATGAAAAAAATTGAATTGAAACACTTAATTGCTATATTGCACACTTATTTAAGACAACTCAAATCTTAACTATGAAGAAGTATTTTTTTAATCCATATGTATTATGCTTATTGGCGTTTGCGAGTTTTACTAGTTGTAGCAAAAACTCAAAAAACACCTCTAGAGCCACAGGCTGGGAAATAAACTCCAACGACGGTGGTTTTCAGTACAATACTAATTTCAAAGAACAAGAAACCGCCCCAGGACTTGTATTTATTGAAGGAGGAACCTTTACAAGAGGTAAAGTTCAAGACGACGTAATGCACGATTGGAACAACACACCTACACAACAACACGTGCAATCGTTCTACATGGACGAAACCGAGGTAACGAACAAGATGTACATGGAGTACCTTGATTACCTTAAAAGCGTTTACCCTCCAGACGATCCTGCCTATGCAAACATTTACAAAGGAGCACTCCCAGACACACTCGTTTGGAGAAACCGACTTGGGTATAACGAGGTTATGACCAATAACTACCTTAGACATCCAGCTTATGCTGAATATCCTGTTGTTGGTGTTAACTGGGTTCAAGCTGTACAGTTTTCTGAATGGAGAACCGACAGAGTTAACGAACTTATGCTTGAGAGAGAAGGTTACCTTGCAAAAAACAGTAAATACGCAGCTGTAAACGGAGAAGTTGAAGGAACTTTTAGTACCGAAACATATCTAAACACTCCGGAAGACACTTATTCTGGTCAAATCGGGAATTTACAAGGCGATAAAGTCGGAAACGACGATGGCACAAATATCTACGCAAAACGTTCAAGCGGAGTTATTATGCCTGCCTACAGACTTCCAACAGAAACTGAGTGGGAATATGCAGCAACTGCAATTGTAGGAACTAGAGAATACAACAACTACAGAGGTAGAAAAAAATATCCTTGGGAAGGTGAATACACCCGTTCAGGAAAAAGAAAAAACCGTGGTGATCAATTAGCTAACTTCAAACAAGGTAGAGGAGATTACGGTGGTATCGCAGGATGGTCTGACGATAGTGCCGATATTACTGCTGAAGTAAAATCGTACCCTCCAAACGATTGGGGATTATACGACATGGCTGGAAACGTTGCCGAGTGGGTTGCCGATGTGTATCGACCAATTGTTGATGACGAAGCAAACGACTTTAACTATTACCGCGGAAACGTTTACATGAAAACTTCTATCGGAGAAGATGGAAAAGTTAGAATTGTAGGACGCGACGGAATTAAATACGACACTTTAAGTAACGGACGTATTGTTGCTAGAGATCTTCCAGGAGAAATTGCAATGATTCCAATTGACGAAGACGACACATACCTTAGAACCAACTTTGATACAAGCGACAACAGAGACTACAGAGATGGTGACAAAGGCTCAACAAGATATTACGATATGTTTAGCGATGACGCTGAGCAAGACGATACTAAAAGAATGTACAATGCTCCTAAAAACAAAATCATTAGAGATTCTTTAGGAAACATTATCAAACAAATTGACGACTCCAACTCAAGAACTACACTTGTTAGTGACGAGGTTAGAGTTTACAAAGGAGGTTCTTGGAAAGACAGAGCTTATTGGTTAGACCCAGCGCAAAGAAGATACATGCCTCAGTACATGGCTACAGACTACATTGGGTTTAGATGTGCTATGTCGAGAGTTGGATCGAAAGCTAAAGAAAAGAAAACTCCTAGAAACTAGATTTTCTTTCAAAAATATTTACTCAAAAAGCTCTGAAAATTTCAGAGCTTTTTTTATACATTTATTTTATGAAAATTGAAGCACTACACAACATATATCTTACAACCGAAGGTATTGTAACCGACACTCGAAAAATCAAAGAAAACACACTCTTTTTTGCGCTTAAAGGAGACAATTTTAATGGCAACACTTTTGCTGAAGAAGCCCTAAAAAAAGGAGCTTCATTTGCAGTTGTAGATGAAGAAAAGTTTCAAACTTCAGAAAATATTATCCTTGTTGAAAATTGTTTAGACACCCTTCAGCAATTAGCAAAATACCACCGAGAATACTTAAACATTCCAATAATTTCCCTCACAGGAAGTAACGGAAAAACTACCACAAAAGAACTCATCAATGCAGTGCTTTCAAAAAAATTTAAAACTGTCGCCACTCAAGGAAATTTAAACAACCACATCGGAGTGCCACTAACACTTTTGTCGATGGATAAAACTACCGAAATTGGAGTTGTTGAAATGGGCGCAAATCATTTAAAAGAAATTGAAAGCTTATGCAATATCGCACATCCAAACTATGGTTATATTACCAATTTCGGGAAAGCACATCTCGAAGGTTTTGGGGGTGTTGAAGGTGTAATAAAAGGAAAAAGCGAACTCTACAATCACCTGATAAAATCAGATAAAACTATATTTTATAATGCAGATGACAGTATTCAAACTGAAAAATTAAGCGGATACAAACACAAAGTAGGTTTTAGCCAAAAAGAAAACACAGATTATCAAATTAAGCTTCAAAGCGCTGATCCGTTTGTCACTATTTCTTACAATGACACAAACATTCAATCAAACCTAATTGGCACATATAATTTCACTAATATCGCCATCGCAATAACTATCGGGACTTATTTTGATATTCCTACGGAAGCTATTAAAGATGCAATCGAAAACTATAAACCAACCAATAACCGCTCACAAATAATAACCTCCAAGAAACACGAAATTATTTTAGACGCCTACAACGCCAACCCTTCGAGTATGAAAGTAGCCTTAGAAAATTTCAGTCAGTTAAACACCGAAGGTAAAGTTGTAATTCTTGGTGATATGTTTGAACTTGGAAATGAAGCAACACGAGAACACCAAAACATAGCTTCTTTAGCTGAAAATTTAAACTTCGACTTGACACTTTTAGTTGGTGAAAATTTCTTCAAAACAACCACAAAATCGCAAAAACTAAAAACCTTTAACGATTTAAAAACATACATCGAAAACAATAATATTCAGCAAAAAAACATTTTAATAAAGGGCTCAAGAGGAATGGCGCTTGAAAGGATTCTTGAATCTTTGGAATAACTTCAGCACAATATCGATGAATTTAAATATTTGTATATCAATTATTTAACAATACTTTCATTTTTGTCTTGACACAAAAACGAAACAAAAAAGTCAAGACTGATTTAAAAAGCATCAAAAAAATCTACGGAAACATCCTCCACAGATAAAAAGAACTCGCTACGCTCAAACAGCTTTTTATCTTTCACCCAACACAGCTTCCTTGATTTTCAATACTTTTTAAATAGGTCAATTTCATTACAAATTCATCATTCTTACATCAAACTCACTTTAGAATAATATTTTAAAATAAAATCGATACTAAGAAACCTCATCAATTAAATTAGCAACTAGGCTCGTCCACCCTGTTTGATGCGAAGCTCCCAAACCGCGACCGTTATCGCCGTCAAAGTATTCGTAAAACAAAATCAAGTCTTTATAATCATCCGTTTTGTAAACCTCTGGATGATTCGCATTTATAGGTCTTTGTCCGTTTTCATCCATCTCAAACATTTTTATGAGGCGCTCGCTTAGATTTCTTATAATTTCTGACAACTCTTGTTTCTTACCACTTCCGGTAGGGAATTCAAAAGTCAGGCTTCCTAAATTATGACTTTGATATTCTTTTAATGCCTGAATAAAAAGGAAGTTTAGAGGCATCCAAATCGGACCTCTCCAATTCGAGTTTCCTCCAAAAAGATGCACCGTAGATTCTCCCGATTCGTAATTTATAGAATAATCGATATTATCAATTTTAATGTGATAAGACGTTTGATGTGCCTTGGATAAAGAACGAATTCCGTATTCACTTAAAAATTCGTTTTCATCTAAAAAACTCTTCATCAAAATCAGTAACCGATCTTGTGGCACCAACGAAAGCAACAAATCTTCCCCCTCTACAAACGATTGAATTACCGGATATTTCAACGTTTTTCTACGGTATTTTTTAAACCAATTCACACTGTATTGAAACTTTGGCAACTTCTGTAAAACCTCTTTTTTAATATTCAGCACTGCAGTCATAGAAAGTAAACCAGCAATAGAACGCACTTTAATAGGTGTAGATTCGCCAGTTGGCAATGTCAATCTATCGTAGAAAAAACCTTCTTCTTCATCCCAAGTCCCTTCGTTATTGATGCTTAAATTATTAAGCGCTTCAGCAATAAAAACAAAATGACCGAAATATTTTATCGCCATGTCTTCAAAAGCATCGTCGTGCATAGCTATTTCCAAGCTAATCTCTAGCATGCTCAAACTGTAAAGCGCCATCCAAGAAGTACCATCAACTTGCTCCAACTTTCCATTTCCGGGCACTCCGTAACTTCTATCAAAGACCCCAATATTATCGAGTCCTAAAAATCCGCCTTCAAAAATATTATTGTTGTTACTATCCAATTGATTAACCCACCACGTAAAGTTTAGCGCCAATTTGTTAAGCATGCGTTTTAAAAACTTTACATCGCCAGCCCCTTTTTGCTCTTTTTCTATTTGATAAACTTTCATTGAAGCCCAAGCTTGCACTGGCGGATTTACATCGCTAAACGACCATTCGTAAGCAGGAATCTGCCCGTTTGGCGCCATATACCATTCTCTGGTAAACAAAATAAGTTGCTCTTTGGCAAAATCAGGGTCAATTTTAGCGAGTGACACACAGTGAAAAGCAGAATCCCATGCCGCATACCAAGGATATTCCCACTTATCGGGCATTGATAAAATATCGTGATTTCGAAGTGTTTTCCAATTACTATTTCGCCCCGAAAGTCTTTCTACGGGTGGTATTGAAACATCCGAATCGCCTTTCAACCAAGTCTCCACTTCGTAGTTATAATATTGTTTTGTCCATAACAACCCCGCATATGCCTGACGCTGAATCGACTTTCGCTCACTGGTATTTCCCTTTGTAATTTCATTGTAAAACTCGTCGCATTCTTTTCTTCGGAAGGCAAACAATTGATCAAAAGAACTATCAAACGGACTTACAAGTTTTGTAGCAGACAATCGAAGTTGAATGACCTTCTCCTCCCCCGGATTGAAATTCAATTTATAAACCGGAGCGAATTTAGTGCCTTCGCTTTTAGATGTTGGCAGAGAAATATCACCTTCGATTAATGCTTTATGAAATAAATCCTTCTTAAACGGGTGATCATTCTTTCGGAGATAAACCGCTTCTTCATTGGTTTCATTTTCAGTAAAAAAAAGCATATCTGGTTTATCAAAATACATATAATAATCGCCTACATAACTATGCGATATCGACACAAAAGATTGATCGTTTTGTATTTCTTTTTTAATCGTAGGTTTTTCATTCATCCCTACAAAACTCCAATGATTCCGCATCCAAAGCGTTGGCAACAAATGTAAGGGTGCTTTGTTTTTACTTTTATTATTAACGGTAATTTTTATCAGCAAATCTTCATTATCTGCTTTAGCATACTCAGTAACAACATCAAAATAATTCCCATTTTTAAAGGCATCGGTATCCAAAATTTCGTATTCCAAATCATTCAAACCCCGCTTTCGGTTTTCACTTACCACTTTATCATAAGGAAATTTAGTTTGCGGGTACTTATATAAATGCTTCATATACGAATGCGTCGGAGTATTCTCAAGGTAATAATAAAGCTCTTTTACATCCTCCCCATGATTTCCTTCTGGGCCGGTTAAACCAAACAAGCGTTCTTTTAAAATTGCATCGGCTCCGTTCCACAAAGTAACTCCAAAGCAAATATTACAATAGCGGTCGGAAATTCCTGCAATTCCATCTTCACCCCAACGGTATGCTCTACTTCGCGCATGATCGTGTGTAAAATAGCCCCAAGCATTACCGTGCTTACTGTAATCTTCGCGAACAGTTCCCCATTGGCGCTCGCTTAAATACGGCCCCCATTTTAACCAATCTACTTTTTCTGAATATTGATCTTCAATTCGTTGATGCTCTTTTGTTTTTACCGCCATAATACATTATTCTTATTATTATCTGAGCTTGAGATAAATTCACTTTATTAGTTCATAAAACTATTTACACTTTCATTTTTGTCTTGACACAAAAACGAAACCTAAAAGTTAATACTACTCTAAAAATATTAAATATAACCGACAGCAAGCTATCGATCAGAATATAAAATAGTTACGTAGCCTATTTTTTAATAAAAATGAAAAAATAAGGAGAAAAATATAGCGAATTACATAAAATGAAGTGAAAAATAAGAATAAAAAAAAGTCATTCAATTTAAACTGAATGACTTTTCTTGGTGGGCGATACTGGATTCGAACCAGTGACCCCCTGCTTGTAAGGCAGGTGCTCTGAACCAACTGAGCTAATCGCCCTTAAATTGCATCAAGAAATGAAAGTTTTTATAAAAAAAGACTTCCTCAAGGAAGCCTAAAATTGGTGGGCGATACTGGATTCGAACCAGTGACCCCCTGCTTGTAAGGCAGGTGCTCTGAACCAACTGAGCTAATCGCCCTTCATTTGCTTGATTGCGGTTGCAAATATAGAACAGTTTTTGTTTTCCGCAAAGAAAAAATAACTTTTTTTAAACGATTTCTGCAACCACAAAAGTACTTCCGCCAACATAGATAAAATCGGTTTCCGAAGCAGCTTTTCTAGCAGCACTCAAAGCTTCTGAAACAGAACTAAATACAGCTCCTTCTAAAGAAAACTCCTTTGCTTTTTCAGATAAAACTTCTGCATCTAAGCCTCTTGAAATTTCTGGTTTACAAAAATAATATGTAGCATTTTTAGGTAGTAAAGGCAAAATATCTTCAATCTTTTTATCTTTTACAAACCCTAAAACCATGTGTAACTTATCAAACTGTTGTTTTGCAATTTGGTTTACAACTATAGAAAGTCCTTCTTTATTATGTGCAGTATCACAAATTACCATTGGATTTTCATCGAGTTGCTGCCACCTTCCCATGAGTCCAGTGTTCTTAACTACACTTTTTAATCCGTTTACAATATCGTTTTCTGAAACTGTAAATCCGTTTAAAAGCTTAATCGTTTCAACAACTGCTTTCATGTTTTTTTGCTGATAATCACCTAGAAGGTCACTCTGATAATCATATTCTTTATCCGCAGCTAAAAGTATTGTTGTATTATTTTCTTTGGCAACCTCTTCAAAAACCGGATACGTTTCAGCATTAAATTCACTAACGACTACAGGTATTTCCTTCTTAATAATCCCTGCCTTTTCCCAAGCTATTTTCGGAAGTGTGTCGCCCAACATATCGGTATGATCAAAACCTATATTGGTAATTACAGAAACTTCTGGAGTAATTATATTCGTAGAATCGTAGCGCCCTCCTAAACCTACCTCAACAACAGCAATATCTACTTCTTCATCAGAAAAAAACTGAAAAGCCATTCCAACTGTCATTTCAAAAAAGGAAAGATTATTAGCCTCAAAAAAAGGCTTGTTCTCCTCTATAAAATCTACTACGTAAGTTTCGGAAATTGGTGATCCGTTAATCTTTATGCGCTCTCTAAAATCTTTTAAATGCGGTGAAGTGTACAAGCCAACTTTATAGCCAGCTTCCTGTAATATCGATGCCAACATATGACTCGTAGAACCCTTTCCGTTAGTTCCAGCAACATGAATAGATTTAAAATTTCGTTCAGGAAAATCTAGATGTTTTGCTAAGGCTAACGTATTGGTGAGTTTTGGTTTAAAAGCCGATTGCCCCTGTTTTTGATACATAGGCAATTGCGCAAACATCCAATCGAGTGTTTGTTGGTACGACATTTATAAATGAGTTTAATTAAATGTATAAAGAATAACTATTCGCCAAGCTTAAAGTTTACCACAACAAAACCAATTTGTCTTGAAGGCGCATTTGCATCGGCATTCCATTTGTACGAACGAGCAGTTTTACTAGCCGCATCTTTTAAACATGGCGCTGTGTTAGTAGTTCCTTTTACGCCAGGAGTCGCATTAATAACTTTCCCTGTGCGGTCTACTTCGATTTTTACAACAACTGTTCCAGACTCATTACAGTCTTGCACAAACTTTTCTCCAGAAACCAAACTTCTTCCGTTGAGTCCGTAGCCAACACCACCAGAACCTGTTCCTGCTCCGCCGTAATAACTTGTAGCATACGGATCGCCGTCTGGTTGCCCTTTATCTCCTGCTTTGTTATCGTTTCCTTCGCCACCCGTTGCTGTTCCGTCGGAACTATTGAGTCCGCCCATCATAGCATCGAGTTTTTTCTTTTTCTCCTCTTGCTCCTTTTTAACACGCTCGGCTTCCGCGATACGCTCTCGCTCTAATCTTTCTGCTTCGGCTTGTGCTTTTTTCTTGGCTTCAGCTTCGGCTTTCTTTTTAGCTTCTTCCGCTTTCTGCTTTTTAATTACAACCGACTCTTCGTTGTTTTGCGTCACCACATCTTCCACCTTAGCTTTAACAGGTTCGCTAGGTGCCGTGGGAGTTGGAGGTGTTGTTTCTACAGGAGTTTCTTTTTCCACAGGCTTTTCAACCGGAGTGCTTTTTATTTTTTCTTTTGGCTGCACGTTACCACTTCCAAAATCTGTAGTTCCGAAGTTTACTGCAATACCGCTTTCTATTGGAGGATCTAAATATGTCATTCCGATATAAAACATCAGAAATAACAATAACGTTAACAAAACTGTTGTTAACGTAAAAGACTTTTTTTTATGTCGAGTATCTAGAAAAGACATTTTATTTTGGTCTTACTGCCAAGATTACTTTGTAGTTATTTTGATTGGCGATATCCATAATATTAACTGCGTTATCGATAGGAACACTCTTTTCGGCACGCAATATAATTGTAGGTTTTTCTACGTCTTTCAATCTTCGTTTTAACTCTGTTTCTACAAACTCTGGTTTTACTTTTACATTGTCTACATAAATATCGAGGTCTTTGTTGATACTTACAGAAACGTTTTGTGTGTTTGTAGATTTCCCTTTTGCCTTTGGCAATAATAAGTCTAAGGCATTTGGCGAATTTGAGGTAAGCATAAAGAATACTAAGAGTAGAAAAACAATATCGGTCATGGAACTCATACTGAATTCTGGCGATACTTTATTTCTTCCTTTTAATTTCATCTTTAGTGTTTTTTTCTTTTCTGAATAGCTTCAGAAGAATTTTTAAGAACAGTTTTTTCAGTAGAAAGAAACTGCCTAAAAAGCTTAACTTTTGTCAAACTGAGCTTAACTCAACTTCATGTCATTTTAAGAAAAATCACTTTAAAAATTGTGACAAATAAATTAAAACGACGCTTTTTAAAACTTTTTAGACAGTCTTTTTATTAACTGAAAGTACTACATAGGCTCATCGAGTAGATCTAAAAACTCTACTGCGTTTGCCTCCATATTGTGCACTACTTTATCTGTTTTTACTACCAAATGGTTATAGCCAATGTAAGCGATAATTCCAACAACCAAACCTGCAACCGTAGTTGTCATGGCGGTATAGATACCACTTGCCAACTGTCCCATTTCTGCTTGTCCGCCACTTGTTGCCATTTGATGGAAAGCTATAATCATCCCGATTACGGTTCCTAAAAACCCAATCATTGGAGCTGCTCCAGCAACAGTTGCCAAAATACTTACATTCTTTTCGAGTTTATACACCTCTAAAGTTCCTGCATTTTCGATAGCTTTATTAATGTCTTCCAAAGGTTTTCCAATTCTTGCAATTCCTTTTTCAGTTAATCTAGCTACAGGCGAATCTGTTTGCGCGCAAAGCACTTTAGCAGCTTCTAACTTCCCGTTAGAAACATGGTCTTTTATCTGGTGCATAAAATTTTTATCTATTTGTGAAGCTGCTTTTATAGCAAACAAACGCTCAAAATAAATGTACAATGCAACAAATAACAAAACAAAAAGTATGGTTATAATAATGATACTTCCTGTACCACCATTTAATATTAAATCTATAACCGACAGTGTTTTTTCTTCT
Source organism: Joostella sp. CR20 (assembly GCF_038433465.1). Lineage (NCBI taxonomy): Bacteria > Pseudomonadati > Bacteroidota > Flavobacteriia > Flavobacteriales > Flavobacteriaceae > Joostella > Joostella sp. CR20. The sequence goes on along the minus strand of NZ_JAESVF010000005.1, from coordinate 22,313 downwards.
GAAAGAACCTCTTCAGCTACCTCTTGGGTTGCTTCTTGAAATAATATCATATTAATTATAATAGCTTATTTAGATTTGGTTTTATAACGGTAATCTGTACGTAAAATTATACGTCAAGTACAAAATTTCTTAACAACACAAAGATTGCTGCTCCAGATAAAAACCCGATTAATGCTAACCAAGCTATTTTCTTTAAGTACCAGAAAAAGTCGATTTTTTCCATCCCCATTGCTACAACTCCAGCTGCAGAACCAATAATCAACATACTTCCTCCTGTACCAGCAGAGTATGCAATAAAGTGCCAAACTGGATCGTCCATACCAACAGAGAACATCCCCATACTGGCTGCTACCAACGGTACGTTATCGATTACTGCTGAACCTGCTCCTAAAATAAGCACCACTAAGTCTGATACTTTTTCTCCAGCAGACTCGGTACCTAACATTGGCATTGCTGCATCTAATTTTTCAGCAAAATGAAATAACATTCCTAAAGATTCTAAAGCTGCAACAGCCATTAAAATTCCTAAGAAGAATAAAATACTTGGCAACTCAATTCTCGCTAAAGAATGGTGCACAGGACTGTGGTGTCCTTGAAAATCTCCACTATCTTCATTTACTCCAGAAAGTGCAAACTTTTTGTTACTATAAATTTCAGCAAAAGTTGCAACTACTGCCAACGAAAGCATCATTCCAACATAAGGAGGTAAGTGCGTTACTGTTTTGAAAAGTGGAACAAAAACAATCATTCCCAATCCTAAATACAACATAATAGTTCCGTATTTAGACTTGCTTCCTTCATCGGTAAAATCACCTTCTATATCACCTTTAAATATTTTTAATCTAGATGCAATTAAAACAGGAACAACCATACAGAAAATAGACGGAATCAATACGTGTTCTACTAATAAACCTGCAGAAACTTTGTGTCCAATCCACAACATAGTAGTGGTTACATCACCAATTGGAGACCAAGCTCCACCTGCATTTGCAGCGATAATGATAATACCTGCAAACCAAAGTCTTAACTCTTTATCTTTAAGTACTTTTTGCAGAATTGTAATCAGTACAATTGTAGCTGTTAAGTTGTCGATAATTGCTGAAAGCACAAAAGCAAGAATACTGAAAATCCATAATAATTTTCGCTTACTTCTAGCCTTGATATAACCTTTAATAGTAGCAAATCCATCGAAGTAATCGATGATTTCAACAATGGTCATTGCTCCTAAAAGGAACACCAAAATTTCGGCGGTTTTACCTAGATGATGCAATAAAATTTCATCTATATGTGTCGCTTCAAGCTCTTTAAGCTCGGCATTAACTTCAAAAACATCCATGTGTGTTAATGCAATGATAGCCCATAAAAGTGCCATCATCCCTAAAGCGGGAATCAATTTGTCAATTTTTAAGTTGTGTTCTAGGGTGATTGCCAAATAACCAAGAACGAATACAATAATAATTAATGTCTCCATAGGATAGTGTTAGTGTAAATTTTGTGTCTAAATTAATTGTTTCAAAGCGATTTCAAAAGCAGTACTGCTAATATTTATTTTTGAAGTGCTTTGGTTGAAAGTATTTTGTAAGGCTTTTTTTATAGTATTTGAAGTATCTTCGAAAATCGCTTCGTCGGTCATTTCGGTTCTGCGCTCCATAAAATAAGCAAAAACTCTAGCCATTCCGCAGTTTGAAATAAAATCTGGAATTAAACTGATTCGCTGATCTGTGTATTCCATAATCGGACCAAAAAATATTTCTTTATCTGCAAACGGAACGTTCGCTCCACAAGAAACTACTTCTAGTCCAGTATCTATCAACTGCGTAATTTGGTCTTTTTTAATCAATCGAGAAGCAGCACATGGCAAAAATATTTGCGCTGGTAGCTTCCAAATTTTATCATTTATTTCTTCAAACGAAAGCATATTCGGAGCTTCCAAAGTATTGCCTTTCTTTTCAAGGAAAAACGATTTTATTTCAGCAAAAGAAAAACCTTCTTCATTAATTACACCACCGTTTATATCGATAATTCCTACGATAAGCGCTCCCATTTGCGATAAATAATAAGCCGCAGCAGCACCAACATTTCCAAAACCTTGAACAATAGCCTTCTTTCCTTTTACCGAACCACCATAAATCTCGTAGTAATGTTTTACAGACTCGGCAACACCGTAACCTGTAATCATATCGGCAACAGTGTATTTTCTTTTGATATCTGGCGAAAAGTTGTCGTTTTCCAAAACTTTAATCACCCCTTGACGGAGCTGCCCAATTCTGTTAATTTTATCTGCTTCTGAAGGTTTAAAATGTCCGTTAAAAACTCCTTCCTGCGGATGCCAAACTCCACAATTTTCAGTAATCGGAATTACTTCATGGATTTCATCTACATTCAAATCTCCTCCCGTTCCATAGTAACTTTTTAAAAGCGGAGAAACAGCTTTGTACCAACGCTCCAAAACACCTTGCTTACGAGGGTCTTTTGGGTCGAAGTTTATCCCCGATTTTGCACCACCAATAGCAGGTCCAGAAACCGTAAATTTCACTTCCATTGTTTTTGCCAACGACAAAACCTCATTGGCATCCAAGCCCAATCGCATGCGAGTTCCTCCTCCTGCTGCACCACCTCGAAGCGAGTTAATTACAGTCCATCCCTCTGCATCGGTTTCGGTGTCTTTCCAGTTAAAAATTATCTCTGGCGATTTATTTTCGTATTGTTTAAGTAAATCTTTCATTCGTATTTTTAAGTATGCACAAATATATAAAACTAAAAAATCTAGCCTTATTTTTTATGTTATTTTAAGGATTATAAATTTTGCCACTGCTATGGTCTTTTGAAGCGCCTGTAATACTTTTCAAACAATTCACTTCATTTCTATCTTTTAAAACTCCTAAAAAACCAAAAATAATAGCTTCTTTAAACGCAACAATAGCATCTGTAGGAATTACAATTGTTGCCATTGTTAAACTTTTTAATCGGTTTATAAAAAAGGTATTATAAGCGCCTCCTCCTGTTACCAAAACTTTTGCCTCTGGATTTAAAACCTTCGCAATTTGTACCGCTGCGTGCTCTACATAAGTGCGCAAAATTGTTTTTTCTGATAAATTAGCCGCGTCTATAATTGGAAAAACTTCAGAAGCAACCCACTCTATCCCTAAAGATTTTGGCGCATTCAGTTTATAAAAAGGTAAGGTATTGAGTTTTGAAAGTAAAGCATCGTCAACTTCCCCAGAAGCTGCAATATTTCCTCCATCATCATAGTCAAAACCTAATTTAGACACATAATGATTTAAAACCGTGTTGACAGCACAAATATCAAAAGCCACGTAACTATTGTTTTCGTCTACCGAAACATTTGCAAAACCACCCAAATTCAAACAATAATTATATGAAGGAAACAACAATTTATCACCAATTGGTACCAAAGGCGCTCCTTGTCCGCCCAATTTTACATCGTCTACACGAAAATCGCAAATCACTTTTTTGCCTATCAACTTTGCTATTTTGGACAAATTTCCTATTTGTAGCGTTTCTCCCAATTCTGGTTTATGGAAAATAGTATGCCCATGCGATGCCACAAAATCTATATCAGAAATTTTATTTTCAATTATAAATTGATTTATCACGGTTGCTAAAAACTCAGTGTACGAATCATCTAGCTCTTGTATCTTTTCTGCTGAAAAATGAATCGCTTCTTTGAGCTTCAATCGCCACTCTTCACCATAAGAAACTGTTTCAGAACACATTACAGAAAAACTCCATTTCTCATCTTTTTCAAAATGCACATATACCAAATCAATTCCATCCAATGATGTGCCCGACATCACACCTATAACGTTGTAGTATTGTTTTTTCATCATCGGTAAAAATAAATAAGAATCATTGAAAATGTTACATTTTAAAGTTATATTTGATGAATTTTATAAAAATATCACAAAATAAAATGGATTTTAAACTTTCTGAAGAACAATTGCTCATTAAAGAAGCAGCGAGAGATTTTGCAAAATCTGAATTACTTCCAGGTGTTATTGAAAGAGACGAAAAACAAGAATTCCCAACCGAACAGGTTAAGAAAATGGGAGAGCTTGGTTTCTTAGGTATGATGACTGCACCCGAATATGGTGGTAGCGGAATGGATACCGTTTCGTATGTTTTGGTGATGGAAGAAATTTCAAAAATCGATGCCTCTGCTTCGGTAATTATGAGTGTAAACAACTCTTTAGTTTGTTGGGGATTGGAGCATTTTGGAACTGAAGAACAAAAACAGAAATATTTAAAACCTCTTGCCTCTGGAGAAATTATCGGCGCTTTTTGTTTGTCCGAACCAGAAGCTGGAAGCGATGCTACTTCGCAAAAAACTACCGCAATTGATAAAGGTGACCATTATATTGTAAACGGAACAAAAAATTGGATTACGAACGGGAATTCTGCCGATGTATATTTGGTAATTGCACAAACACATCCTGAAAAAAAACACAAAGGGATTAACGCTTTAATCCTAGAAAAGGGAATGCCAGGATTTGAAATTGGACCGAAAGAACAAAAATTAGGAATTAGAGGAAGTGATACGCATTCATTAATTTTTAATGATGTAAAAGTTCCTAAAGAAAACCGAATTGGCGAAGATGGTTTTGGATTTAAATTTGCCATGAAAACGCTTGCTGGCGGAAGAATTGGTATTGCCGCTCAAGCACTCGGAATTGCATCTGGAGCATACGAAATGGCAAAAGAATACTCGAAAGTTAGAAAAGCATTTGGAACCGAAATTTGCAACCACCAAGCTATTGCATTCAAACTAGCCGATATGCATACGCAAATTGAAGCTGCAAAACATCTTGTGTTAAAAGCTGCATGGGACAAAGACAACGGAAACGATTATGACTTATCTGGAGCAATGGCAAAACTATACGCTTCGCAGGTAGCTATGGACACGGCTATTGAAGCAGTACAAATACACGGCGGAAACGGATATGTAAAAGAATACCATGTAGAGCGATTAATGAGAGATGCGAAAATCACCCAAATTTATGAAGGAACTTCAGAAATACAGAAAATTGTAATTTCAAGAAGTGTTTTAAAAGACTAACAGGTACCCCAATAAAATCATTTTCAATTCATAAAAGTGTGTAATTTAAGAATCACCCCTATAAAAAATAGGGGTGATTTGTTTTTTAATAAACAAAATTAGGACGCACCCCCTGTATTTTAAAAAATAATAAATTATTCGCATCCTAATTCTTAAAACTACCCTCTTTTTTATAGGGATTAATAATTTTTTAGTATTGAATTAACGATTTGATAATTTGAGATAGGTCAAAATCACAATATTAAATTTTCTTCAACAAATAATTAAAAACAACAAATTAATATCATCTTTTAATTAAAAACATTGAAAAATCGTCTGTTTTCTTGTTAGATTTGTGGAAACCACGTAATTATGAAACCACTACAACAAGGACTATACTCCCCCGAGTATGAACATGACAATTGCGGTGCAGGTTTTATCTGTAACCTAAATGGGGTAAAAACAAACGACATTATTCATAAAGCACTCGATATTTTAATTCGTTTAGAACATCGTGGTGCCGTAAGTGCCGACGGAAAAACTGGAGATGGAGCAGGGATATTAATCGAAATTCCGCATGCATTTTTTAAACAAGCTTGTAGTTTTGAAATTCCGGAACCTAAGGAATATGCTGTTGGTATGCTTTTCCTTCCGAAGTCAAAAAATCAATCTCAAATATGCATCAATCTTTTTGAAGAGAACATCAAAAAACAAGGCCTTAATATTATAGGTTGGAGAGATGTTCCTGTAGATCACGCATGTATCGGAGAAATCGCTGCAGAAACCGAGCCGTACATCAAACAGGTATTTATCGGTAAAAATGGAGCTAATCTTTCCGAAGAAGAATTTAATGCGAAGCTTTTTGCTGGAAGAAAAATTGCAGAACACGCAGTTTTAAATTCTAACCTTTCGGAAGCCGGATATTTCTATTTCACGAGCCTTTCAACCAACACAATTATATATAAAGGTCTTTTAATGCCGCAAGATATTAGCGCCTATTATCAAGATCTAAAACAACCAGAAGTAGTTACCAAACTTGCTCTTGTTCACCAGCGTTTTTCAACAAACACATTCCCTACTTGGGATTTGGCACAACCATTTCGCTTAATGTGTCACAATGGTGAGATCAATACACTTCGTGGTAATTTAAGTAGAATGAAAGCAAGAGAAGAGCTTTTTAAAACTGAAATTTTTGGCGATAGCATTAAAGATATCCCACCAATTGTTTTAGAAGGTAAATCGGATTCTGCTTCTATGGATATGGTGCTCGAACTGTTATTACAAACAGGACGTTCGCTCCCAGAAGCTATGATGATGATGGTGCCAGAAGCTTGGGAAAAACACCAATCAATGTCCGATACCAAAAAGGCATTTTACGAATACAACTCATGTATTATGGAGCCTTGGGATGGTCCAGCTTCTATTCCGTTTACCGATGGAAATTACATCGGAGCTTTGTTAGATCGTAACGGACTAAGACCTTCTCGATACACTGTTACTAAAGACGGTTACGTAATTATGTCTTCGGAAACTGGAGTGATTGATGTAGCGCCAGACAATGTTGAACATCACGGACGCTTAGAGCCAGGACGTATGTTTTTGGTAGACATGAATGAAGGACGTATTATTGGTGATGAAGAAGTAAAAGAAAGTATTGTTTCTAAAAGGCCGTATAGAGAATGGTTAGACAAAAATCTTTTACCGCTGGCTAAAATTCCATACACTGGAAACAAAACGCCTGTTGAAAAAGAAGATTTTGTTACACGTCAAAAACTATTTGGATATACTACTGAAGACATCAAAACCCTTATCACTCCAATGGCAACTTTAGGAAAAGAAGCTATCGGATCTATGGGAACAGATACGCCTTTGGCTGTATTGTCAGACAAACCACAGTTATTATTTAACTACTTCAAGCAACTTTTCGCTCAGGTAACCAACCCTCCTTTAGATGGGATTCGTGAAGAAATCGTAACCGATATTAGCTTATCAATTGGAGGCGACAGAAACATTTTTGACATCGTTCCTGAGCAGTGTAAAAAACTTAAAATCCAAAATCCAGTTATCTCAAACGAAGATCTGGACAAGATTAAATATATTAACCACCCGGACTTTAAGGCCGTATCCATTTCAATCCTTTATGATATCAATAAAGGGTTGAATGGCCTTGAAGCTCGTTTAGAAGAAATGGTAGACGAAATTTCGAATGCCATTGACGAAGGGTGTAACATTATTATTCTTTCTGACAGAAATGTTTCGCCAACAATGGCACCTATCCCATCTGCATTAGCATGTTCGCATGTGCATCATGGTTTGAAAAAGAAAGAGAAAAGATCTTCCGTAGGAATTATAATCGAATCGGCAGAACCTAGAGAGCCTCATCATTTTGCATTGTTATTTGGGTATGGAGCAAGTGCTATCAACCCGTATATGGTGAATGAGATCATCGCAAAATTAGCATCAGAAGGAGATATAAATACTTCATTTGAAGAAGCAATTTTGAATTTCAACAAAGCTATCGGAAAAGGGATTGTGAAGATTATGAACAAAATCGGAATCTCTACTTTACATTCGTATAGAGGTGCTCAAATTTTTGAAGCATTAGGTCTGAATAAAAAGTTTGTTGACAAATACTTCTGCAATACTACTAGTAGAATTGAAGGAATTGGGATTTATGAAATTGAAAAAGAAATCCAAAAACGCTATACAAAAGCATATACCGATACACAGTCAATTTCCGATTTAGATCTTGAAATTGGAGGTGATTACCGTTGGAGAAGAAATGGCGAACGTCATATGTTTAATCCAACTACTGTTTCAAAACTTCAGCAAGCGGTACGCACCAATAAATTTGACAGTTATAAAGAATACTCAAAAATGATCAATGAGCAAAGCGAACGCTTAATGACATTGAGAGGAATGTTTAAATTTAAAGAACTCAACCCTATTCCACTTGAAGAAGTAGAACCTTGGACAGACATTGTAAAACGTTTTAAAACTGGAGCCATGTCTTTTGGCTCAATCAGTAAAGAAGCGCACGAAAACTTGGCCATCGCCATGAACAGAATTCAAGGTAAAAGTAATTCTGGTGAGGGTGGAGAAGATCCAGATCGTTTCCATAAAGATTTAAACGGAAACTGGCGAAACAGCGCTATCAAACAAGTTGCATCTGGACGTTTTGGAGTTTCGATCAACTATTTATCGAATGCTAAAGAGATTCAAATTAAAATGGCTCAGGGAGCAAAACCTGGAGAAGGCGGACAATTACCTGGGCCAAAAGTGAATCCTTCCATTGCAAAAACAAGAAACTCTACCCCGTATGTCGGACTTATTTCACCACCTCCGCATCACGATATTTATTCAATTGAAGATTTAGCACAACTTATCTTCGACTTAAAAAATGCCAATCGCGAAGCACGTGTAAACGTAAAATTGGTTTCCGAAGTAGGTGTTGGAACTATTGCTGCGGGAGTTGCAAAAGCAAAAGCCGATGTAGTACTTATCTCTGGTTTTGATGGAGGTACAGGTGCTTCTCCGCTTACATCACTACGTCATGCTGGTTTACCATGGGAGTTGGGAGTTGCAGAAGCGCAACAAACACTTGTGCTAAACGACCTTCGTAGCCGAATTGTAATGGAGTGTGACGGACAATTAAAAACAGGAAGAGATGTTGCTGTTGCTTGTTTGCTTGGTGCTGAAGAATTTGGTTTTGCCACTGCTCCACTTGTAGCTTCTGGTTGTATCATGATGCGTGCGTGCCACTTAAATACATGTCCTGTTGGGATTGCAACACAAGATCCAGAACTTCGCAAAAACTTTAAAGGAACGCCAGAACACGTAATTAACTTTATGTATTTCATCGCACAAGAATTACGTCAGATTATGGCAGACCTAGGCTTTAAAACCATTGAAGAAATGGTAGGTCAAAGTCAGAAGTTGGACATGAACAGAGCCATTGAGCACTACAAAGCGCAAGGAATTGATTTATCTAATATTTTATACAAACCTAGAGTTCCAGAACACGTAAAATTATACAATACTGAAAAGCAAGATCATCAACTTGAAGAAGTTTTAGATTTCGAAATTTTGAGTCAGGCGCACCCTGCGGTATATCGTAAAGAACAAATGAGTTTAGATTTCCCGATTACCAACATCAACAGAACTACAGGTGCTATTTTAAGTAACGAGATTTCCAAAATTCATGGAGAAAATGGTCTTCCAGAAGATACGTTAACACTTAATTTCAAAGGATCTGCAGGGCAGAGTTTCGGAGCATTTGCCACCAAAGGACTCACGTTAAAAGTAAACGGAAATACAAACGATTACTTCGGAAAAGGACTCTCTGGAGCTAAACTTATTGTTAAAGTACCTGAAGAAGCGACCTTTAAACCTGAAGAGAATGTAATTATCGGAAATGTTGCCATGTACGGTGCCATTAACGGAGAAGCATATATTAACGGAATTGCTGGAGAACGCTTCTTGGTAAGAAACTCTGGTGCAAAAGCTGTTGTAGAAGGTATTGGCGACCACGGTTGCGAGTACATGACAGGTGGAGTTGCTGTAATTCTTGGAAAAATAGGTAGAAATTTTGCAGCGGGAATGAGCGGCGGAATTGCATACATCTATAATCCAGACAACTCGTTAGACACTCATAATTTTAATATGGAAATGATTGAATTAGAAGAACTTTCTAACAACGATCAAGAGCAATTAAAAGAACTCATCAGTAATCATGTAACTTATACTGATAGTCCGCTTGCCAAACGTATTTTAAATGATTGGGAGAAAAACAGTCAGAAATTCATCAAAGTAATGCCTACGGAATACAAAAAAGCATTAGAAATGATGGCGTCAAAAGAAAAAGAAGTACAACAATTAACAACAGCTTAAAATGGGAAAACTAAGAGGATTTTTAGAATACGAAAGAAGTTACGAAGGAACGACTGCTGTTGAAGAACGCTTAAAAAATTACAACGAGTTTACCACCGAAGTAGCTACAGAAGAATTAAACAAACAAGGTGGACGCTGTATGGATTGCGGAATTCCGTTTTGCCATAGCGGTTGTCCGTTAGGAAATTTAATTCCAGATTTTAACGATGCCGTTTATAAAAACGAATGGAACAAGGCACTGCAAATACTACATTCTACTAATAATTTCCCTGAATTCACAGGGAGATTATGCCCTGCACCTTGCGAATCGGCATGTGTACTTGGAATTATAAAAGCTCCTGTTTCTATTGAAATGATTGAGAAATACATCGTAGAACGCGGTTTTAAAGAAGGTTGGATTAAAGCCAATCCTCCTAAAAATAGAACAGGAAAAAAAGTTGCTGTTGTAGGTTCTGGTCCTGCTGGTTTGGCCGCTGCACAGCAATTAAACAGAGCTGGACATACCGTTACCGTTTTTGAACGTGATAAAAAAGTGGGAGGGCTACTTCGCTACGGAATTCCAGATTTTAAACTTGAAAAGAAAGTAATCGATCGTCGTGTAGCTATTTTAGAAGAAGAAGGAATTGAATTTAAAACAAACGTACACGTCGGTAAAAATTACGAAGCTGAAAAACTAAATGAATTTGATGCGGTAGTTTTATGTGGAGGTGCTACCCAACGTAGACCTTTACCTATTCCTGGCGCAGACGCAAAAGGCGTTGTTCAAGCAATGGAGTTTTTAAAACGAAACAACCAAGTGGTAGACGGACTTGCAGAAACTACTGAAGACTTGCATGCTGCTGGTAAAAATGTAATTGTTATTGGTGGTGGAGATACAGGTTCAGACTGTATTGGAACCTCAAATCGTCACGGAGCAAAATCGGTTACAAATTTTGAAATTATGCCGATGCCTTCTTCATCAAGGACCGAAGAAAACCCATGGCCTTTTTGGCCGTTCACGCTAAAAACAAGTTCTTCACACGAAGAAGGAGTTGAGCGTAACTGGAGTATTCTTACAAAAGAGTTTGTTAAAGATAGTCAAGGTAATTTAACGGCTATTAAAACGGTAGAAGTTAAATGGGTTAAAATTCCAGGAGAGCGTCCTCAACTAAAAGAGGTTGAAGGTTCAGAAAAAGAATGGCCATGCGACTTAGCGCTTTTAGCTCTTGGTTTTACAGGTCCAGAAGCAACTTTAAGCGAACAACTTGGATTGCATACCGATGAGCGAAGCAATATCAAAGGAACAAATTACCAAACCAATATCCCACATATTTTTACTGCTGGAGATATGAGAAGAGGACAATCTTTAATTGTTTGGGCAATTTCCGAAGGTAGAGAAGCAGCACACCACGTAGATAAATTTTTAATGGGCGTTTCTTCACTTCCTAAAAAAGAAAAAGGAGATTTACCCGCTGCTTAATTATAGATTTATTTATCCCCCATTAAGGAGGATTTAGCAGAAACAGCCGATTTCAAAATTGAAATCGGCTGTTTTATTAATGCATATATTATTCTTCGCAATCTGTCATAATTCACCGTCACCTCGAGCGTAGTCGAGAGGTCATTTGCCTTAACAGTTTCAAACAGGGTCTCGACTAAGCCTGTCTGCCGACAAAGGCAGGCTCGACCTGACATTTTAATCTTGGTATGATATATTACGGATATTCAAAATCAATATTTGTTTCTTGCAAATTCCCCTCATTTTCGTATTTTCCCAAAAATTTAATTTTCATGCAAGAAACTCCCATTTTCTCAAACGATACAATCGTTTTTGGTATTATCATGTTGTGTTTAGGATTTGTTTTTTATACTTCTGCTAAAAAAACAGGGTTTTGGAATAAGTTTTACAAAATCATTCCCTCGGTACTTATGTGCTATTTGTTGCCTTCTCTATTTAATTCCTTTGGTGTTATCTCCGACGAAGTTTCCAATTTATACTATGTTGCCAGTCGATATTTACTTCCGGCATCACTTGTTTTAATGACTTTAAGTATCGACCTAAAGGCAGTTTTTAACTTAGGTCCAAAAGCATTGATTATGTTTTTTACTGGAACTATTGGTATTGTCATTGGAGGTCCATTAGCAATTTTGCTAATATCTACTGTTTCTCCAGATACCGTTGGAGGTGTTGGACCAGATGCTGTTTGGAGAGGGCTTGCAACGCTTGCCGGAAGTTGGATTGGTGGTGGTGCAAACCAAGCCGCGATGCTCGAAATTTTTAAATACAATCCAGAAAAATATGGAGGAATGGTGTTGGTTGATATTGTAGTAGCAAACATTTGGATGGCCATTGTTCTTCTTGGTGTTGGAAAAAGTGATAAAATTGACAATTGGCTAAAAGCCGACAATAGCGCTATTGAGACTTTAAAAAATAAAATGCAAGCTTTTGCTGAAAAGGTTACGCGTACTCCTACTCTCACCGACTATATGATGATTTTATCTATTGCCTTTGTCGCTGTTGGAATTGCACATTGGGGCGCCAACAATATTTCAGATTTTTTAACAGCTAATTTTCATGCAATAAGCGATAAAACAAGCGCATTATCATCCTTCGGATCTCAGTTTTTCTGGATGATTACCATTGCAACTGCAATTGGAATTATCCTTTCTTTCACCAAATTTAAAAATTACGAAGGAGCTGGAGCGAGCAAGTTTGGATCTATTTGCATTTACATTCTTGTTGCTACCATTGGGATGAAAATGGATATTTTTAAAATCTTTGAAAACCCTGGACTGATTGCAATCGGTCTCGTTTGGATGACCATCCACGCACTTTTACTTATTGTTGTAGCTAAAATCATTAAAGCTCCTTACTTCTTTTTAGCAGTTGGAAGTCAAGCAAACGTTGGTGGTGCGGCTTCTGCGCCAGTTGTTGCAGCCGAATTTCATCCGTCGTTGGCTACCGTTGGTGTTTTACTGGCGGTTTTTGGTTATGCTGCTGGTACCTACGGCGCTATTTTTTGTGCTTATTTAATGGAATTAGCCTCAAAAGTGTAGCAATTTTTAGAAGAATTACGCATATTTGCGCATCAGAAAAACAAACAGAATGTATAGATTATTACTCCCTATTTTTGCCTTATTTTTAGTTGTTTCCTGCGGAAAGGAAAGCAATAATTTAACCGTAAACGGAACTGTTAACGGACTAAAGAAAGGAACTATTTATTTACAAAAAGTAAACGACAGCGCCTCTGTAAGTATCGACTCTGCTGTGATTGATGGAAATCCAACTTTTACATTTTCAACACATATTGAAAGTCCAGAAGTTTTTACGTTGTATTTAGATAAAAATGACGGTAACAACTTAAACGATCGTCTAGAGTTTTTTGCTGAACCAGGAGTTATCGATATTCAAACTTCAAGAGATTATTTTGCTGCTGAAGCTAAAATTGAAGGTTCTGAAAGTCAGAAAAAATGGGATGAATACAAAAAGATAGTTTCTAAATTTTCAACTAAAAATTTAGAGCTTATCAAAGAAACTTTGCAAGCTACCAAAGATGGAAATATTGCTACAGCTGATTCTTTAAGAGTTGTTTCAGAAAAAAATGCTACACGAAGCTATTTATACACGCTTAATTTTATCTTCAACAACAAAGACTCTTATGTTGCGCCTTATGTTACATTGGCGAACGCATACAATACCAATGTTAAGTATTTAGATTCCATAAAAAGTTCGTTAACTCCAGAAGTTGCAAACTCAAAATATGGAAAGATGTTGGATGAGTTTATAAAAGAAATAAAAGCAAATCCTTCCGAAGAAGAAGCTACTGCAGAATAGTATCAGAAAACTGAAAATATTTAAGGTTGGTTATTATTTTAACCAACCTTTTTTTATTCCGTAGCCAGAAAACTGAATCAGTCCGAAACCAATTAAAATTACCATTATTGGCATAATATACGCCCCTGGACCATATACTTCAACCGATTTTACAATAAAGAGATTGTAAACCATCTGAATAACGATTGCCACAAAGGAAATTATAAATATATTTTTGGCTAATTTTTTTCTTAGTATCAAAAGTAAACTTCCTACCGCTCCACCGATTACGGCAATTCCGTAGGCAATTTTAGACCATAAAGGATTGTTTTCATACAATTCGCGTTGTCCTTCAGGAAGCGCAGCTAAAGCTTCTTCTGTTATCGACATATCGGCGATAAAAGCACCTACGCCCATTAAATTCCACAGTAAAGCGATAACCGAAACTATCCAAAACCACACTGGTATTTTTAAGGTTTGTTGTACATCCATTTGTTTAAGTTTTTTATAAAGTTAAAAATTATATCGAAATAATTCTCAAAAAAATAAAACTAGAACACAATGGGTAGTTTCAGCTTAAAAAAGACGCATAAATTATTTTAAAACAACAAAGAAGTCTCTTAGTCCAACCAAAATACTTTGTACAGCATAAGCCGCTAAAATAAGTCCCATTACTTTACTAATTACAGAAATACCATACTCCCCAATTCGCTTTTGAATATGGTTTGCTGCCAATAAAAAAACACAAGTTATACCGATAACGAGTAGCACAAGAAAGGTTGTTATAATTTGTTGCTGAATCGTAAAAACATGGTTGTCGGTCATTAAAACCACAGCCATAATTGCTCCAGGCGAAGCAATTGATGGGATTGCAATTGGAAATACCGTAACATGTTTGTAATCTTTAATAGATTCCTTTTCGGTTGTTGGTTTTCCTTCACCAAAAATCATTGTCAATGCAAATAAAAACAAAATTACTCCACCAGAAATTTGGAAGGCGTCTAAGGATACATTCATCCCTTCGAGGATGAGCTGCCCAATAACAATAAAAAATAACAAAATTAGAAAAGCTACCGCACAAGCGCGAATTGCAATTTTTCTTTTCTGTGCGATGTTAAACGACTTTGTGGCCTCCAAATAAACAGGAACCGAACCAAAAGGATCGATAACTGCAAACAGGAATAAAATTGTTGTGATGATTTCTTGCATTCAAAAAACTTTTAAATGCTAAATATAATGAGAAGTTTTATTCTTATCGAAAGTTTAATCCATTTTACACGATAATTCTTTTTCAGTATTAAAGTGAAAGAAACTAAAACGCATAAAAAAACCTCTTCATTTCTGAAGAGGTTTTGGAGCCGATAGAGGGACTCGAACCCACGACCTGCTGATTACAAATCAGCTGCTCTAGCCAGCTGAGCTACATCGGCGTTTCCGTTAAAAAGTGCGCAAATATAATTCTGAAAATTAATCTTACAAACTTTTTTACAAGAAATTTTTATTTTTTTTCAGCTTAAGCTACTGCTAACTTATTTAGCTTTTCAACCAAAGCAGATGCTTTTTCTTCTAGCTCTTTGCTAACTTCCTTTAAATGAGCTTTTCTGCTTTCAACATCTTTGTTGTTTACTTTTGCAATTAACTCATCGAACGTATCGATAGCTTCGTCTATAATTTCGTCTCCTTCTTTTGAATTTGGAGTGTTTGTGCTTATTTCCCAAATATAAACTGCTTCAATAATATCTCCTAAAACAAAGTTTATATCCTTTTTTAAATCTCTTATACTAGCCATAATGTTGTTTTTTTATGTTGCAAAAGTACGTATTTTTACAAATGTACCTCCAAAATTTTTGCATCCTTAGCACTCAATGTGAGTTCGTTTATCGAAGCGGGAATTAAAACTGTTTCTCCCTTTACTAAAGTCTCTGTAAAATCGCCTACTTTTAACTGTGCTTGACCTTCCACACAAATATATATGGTAAACGAATCTCTACAAATAAGTTGTTTTACGTAGGTCCCAACCACATTTATATAGTTAGTTATAAAGTGCTCACAGGCTACCATTTTGTTAGACGTGTTGAATTCTTTTTCGTAAGAAACTACAAAGTCATCTTTTTGTTGGTAATCTATTGCGTCGAGCGCCAATTCAGTATGAAGTTCTCTTTTATTCCCTTCCTTATCTGTACGGTTATAATCAAATATTCGATACGTTATATCTGAAGTCTGCTGAATTTCTGCTAATAAAATTCCTGCTCCAATTCTATGTACTTTTCCTGTATTGATAAAAAAAGCATCTCCTGCTTTAACAGGTTCTTGATTGAGAATTTCGAGTAGTTGTCCTTCCTCTAAATGTTTTAAGTATTCTTCTCTACTGATTGTTTTATTAAAACCAATAATGAGCTTCGCGTTTGGCTCTGCTTGTAGCACATGCCACATTTCTGTTTTTCCGAAGGAATTGTGTCGTTTTTGCGCTAATTCGTTATTAGGATGTAATTGTACCGATAAATCTAACTTGGCATCTATAAACTTTATAAGAATAGGAAATGTAGTTCCAAAACGTTTAAAAACGGAGTTCCCGACCAACTCTTCTTTATACACATTGATTAACTCTTGAAGGCTTTTTCCTTGAAGCGAACCATTTTTCACCACAGAAACATTACCATCTACGCCCGACAATTCCCAACTTTCGGAAGCAGTTTCAGTAGAAACTTCTTTCTGTAGGATATCTTTTAATTTTGTTCCTCCCCATAAATACTCTTTAAAGATTGGGGTGAATTTTAAGGGATAAAACTTCATTTAATTTATCTAATCTATTATCCTGAATATGTTACGTAATTTCTTGGTGTTTCGTATAGTACAACTTCAAGTTCAAATTGTTCTAAAAAAGGTTTGAGTCGGTTATAAATTACAATAGCGATATTCTCTACAGTTGGATTTAAGTCTTTAAACTCTGGAACTTCTAAGTTCAAATTTTTATGATCTAAATGATCTTCAACTTTTTGTTCTACGAGTTCTTTTAAAATTTTCAAATCGATTACAAAGCCAGTTTTTGGATCTATTGCTCCAGTTACACTTACAATTAAATCGTAATTATGGCCATGGTAATTTGGATTGCTGCATTTTCCAAAAACAGCTTTATTTTTTTCGTCGCTCCAATCTTTTCTAAACAGCCTATGCGCTGCATTAAAATGAGCTTTTCTGCTAACTTTTAATTTTGTCATATGTTGGTAGATTGTGCTTCGATATGCGTGTAAAACTTATCAAAAATAATTTTAAACCAAGCGGTGTACAAAGCTGGATTTTCTTCTAAATCTTTTTTGATATCTTTTAATGACATCCATTTAGAACTTGCAACTTCATCTAGATTGATATTTGGTTCTCCATTAAATTTTCCGACTAAAATGTGGTCGTACTCATGTTCTGTTAGTCCATTATCAAATGGAGCATGGTATATAAAAGATAACACTTCTTCTAAATCGGTTGTAAAGCCCATTTCTTCCATTAAGCGGCGTTTTCCTGCAGCAATATTGCTTTCGCCTTCTCGTTGGTGACTACAGCAAGTGTTGGTCCACAAACCTGGCGAATGGTACTTGTGCTCTGCTCGTTGCTGAATTAAGGTTTCTCCTTTATCATTAAAAACAAAAACCGAAAAAGCTCTATGAAGCAATGCTTTTTCATGTGCTTCAATTTTTTCCATTAAGCCAATTTGCTGGTCGTTTGTATCTACCAATATAACTTTCTCTTTTTCCATTAAGTCTTTGCTTTCAGTATAAAATCCTAAAATATCAGCACAAAACTACAAAAATGCTTTGCCATATCATAAAACAAAAAAAATCTCGCTGTTGTGCAACGAGATTTTAAAATTGAATGTTCTAAACGTATTGCTATTGTTTAGAAAAAACGAGGTACTCTTACTGTTCTATAATTTTTTGAAAACTCATATCGCAACATAAACTCTACGGTTCCGTTTGTAAACTGTGTGCCGCCGAGTTCTGTTACTTCTTTATCGTAAGCCAAACCGATGGATAATGCTTCATTTAGCTGAAAGGCAATCATCCCTGTAACTGCAGCTCCAAAACGATAGCCTACACCAAATGTAATATTGTCTTGATACATAAAATTTGCAGATGCATCTATTTGTAAAGGCGCACCAGAAACATAACGCGTTAACAAGGTTGGTTTAAACTTCCAACGCCAATTCATTTCAAAAACATACCCTCCCATTAAATAATAATGTATTCGAGAAGTAGCTACGTAAGACGTGCTATTAGAATTATTAGACTCGTCGAAATATTCTGTTGTTAACATATTTGGCACCGAGAGTCCGACATAATAATTATCGGCATAATAATAAACTCCAGCTCCGATATTTGGAGAGAATTTATGATCGATATTATTTTGCCCCGACAACTCTACATCGTCATATTGATTAAGCTTGGTAAAATCTACATTGAGTAAACTCCCTCCTACTTTTAATCCGAAGGCTAAATTTCCTTGATACGATGTTTGAATGGTGTACGACACCGCTGCGTCAAAAAAAGTTTCTTGCGTTACACCTTCTCCAAGTTGATCGTTTATAATAGACAATCCAACTCCGAGTCGACTATACTTAACTGGCGCATGCACATTGAGCGTTTGTGTTTGTGGAGCACCATCTAAGCCCAACCATTGATTTCGGTACAAACCTGTTGCACTAAGCATTCCTCGACTTCCTACATAAGCAGGATTAATACTCATGGGATTGTACATATACTGAGTATACTGTGGGTTTTGCTGTGCAATAATAGATTGGAGCGTTGTAAATAGAGCTAATATTAAATATAATTTATACTGCTTTAGGTTGTTCATTGCTTAATAGTTGATATATAAATATCCTGCTGTACTTATAGTTTGTTGTTCTTTAACATACTCGATTGTATAGTAGTAGGTTCCCACTGGCAAACGATTATTTCTTCCTATAGTTGCTGCACCATCGGAATATCCAGAAAATACATTATTCCCTTGTCCGT
Source organism: Joostella sp. CR20 (assembly GCF_038433465.1). Taxonomy (NCBI): domain Bacteria; kingdom Pseudomonadati; phylum Bacteroidota; class Flavobacteriia; order Flavobacteriales; family Flavobacteriaceae; genus Joostella; species Joostella sp. CR20. Next base: position 3,568 of record NZ_JAESVF010000005.1, on the reverse strand, counting down.
ATCCTTTTGATTTGAATACCTGAACTCCCCAACGGTTAAAAATCTTAACTGTATTATTTGGATAGTTCTCAATTCCATCAATTTTAAAGAAATCGTTTCGACCATCTCCATTTGGAGTGATGAGCTGATGAATCTCTAAATCTTCTTCTGGTGATGGTGGTGCCGGTGGCGCTGGATCGACAGACTCTTCAATAATTACTGTTATCGTTCCTCTTTCAGTATTAAAAGTTCCATCAGAATGATACACATAAAGGTTGTAATTAAAAATATCTTCGCCTGTAGCTCCTTCGTCAACTAAATAAGAAATGGTGTTATCTTCATTTACATTTGCCTCTCCATTTAATGGCTGATTTACACCAATAATTTCAACTCTTGTATTTTCGTTAAAAGTATCGTTTGCTAGCACATCGATATTAACTACTTCTGGAACTGAAGAATCTACATACACTATATCTTCTACTGTATCTTCTATAGGAATTACAGTTACAATAACTATTGCTGAAGACGATTGACTGCTTCCGTCAGAATCGGTATAATTAATAGTATATTCGAAAATATCTCTCCCTACAAAATCTGGATCGGGAGTGTAAACTATTTTGTTATCATTTACAGTAGTCGTTCCGTATTTTGGTTCGTCTACTTGTAGTGTAGAACTTATTATTCCATCTAAATTATCATTCGCCAATACATCAAAAACTGCTGGGATATCTTCATCGATTTCTTCTATATCTTGTACCGCAATATCATCTTTCTCATTTCCATCGTATGAAACGTGTAAAAACACTTGTGCATCATCAACCCCTCCATTGCCATCGGTTATGGTATAGGTAAATATATCTTCGCCTGTGAAATTTGGCTCTGGAGTATATGTAAAAGTTCCGTCTTCATTCTGCTCTACTATTCCATGTTCTGGCAACGTATAATCGTCTATCGTTAAAACATCTCCATCTACATCTGTATCATTGCTAAGTACATTTAAAATCACACTCTCTGTTTCCACTACAAAAGAGTCATCTACCGCAACTGGTGCATCATTCACTGCAGTAACTATAATTTTCACCATAGCAGTTACTTGGTTTCCTTGGGCATCTGTAAGCGTATATGTAAATCGGTCGTTTCCGTTATAGTTTTCATCTGGAATATATTCAAAAACTCCATCTTCTAGTTCGGTAAGCGTTCCATTTGAAGGCTGTTCGTCAACTTTAAAAACATCTGAAGTAGCATCAACTCTAACATAATTATCGTTTTCAGCAACATTTATTTGATTTGCCTCTCCTGCTCCGCTGTCTTCCAACACTGTCAAACTATCGTCCGAAGCATATAAAGCATTTATAGTTATGGTAGCAGTTTTGGTTACTTCACTTCCGTAGGTATTCAACATGGAAAATGTATAAGTAAACTCGTCTTTTCCTGTAAAATTTGTTCCAGAAGTGTATGTAATAGTATCATCAGACGGATCACCTGGTGTTCCATTCTGACTTAAAACTGCCGTTCCGTTTGTTGGTTTTCCTATAGTTATAAATCCAATTGGCGGAATATCCAAGTCATTTTCGAGCATTGCAATTTCTGTTCCTTCTGATACAACTGCAAACACCTCGTCGTCGATCAACTCAAATTCTTCATACAAACAAACTACCGTAAACGAAGGCAAAGTCTTTGTATAACCTGCTTTGGTAATTGATGGTGTATATTTTGTAACATCTTTGGTTGCTTTAACTTTTGGCGAAAGGTCGTTTGCAGTCAAGCCATTATTCCAAGTGACGTTGGCATTTTCTGAAACACTTTGCGCAATGTTTAATATTACTTCATCATCGGGCGAATTACAATAGGTGACAACAAAGTAATTACTAGCATTTTTTCCGTAGACAGTACCATCATACTTAGCAAAATACACCCCAGGAATTTTCACCTCAAGGGTATTATCTGATTCGCTTTCTTTCAACAACTCTGGAGTATCTAGCTCGCCTGCTTTATCGGTTTTATAAACATACCAACGGTAGTTGGTTATAAATCCGTTTTCGGTACTTGTTTCTGGAGCCTTCAAAATAAACTGCGCGTGCACTTGATAGCTGAACAGTAAAACGAGTCCTAGCAAAAACCGTTTGATATGTATATTTTGATATTTCAAAATGATTTCTTTTTAAGTATTATCAAACAATTATTTTACAACAAACACCACATTGATAAGTGAATTGTAGTCTGAAGGTGAATTGTCAACTCTATAAGACATAATGCCATCAGCGTCTATCCCTATAATTGTAAAAACATTTGTATCATACTCTGTTACATAATAATATAAATCACTTTTAGAATAGGTAGGAATTAATGAAGGCGCCCCCGCACTAGACACAGCAGGTGTAGCAAACTGATCTTTATATTGCTGATATAAATCTAAAGTTTTTATTTCAGTGCTCGGAGTCGAAGCATCTATAGCAATCGACGGCGGATAAAACACTTTAGCTGCTTTTGAAATTTTATTTACTTCTTCTAAAGCTTGTTCTGCTGTACCGCTAACTTCATCTATCGCTGCCTGAGTATTTGTTGCTTCAAGTCCTGAAGCTTCGTTATTGTATGTAACTTCTGAGGCATTTTGATCATCTGTACTATTCGTGTTTAACACCTCTAATGCTTCTTGAACAGTTGTTGCTGAAACACCATCAATAGTTGTAATATCTACTTCCGAAGCTGTTTGATTGTCTGTGCTGTTTGTGTTCAACTCCTCTAATGCTCCCTGAACATCCGTTGCTGAAACACCATCGATAGTTGTAATCTCTACTTCCGAAGCTGTTTGATTGTCTAAAGCAGATAAATCCACTTGATTATCTGTTGTTTTAGGAGTTGATAAGGTTAAAATATCACCATTTAAACTTAAATCTTGTAACTCATTACTAGCATCAGTGTCTTTATCATCTGTAATATGATTTGCTATTGCTGTTTCATTAGCATCTACATCTGATTGTAAATTGCTAATCGCTATACTAGCAGCGGTTTTTGCGGCATCCAAATCGTCTTGCACCGCAGCTACTGCTGCACTATTATCTAAAGAGGATAAGTCGACGCTTACCTCCGTTGTGCCTTCTTTTATATTTAAGTTATTACTTTCGTCTAACTCAGCACTTGTTATATCATCATCCTCAGCAACTGAACTTATTTGATTATCTACATACGTCTTTACCGCATTTTGTGTTGGAAACAATGTTGATGATGTTCCTAATGCTGTATCATCCGACTTGTTCGATGCATCTTCCTTATTATTCTGTAATGAAGTGATGTCTTCAGTATTCGTTGCAATAGCATTAGTATTTGTGGCTACACTTGTTTGCAAAGTACTATCGTCATAAAAAGCACCGCCGTCGGTTCCTTTTTCTATACTATTCCCTTCATCAGCACTTACTACTGTTTGCTCTGAAGCTGTTATCGAATTATCTACATACGTCTTTACTGCCAACTCTGTTGGGAACTTTGTATTTGTAGCATCTGATAAAGTACCATCGGTTGACTTATTCGATGCATCTTCCTTCTCAGCAATTGCATCTGCATTATCTGAAATGTTTTCAGCATTTGTGGC
>NZ_JAESVF010000049.1:0-354 GCF_038433465.1 Joostella sp. CR20 | reverse complement strand
CTTCAAACTTTTTCGAGTTATAAATAGTGGGTTTTGAGGTGATTAAAAAATACTTTCAAAAATAGTTTACTAAAGGTTTGGAAAATGGTTAAATAAGTTTCTATATTTGCACCCGCTTTGCAAGAGAGCAGATGAAGTAAAAGTAAGGCGAAGTTCTTTAAAATAGGGTGATTTGAGCGATTTGATTTAGTTTTTTGATCTTGAGAAAAAGTTTCAAAAAAAATGAAAAAAGATTTGCGAGAATTAAAAAAGTAATTTACTTTTGCACCCGCTTTGAGAAACAGGTAAACGTTTATAAAGGGAGTTTAAATTTTGAGTTTGTGAGGTTGGTTTTCTAGAGAAAATAAAGCTTCA
>NZ_JAESVF010000048.1:0-355 GCF_038433465.1 Joostella sp. CR20 | reverse complement strand
TGCAGTATAAAAAGTGTTTAAAAAGCCAACTTCTTCTCTACTCCTTTTTTAGTTTTTTAAGGCAGGTAAATGCAGTTTCTTTTCCGTCGGTGTTTATTTAAAAGTTCAGTATTTTAAAACAAAGGCAAAAAACAAACGCACGGTAGCCTGCCACAAATCTGTGCGCAAGCAATACGTAACAACTTTGCTTTTTGCAGTTAGTTTGCTAAGGTTTGCGTTTTGACTTACACTGCACAACAATATGTACAGTTCATTGCTTCGGAATTTCCTTGCGGAAATTCGGGCGTTTTTGCTATCTTAGTTTCTTAAACCTGAAAATCCTACGGATTTTCACGCAACGAAACCATACATTTAA
>NZ_JAESVF010000047.1:0-356 GCF_038433465.1 Joostella sp. CR20 | reverse complement strand
ATGTATGGTTTCGTTGCGTGAAAATCCGTAGGATTTTCAGCTTTGGAAACTAAGATAGTAAAAACGCCTGAATTTCCGCAAGGAAATTCCGTAGCAATGAACTGTACATATTGTTGTGCAGTGTAAGTAAAACGCAAACCTTAGCAAATAAATCTCAAAAAGCAAAGTTGTTACGTTCTGCTTGCGTACAGATTGGTGGCAGGCTACTGTGCGTTTGCTTTTTGCCTTTGACTTTAAAAACTAAACATTTAAATAAACACCGACGGAAAAGGAACTGTATTTACCTGCCTTAAAAACCTAAAAAAGGAGTAGAGAAGAAGTTGGCTTTTTTAAACACTTTTTATACTGCACAACGG
>NZ_JAESVF010000046.1:0-364 GCF_038433465.1 Joostella sp. CR20 | reverse complement strand
TTAAATGTATGGTTTCGTTGCGTGAAAATCCGTAGGATTTTCAGCTTTGGAAACTAAGATAGTAAAAACGCTCGAATTTCCGCGAGGAAATTCCGTAGCAATGAACTGTACATATTGTTGTGCAGTGTAAGTCAAAACGCAAACGATAGCAAACCAACCGCAAAAAGCAAAGTTGTTACGTATTGCTTGCGTACAGATTTGTGGCAGGCTACCGTGCGTTTGCTTTTTGCCTTTGTTTTAAAATACTGAACTTTTAAATAAACATCGACGGAAAAGGAACTGCATTTAGATGCCTTAAAAACCTAAAAAAGGAGTAGAGAAGAAGTTGGCTTTTTAAACACTTTTTATACTGTACAACGGTTAC
>NZ_JAESVF010000045.1:0-368 GCF_038433465.1 Joostella sp. CR20 | reverse complement strand
CAACGGTTGCATGTATGGTTTCGTTGCGTGAAAATCCGTAGGATTTTCAGCTTTGGAAACTAAGATAGTAAAAACGCCCGAATTTCCGCAAGGAAATTCCGCAGCAATGAACTGTACATATTGTTGTGCAGTGTAAGTCAAAACGCAAAACTTAGCAAACAAACCGCAAAAAGCAAAGTTGTTACGTATTGCTTGCGTACAGCTTTGTGGCTAGTTACTGTGCGTTTGCTTTTTGCCTTAGTTTTTAAAATACTGAACTTTTAAATAAACACCGACGGAAAAGAAACTGCATTTAGATGCCTTAAAAACTTAAAAAAGGAGTAGGGAAGAAGTTAGCTTTTTTAAACACTTTTTATACTGCACAACGG
>NZ_JAESVF010000044.1:0-404 GCF_038433465.1 Joostella sp. CR20 | reverse complement strand
GATCGTAACTTCCTTTACTTACTGAACTCTCCACAAAACGATATCCTGATGGAAGCTCGTCAGTAACAACCACATTGGTAGCTTCAATAAGTCCTAAGTTGCTAACTGTGATGGTAAAGATTACTTCCTCACCCACAAATGCCGTTGAAACATCTACCGTTTTAGTCACTGCTATATCAGTTTCTTCATCATCAACTGGAGCAGGATCTGGACCAGTTGGGAGCGGAGTTACAGTACAATCTGGACACGTAGGATCTACAGGTGGATTGTTTGGATCTGTTGGATCTACTGGTGTTGGATCTTCCGAAGTATCAGTAACTGAAGTCCCGTCCGGATCATCTCCAGTAACAGTTGCTAAGTTGTACACCCCACCAGCATCGATATCCTCTTGCGTGATGGCATAG
>NZ_JAESVF010000043.1:0-406 GCF_038433465.1 Joostella sp. CR20 | reverse complement strand
TCGTGCTACATATGATTTGAACGATTATGTTTTAAGTGCAGGAGAAGTAGACAATTATATTGCGACCCAAAGTATTACGTTAAAGCCCAATACATGGATAAAATCTGGGAGTACATTTTCGGCAAAGATTATTTCTGATGCATATATATCACCTAGTTTGAGTAGTTCAGAGAATTATATATTTACAAGGAGTTATCAAAGTTCTATGACGAGTGCCTCAGGTATTCGAGAGAACAAAGATGTAATAGAAAGTGTAACGTATTTTGATGGTTTAGGCAGGGCGAAGCAACAGGTAGGTATTAAAGCAACTCCAACTAAGAAAGATGTTATCACACATATTGGCTATGATGCTTTTGGGCGTCAGGCATTGGAATACCTTCCTTATGGTTCTTCACAGAATCGGGGT
>NZ_JAESVF010000042.1:0-423 GCF_038433465.1 Joostella sp. CR20 | reverse complement strand
GTATTCATAACTGGTTTTAACTCCCCTTGTATCTGTAATGGTACTTATACCCACCAAAGGGTCATATGTGTAAGTCGTTACTTGTGCATTTAATAACTTACCTCGTAAACTATTTATGGCTCCTAAATTTGCTTCGGTATACGCATTTAGTCCTGTAATCGAAGTATTTAATGCTGTGGCTACTTCTTGATAGGTTGCATTTTCAATTTTCGCTATAGGATACTGACCACTATACCCCCATAAATATACGATAGAAGCACCATCAGTTTTTTTAACCTCCAATGGGTTACCATAGCTATCATAACGCTTGTATTCAATACGAGGTTTTAAAGACTCCGAGCCTTTGGATACAAGAACTCTTTCTGGTAAAATTAAATTGTTGCCCCAGTCTTTGTAGGTTGTCCGTTGGATAGACAATCGCTG
>NZ_JAESVF010000041.1:0-431 GCF_038433465.1 Joostella sp. CR20 | reverse complement strand
AACATACAGTGTAAGTTTTGTAGCGAGTACAGGAGTTACTGTAACAGCAGACCAAGGTACTGTAGGTACGAATATGATAACAGACATTCCAGCAGGAACAGATGTAACCATCACCTCTTCTTTTGATGGATGTGATGTGCAAACAGTAACAATTACAGCACCAGAATGTCCAGCGACTTGTCAAGAACCAATTTTAACGGTTGGTGATTTAAGTTGTGATACAACAGGCTATACGGTAAGCTTTATCAGCAATGGTGAAGCAGTTACAGCCAGTGTAGGAGTTGTAGACATGGCAACAAGTACGGTAAGTGGCGTTCCATTTGGTACGGAGTTAACAATTACTGCTACCAGTGGTACAAGTTGTGTAACCACGCAAAGCGTAAGTATTCCAGCGACTTGTCCAACGGATTGTGTACAACCAAGCTTAAGTG
>NZ_JAESVF010000040.1:0-496 GCF_038433465.1 Joostella sp. CR20 | reverse complement strand
TATAGATAATCGTGCAATTATCTATAACCTTTTAAGATTCTTTTCTCTATAGTCTACTTAAATTTATTAAATATAAATTCTCGTATCTCTTTATCTCAATATGTCAATGAACTTGTGGCGTGTCGCCACTGAAAATTACATCAGTTAACAACTTTTTGCCGCTGTGGAGAATATCGGAGTCGAACCGATGACCTCCTGCGTGCAAGGCAGGCGCTCTAGCCAGCTGAGCTAATCCCCCGTTTTTTTTAGTCGTCAGTCATTCAGTATCCAGTAATCAGTTATATTTGATGTACTGCGTACTGCAACTGCGTACTGTAAACTGGTTTCCCAACTTCTAGAATTTCCTTCAATATTTTTTAATGAACTTATGCTCGTTTGATAACTATTTTCATAATTACCTCCCTCGACTCTTATTGTAGTCTCGGGCAGACTCGAACTGCCGACCTCTACATTATCAGTGTAGCGCTCTAACCAGCTGAGCTACGAGACTGTTTAA
>NZ_JAESVF010000004.1:0-252061 GCF_038433465.1 Joostella sp. CR20 | reverse complement strand
TTAAATCCAAACAAAAAACGCATCCAAAAATGGATGCGTTTTTTATTATCAAAATCCACTAATTAAAAGTATATTAAAACACCAAAAAAACTATACCCCTAAACCCAATATGCCCTACATACTTCTAGTATTTCTCCTTTTCCCAAAAGAAGACATCCCTTAAAACTATCTTTCATTCTATTTCCTTTCCGATTATCAAAATTGGACATACAATAGGAACTTATATCCAACCTAAAAGATTTCTAATTCAGACTAAACAGATTATTAATCTTTTAAATTAAGTACTATGAAAATTAATTTTAAGAAAATTTATGAATTACTTAAAATCGCTCTTGTATGCGTTGTATTCTTAACTTGCAGTAAAGACAGCTTTACTGATGATCTACTAATTGAAGAGGAAAAAACAAAAGTGGCAATCAATCCTTATTCAAATGAAACTGAAGCTCCTCCGTTTTCTCTTCCTGGGCAAAAACAATTGAATATTGTTTATTTTTTACCGAATGATGTTGAACCATATAAAGACTACCATAAAAGAATTACAAATGTTCTAAGACATACTCAAAACTTTTATGCGAAAGAATTAAAGGAAAATGGTTTTGAGTACAAGAGATTCGGACTTCAAGAAGATGAAGAAAACCCAGGATTGGTGAAAATCCATTTAATAAAAGGACAAGAAGGTAAAGCTTCATATCCATACACAGGAGGAGGCTCTATGGCTAGAAATGAAATTAAAAACTATTTCATCGAAAATCCTCATCTAAAAACTAGTGAGCATTTTTTAATCTTTATTCCTAAATACGATATTGATGTACCATACTATGCTCTCGGAAAATACGGCTTTGTAATTGATTATGAAAACGGATATGATATGGAGCAATGGGATGAATCAAGTGGACACTCAGCTATAAACGATCGATGGATTGGAGTATTAATACATGAAATAGGTCATGCTTTAAACCTACCACATACAAAACAAAAAACTACAAAGAACTTTATTTCAATGATGGGAGTTGGTAGTAATAAATATTGGAATGAACCAAACAAAGTAAAATTAACAAAAGGATCTGCCTTAATTTTAGATAATAGTGAAGTATTTAATATTTCGAATGGCTTTGAGTACTACAATGAAGAACCAATAATTGAAATTAAAAAAGAAAGAATTTATGCTGATGAGAACGTTATTCACATTAAAGTAAGGTTTAAAAGTTCTGTTAAAGTAAAAGGAGCCATTATCTACAACGACCCAAAAACAAGTGAAACAGACTCAGACTATAATTCAATTTCATGTGCTACGACAGATATTATCCCTATTGATGATGCTGAAGAATTTTACTACACAACTCCCCTAAAAGGTTTTGATGAGTCTTACAAACCATACCCTTTTAAATTAAAAACAGTTTTAGTGTTTGAAAATGGATTAAAAAGAACCATTAATACATATGATTATTTATTTAAAAATGGAAAACCAGACATAGATGTTGATTTTGAATTGTTTGAAGACTTCGACAGAACATATTGGGAAATAGAAAATGTCTCTCATGAAGACATGAATTTTCCTGATGAAAAAGGAGGTGCTGCAATAAATGTTTTAGACGGAGATTTAAGCACAATATGGCACACAGGGTATAAAAACACTTATAAACACCCACATGAAATAACTATAGACATGAATAAAATAGAATTATTACACGGAGTTTGTATCGTTCAAAATCAAAGTAGCTACAATGGAATGATTAAGGACTTTGAAGTTTACACTTCTGAAGACAACAAAACTTTTATAAAGCACGAAACATTCTCAGCTACACATTCTAAAAAACGACAACAGTTTTTACTTAAAAACCCAATAAACACAAGATATTTTAAAATAATATCGCTCAGTTCCTACAACCATCGACCAGCAACAAGACTTGCCGAAGTAGGAGCTTTTTAATAATTAGAATTTAAATTCAAACAAAAAACGCATCCTATTTTGGATGCGTTTTTTATTATACAATTCTCAATTTTTCAATCATTTCTCTGGAAATATTTCCAGAATAGGCACCGTAAGCATCTACTAACAACCCTTTATCTCCAAAAGATGTTTCTATCACATACAACACCGAATTATCATCGGGGTTACTATCGCCTTCAAAACGATAATAATCAACCACATTTAAATCGGCTGCAGTACAAACACTATGTTTAGAGCGGTTCTCTACTCCTACTTCACACAAATTATAATCTTCTGTATATCCTTTTCTTTTTAAATCTTCAATTGCTATTGATAGACTTTCATATGCATTTTTCATCGTTATAGTTTTTGGTTTCCATAAAAGTTACAAACTACTTTTTGAGTCTACAAAACTTTAATTCTTTTTTAAGATTTCAGCAGAAATAAAAAAACTAAGCGGATTCTCTTTTTAAAACCGATATCTTATTCGTATTTTACAATAAACTACTTCGGGATATTCTCACGAAGAATTACGTTTAAAAATTAAAAATACTATGGCAAGAACTGAAAGTAATATGCTCCCATTAGGGACAAAAGCACCAAATTTTAATCTTCTCGATACTATTTCTGGCAGAAAACTAAAACTTAGCGATGTATATGGAGAAAAGGCAACTGTTGTTATGTTTATTTGCAACCATTGCCCTTATGTAAAACACCTAAATAAAGAGATTGCAAAATTGGCTAAAGACTACGCAAATAGCGATGTTAATTTTGTTGCTATTTCGAGTAATGATGTTGAAAATTATCCTGAAGACAGTCCCGAAAAAATGAAAGTGAATGCACTTGAAAACGATTTTACTTTTCCTTATTTATACGATGAAACACAAGAAGTAGCAAAAGCTTATGACGCTGCTTGTACGCCCGATTTTTATGTTTTTGACAACAGTCTTGAACTCGTATATCGAGGTCAGTTTGACGATTCACGCCCAGGAAATAGTATGCCAATAACAGGAAGAGACATTAGAAGTGCCATTGATGCTGCCATGATGGGAAAAAGAATATACAAAACCCAAAAGCCAAGCATGGGATGTAATCTTAAATGGAAACAATAATTCATAAATCTCACAAATCGCATACAATTCTTAACAATCTTTTATCAAATAAAAATAGTCTTGATATTAATAATCTACTAACTTTGTAGAGTATTAATTAAATCAAGAAAACATGGCAACACTTAGATTAGGAGATAAAGCACCAAACTTTACCGCAGAAACGTCGTTAGGAAACATCGATTTCCATGAATATTTAGGAGACAGCTGGGGAATTTTATTCTCACATCCAGCGGATTACACCCCAGTTTGCACTACCGAATTGGGAACTGTAGCAAAATATAAAGACGAATTTGAAAAGCGAAACACCAAAGTAATTGCATTAAGTGTAGACGGAGTTGAATCGCATAAAGGATGGATTAACGATATTAATGAAACGCAAAATACAGAAGTTAACTTCCCTATTATTGCTGATGAAAATCGTAAAATAGCAGAGCTTTATGATATGATTCACCCAAATGCAGATGCAACGCTAACAGTGCGTTCAGTATATATTATCGCACCAGATAAATCGATTAAACTGATGATTACATACCCAGCTTCGACGGGTAGAAATTTTGACGAGCTTTTAAGAGTTATCGACTCTTTACAACTTACAGCTTACCATAAAGTAGCCACTCCAGCAAACTGGAAACACGGAGACGAAGTGGTAATTAGTCCTGCAATTTCTAGTGATGATGCTAAAAACATTTTCACAAAAGGATTTAAAGAGGTAAAACCATATTTGCGTTTAACACCGCAACCAAATATTGACTAAAGTCAAAAATTGGAATTAAAGAAAAACTGCCTAAAAAGATTATTCTGATAACCGAATAAATCCTTTTAGGCAGTTTTTTTACCTTATTATGAATGGCGTTACACCCACTCTTCTCGTTTGGCTAATGCATTGATATGTTCAAAATGATGTCTACAATGCCAATCGTAAATCGAAATTAACTTTTTTAAACTTATCTCCTCATTACTTTCTGGATGAATAAATGTACGCTTAAATTGAGTTTCTGTTAACTTTTTCAACATAGAAGCCCAACGTTTATGCAAAGCCTCGATAAGCATAAGAGACATCTCAATATCATCATTTTTACCATCTTCCAAATCGGCCCAACGATCTTCAAAATAAGCTTTAATAACAGGCTTATCTTCAGTAAGTGTCCATTTAAAACGAATGTAACTATTTAGATGACTGTCTGCTAAATGATGAATTAACTGGCGTACCGTCCACCCTTCAGGTCGGTATGGAGTATCCAATTGATCATCGTCAAAATCTTCCACCAAAGCTTCTAACTTTTCAGGAAAAAATTCAATAGTTCGAATCCAATTTTTAATATCGGTAGCCGAAATATTTGCAGGCGATTGATATTTCCCGATAGGGTATTGTAGCTGTTGTAAAGTGGGAGTTGTCATATTTCAAATATAAAAAATCCTGCTACATCTTTATGCAACAGGATTTTAAATCTCGTATAATTATGATTGAATGTACAGCTACTTTTATATTCCGAAATAATCGGAATAGTTAAGCTAAATTGCTGAATTCAATTTAAAAAATTAACATTTGCTTAGCCTACTTTTACAAGCTCAACATCAAAAATTAATGTAGCATTTGGAGGAATTACCCCTCCTGCACCTCTAGCTCCATATCCTAAATGAGAAGGAATTACAAAACGTGCCTTATCGCCAACTTGTAAAAGCGAAATACCTTCATCCCAACCAGCAATTACTTGCCCGATACCTAAAGTAAAATCGATAGGTTGATTTCTTTGGTATGAAGAATCAAAAACTTGTCCGTTTTCCAACTGTCCTTTATAATGTACAGAAACGTTTTTCCCTTTTTCAGCTTTTGGTCCGTTTCCTTTTTGGATTAATTTATAACGAAGTCCGCTTTCTGTTTTATCAAATCCCGCAGCAATTTTCTCTAGTGCAGCTTCAGCTTTCGCTTTTTCTTCAGCAATACGCTTTTCACGAGCACCTTCAAAAGTTCTAAAGGCTTCAATTGCATTCCAATTTTCAGCTTCTTCTCCTACTCTTACAATTTCTAAAGAATCAATTTTATCACCTTGAGCAATTGCATCAACTACATCTTGACCATTTTCAACAAAACCAAAAACAGTATGCTTATCGTCTAACCATGGCGTTGGTACATGCGTAATGAAAAACTGAGATCCATTGGTTCCAGGACCTGCATTTGCCATTGATAAAACTCCAGGACGATTGTGTCGTAATGAGCTATCAAACTCATCATCGAATTTGTAACCTGCATCTCCAGTACCTGTTCCAAGTGGACATCCTCCTTGGATCATAAAATCATTAATAACTCTATGAAAAGTAATCCCATCGTAATATGGTTTTCCTTGTGGTTTTACACTGTTTTCCATTGTTCCTTCTGCTAAAGCAACAAAATTCCCAACAGTTCCAGGTGTTTTATCGTGCGTTAACTTCACTAAGATTTCTCCTTTTGAAGTATTAAATTTTGCATAAATACCATTTTCCATACTGAATATAATTTTTTATGTGAGTAACTAAAACTAAAAACGCTCCACAAAAGCGGAGCGTTTATTATATTGTATAACTAAGAATTAATGTATTAAAGAGCAGCAACTCTTTTAGTCAATCCTGATTTTAAGTTTCCAGCTTTGTTAGCGTGAATAATATTTCTTTTTGCTAATTTATCAATCATACTGATAACAGAAGGCAATAATGTTTCTGCATCTTTTTTATCTTCTGTAGCACGTAACTTTTTGATAGCGTTACGAACTGTTTTATGTTGATATTTATTTCTTAAACGAACTGCTTCGTTTCTTCTGATTCTTTTTAATGCCGACTTGTGATTTGCCATCTTTTCTTAATTTTTACAAACAGCAGCTTTACGCTGCACCATGTTATACTTTATAGTAGTCCGTAGGGGAATCGAACCCCTGTTACCAGGATGAAAACCTGGCGTCCTAACCCCTAGACGAACGGACCAATTGCTCTTGTTTGAGCTACGAGAAAACTCGTATATTTTAATGAACTTAATCTTTTGTAGTCCGTAGGGGAATCGAACCCCTGTTACCAGGATGAAAACCTGGCGTCCTAACCCCTAGACGAACGGACCATTATTTCCTTTATTGCGGATGCAAAAATACAACTATTTTTAAATCATACAATACCTAGAAACAATTTTTTTTATTTTTTTTTAATTAATATGCTTTTGCAAATAAAACACGCTGTTTAGAAGGCTTCCCAGAATAAATACAAACACCTTCTTCTTGCTTATTTTCCAGAGGAATACAGCGAATTGTTGCTTTTGTAAGTTCTTTAATCTTATCTTCTGTTTCTGCAGTACCATCCCAATGTGCCGACAAGAATCCGCCTTTGGTTTCTAGCAATTCTTTAAATTCATCAAAAGTATTTACTTCAGTAATGTGAGAATTTCTATAATCCAATGCTTTTTTATAAATATTCTCTTGCATCTCTTCCAATAAGTATGCAACTCTATCTACAATAGCATCTGCCTGTACAACTTCTTTGGTTAAGGTATCTCTACGCGCCAACTCATAAGTGTTGTTTTCCATATCGCGCATTCCAATAGCAATACGCAAAGGCACTCCTTTTAATTCGTATTCATTGAACTTCCATCCTGGCTTTTGAGTATCTCTATTATCAAACTTAACCGAAATTCCTTTCGCTCTCAATTCTTTTACAAGTGGATTTACACGATCGGAAATTGCATCCAATTGTTCTTGTCCTTTATATATAGGAACAATTACTACTTGTATAGGTGCCAACTTTGGAGGTAACACCAAGCCATTATCGTCGCTATGCGACATAATTAAAGCTCCCATTAAACGCGTTGACACTCCCCATGAAGTTGCCCAAACGTACTCTTGTTTCCCTTCTCGGGTAGCAAACTTCACATCAAAAGCTTTCGCAAAATTCTGACCTAAAAAGTGAGAAGTTCCAGCTTGCAAAGCCTTACCGTCTTGCATTAACGCTTCAATACAATATGTTTCTAAGGCGCCTGCAAAACGCTCGCTATCGGTTTTAACTCCTTTTACAACTGGCACACCCATAAAAGTTTCAACAAACTCAGCATATACATTCATCATTTGTTCTGCCTCTTGGATAGCTTCTTCTTTTGTTTCATGAGCGGTATGTCCCTCTTGCCATAAAAACTCAGCAGTTCTTAAAAACATACGAGTTCTAAGTTCCCATCGCACAACATTTGCCCATTGGTTTACTAAAATTGGTAAATCTCTATACGACTGAATCCACTTTCTATAGGTATCCCAAATAATTGTTTCTGAAGTAGGACGAACAATTAATTCCTCTTCAAGTTTCGCCTCAGGGTCTACTACAACTCCACTTCCATCTTCAGCATTTTTTAAACGATAGTGCGTTACTACAGCACATTCTTTCGCAAATCCTTCAACGTGATCAGCTTCTTTACTCAAATAAGATTTTGGAATGAACAAAGGAAAATACGCATTTTCATGTCCTGTTTCCTTAAACATTTTATCTAATTGTGCTTGTATTTTTTCCCAAACAGCAAAACCATACGGCTTAATTACCATACATCCTCTTACTGCTGAATTCTCGGCCAAATCGGCCTTGACAACCAATTCGTTATACCATTTTGAATAATCTTCGCTTCTCTTTGTTAAATTCTTACCCATCAATATGTAGTTTGGCACAAAACTTGCACCTTAGTTAAATGTAATTAATAGTTTGACAAAACTAACTATTTTTGCTATGTTCAACAATAAATTTTTGCAATGATGAAAACACAATACATTCCCTTAAACATGAAAGTCGTTTTGACTGTTTTTATCATTGGAGTTTTAGTAAGTTCGTGTGGTTCTTACGATCAAGCTTCGTACTATGATAACGATGGGATATACGATCAAGAAATTACTTATTACGACGATACGCCAAACACCAATGATACGCAACAGCAAACTACAAATGCTCCAAATACTGTAGTTATTACAGATTACGAAAGCTATTTTAGCAACAAAGCTCAAATGCTTAATGAAGCCATTGAATATCAAGAAAACAACGATATTTTTACTGATGTAAATTCATACTCAAGTACAAACGTTGATAGTACCGATGTTTCTGAAAATTATATTTTGGATTACAACGAAGGTAATGCTGGTTGGGGAGAAAACCCTGAAAGCACTATCGTAAATGTATACAACAACAACTGGGGTTACAGTGGTTGGTACGGCGGTGGCTGGTACGACCCATTTTGGGGACCTTATTACGGTGGTTGGTATGGCCCAGGTTGGGGTTATGGCGGCGGCTGGTATGGAGGTTGGTACGGCGGTGGCTGGGGCCTAAGCTGGGGATGGGGAAACCCATGGTATAGACCAGGTTGGGGCTATGGCGGTGGCTGGTATGGTGGCGGATATTACGGTCCGTATTACGGCAACCACAGATATGCTTATACAAACTCTAGAAGAGGATACTACGGAAGAAATACAGCTGCAGTTGCTCGTCATCAAGAAAGTGTAAGAAGAGCCAATACTTCGGCTAGATCATCTAGAGGATACTCAAGATCATCGCAAGTTGGAGGAAGAAGCACAATTTCTAGAACAAGTGGATACTCTAACAGCGCCAGAGTTGGTGTTGACGGAGGACGATACAACAGAACCTCTGGATATTCAAGAAACACAAATTCAAGAGTTTCCTCTGGACGTACTACTACTTCAGGAAGAACGAACTCAACATACGGAAGATCTACTTCTTCTAGCAGAAGTAATCCTAGCTATTCTAGAGGTTCTTCTTCGCGAAGCAACTCTAGCTACTCTAGGTCATCATCAAGAAGTAGTTCTAGAAGTTACTCTAGTCCTTCATCAAGCAGAAGCAGCGGATCATTCTCAAGATCTAGTGGTGGTGGCGGATCTCGTAGTAGCGGTGGATCTAGAAGCGGCGGAAGAGGAAGATAATAATATCAAACTGTCTAAAAGTTTTTAATGTCGTTCTGATTCAATTCAGAATTCAAAAAAATGATTTAAACATCATGAAAGATCGAAGTAATTTCGGCCCGACAAAATAAATTCTTTTAGACAGTTTTTTTATACCAACAAACCAATTTATCGAACACAAAATAACCGCATGAAAAGCAAACATTAATTGCTATATAAATTTCATGCAACTCTTAAAAAAATAATAAAACAATCAAATGAAAAACAATCTATTCCTTATAGCTACTTCGCTTTTCTCATTGGGTGTTTTTGCTCAAGACAGAAATAGTGTAGCACTTTACGGCACAGACAATTTAAATGGTACTGCCCGCTATCAAAGTATGAGTGGTGCTTTTGGCGCCCTTGGTGGCGACATGTCGGCAATCAATACAAACCCTGCGGGATCTGCTGTATTTTCAAGTACTGTTTTTACGCTTTCAGCAACAAATTACAACATTGATAATAAAACAAGTTATTTTGACGGAAGAAGCGAAACCGACTTCTCTCAACTTAAATTAAACCAGATTGGTGGTGCATTAGTTTTTGAAAACGGAAATAGCGCTTCTAAATGGAAAAAATTCACCATGGCTTTCAACTACGAGCTAAGCAATAATTTTGAAAATGAATATTTAGCCATCGGAACAGGAAACACTTCAATCGCAAACTATTTTGTAAATAATGCAAGTGGTTATAGTGTAGGAGATTTAGAACCTATTGGAAACGAAAACATAACGCAAGCTTACATTAATATTGGTCGTGATTTAGGGTATAGTGCGCAACAAGGTTTTTTAGGGTATCAAAACTATATTATTGACCCTGCTACTACCGATAACCCTGATGAAACTTCGTATGTATCAAATGCTAGTTTTTCAAATGGTTTACAGCAAGAACAACTTGTAATTACTTCGGGTTACGACAGTAAATTCACTTTAAATTTTGCCTCACAATATTCAGACAATATATATATAGGTGCTGGATTTAATTTTTACAGCTTGGAGCGTCGTACTATTACACAATTTGATGAATACGGTTATGACAACAACTCTACACTACAATACGTACAATTTGACAACGATTTGTACACCTACGGAAATGGATTTTCATTTAATTTAGGAGGAATTGCAAAACTAAACGACATGATTAGAGTTGGTGCAAGTTACCAGTCGCCTATTTGGTATGATATGACTGACGAGTTATTCCAAAGCATTAACACCGATTACCTAGCAAATCCAGACGATACAAATGCAACGTACTCGGAAGCGAGTCCAAATGCAACGCTTATATTTCCTAGTTACGATATATACATCCCAGGGAAATACACAGGAAGTATCGCAGCCATTTTTGGCCCTTACGGATTACTTAGTTTAGATTATTCGTATCAAGACATGTCGAATGCAAAACTAAAACCTACCTATGATCCTCTTTTTGCTGAAGAAAATCAAGCGATTGATGATGAATTCCAAGCTGTTTCTACACTTAGACTTGGAGGAGAATTCAGATTAAGAAATTTTAGTTTTAGAGGTGGTTACCGTTTTGAAGGAAGTCCGTATAAAGATGAATTTACAATGAGCAACTTAAACGGATACTCGCTTGGGTTAGGATACAATTTTGGAGCATCGAAGCTAGACTTAGGCTTTAGTCAAGCGTTTAGAGATTACAATATTCCACTTTACAACACTGGACTAACTTCTACTGCTGCAATCGATAATAAAAACACCAATGTTACGCTCTCATATACATTGAGTTTATAAGAGGTAAAATTAACGTGAGTTCGACGTAAGAATGATGAATATGCAATAAAACGACCTATTAAAAAAGTATTGAAAATCAAGGAAGCTGTAAGGACTGATAGATAAAAAGCTGTTTGAGCGTAGCGAGTTCTTTTTATCTGTGGAGGATGGTTCCGTAGATTTTCTTATACTTTTTAAATCAGTCTTGACTTTTTTGTTTCGTTTTTGTGTCAAGACAAAAATGAAAGCATTCTTAAAAAATTTAAATAGATATAAGGTATTATATATTGAAATTTACATCGAACTGAGGTAAATTAGCTCTTTAAAGAAATACAACTTACATTTCATTAAAGAGCTAATTTATTTTTTTAGCACTACCACCAAATAATCACGAGTTACAGAAGTGCCATCTTTAGCGGTAACTACTTCACTTTTTCGAATAATTTCTTCAATCAGAAAGTCAGAAGTTCCAATCAACCTTATTACTTTTTCCTCATCATACAATTCAAACTGATTATCTATAAAAGGTAATTGCTCCATAAACGATTGTTCAGCAAAACAAACCGAAAGTAATCCGCTCGGCTTTAGAACCTTATAAATTTCATTTAAAAAATCTGTAGGATTACTCCAAAAATAAATGGTATTTACTGTAAAAACTTTATGAAGAGTATCAGCTTCGAAAGGTAAATTAATACCGTTGTATAGGTAGAATTGAGTAGCTTCTTTTAAGTCATTAGCAAAATTCTTAGCCTGAATATGCATCTGCTCAGAAATATCAACACCAACATATTTCAACGCTTTTGCTTCTTGAAAAAATTCATTTAGATGCTTTGCATTCCCATGACCAATTTCCAAGACTTCATCTTTATCATTTAAATTCAACGCTTTAATTGCACTTCGAGTCATCCCGATATTTGTTGCGTGCATCATCTCCCCCATCTCTATCCCTTTAGAACCCGAAGGACATTTCAACTGGCTAGCAATACTATTTTCTGCGGAATCTTTTTGCATAATGCTACATTATATATTCACCATCAACACTTTCTACAGGCTCAGGAATATTTTTATCTTTCAGCAATTCTAACAAATTAATCTCAATAGTTCTCGTAATTTGATTGAGAGGAATTCCAGCAGGAATATTATCAAACGGATTCAACAATGCCATTCCGATTTTGTGTGTTGTCAAGAAAATATAACCCACCAATATCCCAACTAAAATTGACCACGCTCCCATATTATCTGTTAAAGACCAGGTTACACTAATAATAAAAATCCAAACAAACAATCGTGTGTAAAAATTATAAGTTGTTGGAAACACTGTGTTTTTAATACGTTCAGACATTCCCATTTCATCACAAAAATGAACTAACATACTGTTGAGCTCCAAAAACTTGAAGCCATCTACCAATCCCTTTTCGGTGAGTTGTTGCAAATCTTTTGTTTGAATATTCAAAATAGCATTAGGCACATTGGTTTCTTTTTCTACTGCTACAAAATCTTCTTCGGATAAATAGTTTTTATAATGCTTTTCGCTATCGTCTCGTAACCCTTCTTTCAGAGCATATAAAAATGCAATATGTCTGTAAATTAATTTCACTTTAATCGGGTTAACTTTTGCATCTTTTACAGCTTCTTCCTCATCAATATAAAACATTACTTGCCTTGCCCATGTACGAGAATGGTTAACCAACGTTCCCCAAATTTTACGAGCTTCCCACCACCTATCATAGGCTTGATTATTGTTAAAACCTATAAAAAAGGCAAGTGCTGTACCTAAAATTGTTGGAATAATACTCGACACTACAATGGTGTCGAAAAAATGTATTTGTTCGATGTAGCGATAAATAAAATATGCGGAAACACAAGCTATAATTTCGAATAAAAAATGACGCCACGTACCACTTAGAATTCTGTAAATATTAACTTTTTTGGATAAAAGCATTCAAGATAATTGTTTAATTTTTTATAAATATAATTAATCATTTTTTAAAAAGTCCAACAAATCCTTTTGCACAATTTCTTGCCACCCTACAACAAAGTTTTCTCGTGAAAAATCTGAACCTGCATCGGCAAAATTTTCAATTCCGCTATGCACTAGTTTAATATGGGTTAATTCCTTTTTTTGAGTAAGTCGCCATGTTAACACAGAAACTCCTTTGGAATATTCGGGGTAACTCCATGTATGTCGAAATCTTTTCTGCGGAATTACTTCCAAAATTTTACATACATGCTTAAAATTTGTTCCGTTAGGTTCGTAAAAATAAAACTCGGCAGTGTCCATCAGTTTAAAATTTTTAACATCAAAATACCATTGCTTCATTTTATCTGGATTTGTTAATGCGTTCCAAACTTTTGCTATCGGTGTTTTCACTATCAATTCTTCAGTAATCATTGGGTTTTTCATATGTGCTTTTTATACATTTTTACTGGTTTACTTCAATTTAAAAGAAAGAAAAATATCATCGATTTTCTTGTAAGGTTTCCCCTAAAAAAGTAACTAAAAAGTGTAGATCCATTATTTTAAGAAGGAATAAAAGAAAAAATTAATTCAACTTTCCGCAATTATAACGTTAATAGGCTATAAATACGTATCTTTGCTGTCAATTTTTTATTGACCAACGAGAAGTCTTTGACAGCTAAAAGTTAAGAAAATTTATTGCTGAAGTTGGTTTTTAAACATAGCACAAAAGAATGAAAATAGATAAAGCTTTAGAGGATCATTTTGATGAAGTAGGAAATGATCACGCATCGTCGGCAGCAGAAACTCCAATGAGAAAAGATGCTTTTGATTTATCTGATGATGAAAAAATTGAACAAATCGAATCGCAAGTTTACACCATTATGGAAACACTTGGATTGGATTTAACCGACGATAGTTTACGCGGAACACCAAGACGTGTTGCGAAAATGTTTGTAAAAGAAATTTTTTCTGGTTTACACCCAGATAGAAAGCCAAAAGCTTCTACCTTTTCGAATAAATACAAGTATGGAGAAATGCTTGTTGAAAAAAACATCACGGTTTACTCCACTTGCGAGCACCACTTATTGCCTATTGTTGGGCGGGCTCACATTGCCTATATTTCTAACGGAAGTGTAGTTGGACTTTCTAAAATGAACCGTATTGTAGATTATTACGCAAAACGTCCGCAAGTACAAGAACGTATGACAATGCAAGTAGTTCAAGAACTTCAAAGAGCACTAGGCACCAAAGATGTTGCTTGTGTGATAGATGCAAAACACCTTTGTGTGAACTCTCGCGGAATTAGAGATATTGAAAGTAGTACTGTAACCGCAGAATTTGGTGGAAAATTTAAAGACCCTGCTGTAAGAAGAGAGTTTTTAGATTACATAAAACTCGATACTGAGTTTTAGTTTCCCCACTTTCAAAAGTTAAAAATAGTAAGTTGTTATTTTAGTTTTAAAATTGAAATAACAACTTACTCATTTACAACGAAACTATTATCTTAGCAATTCATAAAGGCACTCACAGCGCCTTTTACTTCAGAAAAAACAAGCAACTAAACAATAAAAATGCAACGATATCAAACTAACGAATTAAAAATATACAACTCTATTACAGGAGAAAAAGAAGTTTTTAAACCTATTACAGAAGGCTATGTTGGAATGTACGTTTGTGGTCCAACCGTATACAGCAATGTGCATTTAGGAAACGTTAGAACTTTTATGTCTTTCGATTTAGTGTTTAGATATTTAAAGCATTTAGACTTTAAAGTTCGCTATGTTCGAAACATTACCGATGCAGGACATTTAGAAAACGACGCTGACGTTGGTGAAGATAGAATTGCAAAAAAAGCACGTTTAGAGCAAATAGAACCTATGGAAGTTGTGCAACGCTATACGGTAGATTTTCACAACACACTTAATAAGTTTAACAACCTTCCACCGAGTATCGAACCTACTGCAACTGGACATATTATTGAACAGATTGAAGTTATCAAAGAGATTATCGAAAACGGATTTGCATACGAGATAAACGGTTCTGTGTATTTTGATGTTTTGAAATTTAATGAAACTAATGAATACGGAAAACTTAGCAAGCGAAACGTAGAAGACCTTATTCACAATACCAGAGAAACTGCAGGTCAGTCAGAAAAGAAAAATCCGCAAGACTTTGCACTTTGGAAAAAAGCCGAACCACAACACATTATGCGTTGGCCTTCTCCTTGGAGCGACGGATTTCCTGGTTGGCACTTAGAATGTACCACAATGAGCACCAAATATTTGGGCGACCATTTTGACATTCATGGCGGTGGAATGGACTTGAAGTTTCCGCATCACGAATGTGAGATTGCACAAGCAGAAGCTTCTACAGGGCAGAGTCCTGTAAATTATTGGATGCACGCCAACCTTCTTACCTTAAACGGAAAGAAAATGGCAAAATCTACTGG
Source organism: Joostella sp. CR20 (assembly GCF_038433465.1). Taxonomy (NCBI): domain Bacteria; kingdom Pseudomonadati; phylum Bacteroidota; class Flavobacteriia; order Flavobacteriales; family Flavobacteriaceae; genus Joostella; species Joostella sp. CR20. Next base: position 236,941 of record NZ_JAESVF010000004.1, on the reverse strand, counting down.
AAATAACATTTTACCAAATGAAATTTTCACAGGGAATAACGACATCCTAAGTAAACCTTTTACACCATCGGTGACTCGCTTTTTTATGCTCCAAGCACATTACAGAAGTATTTTAGACTTTAGTAATGATGCGCTTTTAGCTTCTGAAAAAGGCTTTAACAGATTGATGGACGGTTTCAATGCAATCGACAGTTTAAAAACCAGTAAAAGCTCTTCTTTTGATGTTGCTACGTGGAAACAAAACTGCTACGATGCGATGAATGACGACTTCAATAGTCCGATTTTAATTGCTCATTTATTTGAAGCTGTAAAGCAAATCAATCTTATAAAAGAAGAAAAAAATACCATCACCAAAGAAGATTTAGCAACAGTTAAAGAAACTATGGAAGCTTTTATTTTTGATGTTCTCGGACTTCAAGATGAAAGAAACGGAAACGACAATTCTTCTGATAAATTATCTGGAACTGTAGAACTTTTAATTCAGCTACGTGCAGAAGCAAGAGCTAACAAAGATTTTGCAACTTCAGATAAAATTAGAAACCAATTGGCAACTCTTGGAGTAGAACTAAAGGATGGAAAAGACGGCACTACTTTTAGCTTGAATTAAATTTTGGTAAAAGGAAAGAATTCACCTAAAATCAACAGCATATTTTAAAGAAAATTCTCATAGCGCCTTTTGTATTTTTAGTTCGCTTTTATCAAGTCGCTATTTCTCCATACACACCAGCGTCTTGTAGATATTCGCCAACATGCTCTCAATACACTTTGGAAGCATTAAAAAAACACGGCTTGTTTAAAGGCGGATGGCTTTCAATAAAAAGAATTGCGAGTTGTGGTCCGTGGGGAGGTAGCGGTTACGACCCTGTTCCTTAATTTTAATCTTTTTTAACGCTAGAAACCTATATTTTTTTGAGTTGTAAAACCTCAATTAACTATATTTACTACAAAATAAACGCGAATGCACTTTTTAAGTATTACCTGGGATCCAAATGGGGTTCTACTAGATCTTGGCTTTTTCCAATTACGTTACTATAGTTTAATGTTTGTTATTGCCTTTTCATTGGGTTGGTATTTGATGAAAAAAATATATCAAAACGAAAATCAATCGGAAGAAGCGCTTGATTCTTTATTTATCTACATGGTACTCTCGGTACTTATTGGCGCGCGTTTAGGGCATTTTATCTTTTACGAACCGAGCATGTTTTTAGAAGATCCGCTAAGTATAATTTTACCAGTTAAGTTCAGCCCTACGTTTGAATTCACAGGATTTAGAGGTCTTGCCAGCCATGGTGCAGCGATAGGAGTTATCATTGCAATGTACATGTACAGCAAAAAAGTAATCAAAAAACCTATCCTTTGGATTTTAGACCGAATTTCGATTCCTGTAGCTATTGGAGGTGTTTTTGTTAGACTTGGAAATTTCTTTAATTCTGAAATTATAGGAAAACCAACGGGTACCGACTACGGTATTATTTTTAAACAATTAGGCGAAACATTTCCGAGACATCCAGCGCAATTATACGAAGCATTCGGATATGTTTTTGTATTTATCATTCTGCAATACACTTATTGGAAAACCGATAAAAAAGATAAACTTGGATACTTATTTGGCTTATGGCTTGTGCTAACTTGGACCGTTAGATTTATTGCTGAATACTACAAAAAATCGCAAGGTGGTTTCGAGTCGGCTTTGGGAGTTTTCTCAACGGGGCAATGGCTTAGTATTCCGTTTGTATTGGTAGGTTTCTACTTAATGTTTTTGTATCATCCTTCAAAAAAGCAATCATGATAAGTTACTTAGTTCGCCTTGTTTTAGTATTGTTATTTATTTGTTTTACACTGATAAGTTGCAATGACAATTCAGCAGAAAAAGAGATTAAAACTGAAAAGATTTCGTTCAAAAAAGAAGGAGAACTATCTATCAGCAGAAACGATTCCATTATTGTTTCTAAAATAGATATCGAAATTGCCGATAATGAATACGAGCGACAAACGGGACTAATGTATCGCAATTCTATGGAAGAAAATCAAGGAATGCTTTTTGTTTTTGAAGATGCTGAACCTCGTTATTTCTACATGAAAAACACCGAAATTCCGCTCGACATCCTTTACATCGACAGCAATTTTAAAATTGTAAGCATGGTGAAAAATGCACAACCTATGAACGAGGCTTCGCTTCCTTCCAACTTCCCTGCACAATATGTTTTAGAACTTAATGGAGGAATGGCAAATGCATGGAAAATTAACGAAGGGGATGTAATTTCTTATCAGAAAAAATAAAGTTGCTCGAAAATAAATTCCCGAACAACTTTATTTAAAATCTATTGAATATCCGTAACATATTATACCAAGATAAAAATGTCAGGTCGAGCCTGCCTTTGTCGACAAACAGGCTTAGTCGAGACCACATTTAAAGCTATCAAACCATATAACCTCTCGACTCCGCTCGAGGTGACAGTGCAGTATGACAGTTTGCGGACAATCATAAAAATCTATTTACTAAGCTACAACTTCAAGCTTTTTTCGTAAAGCTTTTGCTGCATTAACCATTTCAACTAAGGCGTCGTTGGTTTCTTTCCAACCTCTCGTTTTTAATCCGCAGTCGGGGTTAACCCATAAGTTTTTTACAGGTACCAATTGTGCTGCTTTCTCAATCAAAAACTCCATCTCAGTTTGATTAGGAACTCTTGGAGAATGAATATCATACACTCCTGGACCTATTTCATTTGGATATTTAAAGTTCACAAAAGCATCTAACAACTCCATTTGAGATCGAGATGTTTCAATCGTAATCACATCAGCATCCATTGCAGCGATACTTTCAATGATATCATTAAATTCAGAATAGCACATATGCGTATGGATTTGCGTTTGATTACCCACTCCGCTTGCACTAATTCTAAACGCTTTTATCGCCCAATCTAAATAGGTTTTCCATGCTTCTTTTCGCAATGGCAAACCTTCTCGAATAGCTGGCTCATCTATTTGAATTACTTTTATTCCAGCGCGCTCCAAATCATTTACTTCTTCTCTAATCGCCAAAGCTATTTGATTGGCAGTTGTTTCTCTATCTTGGTCATTTCTTACAAAAGACCACTGTAAAATTGTAATCGGACCCGTAAGCATTCCTTTCACTGGCAAATCGGTTAAGCTTTGCGCAAACGCTGTCCAAGCAACCGTCATTGGTTCTGGTCTAGACACATCTCCGTAAATAATTGGTGGTTTTACAGCCCTAGAACCGTAACTCTGCACCCAACCAAACTTCGTAAATGCAAATCCGCTTAACTGTTCGCCGAAATACTCAACCATATCATTTCGTTCAAACTCTCCATGCACCAACACATCGATACCGAGTTCTTCCTGCCAAGAGATAGACTTCTCAATTTCTTGCCCGATAGCTTCGTTGTACGCTTCTTCAGTTATTTCGCCTTTCTTTAATTTAGAGCGCAACAATCGAATTTCTTTAGTTTGCGGAAAAGACCCAATGGTTGTGGTTGGCAACAAAGGAAGTTTTAGCGCATCGTGTTGCAACGGCTGACGAGTTTCGAAACTTGCCTCACGATGACTATCGCCCTCCGAAATTGCTCCAACAGCTACTTTTACAATTTCGTTATGAATTAATTCTGAATTACGTTTAGAATCCATTGCCAACTTATTAGCATTATAAAAACTTTGAATTTCTTCAGGAAGCTCTTCTTCCACTAAAGCAGATAGTACAGCAACTTCCGTTAGTTTTTGTTTTGCAAAAGCCAACCAGTTTTTAATTTCCGAAGTAAGCGAAGTTGTTTCTGGCTCGTTATCCAAATCAAAAGGAACGTGTAATAACGAACATGATGGTGCGACCAAAACTCTTTCAACTCCAAGTTTTGAAATTGCATTTTCAAGAATTGCTTTAGAAGCTTGCAAATCGTTTTTCCAAATGTTTCTTCCATCTACAACACCAAGCGACAGTTTTAAAGTATCAGGAACAATATTTAATACTGTATCCAATTGCTCAAAACCTCGAACTAAATCCAAATGCAACACCTCTACCGGGAGCTTCACAACCCACGAAGCATTTTTATGTAAACCTTCAAAATAAGTGGTAAGTATAAATTTTAATGCAGGAAATTTATCCGCCAGCGTTTGGTAAACACGCTCGAATATTTGACGCTCTTTTTCAGATAAATCCATAACTAAAAAAGGTTCATCAATTTGAATCCACGTTGCACCTTGCTTTTCTAATTCAGTAAAAATATCAATGTAAACAGACAATAAATCATCAATCAAATCTAATTTTTCAAATCCAGTTTCTTTAGCTTTTCCGAGTAAAAGGTAAGAAACAGGACCTATAAACACAGGTTTTGCATTTACCCCTTGTGCTTTCGCCTCTTTAAATTCATCTAAAAACTTAGTATGAGAAAGCTTAAATTTCTGATTTTTATAAAACTCTGGCACCAAATAATGATAGTTGGTATCAAACCATTTGGTCATTTCCATCGCAGTAATATCAAGACCATTTTTTTGATAACCTCGAGCCATGGCAAAGTATAAATCTAACGGATTTGTAGTTGCATTTGCAACCTCCTCAAAACGCTTCGGAATAGCGCCAATAGTAAGCGACATGTCTAAAACTTGATCGTAAAAAGAAAAGTCGTTTGTAGGAATTAAATCAATACCAGCTTCTTTTTGCAATTGCCAGTTTTCCTTTCGAATTTGAGCACCAACTGCTAGCAAATCGTCTATACCAATCTGCCCAGACCAGTACTGCTCACAAGCTTTTTTAAGCTCTCTTTTGGCACCAATACGCGGGTAGCCCAAAATGTGTGTAGTCATTTTTTTGTTTTTAAATTGTTAAACACTTTGGCTTCACAAAGCATTCTACAACCAAAAACAATAATCAATAGCACAGCTCACCCCAACAAAGGGTGTTCACTATCAATCTTGAATACTGCTTTAGGTCGCGAAAGCATTTTCAATATAATTCCGGCAGGTCTCCTGGCTTGTAACATTTTTACCTCCTTCCCATTTTTAAAAAACAGTGGATCTTTTGGCAAAAACTATCTCGTTACTTACAGTTGCGCGACAGCTTGTGATTTTCACACAATTCCCTATTAATTTACCTTAAGTAAAACCGTAATTAGACTGATCAATATGTAAAGAACCAATTACCCCACAAAGCTACGTAATAAAAATATAGCGAACCACCACAAGTGCATAGTTCACACTAAAAATTTAAATTGTTATAATTATTAGGGTAATTACCACCATTTGCAATGGCGGTACCGGGCTTTACGCTTTTAGTATTTGGCAAACCACAAACTAAAGTTTGCCAAAAGCTAACCGCTACAATCCCTATTACAAAAAAAAGACCGCCAATAAGGCGGTCTTTTTACATTTTATGTAGTAACTAACTATTCGTCAGCTTTCTTCTTTTTCCCTTTGTTGTTCAATGTATCAAACATAACAGGAGTTGCAATAAACAACGATGAATATGTACCTACAGCAATACCAACAATCATGGCAAACATAAATCCTCTTAACGACTCACCTCCAAAGATGAAGATAGCCAATAATACTACCAAGGTAGTTAACGAAGTATTTAATGTTCTACTCAAAGTACTGTTCAATGCCTCATTAGCATTGTCTCCACCGCTCCATCCTTTAAGCTTCACAACCTCTCTAATACGGTCAAAAACAATTACGGTATCATTCAACGAATATCCAATAACCGTTAAGATTGCAGCAATAAACGCTTGGTCAACCTCCATATTAAATGGCATAATACTAGAAGTAATAGAGAAGATTCCTAATACAATTAATACATCATGGAATACCGCAGCAACAGCTCCTAAAGAGAATTGCCATCTACGGAAACGTAATAAGATATATAAGAATACTACCGCTAAAGAACCGATAATTGCCCAAACAGCGTTCTTCTTAATATCATCTGCAATAGTTGGTCCTACTTTGATAGACTGTAAAATTCCAATCTTATCTGCACCACTACCATTAGAAAACTCACCATAAGTTGTTCCTTCAGGAAGATACTTTTTAACAGCATCAAACAAGCTTTTTTGAATTTCTTCATCTACAGCCGTTCCTTCTTCATCAACTTTATATTTTGTAGTAATCTTAACTTGGTTTGCATCTCCAAAAGTTTTCACCTCTGTATTTCCAAATACACCGTCTAAATCAGCAGCAATATCAGAAGGGTTTACAGGGTTTACAAAACGTACTTGGTACGAACGTCCTCCAACAAAATCAACACCACCTTCTAAACCTTTAGTAAATAAAGATGTTAAACTAATTAGGATTAAAACTCCAGAAATGATGTATGCAATTTTACGTTTTGCCAAAAAGTCGAAGTTTGGATTTTTTGGTAACGCTTTTGTAACAGCAGTTGTAAATGTTAATGGGTTTTGACCTCCTTTAACATTCCACTCAATTAATAAACGAGTTACAAAAATTGCAGTAAACAATGAAGTAGCAATACCTATAATTAATGTAGTTGCAAAACCTTGAATAGGTCCTGTTCCGAACAATAATAAGATAATAGCTGTTAATCCAGTTGTAATATTTGCATCTAGAATTGAAGAAAGTGCATTACTAAATCCATCTGCAATAGCTTGCATTTGTCCTTTTCCAGCTCTTAATTCTTCTTTAATACGTTCAAAAATAATTACGTTGGCATCTACCGACATACCGATAGTTAATACGATACCCGCAATTCCTGGTAAAGTTAACACAGCTCCTAAACCTGCTAACACTCCAAAAATCAACACAATATTGAATACCAAAGCAATGTCTGCAAACAATCCTGCTCTACCGTAGTAAACAAGCATCCAAATTAAAACAAGTACCATTGCTACGATAAATGAGAACATCCCGCTGTCGATAGCTTCTTGCCCTAATGATGGTCCAACTACCTCCGATTGGATAATATCTGCAGATGCAGGAAGTTTACCTGCTCTTAATACGTTAGCTAAATCGTCTGCTTCTTCTAAAGTAAAGTTTCCAGAAATTTCAGAATTTCCTCCAGTAATAGCTCCTTTAGAAACTCCAGGTGCAGAATACACAATGTTATCTAAAACAATAGCAATATTTCCACCTTCTCTAAAAGCTTTCCCTGTAAGGTCTTCCCAAATTTTAGCTCCTCTAGAATTCATCTGCATAGAAACAGCTGGTCTTCCCGCCATATCGTATGCTTGTGCAGCATCAGTAATTACATCTCCACTCATATCTGGAGTGTTTTCTCTGTTACCTTTTAATGCATACAATTCAACTACAGGAGCATCTTTTACAGGAATTCCCCATGCAAATTTTGCATACTGAAGGTTACTTGGAAGTTGCTGCCTTACTTGAGGCATTTTAATATACTCATTAAACTTCGCAGTATCTTTTGTAGCAACCATAGCAATTACTGGTGAACCTTGTGCTCCACCACTTACTAATAAATCGAAAAGTGGATTTACTTGGTTTGCTAAGTCTAAAGAATCTTGAGTAGCATCCGAAAGTAAAGAATCGATTTCAGAAGTACTATCTTCTTTAACTTCTTCTTTTGTATCGGTTTTTACGATGTCTTTTAAAGTATTGTTTGCTGCAATTAAAAATGGAGCTACTTGGTCTGCTTTATAAGTTTCCCAGAACTCTAATTGCGCTGTACTTTGTAATAAGTTCTTTACACGATCTACGTCTTTCGCACCTGGTAATTCAACCAAAATACGCCCAGAAGTCCCTAAACGCTGAATGTTTGGTTGTGTAACACCAAATTTATCAATACGCTTACGAAGTACTTCAAATGCAGAAACGATAGATTCGTCAATTTTTCTACGGATGATAGGCTGCACCTGATCATCTGTCATTTGGAAGTTAATTTCTTCGCTTAAAGATTTATTCGCAAAAATATCAGGAGAGGCTAATTTTGTAGAACCACCGCTTATTTTTTCGAATTCTTGAAAAAACAAATCAACATAATCATCTTGACTGTTTTTTGAAGCTTCATCAGCTTGTGCTAATGCTTTGTTAAACACAGGATCTTTGGTATTGTTTGCCAATCCTTTCAAGATATCTTTTACAGATATTTGAAGAATTACATTAATACCTCCTTTAAGGTCTAATCCTTTGTTTAATTCTTTTTCTTTTACCTCGGTGTAGGTAAATTTAGCAAATCCAAGGTTAAACACTTCTTGATTCCCAAGAGAGTCTAAATACCTAGATTCTTCGGCTTCTCGCTTCGCTACGTAGTTCTCTTCTGCATCTGAAATTTTGTTTAAAGCATATGTTTCTGCCTCGCCTTCTACCTTGTTTGCAACAAAAGTAAACGACAATTGATAGATACTTACAATACCAAACAAAATAGCAAACAGCCTAATAAGTCCTTTATTCTGCATTCTAAATTTATTTAATGGTCAATTTTAAAAACGGACAAATATAGCGTTTACGATATGAACTGACAATTATTTTTTTGAAGTTTTAAACACAAAAAATCCTACAAAATTAAACTTTGTAGGATTTTTTAAAATTCTTGTATGTAGAAGCGAAATTTACAGCTCTAAAAGTCCGTTTGTTTTTCTTACTCCTTCTGCACTTTCTTGCAACTTAGCTTTCTCATCTTCAGACAATTCGATTTCAACAATCTTCTCGATACCGTCTTTTCCTAAAATTACTGGTGCTCCAATACAAATATCTGAAAGTCCGTATTCTCCATCTAATAAAGTTGAACATGGGAACATTTTTTTCTGATCACAAGCAATTGCTTGTACCAATCCAGATACTGCAGCTCCTGGTGCGTACCATGCACTTGTACCTAATAATTTTGTTAAAGTAGCACCTCCAACTTTGGTATCTTCTTTAACTTGCTCTAAACGCTCTGCCGATAAAAACTCGGCTACAGGCACACTATTTCTAGTTGCTAAACGCGTAAGTGGCAACATTCCTGTATCGCTATGACCTCCAATTACCATTCCGTCAACGTCAGAAATTGGTGCTTCTAAAGCTTCTGCCAAACGGTATTTAAAACGAGCGCTATCTAAAGCTCCTCCCATTCCGATAATTTTATTCTTCGGAAGTCCAGTTGTTTTGTGTACCAAATATGTCATCGTATCCATAGGATTACTTACAACAATAATTGTTACGTTTGGAGAGTGTTTGATTAAATTGCTAGAAACGTCTTTTACGATTCCTGCATTAATTCCGATAAGTTCCTCACGTGTCATTCCTGGCTTACGTGGAATTCCACTTGTAATTACTGCGATATCAGAATTAGCAGTTTTAGAATAATCATTCGTTGTTCCTGTAATTTTTGTATCGAAACCATTTAAAGAAGCTGTTTGCATTAAGTCCATTGCTTTTCCTTCAGCAAAACCTTCTTTAATGTCTAATATAACTACTTCTGATGCAAAATCTTTAATAGCGATGTACTCTGCGCAGCTAGCACCTACTGCTCCTGCTCCTACAACTGTAACTTTCATATATATTATTTTAATTAATTAGAATGTTTAATATGCACAAAGCTACTAATTTTAACACAATCAGTAGCTTTGAAAATTATTAAATATGTTATAAAAATACTATCTGATACCAAAACTTAAGCCCAAAGAAGCACTATCGTATTCAGCAAAAGTATAATCGGCATGTATTCTGAAAAAGCCTAATTTTAAACGAGTTCCTAAAGTGGCTCTAACGCCTGAAACTTTACTCGAAACCGAATACGGATCGACAATTGCTTCGGATTGCAAAATTCCATCAGTAACAATATAAGTTCCTAAAACATCCGAGCTAGATTTTCCGCTTAAATAACCGAGTCCGCCGTAAAAATTAATTATAGGAAGTCGCGTAGAAGCAATCATTTGAAACAACCATGTATTAGTATCGTTTTCCAAACGCTGATTTTCACCCTCAATCCCAGAAGTTTCTGTAAAATCGTATGTTCCATCGAGATGTGTATACGCCACCAATCCAGAAATTGCTACAGGTAATAACTTATCGGCTGGCAACCAATGTGTAAAATCGTGTTGCAAAGCAAAACCATACATTCCAATTTCGGTATCATCAGCCTTAATTTTTGGTGTAAATCGTGCTTTAAATTCTGTTCCAAACGACAAACCTATACTCCCTTGGATAAATGCTGTTGGTAAAAAACTAATCCCTTCAGCAGCCAATCCGTTTGGCAATTCTATTGTTACTGTTTGATCTCCAAAAATAGGATCGTCATACGTGACATCTACAAACACCGACGGATTATTTTCACCTAAAACAGTCCCTACACTTTGTGAAGTTGCACCATTTGTGAATGCAACATTATCGTAATCGTTTACATTCATCACAAACGACTCTTGATCTTTATTGATAATTCCTGCATTTGCCATCACAGAAATTTCAAACCCTAAAAGTGGTTTCACTTTGGCAGTGTTATACCAACCGTTGTTTATTCCATACATTAAAGCATCGGTTCCTGGTGCTAAATAATCGTTGGTAAAACGTTGTGCATCGTCGACTCCCGCTGCAAGTAAAGCATCAAAACTATCTTGTGCATACATTGTAACCGAACAACATGTTACGGTAACTGCTAGCAATATTTTTTTTATCATTGGTTATTGTTTTTATTATGACTGCAAAATAGGGAATACAATTTAAAAAATTAGGAATATGTGCAAATTGCAAATAACAAAAGACAATTTTAAAACAAAAAATACCACCCAAAAAGGTGGCATTTTTATTTATTATAGTTCGTAAGAATTAAGCGTCGATATTTGCGTATACTGCATTTTTCTCGATAAATTCTCTACGCGGTGGTACTTCATCTCCCATCAACATAGAGAAAATTCTATCTGCTTCACTTCCGCTATCAATAGTAACTCTTCTAAGTGTTCTAAACTCAGGATTCATAGTTGTATCCCATAATTGCTCAGCATTCATCTCTCCAAGACCTTTGTAACGTTGTACGTTTACACTTCCTCCGTATTCTTCAGTTAACTTATCGCGCTCTTTGTCATTCCAAGCGTATGCTTTTTTATTTCCTTTTTTAACAAGGTAAAGCGGTGGTGTAGCGATATAGACGTAGCCATTTTCAATAAGCTCACGCATATAACGGAAGAAGAAAGTTAAAATCAACGTAGAGATATGCGAACCATCGACATCGGCATCACACATAATCACAATTTTATGGTAACGTAACTTCTCTAAATTTAAAGCTTTGCTATCTTCTTCAGTTCCGATAGTAACACCAAAAGCTGTAAAGATATTTCGAATTTCTTCATTTTCGAAAACCTTGTGTTGCATCGCTTTTTCCACATTTAAAATTTTACCACGCAATGGTAAAATTGCTTGGAAATTTCGATCACGTCCTTGCTTTGCAGTTCCACCCGCCGAATCTCCCTCGACTAAGAATATCTCACATTTTTGTGGATCTTGCTCAGAACAGTCAGATAGTTTCCCTGGAAGTCCGCCACCACTCATTACAGTTTTACGTTGCACCATCTCACGGGCTTTACGTGCTGCATGACGTGCTTGGGCTGCCAAAATAACTTTTTGCACAATTGCTTTTGCATCGTCTGGGTGCTCCTCAAGGTAGTTCTCCAACATTTCGGATACTGCTTGAGAAACAGCCGAAGTAACTTCGCGGTTTCCTAGTTTTGTTTTTGTTTGCCCTTCAAATTGCGGTTCTGCAACTTTTACAGAAACAATTGCTGTTAATCCTTCACGGAAATCATCCCCAGCAATTTCAAACTTCAATTTATCCAGCATTCCAGAAGCATCTGCATACTTCTTTAAAGTCGTAGTAAGTCCACGTCTAAATCCAGATAAATGCGTTCCTCCTTCATGCGTATTAATATTGTTTACATACGAGTGTAAATTCTCGCTAAACGAAGTATTATAAACCATTGCAACTTCAACAGGAATGTCGTTTTTCTCACCTTCCATAGAAATTACTTCAGCAATAAGTGGCTCACGGTTTCCATCTAAAAACTTAATAAATTCTTTAAGTCCTTCTTCTGAATGGAATTTCTCAAAAAGATACTCTCCTTTTTCGTCTTTATGACGCTTATCGGTAAGTGTAATGCTAATTCCTTTGTTCAAGAACGCAAGCTCACGCATACGACTTGCCAAAGTATCATAATTATACTCTAATGTTTGTTGAAAGATTGTTGGATCTGGCTTAAAAGTCACAACCGTACCTCTTAATTCAGTCTCACCAACAGATTTTACAGGATAAAGCGATTTTCCACGCTCGTACTCTTGCTCCCAAATAGTTCCGTTACGGTAAACGGTAGCTTTTAAGTTTTCTGAAAGTGCATTCACACAGGAAACCCCAACACCGTGAAGACCTCCAGATACTTTATATGAATCTTTATCGAACTTTCCTCCTGCTCCAATTTTGGTCATTACAACCTCTAAAGCCGATATTCCTTCTTTTTTATGAAGGTCTACAGGAATACCACGTCCATTATCTTCAACAGTAATCGAATTATCTTCATTTATAACCACACGAATGGTATCACAATGCCCTGCTAAAGCCTCATCAATAGAGTTATCGACTACCTCGTAAACTAAATGATGGAGACCTCTAACTCCCACATCTCCAATATACATCGACGGACGCATACGTACGTGCTCCATCCCTTCTAGCGCCTGAATACTATCCGCAGAATAGTCGTGCTTTTTAACTTCTTCGCTCATATATTTTCCTTTCTATAAATTAGTTAAAAGCTCTAAATCAAGTATACAAACCCGATTTTAAAAAACTTTTAAAATGTTTATTTTTTGAAATATTTACACATAAAAAAATGCACCTAGTGCATCCTTTTGAATACCTACAAATATACGAAAAATATACCTTATTTTAAAGCTTTTAATGCTGACAACGCTTAAATTATCAACAATTGTTAATTACTTAGAAACACGCTTAAAAAGGCTTATAATGGCCTTAAATTGTATTCTAACTCATTTTAACATTTCCTACAAAACCGAAAAAAGCTAAAATCTCTTAGCGTTGAGATTTTAGCTTTTTAAGATGATTTATTTTAAAAATTATTTCTGATAAGCATCGGTATGTACTTTTGCAACAGCACGCCCAGATGGGTCATTCATGTTTTTAAAAGCTTCATCCCACTCCAATGCAATTTGTGTACTACACGCTACAGATGCTTCCTGCGGAACGCAAAGTGCTGCTGCATCCGACGGGAAGTGTTCAGCAAAAATAGAGCGGTAATAGAACTCTTCTTTTGAAGTAGGTGTTTGAATTGGAAAACGGAATTTTGCATTCGCCAATTGCTCATCTGAAACCTCAGCGTTTACAACTTCTTTTAAAGTATCAATCCAACTGTAACCTACACCATCTGAAAATTGTTCTTTTTGCCTCCAAGCTACACTCTCTGGTAAATAATCTTCAAAGGCTTTACGAACAACCCATTTCTCCATACGCTCGCCGTTAATCATTTTATCTTGTGGGTTGATGCTCATCGCTACATCCATAAATTCTTTATCTAAAAACGGCACACGACCTTCTATTCCCCAAGCTGCCAACGATTTGTTTGCTCGTAAACAATCGTACATATGTAACTTGCTTAATTTACGTACTGTCTCTTCATGAAACTCTTGTGCATTTGGCGCTTTGTGAAAATATAAATACCCTCCAAATAACTCGTCGGCTCCTTCTCCAGATAACACCATTTTTATTCCCATCGATTTAATAACTCTCGCCATTAAATACATAGGCGTTGAAGCTCTAATGGTAGTAATATCGTAGGTTTCAAGATTGTAAATAACATCTTTTATGGCATCTAATCCCTCTTGAATTGTAAACTTAATTTCGTGATGTACAGTACCAATATGGTCGGCTACTTTTTGAGCGGCCGCCAAATCTGGAGAACCTTCCAATCCTACAGAAAATGAGTGTAAACGTGGCCACCAAGCTTCCGAAGTATCATCAGATTCTATTCGTTTTTCAGCATATTTTTTTGCGATTGCAGAAGTTACAGACGAATCTAAACCTCCAGAAAGCAATACTCCATATGGCACATCAGACATTAACTGACGGTGCACTGCAGCCTCCAAAGCATCTTTTATTTTTTGGATGCTTGTTTCGTTTTCTTTTACAGCATCATACTCTGTCCAATCTCTTACATACCACTTTTTAAATTCGCCGTCCGAACTGTGCATATAATGCCCTGGAGGGAATAATTGAATTTTACTACAAACACCTTCTAGCGCTTTTAATTCTGAAGCCACATAAAAAGTCCCGTTTTTATCCCATCCAATATAAAGAGGAATAATTCCCATATGATCGCGCGCTACAAAATACTCGTCTTTCTCAGTATCATAAATAGCAAATCCGAAAATCCCATTCATTTCATCTACAAAATCAACTCCTTTTTCTTTGTATAATGCCAAAATAACTTCGCAGTCCGATTCTGTTTTAAACTGATATTTTCCTTCAAATTGTTTGCGAAGTGCGCGGTGGTTATAAATTTCTCCGTTGGCAGCTAAAATTAATTTTCCGTCTTCACTTACCAAAGGTTGCTTTCCAGAAGCTGGATCGACAATTGCTAAACGCTCGTGCGTTAAAATCGCTTTATCGTCGCTGTAAATTCCGCTCCAATCTGGACCTCTATGACGAACTTTTTTAGACATTTCTAATAACTGAGGTCTTAAGTCTTCTGCCTTTTCTTTTAAATCGAATGCACAAACAATTCCACACATAACTCTATATTGATTTTTTTATTTCTAATTATTTATAAGACAAATATGCGTTGTAAGTTTTATTTTAAAAACAAAACAAGCATTATTACTTTCAATTTAAAACTTAAAATAAGAAATAAATATCATTTATAAAATTCTTCCAAAAAAATTGAAGGTTTTTTATGATGATTTGTAAGTTCTTGCAGTTTTTTAATACCTATATGTAAAGTTTGAAAATAACTTTTTAGCTTTATAACCATAAAATTTACAACATGAAAAAAACTATTTTTGCATTATTGTTTACAGCTGTAGCGCTGTTTAGCACACAAGTTGAAGCTCAAAAATTTAGCGGGATCGACAAAAGTCCTGCCGACATTGCGTATTTCAGACCAGAAAGAAACGCTGCTCCACTTATTAAAGTTGTTTATGGACGTCCGCAATTAAAAGGCCGTGTAGTTGGGATTGACCTTGCTGCTTACGGTGATGTTTGGCGTACAGGAGCAAACGAAGCTACCGAGATTAAATTTTACAAAGATGTAACGCTTGGTGGTAAACCTGTAAAAGCTGGAACTTACAGTCTGTTTACCATTCCTGGGAAAAACGAATGGACTATCATCATCAATAGCGATACAGACGCTTGGGGATCGTATTCTTACAAAGAAGCAAATGACGTTGCAAGAATTAATGTTCCTGCAAGTAACGACAGTGAGTCATTAGAGGCTTTTTCAATTGCTTTTGGAGCAATCGAAAATGGTGCGAAAATGGTAATGGGTTGGGATAAAGTACGTGTAGAAGTGCCTATCGTAATTCAGTAAATAAAATACTGCTTAGATAAAATCACAACGCCCGAAGTTTCAACTCGGGCGTTGTTAGTTTTACTTCACTTGCTTTCCTCCTACAAAAGTTGATAGAACTTTTAAATTTGGAATTTCAGCTTCTGGAACTGTCATTATATCTTTATCGAGCACAATAAAATCTGCAAATTTCCCAACTTCAATGCTTCCCTTTTCTTTTTCTTCAAAATTAGAATAGGCTGCCCAAATGGTCATTCCTTTTAAAGTTTCTTCCCTAGTCAACGCATTTTCTTTTTGAAATCCGTTTTCTGGATATCCTTTTACATCTTTTCTAGCTACGGAAGCATAAAACGTTAAAAACGGACTCACATACTCTACAGGAAAGTCAGTCCCCAAAGCTATAATTCCAGCTTTTTCCAATAATGTTTTATAGGCATAAGCACCTTTTATACGTTGCGGCCCCACTCTATCTTCTGCCCAGTACATATCGCTAGTAGCATGTGTTGGTTGTACCGACGGAATGATATTATTTGAAAAATAATCAAAGTCCTTTACATCGACTATTTGAGCATGTTCCACCTTCCAACGTTTATCTGTATTTCCTTGAAGTGCTTTTTGATAAGCTTTCAATACAACTACATTTGCCGAATCTCCAATAGCATGTGTATTTAGTTGAAATTCGGTTGCGGCTAACTTTTCAGCTAACTTATAAATTTGGTCTACAGGCGTTACCATCGCTCCAAAATGATTGTGTTTATCGGAATACGGTTCTTTAAGCGTTGCTCCCCTTGAACCTAGTGCGCCATCGGCATATGCTTTCACCGAACGCACATTTAATTTATCGGTTTTCAAAACTCCTCTCGATAAAAAATAATCTAAATTATCTGGCGTATTGCTCACCATCGCATACATACGCATATCGAGTTGCCCTGCTTTTTGTAGACTGTCAATCAATAATATGGTTTCTTTTCCTAAGCCAGCATCATTCACTGTTGTAAGTCCGTAATCAAAACAAATACGCTGCGCATCTTCTAAGGCTTTCGTAGCCACCTCAGGAGTAACTTCAGGAATAATTGCATCGATTAACCCCATAGGATTATCAATTAAAACCCCTGTTAGCATTCCGTTTTCGGTAACAATCTCACCGCCTTCAACTTTAGTTTCAGCAGTAATTCCTGCCAAATCCAATGCTTT
Source organism: Joostella sp. CR20 (assembly GCF_038433465.1). Lineage (NCBI taxonomy): Bacteria > Pseudomonadati > Bacteroidota > Flavobacteriia > Flavobacteriales > Flavobacteriaceae > Joostella > Joostella sp. CR20. Next base: position 220,292 of record NZ_JAESVF010000004.1, on the reverse strand, counting down.
TTGATTCACCAAATATGCATGTCCATCAATACGAGTAAGCGCAACAGGAGTGTTTGGAAATAACGAATCTAATGCCACTTTTGTTGGAAAGTTCTTCTCTTCCCAATCGTTTTGATCCCACCCGCGACCTTTTATAAAGTTTACATTTTTTTCAGCTTGAAATTTTTGCACGCGCGAAACAACCTCAGCATAACTTTCGGTTCCTACTAAATCCACATCTTGCTCTTTGAGTCCGAGTCCGTAAAAATGACAATGTGCATCTATAAATCCTGGATACACAGATTTCCCTTCAATATCCAACACATTATCAGCTTCATAATTTTTTAATATTTCTTCGGAAGTTCCTACTGCTATAATTTTTTGGTCTTTAACAACAAAGGCTTCTGCCATTTCCATGTTTTCATTTACCGTGTAAACATTGGCATTGGTTACAAGTAAGTCAACTTTTTCTTTTTGCTGACAAGAAGTTAAAATAAGAGCAAAAAGGATTGCATAGAGGGTTTTCATTCGAGATAGTTTATTCGTTTTACGAAATCAAAGATACGGATTTGACATTTATAATTAAACGTAAACACAGCTCATGAGAAGGATATTTAAACACTAAAAGCTAATACGGATTCGGTGGAGAAAATATGTCTTTTCCTGAAATGAATACCGTACCTTTGCCTCACAAGAAAAAGTTGATGCTACACAAAGTTTTACAATTTTTAAAAAGCTATAATTTCACCAAAGGATTATTAATAAGTTGCGCCGCCTTTAGTGCGGTTACTTTTTGTTATTTCTTTTTGGATATGACAATTGGTGCTGGTGCTGCTTTTGGCGTTTTACTAGCTTCTACGAGTGACATTCCTGGGAATAAAAAGCATCATGTTTATGGAATTTTAATATCTATTTTTCTTGCTGTGTTAAGTTATGTTGTAATTCACCTAACACTTCCTTACCCCATACTTTTATTTCCTGCGCTCGCTATTTTAGTATTTTTCAACGCCTATATTTCGGTGTACGGATTTAGAGCTTCTTTAATTGCTTTTTCCGGACTTTTAGCGGTTTCATTGAGTTTTGCACACCCGCTTACAGGTATCGAAATTCTGTATAATGCCTTTTATATTATTTGTGGTGGGATATGGTATTTACTCATTTCACTACTTTTTGAAAGCATCCGAACAAAACAATACAGCGATGAGTTGCTTACCGAATGTATGCAACTTACTGCCGAGTATTTAAATACACGCGTTGCGCTTTTATCAGCAGGAAATAGAGAAAGTGTTTTAAACCGACAATTAAGTTTACAGAACGAATTAAACGAAAAACACGAAACACTTAGAGCCATTTTATTGAGACAACGACAACGTTCTGGCTCTATGAAATCGAAGCGACAACAGTTACTTATTTTTATTGAATTGATTGATATTTTGGAGTTTGCTGTTGCCAATCCGTTAAACTATGTAAAGTTTGACGAAAGCAGTGATACTTTTAAAGAAGTTGCGATTGAAATTGCCAAAACTATGGAAGCGGTTGCCAATAGGCTTTCGGAAATTGCCAACTGCCGTTTAAAAAATAAGAAGGTTCCTGAAAGTGATACGGTTCAAAAACTCACTGCAATTGCACATGAGAAAATTGAAAATTTTAAACTTCAAACCGACCTCAAGAAAAACAGAGAAGAAGTATTAATCCTTCGAAATTTATTTGATTATACCGAACGACAATTTCAAAAAATACATGCTATTGAGAATCTCGTTCAAAACGATTTAATAAACGAAGTTTCTATTTTAAAACGCACCGATCGATTAAAATTCATCACTGCTCAAGATTATAGTCCTAAAATATTACTCGAAAATCTCACCTTAAAATCCCCCATATTCAAACACTCGTTACGCTTGGTTGTAACCGTATTGATTGGGTATGCCATCGGAACAATTTTCGAATTACAAAATGCGTATTGGATTATTCTTACCATCATAGTTATCATGCGCCCAGGCTACGTACTCACCAAAGAACGCTCGCAACAACGCATCATCGGGACGCTTATTGGTGGCGTTATCGCTATCGGAATTGTAATGCTCACCAACAACTTAGGGGTTTACATAGCAATTACATTTGTAGCCATGACACTGTCGTTTACTTTTATTCAGCAGAACTATAAAGCATCGGCCATTTTTATAACCTTAACCATTATTTTTGTGTATGCCATGCTTTCGCCAGATGCATTTACAATTATAAAATACCGAATAATAGACACGCTTATTGGAGCTGTTATAGCAAGTATTACCAACCTAATTTTATGGCCAAGCTGGGAAAGCGAAAACATTTCTTTTTTAATTACTGATGCTATTTCTGCCAACCGAAAATACCTTCAAGAAGTTAACATTTTGTATCATGATAAAGCGCACGTAAAAACACCTTATAAAATATCGAGGAAGCATGCTTTTATCGCCATCGGAAACTTACACGCTGGATTCCAAAGAATGACACAAGAACCAAAATGGAAACAGCAAAACCTAAACAAACTCTATGAAATTGTAGTTACACAAAACACACTACTTTCAGCAACTGCTTCTTTGGGGACTTATATTCAAATTCACCACACAACCGATGCTTCCAAATATTTTGAAGCATACATGACTGCCATCGACAACCAATTGGCTTGTAGCGAAGCTACCTTAAAAAAAGAGTCGTTCACAAAAGTTGAAACGCTCAATTTAGAAGAAACAAAAAACTACTTACAGCAAGTGTTTGAAAACTTATCACAAAAGAGAAATAGTGAAATCGATGCGGGAATGCTTGAAATTAATACTGAATTAAGAGAGCAATTAAAAGAGGTTCGTATTGTTTCAGAACAACTTGAATGGCTACATAATTTAGCTCAAAACCTTCACAACGCTATTGATGCTTACGTTAAAAAGTAAGTTTTAAAATATACAAAATAACTATGATACAAAGTAGAAATTCCACTTATCCCTTTAAAACTTATTTCACAATTTAATCAAACAAGTTTGCTTCTTTTCTGCACTAAACTAAATTTAAATTTTACTTTAATTTTTAGTCCACTAGGTACGTATTAAATTCTCTACGATAGGAGTAGTACGGCTTAGAACTCCTACCTAATCTTACAATCATTTGGATTTTTTGAGGTGCTTCAATTTCTAACAAAGCATTCATTTCACTTTGAACAGCTTCCATTTCTTTATACTCTTGAATAACTTGATTGTATGGATGCGCATATAATCCTAACTTTATTAACGCTAGTGAAAATCTAACAAAATCACGACCACTTTTAATCCAATCTATAAATTCATTATTTTCAGTATACCACACGACAATTCCTTTTGTGGAATCTATCCCTTTTTGCACATTTTTTAGAGAAAGTGAAATAGATTTTTCGCTATGCCATTTTTCTTTATCTCCCATAGCTAACGACTTTTCAGCTAAAATAGCCATAAGTCCTTTATACCCCATTTGCGGAATACTAATTCCATCTCCTTTTTCAGCTCTTTGCTGTTCATTAAATCGAAATAGATTTCGAGTTTCTTCATTTGTGTTAAACGTTTTCGACTCAATTTCAAACCCTTTATAAAACAAATTAAAATATGGTTCGAAATTAGTATTGATAAATTTTAATTTAGAATGCGATGCTCCCGATAAAGTCTTAAGAGTATCAAATTCTTCATGTGTAATTATATCTCCACGATATTTTCGTCTATTGGTTTGTCTACTTTCTATATATTTTTCTAGAGGGTCTTTAGTTTCTCTCCCTTTTTTAAGAGAAATTGATGCTACTGGCTTTTGTCCAAAATCTACTTTTCCTTGATATCCTTCAGGGAAGTAAACAACATCGGCGTCATAACCGTAGCGCTGTGCTCCAAGTACTGCTGTTTCTATAAAGCATCCAGCTCCCATATGTATTTGTCGCGACGGTGGGTCTGTTTCAGGTAAAAGAATATTCTCATCTACATACAATAACATATTAACACTATCGATAATTTTAAACTTCCATGACTGTGTATTGTGCGGACTGGGAGCATTAATACCCAAAGCAATAGCTTTTAAAATAGGTTGCGAAAATACATCGGGATTAGGACGCTTGGCACGTTTATTTGATAATTTTGAATCTTCAATTGAATTTGCAAAACTAAATTTAGACACAAAAGTTGTTGCCGTTATAATTGCACCTGCTTTTAAAATAAATTCTTTTCGTTTCATACTTAATTCTTTTATGTTTTGACAAGACAAAAATTCAACATAAAAAAAACGTATGCATTGATATATGGTAAGAAATTATTTTTTCTGCATCAATATTTTTCTTTTCGTACTCTACTCAACGACTCAGGAGTAATCCCTAAATATTCGGCGATAAGGTATTGAGGTACTCTTTGCGGTAAATGAGGTCTGTTTTTTATAAGCTTTTCATAACGCTCTGCGGCACTATCCATTAATAATGATTTGGATTTTTCATGCCACTGCATGTATAAATCTTCTATCATATATCTTCCTAATCGTTCTAAGTGAATTGAATTCTTACTATATAATTGCTCAAAATCTCTATAAGAAATTGTATATATAACGGAATCTTCAAGAGTTATAATGTTTTTATCTGAAGGAGCTTGTTTGATAAAACTTGTATAATCTGTAATAAATTCACCGTCTAACGAAAACTCATCGATGTACCGCTTCCCTGCTTTCAGATAGTAACACATCATTGCGCCTTTATAAATAAATGTAAGATATTCACATCTATCCCCTTCAGAAAGTAAACTTTCCCCTTTTTTTACTGTTCGCTCCTTAAAAGCACTTATGAACATATCGCCAATTTCTTCTGGAAACTCACTAAGTCTATGTTTTAAGATTTCTTTCATTTTTAAAACTTTCTAGTAACAGAAAAACTAGGTTTTACAGTATAAAATATACACTACAAATCAAACTTATAAGATGCACCAGCTAAAATCTGAAAACCTTGTACTGGGTAATTCACTAATCTGTCGTATTGAGTTCCTGTAATATTATTTGCTTTAATAAATGCCGACCATTGCTCGGTAATATCATACCCAATGTTTGCGTTTACATCGAAAAATCCATCTAAATCTACTACCAAAGGTCCTTCTGAAGTTAAAAGATTTGGAGAGTTGATATAATCTTTACGCTCGCCAACATAAAAAGCATTTACGCCAGCAGACCATTTTCCTTTGCTGAAACTTCCAAAAAACGAACCTTTTATCGTTGGTAAATTCCACGCTTCCACTTCTTCATCTGTTGAATAATCTGAAAACTCTCCGTTCACTCCAAGTGTTAAGTTTCTAGTAACATCAACATTAATTTCTCCAAAAACCGAAATTGTAGTGACATCATCATAAACAACTTCAAAAGAATTCCCAAAGGCATAACTCTCGCCATTAATTATACCACTATCCACTCCTGTATTAAACGAATTAGAACGGTACAAATACTTATTGTTTTCTTTGATATACGAACCTTTAATGTTGTAGCCTACGGTTGGCAAAAACTTTCCTCTTAATCCTGCAAACCCATTGTATTTTTGGTCGGTTGGCATCATATTAATCGTTGGAGAAACATACGGATTTTCTTGCGCATAGTCGTAATACGAATTCTGTTTTAATCCACCTTTAATTCCTCCGTAAGCAATTACATACTCCTCAACAACACTGTACGAAGCATCCACTTGCGGGTAGATGTAGAAATTCCCTTCGCTATTTTCTATGTCTTGATTGTAATATGCAGAAGCCCCTAAATTAATAGCCAACTTATCACTCAAAATTTGAATACTCGGTGTAATTCCTCCAAAAACATTGCTGTACTTTAACTCATCAGTATTTTCGTAATGTCTTTCAAAACTTCCTCCTACATAATCAACATCCAAATCTAAACTTAAAAGTTCGTCGCCAACTGGAAATTCAAATTGAGGTTTTAAAACAGCTCTATTTTCTCCAGAACTAAAACCATCCCAAAAACGACGGTAGTATACTTCTCCTCCTGTAAAAAACGAATCTACAAAATCCATGTTTGCACCTACAAACCCTGTGTAATAACTCTGCTTTTCATCAATACCGCTAATCTCATCTGCATCGTAAGCATATTCGCCTTGCGGAAGTCCGTACCAATTATAAATTTGATGCTTAAAACCTCCGTTTACACCCCAACTCATATAACGGTCGCGTTGACGATAGTAGGCTTCCAAAGAAGTATTAAAAAATTTATCATCCAATACCACATCATCAATACCACCTTGAGACGAATGATGATTTAAAATAACATCTAAACTCTCGTCTCTACTAAAATCGTGACTAGTATAAAAATCTAGTTTTGCAGTGTTGTAATTTCCTAAACCAAGTGAAAGGTAACTGTTATACAAACGCTCTTTTGCAGCCTTTTGCAAACCACTAGCCTTCCCTTTTGCTGGTGTAAACGTAGAAGCCACAGGCACCGAAAAAATTGTATAATTAATTGCTTTTTTCGCTGTTGTAATAGAATCGTTCAACTGTGGTGTTTCCTGTATTTTATTGGCATCAGAAATAGTTGGCGTATATGGTTTTACCACATTTACAACCTCTGTCCCTATATTTTCTTCTTCTTTTTTATCTTTCTCTTGTGCCCAAACAGCAAAACTTCCTGTTAAAACAAATAGAGTGCTTAATAATAAATTAGTGCGCATCGTATATCGAGATGTAAGTATATCTTTTTTTTGTTGAATAGTTTGCATAAAATCCTTGCTTAGTTTTTAGTTGGATTTACCGAAGAATTTCTTTCAGCCTCACGAGATTTCATGATGGTAAGTTGCGTTTTCGCTTCTTCTACAATAGCAGGATATTGCGAAAAATTATCGACTACACTTTGTAAAATATACGTTGCCTGAAAAGCATCGTCCATTTCAAAAAAGTTTTTCGCCATGATGATAAGTCCCTTTCCTCCTGTTTCTTTATAAGCCGAATAATCTTTAGCTAATTTTTGTGCTGATGCATTCGAAGCTTCGTAATTCTTTTCTTGGTGTTTAAAATAAGCATCGTAATAAAGTGCCTCTGCTCCCAAAGCTCCTGTTGCAATTTTTTGAACTTCGGCGTATGCCTTTTTCGCTTTAGCATCGTCGCCCGTTGCAATTGCAGAACGCGCAATCATGGTGTAAGCATCGCTTTTTATACGGTCGTCTATTTTTGGCGTGTTGAGCACTTTTTCCGCATAAGTAATAGTTTGCGGATAATTTTTAAGCTCGTAACTCGCTTTCATGATATTAGACTGAGCAAACACAATGTTCTGCTGAAAATCGGCTCCTTGCTCCAAGGTTTTTAAAACCGTAATGGCTTTGTTGTAATTTTTATTTTCTAGGTAAATTTCACCCGCTCGCACATAAGCTTCCTCTGAAAACTCGTTTCGTTTTTCAGCTACAATATATTCGTAATGCGGTAAAGCTTTTTGTGTATTTCCTTCTTTTGAATACAATTGCCCTAAATAAAAATGAGCTTTTAGTGCGTTTGCTCCCTGCGGAAATTCATTCAGATAAGCTTCTAAACCTTTTATTGCTGATGAAGTTTTTTGCTGAACATACTGACGCTCTGCCGATTCAAAAGTAGCACTCTCCAATTCAGTTTCAGTAACATTTACAAAATCCAAACCTTTAACCCATGAAGCGTATTCGTTTACACGACCTTCATCCACATACACTTGCTTTGCCGTACTTACCGCTTGAAGTGCTTCTGGCGTATTTGGATATGTTTTTACAACCGCCTGAAACTTGCTTAAAGCTTCTGTATTTTTTCCTGCATTGTAATAAACCAAACCTTCTTTAAGCATCGCTTTTGGCACAAACGAACTCATTCGGTAATTACTAGCCAAACTTCCGTAGGCATTAATTCCTTTTTCTGTTTGCCCATTATTGATGTAAGTATTTCCTAACTCGTAAAAAGCATCATCTCGCAATGGCGAATCTGGAAACTGATTTACAAATGCTTCCAATTCGGTTATTTTCTTTTCATTTCTATCTACAAATCCGTAGCTAATTGCTTTTTGAAAATGTGCATAATCGGCATCGGCTCCTCCCAGTGCAATCGCTTTGTTGTAAGCTTCCATGGCTGGCCAATATTTGCTTTCTGCAAACTGACTATCACCCATTCTTAAATAACTATCTTTTACTCTAGCAACATCATTTGGGTTCGCATCAATAAACTCCTTAAAATACGTAGCCGAATTGCTGTAATCTTTCTGCTTAAAATACGTATAAGCAAGGTTATAATCTAAGTTTTTATACTCTGGCGTTTGTGTTGCCATTGCACTTTGTTCAAATTGTTTAAACCCAACTACAGCTTCGTCGTAATTTTCTAATAGATAATCTACTTCGGCATTCCAAAATATTGCTCTAGCCGTAAAAAGTGGGTCTTGTTGTTCTTTAACCGATTTTTCAAAATACGATTTTGCATCGGTATAATTTCCTTCGTTATACAACTCTAAACCTCTGTAAAAAGCTACTTTCTGGTAGGTTGTTTTAGAACTGTAATTTTTATTAGTTTCTAATAACTTTAAAGCTCCATCATAATTTTTTGAAGTGATGTAAGAATCTACCAAAAGCTCTTGAATTTCTTGGGTATTTTCACTCTTAGGGTAGGTTTCTAAATAATTGGTAAGCACCAAAGGTGTACTTTCATATGGGTTTCCAACTTCGTAGCTCAAGCGTGCATAGTTTAAAGAAGCATCTTTTTTAATTTGCTCATCGTATGGCATTTGCGATGCATTTCTAAAAGCGTTTAAAGCCTGTTGCTTTTTGTCTGTTTTTAGGTAACATTCACCTAAATGATAATATGCATTTTGAGCAACTGAATTATTTCCTTCTACAATTTTATTAAACTGATTGATAGCCAAATCATACTCGCCTTGCTTGTAGTACGCATACCCTAACTGATAAAAATCGGTATTGTTCCATTTCCCGTTTTTTCCTTGGTATTGCTTTAAGTACGGAATCGCAGCTTCGTATTCTTTCTTATTAAAATAACTCTCTCCAATAATTTTATTCAGTTCCGAAAGCTCACTTCTATCGGCTGTTGGCAATTGTTCTTTCCCTAAAGCAATCGCCTTGTCAAAATCGCCAAGCTTAAAATTCATATCTGCTTGGTAATACGATAAGTTTTTACTCAACTCTTGGTCGGCAGAAACTTGCTCGAAATACTGGTTTGCCTCATTGTAATCATCGCCTTCGTAAGCCATGTAACCAATATAATATTTAGCCTGCGAACCATATTTCTCTGATGTAGTTACTTGCTCTAAATATGTTCTTGCTGAAGTGTATTTTTTTGCAACAAAAAGCGAATATCCTTTTTTGAAATTAAACGCTTCACGCTCGGCATTGGTCATTGACTGCTCTTCTGCCATGTCGTACCAACGCAACGCGTTTGGATATTTTGCTTGGTTAAAATAGTAATCGCCCACATCCATGTAAGCAGAATTTCGTTTAGTAGAAGTCGGATAAGTTTCTACAAATTCTTCCATTAAACGGTCGGCTCCCAACTGATTGGTTCGAATAGCAGCATTTGCAATGTAGTAAGCCGAATTTGCCTTGGTTTCTTCATCTTTGGTAGTGCGCTCCACATTTTGAAAAATCACTTGCGCAGCTTGGTATTGCTTTTTTTGATACAAATCTAAAGCCTCATGATAATCTTTTTGATCGTATGTATAAACTTTCGATTCTTGTGCGTAAGACAAAGTGCTTCCCAGCACCATTAACACAGCAAATCCTTTATTGGTTAGCTTCATATAAAGTTGTTTAATCTCTTTTTAAGTTGCATTTTTAATTTTATTCTTCGCTTAATAATTCGCGTTTTACGAGTAAACTCAGCAATAAAATTCAATTCAAAAATACAGGATTGATTGTATAAATAACGTAGTTTTTTTGTTATAATTATACTAAAACGACAAATTCTCTTACATAAAGTTGTTTACCTAAATGAGCTTTAGTTCTCTTCTTTTAAACTGAAAAAACAACAATTATGTTTGTTACATATAACATTCTTTAAAACAAAAAGTTAGGTTGTGTTTTATAAAATAATGTGAATTTGATATAAGTGTCATTTTAAATAAATTTCAACTAAATACATTTCAATTATTTAATTATACTTTCATTTTTGTCTTGACACAAAAACGAAACAAAAAAGTCAAGACTGATTAAAAAAGTATAAGAAAATCTACGGAACCATCCTCCACAGATAAAAAGAACTCGCTTCGCTCAAACAGCTTTTTATCTGGTGCCACTACTGCTTCCTTGATTTTTAAAACTTTTTCAATAGGTCAATTTTATTACAAATTTTATCAATCAAATCTTGAACTCTTGTTAAAGTAAATCGGTTTCCTTCTGAATATTTTGCATGAAGTATTTTTCTACTGAACAAATCTGCTTCAGCTAAAAAAATAAAAAAGAACAGATGAAAATTACTTATTATATTTACCTTTACCTAATGAAGTTTTTCTTCAGAAGAAAATAAAAAATCAGTTTAAACTGATGCAAAACAAAGCTCACCAAGTGAGTACACAAACACCGATATTTTACCTATGAGTGAAGTAATTTTAGAACTAAGAGACGTTGCTATTTACCAAAGAGAAAATTTAGTTTTAAGCGAAATTAATTTAAATATTTCGAAAGGAGAGTTTGTATATTTAATTGGAAAAACGGGAAGCGGAAAGAGTAGTTTTATGAAAACTCTTTACGGAGATTTACCGCTTACGCAAGGCTCTGGGTCTATTGTTGACTACGATTTAAGGACTTTAAAAGAAAAAGATATTCCGTTTTTACGCAGAAAACTCGGTATTGTTTTTCAAGATTTTAAATTACTGCCAGACCGTACTATAAACGACAATTTATTGTTTGTTTTAAAAGCTACTGGATGGACCGATAAAAACGAAATTACTGCTCGAATTGACGAAGTGCTCACCAAGGTTGGAATGGCTACTAAAGGTTTTAAATTTCCGCACCAACTGTCGGGCGGTGAACAACAAAGAATTGCCATTGCTCGTGCACTTTTAAACGATCCCGAACTTATTCTTGCCGATGAGCCTACAGGAAATTTAGACCCACAAACCAGCGTAGAGGTCATGAAGGTTTTACAAGACATCAACAAGAACGGACGTACCATTTTAATGGCCACTCATGATTATGCATTGTTGCTGAAATTCCCTTCTAAAACTTTAAAATGCGACGGAAGCAAAGTGTTTGAAGTGGTACAGAAAAATGTGTAAACACAAACTCAATTTTACTCCTTAATTTCTTCTTTGGATGCATTCTCTTTTCTTATTAATAAATAATAAAAGTTAACACCCAAAATAGCCGCATTGGTAATAATAATTGGTATGGACGGAAGCATAATTCCATAAATAACAAAAAAGAAACACCCTATCGAATTAACAATTCTAAGTCTGCTTATTTCTTTCATAAAAAAGGAAAGCAAAACTCCCAACGAAGCTGCATAACCAATAAGTTCGGTAAGCGAAGTATCAAAATATTCCATAGTATAATTAGATAAAAACTGCTACTTTAAAGATATAGCTTTTCTGTATTACCAATAAATATAACCCAAAAAGCAGATTTATTTTTACAAAAAATTCAAAAATTGCAGAAAAATTATAATAATCTATTATTTTTATACTACAAGAGTTCTTAACAGAAAAAGAAAAACATGGAGATTTTAGGGATAGATATTGGTGCTTCTGGCATGAAGGGAGCTATTGTAGACGTAGAAAAAGGAACCTTATTAACCGAACGTTTTCGAATAGAAACCCCTCGCCCTGCAACACCTGGCGCCATGAGTGCCGTAATTAAAAAAATTGTTCATCATTTTGAATGGAAAGGCCCAGTTGGGTGCGGATTTCCAACAGCTATAAAAAACGGTGTAGCACTTACCGAAAGTAATTTGCACAAAAAATGGATTGGAGTTAATGCCGAAGAATTGTTTGAAACAGAAACTGGACTCCCATTTGTTGTTGCCAACGATGCTGATGTTGCCGGAATTGCCGAAATGAACTTTGGAGCAGGAAAAGGTAAAAACGGACTCGTATTAATTATTACTGTTGGAACTGGTTTAGGCTGCGGAGCATTTTATAACGGCGCATTAATTCCGAATTTCGAACTCGGACAGATGTACTATAAAAAATACAAAAACGTAGAAAACTACGCTGCAAACTCTGTTCGGAAAAACGAAAACATGAGTTTTAAAAAATGGGGTAAACGCTTTAATAAATTTTTAAATTACGTCGACCTTATTCTTTGTCCAGATTTGTTTATTATCGGTGGTGGCGGAAGCAAATACTTTGATGAATTTGAACAGTACTTAGACATGAAAGTTCCTACCATTCAAGCACAAACTTTAAACGAGGCTGGTATTATTGGTGCTGCTTATGCGGCAAAAGAATTGGCTTCGGTGAAATCATAAAGCTAAATACAAGCACAAAAAAAATCGGCTAGGAAATGAATCTTAGCCGATTTTTTATTTTATATACTGAAGGAAATTACCCTACTTGTTTTCCCATTCTTTTACGATCGGTTTCTTTTAAGTAAATCTTACGGATACGCATTGTTTTTGGAGTTACCTCAACATACTCATCTTTTTGGATATACTCTAAAGCTTCTTCTAAAGAGAATTTAATTGCTGGAACAATTTTAGCTTTATCATCTGCTCCAGAAGAACGTACGTTCGAAAGTTTTTTCGTTTTAGTAATATTCACGGTCATATCATCACTACGCGAATTCTCTCCAACTACTTGCCCTTCGTAAATTTCTTCGTTAGGATCAACAAAGAATTTACCTCTATCTTGTAATTTATCAATAGAATAAGGAATTGCTTTTCCGTTTTCCATAGAAATTAAAGACCCGTTATTTCTTCCAGGAATTTCTCCTTTGTATGGTTGATATTCTAAGAAACGGTGGTTCATAATAGCCTCTCCAGCCGTTGCTGTAAGCAATTGATTACGTAACCCTATGATACCTCTAGAAGGAATATTGAACACAATGTTCATACGCTCTCCTTTTGGTTCCATACTTAACATTTCTCCTTTACGAAGTGTTACCATTTCTACCGCTTTCCCTGAAACTTCTTCTGGTAAATCGATTGTTAACTCTTCTATTGGCTCACATTTTTTACCATCAATTTCTTTGATGATAACTTGTGGCTGTCCAATTTGAAGCTCGTAACCTTCACGGCGCATAGTTTCAATTAATACAGAAAGGTGTAATACCCCACGACCAAAAACCAAGAATTTATCGGCACTATCCGTTTCGTTAACTCGAAGTGCTAAATTTTTCTCTAACTCTTTAGTTAAACGGTCTTTAATATGTCGAGAAGTAACAAATTTCCCATCTTTTCCGAAGAAAGGCGAATCGTTAATTGTAAACAACATACTCATGGTAGGCTCATCAATTGCGATAGTTTTAAGTCCTTCTGGATTTTCAAAATCGGCAACAGTATCTCCAATTTCAAACCCTTCTAAACCAACAAGCGCACAGATATCTCCTGTTTGTACTTCGTCAACTTTTATACGTCCAAGACCTTCAAAAACATGAAGTTCTTTAATTTTATTTTTCACAACAGAACCATCGCGTTTTACTAATGAAATATTCTGTCCTGCTTTTAACTCACCTCTAGTTAAACGTCCAATAGCAATACGTCCTGTAAAGCTAGAGAAGTCTAATGATGTAATAAGCATTTGGGTGTTTCCTTCTGGTAATTTAGGCGCTGGAATATGCTCAATTACCATATCTAATAAAGGTTCAATATTTTCAGTTTGATTTTTCCAATCGGTACTCATCCAGTTGTTTTTAGCTGAACCGTAAACTGTTGGAAAATCTAACTGCCACTCCTCTGCTCCTAATTCGAACATTAAATCGAATACCTTTTCATGTACCTCCTCTGGAGTACAGTTTTCTTTATCAACTTTATTTACAACCACACATGGTTTTAAACCTAAATCAATTGCTTTTTGCAGTACAAAACGCGTTTGAGGCATTGGTCCTTCAAAAGCATCTACTAAAAGTAAAACCCCATCGGCCATATTTAAAACACGCTCTACCTCACCACCAAAATCGGCGTGACCAGGAGTATCGATAATATTAATTTTTGTATCCTTGTAAATAACAGATACATTTTTTGAGGTAATAGTAATACCACGTTCACGCTCTAAATCGTTATTATCAAGAATTAAATCTCCTGTATTTTCGTTTTCACGAAATAACTGGCAGTGATACATTATTTTATCAACCAACGTAGTTTTTCCGTGGTCAACGTGTGCAATAATTGCTATGTTTTTAATTGAAGTCATATTATACCCTAGCTTTTAAGGGCGCAAAGGTAATGTATATTTATTACAGATAGCACAAAAAAATAAAAATATTTAATTATTTGATTATTAATTATTTACACGCTGAATTTACAATTTGCCACTTCCTCCTAAATTACAAAGCGTCAGGAAACTACGAATTTCATAAAACTTACAAATGTTTATCGATGATATTTCAGAAATTTGAAAGTGTAAAAGAACTGGTAATCTTCAACTAAATCGAATTAATTAATTGCTAAAACAGTATCTTTGCTATTAAATTTTTAGAAGATGAATTTAAATAACATTCCACAGATAAAACACACCGACAGCGACAATTTCTTTTTATTGGCGGGTCCATGTGCCATTGAAGGCGAAGACATGGCAATGCGAATTGCTGAAAAGGCTGTAGCCATTACCGATAAGTTAGAAATTCCATACATTTTTAAAGGAAGTTTTAAAAAGGCAAACCGTAGCCGTATTGATTCTTTTACAGGTATTGGCGATGAAAAAGCACTTAAAATACTCCGTAAAGTTTCAGAAACTTTCCACGTGCCAACAGTAACCGACATCCACGAAATAAGAGATGCTAACTTGGCCGCTGAGTATGTTGATGTTTTACAAATTCCTGCTTTTTTAGTACGCCAAACCGATTTGGTGGTTGCGGCGGCTAACACAGGAAAAACCATCAATTTAAAAAAGGGACAATTTATGAGTCCTGAGAGCATGAAACATGCGGTGCAAAAAGTTTTAGACTGCGGAAATGAACAAGCCGTTATTACCGACAGAGGAACGATGTTTGGATATCAAGACATGATTGTGGATTTTAGAGGTATTCCTACCATGAAGCAATATGCTCCTGTTGTGCTTGATGTAACGCACTCGTTGCAACAGCCAAACCAAAGTAGCGGAGTTACTGGCGGTCGTCCAGAAATGATTGGCACGATTGCGAAAGCAGGAATTGCCGCTGGTGTAAACGGTTTGTTTATGGAAACACACTTCGACCCAGCTAATGCCAAAAGTGATGGAGCAAATATGTTGCACTTAGATTTACTTGAAAATCTTTTGAGTCAGTTAGTTGCCATCAGAAAAACTATCAACAGTTTTAAATAAATAGTCCTTTTCCTTGAAATAGCGTAAATTTTCTCTTATCTTGTCAGCTCATTTAAAAAATAATTGACATGAGAGAAACAATACACATTATCACAGACCACATTTTAAGGTTTATGCCCAATATTTTAGGAGCCATAGTCGTCCTATTTATAGGATGGCTTATTGCTCGTGGGGCAAAAGCACTTGTTGTAAAGTTGCTTAAAAAAACTTCTTGGGATGAAAAAATCTTAGGAAAAACCGACATCGGGAATACCAACAAATTTATCGGAAATATATTTTACTACGTAATCATGATTATTGTAATTATGGTGGTATTAGAACTCTTGGGAGTTAGCCAAGTGTTAACACCAGTAGAAAGTATGGTAACCGAAATTCTAAGTTTTATTCCAAGTATAATTGCAGCCTTTTTAATTGCTTTTGCGGGATATTTACTTGCCAAATTTGTATCAAATTTAATAAATCTTGGTGGTTCGTTTATCGATAAGTTGGTAGACAAGACAGGATTTAAAGACACAGAAACACTTGTAAACATTGTTCAAAAAGTTGTTTTCATTATCATTTTTGTACCTTTTTTAATTCAAGCTTTTAACGCGCTTAACATAAAATCGATATCAGAACCAGCTAATAATATCTTGATGAAGTTTACCGATTTAATTGGTGAAGTTCTTATTGCTGGTGCTATTTTGGTACTTTTCATTTGGGGAGGAAAATACTTAACCAACCTAATTGAAGACTTATTAAAAAGCATGAAAGTTGATAGTTTATCAGAAAAAATTCAGCTTCAAAAAATAATTGGAGAAAAACAGTCGCTTGCAAAAATTGTTTCGAATGTATTTTACTTCTTTATTGTTTTCTTCGGAATTATAACCGCAGTAGAAATATTACAATTAGACCAACTTACCTATATCTTAAATGATATCTTAACGCTTACAGGACAAATCATATTTGGATTGGTAATTCTTGCTATCGGAAATTACATTTCGTTGCTTATTTACAACATGATCTCGAAATCTAACAACAATACTTTTATTGCAGGAATTGTAAGAGCGGCTTCTTTAGCGTTGTTTATTGCTATTGCGTTAAGAACCATGGGAATTGCAAACGAAATTGTAGAAATTGCTTTTACTTTTATTATGGGTGCATTGGCAGTAACGATTGCTTTAAGTTATGGTCTTGGCGGACGTGAAGCTGCAGGAGAACACTTTAAAGAAATTCTTCAGAAAATGAAAACCAAAACTCCTAGTAAAAAAGAAAATGAGTTATAAACTTACCCTAAACTTCTTAGGAGTTTTATGGTAAAACCTTTTAAATGCCGCACTAAAATGTGTGGCATTTTTGTATCCTATCTGTTCGGCAATTTCATAAATTGGCATTTGACTTGTAACCAATAAATTTGCAGCCTTATTCATTTTTTCTTGGGTATAAAACTCATTGATAGAACTCCCCGAAATACGTTTAAACTCCTTTTTAAAAATATATTCATTGAGCGCAAGCATTCGAGACATCTCTTTAATCGAATAGTTTTTATCGAGGTTTTCAAGCATTAATTGTTTGGCTGCGTATACTTTCTTTAGAATTTTATCTTGACTTGCATTTACCTTTTCAGCAACACCTTCTTTATACAATTGCATTTGTAATGCCAATAACTCCAATACTTTTGCTTCTGCTACCAATCGTAATTCTTGTAGGTTTAAAACTTCAAATTGAAAACTCATCAATACTGATAAAATCTCATTGGTAATAGGCTGAACAATATCTTCATCAGCAAAAGATTTAAACATGGAAGCATCTGCAATTCCCTTTTGTTTCAGGAACGAATACGGTAGCCTGATAGTAACTTGCCTTAAAGGCTTCCCTCCTGTAAACCTAATATATCCTTTAAAGTTTGCTATTTTACTAGCATAGCACTCTTGACTTTCATTTAAAATATCAGAATTACCACGAAGAGAAATAATCTTTTCTCCGTCGAGTAAAAAAGACATCAGTAGCACATTTTCATCAAATTCATCATAAAAAACTAAATCGCGTTCCAACTCAAAATTAGAAACCTGAACTGAAACTTCTTCAAACTCAATTAGCGAGATAGTACCTTTTCCGTAGGAGTTAATTAATTGATAGGTAGATAAACTAAGCGCCTCATTTTTTGACGTATGGATACAAGTTGCGATAAAAGTTTCGAAGTTTTTATTCGTCTTTGAAAGATTTATCAAGTCACAGTTTATAAAATCGCGTCTTTTTTTTTCCATATCGCGTCATTATTGATACTTATCCTTTTCTAAATTTGCACCCTATTTAATTTAGACCAAATTTAAATAATAATTGATTCTATGAAAAATATAATTACAATACTATTCTTAACGGTTACGTCATTTGTATTTGCTCAACAAGGGCATTTAAAGGGCCAGGTAATTTCCGATAGCGGTGAGGCTATTCCTGGTGCAAATGTAATTTTAACAGGTACAAATATCGGAATAAATACTGATGATTCTGGTTTTTTCAATATTGAAAACATTCCAGCAAAACGATACAAAATCAAAGTATCGTATATCGGATTTAAAACAACTACAAAAGACATTCGTGTTTTTGACAATCAAACTACCGATTTAGGTGCTATTGTTATTGTTGAAAAAAGTGAAGAGCTTGGAGAAGTTGTATTAGAAGGACACAAAAAAAATAAGTTCTATAAAACTGAAAGTACTGTAGTTTCTAAACTTCCTTTAAAAGATATTGAAAACCCACAAGTGTACAACACAGTTTCTAGCCAATTGCTAGAAGAGCAAGTTGTTACCAACTTTGAAGATGCACTTAAAAATGCACCTGGAATTTATAAGTTATGGGAATCTACAGGTCGTGGAGGTGACGGAGCTGGTTACTACTCGCTTAGAGGTTTTGCTGTACAGCCTACCATGATGAATGGTTTACCAAGTTTAACAAACGGAACTTTAGACCCTGCAAATATTGAAAATGTAGAAATTATAAAAGGCCCATCTGGAACTTTATACGGAAGTAGTTTAATTTCTTACGGAGGATTAATCAACGTAAACACAAAACGTCCTTATTTTGATGATTTCGGCGGAAATATTTCATACACTGGTGGAAGCTACGGTTTAAACCGAGTTACTGCAGATGTAAATGCATTATTAAACGACGAAAAAAATGTAGCGCTTCGAATTAATGCTGCATACCACACGCAAAACAGTTTTCAAGATGCTGGATTTAAAAAATCATTGTACGTAGCGCCTTCATTGGCTTACAAAGCTAGCGATCGTTTGTCTTTCTTTATTAATACTGAATTTTACAGCGGAGAAAATACCAACCAAACCATGTTATTTTTAGATAGAGGTTCTGAACTTCGTGTACATAACATTGATGAGTTAGGGTACGACAACAACCGTTCGTACACAAGTAACGATTTAAGCATCAAAAACCCAACTTTTAGTTTACAGGGAGAGATGCGTTATAAGTTAAGTGATACTTGGACATCGCAAACTGCTGTTTCTTCTTCGAGTGCAAAATCAGAAGGATATTATTCTTATCTATATGAAATTACAAACACTGTAGATCAGGTTTCTCCTATTAACGACGGAATCATCTTAGCGCGTTACACAAGTAATCAAAATTCAGAAAAAACAGGTGTTGATATCCAACAAAACTTTATTGGAGAATTCAATTTAGGAAACTTCAAAAACAAAATGGTTGCTGGATTGGATTATTACAATCAACGCATCATTAATAACAGTACTGGTTATGCAAACCAAGGTTTTGTGTATATCGGAACAAACAACGAAGAGTTTGCTACGGTAGCTCCTGCGTTACACCAACAATTTGGAACTCCAATGAATGCAAACTTTGTTGACGACACAGGGATTTTAACACAAGCGGGAGCAGATGCGAGTATTGCAACTTTAGGAAATCCTGGAGCTCAATACAGCGAAACTAAACAAGAAATTTACAGTGCTTATGTTTCTGATGTAATTTATTTCTTACCAGAATTATCAGCAATGGCGAGTTTAAGACTTGATCATTTCTCGAATGATGCTCACGAGCAAACAGCACTTTCTCCAAAATTCGGTTTAATTTACCAACCAATCTTAGACAAGGTTTCTATTTTTGCTAACTACATGAATGGTTTTAGCAACGTAGCTCCTAGAATTGTTCAAGATGGAGAAACAACTACAACCTTAAGTTTTGATCCTGAAAAAGCAAATCAGTTTGAGTTTGGAACAAAGTTAAGTCTGTTTGAAAACAAACTTGCAGCAACGTTAAGCTACTACGATATTAAAGTAAGTAACATTGTTTTAAGTACTGGACCAACTACTTACACGCAAGGTGGAGAACAATACAGTAAAGGTTTTGAAACTAGTATTACTGCAAACCCAGTTGAAGGATTAAACATTATTGCTGGTTATAGCTATAACGATAGTAAAGTAACCGAAGGTGCTGAAGATTTCGTAAACAAACGTCCAGAACAAGCAGGACCACAAAACTTGGCAAACCTTTGGGCAAGCTACCATTTTTATAACGGAACCTTAAAAGGATTCGGACTAGGATTTGGAGGAAACTATGCTGGAGACAACAAAATTTTCAACAGAAACTTAGCAGGTACTTTTACAATACCAGAATACACAGTTTTAAATACATCATTATTTTACGAAGTTAAAGACTTCAGCATCACTTTAAAACTAAACAATTTGGCTAATGAAGAGTATTACACAGGATGGTCTACAGTGAGTCCACAATCTCCAAGAACATTCTCTGCAAACTTTACTTATCATTTTTAATATCATATATCAGTATAAAACCTAAAATCATTCAAATGAAAAAACTCATCACATTTATAGCATTCCTTTTAATAAGTGCTCCAACTTTTGCACATTACCTTTGGATTGAAACAAATACCAACGGAGAAGTAGGAAAGCAACAAGAAGTTAAAGTTCATTTTGGAGAATATACTTACGGAGTTATTGAAGAAGTAAATGGAGACGCTTTTAAAAACGTAAACAAATTTACACTTTGGTTGGTTTCTCCTTCAGGTGAAAAAACGCCGTTGGAAACTTCAGCAAAAGAAAATTATTACGCTGCTGCGTTTACTCCAAAAGAAAAAGGAACTTACACAATTCTTTTAAACAACAACGAAATTGATGTAATTGATTATACACAATACGATTTCGGAATTTTCAAAACGCATTACCACGCAGTTGCCAATGTAAATGTTGGAAACAAAACCAATGATACTGCAACGCAAAATGCCGAAGGAATTACTGTAAAAAGAATTAGCAATAACGGAGAAGAAGTAAAACTTCAAGTTTTATACAAAGACGCTCCTTTAGCTAAAAACGAAGTGCAAGTGTATGTAGCAGACCAATGGTCTAAAACATTACACACCGATGAAGAAGGATATATTTCTTTTAAAAAGCCTTGGGAAACTAAGTATATTTTAGAGACCACTTATAAAGAAGAAGTTCCTGGAACATACAACGGAGAAGATTATCAATTTGTTTGGCATTGCGTTACGTATTGCATGCCTAAATAAATACAATTTCAATTTACAAATACAACTCTGACTCACCTCAGAGTTGTATTCGTTTAAAGCTATTTCAATATAAAAGAGTCATGATTAGTTTCGTAATTTTATTAGTTTTCTTTGGGTTTTATGCTTTCTACAGCACTTCTAAACGAGCTGTTTTAAACAACTCAAAAATAGATTTGTGGTTACAACAAAAATATTCGCCTTTAAAATTAACAGGCTTACTACTGCTTATCATTTCTTTAGGAATAACTATTTTAGTAAAGGGTTTTGGCGCTGGAACTTTGTTGTGGATTGTAATTTTAATGACGGTAGGAAGTCTAGTTGTTTTAATAACACCTTTAAGAACCATTCATTTTAAAACACTTTTCGTACTTTTTATTTTTAGTGTTTTAGTAGAATTATTTATCATTTAACCAATGCCAGCAAACAAAAAATATTTAACAACATCACCTTGGCAACGTTTTGCCAAAATATCGGCTGGATTTCTTGGCGGGTATTTTGTTACCGTAACTTTTCATCTAGCATTGGCTGCTTGGTTTGACCGTGTAAATATTATGATTTCTTCAACTTTTACAGGATTTATCATTTGGGCAACTTTACTTATCGTTACTTTTCTTGCAAAAAACGGTTGGAAAATGTGGGGTGTTTACCTCCTACTCACTGCCCTTTTCTACGGAATTGTACAACTAGGAAAAATGTATCACCCTATTATTTAATTTGAAAAATGAACATCCGCTCTTACAATATATTTTTCCATCTCCATACCGTTAGCGGCATCATTATTAGTGCGGCTTTATTTGTTATTTTCTTTGCGGGTTCTTTTTCATTTTTTAGAGATGAAATTGCAAATTGGCAAAAAAACGAATCGGTTTCGGCTATTGAAACTGGAGTGACTACCAATTTTGATACGGTTATTGATTCGCTTCAAAAAAACTATTCGCTCTACGGAAGAGATATCGAAATTGCAAAACATTACAACGAAAGAAGATTAGATATTAACCTATCGGCAACCAAAGATACGCTTGCAAAAGAAGAAGATAAAGCAGGTACTTTTTTCTATCTCGACACAAAAACTTTTAAAAATTTCACTTACGAACAATCGTATACTTTAGGCGAATTTTTATATCGCTTGCACTTTTTTGCACAAATACAATATCCGTTTGGGTATTACCTTTCTGGGTTTGTGGCTTTCTTTTTCTTATTTGCAATCATTACCGGAGTACTTATTCATTGGGATAAAATTGTTTCTAATTTTTATGTTTTTCGTCCGAAGGCAAAATTAAAAACCATTTGGACCGACGCTCATACTGCACTTGGAGTAATCGGGCTACCATTTCAGTTTATCTATGCAGTTACCGGAACTTTTTTTATGCTGAGTTTACTCATGGCAGCACCTAGCGTTGCACTCTTATACGACGGAGACCAACAGAAACTTTACGAAGATTTAGAATATTTTGATAAGCCAGTTACATTATTGCAACAGCCGCTTTCGGATGTTCCTTCCGTAGAAAAATATATAACCGCTACAAAACAACAGTGGGAAGGTTTTAACGTATCGCATGTGCATCTTTATAATTTTGGTGATGAAAGCATGCAGATTGCTGTTGAAGGCGAACTGGACAGAAGTGAAAAATTCACAGGAAATGGTAAGATTATCTACCAAGCAACCGACGGAAAAATAGTATATCAAAAAAATCCGTTTACAGATATTTCCTACCTAGATGTTGTAAAAAACCTGATGTACCGACTTCATTATGGCGATTACAGCGGATTTTCCCTACGAGTTATTAGTTTTATTTTAGGACTCATTTCTTGCTTTGTTATTATATCGGGTGTTTTAATTTGGTTGGTTGCAAGAGACAAGAAAAACATTCCGCTAAAAAAACGAAAATTCAATGCAGCACTAGTAAACATTTACCTCGGTATTTGTTTAACCATGTACCCAATTACGGCAGCATCATTTATAGCGGTTAAGCTTGTCAACCCTGCTTCGCAAGCCTTTATCTACCAGTTTTATTTTATAGGGTGGTTGCTTTTGGCAATTGCATTCACCTTAAAAAAGAACTTGTATTTCACCAACAAATACACCTTACTTTTAGGGAGTATTATTGGGTTTTTAGTACCTATTGCAAACGGATTAGCTTCTGGAAATTGGTTTTGGTTAACTTATAAAAACGAAAACTTTCAGTTGTTTTTTATCGATGTTTTCTGGATTATTTTGGCCACAAGTACATTGCTCATCACTTTTAAAATCAAAAGAAAACCAGCTTAAATGAATTAAGAATTTTCTGAATATTAAAAACTTAAAAGCGTTCTTTTATATTTTAGTATTTTAGCAGAAATAAACTATTTTAGCAAAAAATTTAATCTTTTATGAAAAAAATCATCCTACCTATTTTAGCTTTTGCACTTGTTGTTGCATGTGGTACTACTACAGATATTACTGCATCTTGGGCTAACAAAGAAGCTTTTGCTACAAAAAAATACAAGAGTGTTTTTATTGCAGCAATTACAGGAAATGTACCGAATAAAACTATTCTTGAAAATGAATTAGGATTTCAATTACAACAAAGAGGAATTGGAGTAACTAAAAGTCACGATGCCTTCCCTGGAACTTTTACTAAAGACAACAAACCATCAAAAGAAACTTTATTAGAAGGAATTAAAAAAGCAGGAAGCGAATCTATTTTAACTGTTACATTACGTCAGCAAGACGAGGAAACTCGCTATGTACAAGGAACTAACACCTACGCAATGTACAACCCAGTTGGATACGGTTACTACGGAAATTTCTACGGATACTACAACAATGTTTACGGTTTTGGATATGATCCAGGATATTACACTACCGATAAAGTGTACTATATCGAAACAAACATTTATGATGCGCAAAGCGAAGAATTAATCTGGTCTGCGCAATCTAAAACTTACAATCCAAACAACATTGAAGACTTTACAAAAGGGTATACTGATGCCGTAATTAAAAAGCTTCAAGAAGATGGAATTTTAGCTAAGCTTAAATAACATTTTTCTGTTTAGCAACCTTATAAAAAAACGGTTATCGTAATTATTTACAATAACCGTTTTTAACATTTAAAAATATCCCCTATATTTAACTTGCAATAGTAAGTTTTACCTACTCCCCTCAACCAACATTTTCGGTAGTTTTAGTACTGAAAAACCACTCCCCCTCCTATTAAATACAAATTAGATAATTTAATTTATAATTATATGAATCAGAATAAACTGTTTCTATTTAGGCTCATGGCCATTTTTGCTATTTTATTAAGTTCCCAAAGTTTTGCACAAACTTCAGACACATTAGCGCTCGATAACGGAGATATTATTGTGGGAGAAATTAAAGAAATGAAAAACGGAGTGCTTTCCATAGAAACAGATTATAGCGATAGCGACTTCACCATTAAATGGATAAAAGTTAAAAAAATAAGCAGTAGCCAATATTATTTGGTAACCCTTAGTAATGGTGTTCGATTAAATACCGATTTACGTACAAAAGCAAAAGATACTGGCGTTGTAGATTTATCAAGTTTAAACGAAAAGGTAACCGTAAATATTAGCGATATTGTTTACATTAAAGCAATAAAAACTAGTTTTTTCTCTAGGCTGAGTGCTTCCCTATCGGTAGGATATAACTTTACAAAAAGCAATAATTTGAGTCAGTTTACGGTTCGAAGTACCTTAGGCTATATTGCTGATAAATGGGGAGCTTCAGGAAGTTTTAACTCCGTAAGAAGCAAACAAGATAGTGTGGCCGAAACCAACCGTACCGATGCAAATATTGGTGCAAAATACTTTTTGAAAAACGATTGGTTTATGTCGCTTTCGGGAGATTTCCTTTCGAACGACGAACAAAAACTTGACCTTCGTACCACTATTAAAGGTGGTCTCGGGAAATACATTATTCATTCCAACAGAGTTTATTTTGGTACAGGAGCTGGTTTGGCATGGAACAACGAGCGTTTCTCTGATGAAGACAACACACACCGAAACAGTTTGGAGGCCTATTTAGGGTTGGAATTAAATATGTTTGATTTTGATGACATCAGTCTGTATTCAAACTTTACAGCTTATCCGAGTTTAACAGAATCTGGCAGGGTCAGAACCGACTTTTCACTCGATTTAAAATACGACCTTCCGTACGATTTCTTTTTAAAAGTTGGTTTCACACATAACTTCGATAGTAAGCCTATTGCCGATGCTGCCAAAGTCGATTATATTTTTCAAACCACCTTCGGATGGGAACTATAAAATTGGTTTTATAACAACATAATTTCACAACCATGAAAAAAGTATTCTCTTTACAATTAAAAAAAACAATCACAATTTCGTCATTGTTTTTAATGTTTACAGCATTTGTAAATGCACAAGAAACAGAAGAAAGTATCTATTCTGAAGAAGTTTCTTTTTCTGAAGAAGGCGAAGAAGAAGAATTTAAACGCAACAAACTTGCACTCTTTTTAGGCTATAGTTGGATTCCGCAAGGAGAAAACGAAACCACTGGAGAAAACGAAGTTTTATTTGTACCATCACTAGGGTTTTCATACGAATATTGGTTTTCAGAAAAATGGGGTATCGGAACTTATAACGACATCGAAATTGTAAAATATAAAGTCGAAAAAGAAGAAGAAAACTCAGAATTAGAAAGAGAAAATGCCTTTTCGCTTGCAGTTGGTGCTGTTTACGAAATCATCCCGAAGTGGACTGCAATTGTAGGTGGTGGTGTGGATATCGATAAAAATGAAACACTTCCTATTTTGCATTTAGCATCTGAGTATGTCATTCTAGAAAAAAACGAAACCGAACTTTCTGTAAGCTTATCGTACAACTATAAAAAATACTACGATACGTTTTCTATTGGTTTTGTTTACGGCTTCAAATTTTAAAATTCAATAAATATAGAAAGTCCCCCCAACACAAAAGTTTAATCTTTAAAAACCAAAAACATGTTAAGAACTCTTGTTAAAAACTGGTGGGCATTGGCCTTAAAAGGACTAATTTTAGTCATTTTTGCAATCTTTATTTTTATGAACCCTGTAATCTCAGCAGCAGGTTTAGCAATCTGGTTTGCTGCCTTAATGCTCGTTGACGGAATTTTCACCATCATTGCTGCTTTTGCAAGTTGGAAAGAAAGAGAAGACAAATGGCTTATTTTAATGGAGGGGATAATTAGTTTTTTCCTCGGAATTATATTACTAAACACTCCTGGAATTACATTGTTAGTTATTGGATTTACCGTAGCCTTTTGGTTTATCTTCGGAGGAATAAGTCGTATTGCAATGGGAATTCAAGTTCGAAAAGAAATTGAAGGCGAAGGATGGATTATATTTGGAGGAGCGCTTGCTGTTATTTTCGGATTTATAATTTTTGCATCTCCCCTTATTGGTATCAGTTACTTAATGTGGATTATTGCTTTTGCTGCGCTTTTTGGCGGAATTGTAATGATTATTATTGCCTTTAAATTGAGAAAAGGAGATAAGTGGATTGAAAACAAAATAGACGATTTAAAAGAAGACTTTCAAGAAGTTAAAGAAAAACTAAACGATTAGTTTTAGGTTTATATCTTTCACAAAAAAAGCGCATAACATTCTAACTGTTATGCGCTTTTTTACAACCTAACCAATTAATAAACCCTTATAACCTTATGGTGTAATAATCTTCTTTTTCATAGCGATTTTTCCCACCTAATTTTAAGACAAGATAATAAATGTTTAATAAATAACTATTCATGTTAAACAAAATATTGTGTTAAATTATTGTTAGTAACAAAACACGCTGTCAACTTGTCATTTTAATTCAATTGGTATTTTTTTTGACTAAATCACTTCAGTAATTAATTCAAATAAAAATACTATACATATGACAACTGGAAATATCAATGTATCTGTTGAAAATATTTTCCCGCTGATAAAGAAGTTTCTATACAGCGACCACGAAATCTTTTTGAGAGAACTTATCTCCAATGCAACCGATGCTACGCTAAAACTTAAACACCTTACCAATATTGGTGAAGCTCCAGGTGTTGAATACGGAAACCCAATCATTGAAGTTAAGATTGATAAAGAAGGGAAAAAACTTCATATTATCGACCAAGGAATTGGGATGACTGCAGACGAAGTTCAGAAATACATCAACGAAGTTGCTTTTTCTGGAGCTGAAGAATTTTTAGACAAATACAAAGATTCTGCAAAAGACAGCGGTATTATCGGGCATTTTGGTCTTGGTTTTTACTCTGCTTTTATGGTTGCCGATACAGTAGAAATTATCACAAAGTCGTTTAAAGATGAACCTGCAGCACATTGGAGTTGCGACGGATCGCCAAAATACGCTTTAGAAGAAGCCGATAAAAAAGAGCGCGGAACAGAAATTATCCTTCATATCAACGAAGATTCATTAGAGTTTTTAGAAGAAGGAAAAATTAGCGAACTGCTTACTAAGTACAATAAATTTATGCCAGTTCCGATTAAATTTGGAACGCGAGAAGAAAGCAAAACTGTTGGTGAAGGCGAAGATGCAAAAGAGGAAAAAACAGTTGTAGACAATATTGTAAACAACCCAAACCCTGCGTGGACAAAACAACCTGGAGACCTAGACGAAGCTTCTTACAAAAGCTTCTACAGAGAGTTGTACCCAATGCAATTTGAGGAGCCTCTTTTCCATATTCACTTAAATGTAGACTATCCATTCAACTTAACAGGAATTTTATATTTCCCGAAATTATCGAACGATATGTCGATGCAGAAAGACAAAATCCAACTGTATCAAAATCAGGTTTTCGTTACCGATAATGTCGAAGGAATTGTTCCTGAGTTTTTAACGATGCTCAAAGGAGTTATCGATTCGCCAGATATTCCACTTAATGTTTCGCGTTCGTATTTACAAGCCGACGGAAATGTAAAGAAAATATCTAGCTACATTACTCGTAAAGTTGCCGATAAATTAAAATCACTTTTCAATGAAAATCGTGAAGATTTCGAGAAAAAGTGGAATGATATTAAAATTGTTATTGAATACGGAATGCTTTCAGAAGAAAAATTCTTTGAAAAAGCAGATAAATTTGCACTGTACCCAACGGTAGACGATAAGTATTTTACTTTTGAAGAACTTCAAGAGAAAATCAAAACAAACCAAACCGATAAAGACGGAAAATTGGTAGTGCTTTACGCCAGCAATAAAGATGCGCAACACACTTATATCAATGAGGCGAAAGAGCGTGGTTACGAAGTATTATTGTTAGATTCTCCTATTGTTTCGCACTTGCTTCAAAAGCTTGAAACTTCTAAAGAGAATATTTCTTTTGCGCGCGTCGATTCAGATTCATTAGACAATTTGATTAAGAAAGACGAAGAGAAAATTTCAAAACTTTCAGAAGAAGAAAAAGAAAAACTGAAAACTGTTTTAGATGAAGTAATTCCGAAGGAAAAGTTTACAGTTCAACTTGAAGCGTTAGACAGCAAAGCATCGCCATTTGTAATTACGCAACCAGAATTTATGCGTAGAATGAAAGAAATGAGCGCTACTGGTGGCGGAATGTTTGGAATGGGAAATATGCCAGAAATGTACAATTTGGTGGTAAATACAAACCACGATTTGGTAAACAATATTTTAAACACTGCTGAAAAAACCGAGCAAGAACGTTTGATTAAACAATCGCTTGACTTGGCAAGACTTTCACAAGGTTTATTAAAAGGAGAAGAACTTACCAATTTTGTAAAACGCAGTTACGAAATGATTAAATAAGCATCTCCAATACATACTCAAAAAGCTCTTTGAAATAAAATTCAAAGAGCTTTTTTTGTTATGTTAGTGCAGGCTTTTCGTCTGAATAAAAAAATAAACAACCTATTAAAAAATTAAACATGAAATTGAAAATCTCATTCCTTTTACTTTGCCTTTCCCTAACATTGGTAAATTGTAAACAACAAGCAACGGAAACTCCATCGCAACCAGAAACTGTATTAAAACCCGAAAGTTGGATTGACGAGCGAGTAGAAAAAGCTTCGGAACGATTACAAAAAACGGAAGGCGGACAAATTATTTGGAAAGCCATGCAAGCTCACGGCGGATTAAAACAATGGTACAGCAACGGGGCCTTAAGTTTTAGATTTGACTACAAACCTTTGGATGGAAAAACGCGTAGAAATTCATACCAAACAATCGATGTTTGGAGTAGTAAAGCGCGTCATCAAGGTGTTAGTGATACTTCACAACAATATGGTTGGGATGGAGAAAAAGCATGGAAAAAGGTAAATGACAGCACTGTTTTTCCGTACGATATGCGATTTTGGTCGTTAACGCCATACTACTTTTTAGGGCAACCGTTTGTTTTTGACGGCGAAGGTATCAACTTTGAAAAACTTCCAAATACTGTTTACAAAAACAAAACCTATCACACCGTAAAAATTACATACAATGAAGGTGTTGGAGAGGCTCCAGACGATTATTACATTTTATATTTTGGCAAAGATGACTATAAATTGGCAGTAATTCGCTACATCGTTTCCTACCCAGCATACTTTAAAAATGGAGGCCATAATCCAGAAAAACTAATGGAAATACAGGGCACTACAACAGTCGACGGTATTGAATTGGCAACTGGTTATAAAACTTTTTGGCTCACCGAAGATGAAAAGGCAGGAGAACATATCACCGATATTTCTGTAAGTGATATTTCGTTCGACAAAACTGTAAAAAACACTTATTTCGATATTCCTGAAGGTGCTGAAATTATAGAATAGAATTACAAAAAAACTGTCTAGAAATAATCGTTGTAAAATCTACCTCAACGTTATATTTCTAGACAGTTTTGTTTTTTATCAGCAGTAAATAAAATTATTATTGCTGAAAAATTAATCCTTATGCTTCTTGCACTTCTGCTTCGAGTTCTTCCTCCTCAACAAGTACAGATGCTTTTACTTTGTTAAACTCCTCTACCCTTTCCAAATCGTCTTCTTCACCAGAAAAATAAGGAAAAACATCCATAATTGGCGATTCCGAAATGGCAGGAATTGTATAATCTCCCATCGTGTTTTTCATAGCTGTAACGGTATTATCGTATGCTTCCTTAACATCGTTTGCTTGTACCAACAAATAAATATTGGTTTTACGCTCTTTTCCACTTTCTTCATCGTAGGCAACTAAAGCTACTTTCGATTTAAACCATCTATCAGAATTTTCAAATGGGTGAATCTCTGCATAATTTGCAACTTTAATATTAGTAATTTTAAACTCTTCACTAACATAAGCTGTCATTTCTTCATTAATCCTAGCCTCCGCTTCTGTATAAGAAATTGCATCGATAAGGTATGGTTCTGTAACCATTTTTTGCACGCCATTATCGTTTGTTTTTTTATACTTTACTTTACATTCATACCAAGTTGCACTCATACTTTTTTATTTTTTGAACCTCAAATATAACGGTTAAGAAAACATATAATTATCCATTTTCAGAATAGATATTCACAATACAAAACCAAAATCTGCAAGCTATTCATTTATAGGTTTTTGAAATTTTTAAATTCAGAAATAAATAATTTTATGTATTTTCTGAACTGAAAACGAACACAGTTTTTAAAACAATAGCTTACTTTTATAAAATCAGTTAAAATAAATATGGATATCCGTAATGTATCATACCAAGATTAAAATCTCAGGTCGAGCGTAGTCGAGACCCTATTTAAAACTTGTCAAGCCAAATGACCTCTCGACTACGCTCGAGGTGACAGTGTATTATGGCTGATTGCGGACAATAATAAAAATATATACCATGAAAATAATATCGACCGCTACAAAAGGAAATTTCAAAATAATGGATGAATCTACCGAAGTAAGCGAACTTGTGTATGCTAGTTGGTTTTCTGGAAAAGCATCTGCAACCATAGGCGAAATTTCTTTTGAATTGAAACCTAAAAATATTTGGGCTAGTAAAATTGATATTTACAAAAACAGCAACATTATTGGAGATATTACTTTCAATTTAAAAGGACATATGGTAATTCAACTTTCTGAAAACAACAAAGAGTTTAGTTACATCATGAAAAACAATGCTCTTTGGACGTTAAAATTTGAAGTATTTGATGAAAATGAAGTCTTGCAATTCAATTTAAATTCTGAAGGAAAATGGAGTAAATTAAAATACGACTATCAAGTAGAAATGGATGCTTTTAACAATAACATTCCGCTTGAAGAGCTCTTAATTTACTGCGGTTACGCATCCAATTTATACTTAGCGCTCATAAGTGCAGTGTAATTATTTATACTGAAAAATGTATCCAAAACATATTTTATTTTTAAATTGATGCATATTTGATGTATTTTTACACCAAAATAAAATATCATGGCTAGACAAAGTATATCTTTTACAGAACCAAATGACGAATGGTTAAAAGCACAAGTTGACAGCAATGAATATACTAGCAAGAGCGAACTTGTAAACGACTTAATCAGGCAAGCACGAAAACAACAAATAGAGATAGATTGGCTTCGAGCTAAACTTGAAAAAGCTGAGAACAGTGGGTTTTCAAACGAAACCAAAGCTCAAATTTTAGCTGAATCTAAGTCGCTTTTAAATGGCTAAATATCTGCTCAGTAACGAAGCAAAGCAAGATTTAATTCGAATTCATCATTATGGAGTCGAAAAATTTGGCATGAAGCAAGCAGATGAATATTTCCATACTTTCTTTGAATATTTTGATATCATTGCTGAAAGACCTTTTTCATTTGAATCGGTAGAATATCTCAAAGAAAATTACAGACGATGTGTTTGTGGCGTAGACAGTATTTATTTTAAAGTAAATAAGGATGTTGTGGAAATCATGGCTATTGTTGGAAAACAAGATTTAAATTCCATTTTTTAGCGTATCAAAATAAATCACCCCTACTCCAACTCGATTTAAAATTACTACGCCAATAACTAACTTTTTAGTACTTTAGAAACATGAATACAATCGAGATTCGAACGGTAGAAGTTCTGCAATATTTACAACCACTACGCGAGGGAGGTTCGCTTCCTGCAATCGTAAAAGCAGACGACGATTTTTTATATGTACTAAAATTTAGAGGTGCCGGCCAAGGGAAAAAAGCACTAATAGCCGAGCTTTTAGGAGGCGAAATAGCACGTACAATTGGACTTAATGTCCCTGAATTGGTTTTCATGAATTTAGACGACGGCTTTAGTAAAACCGAGCCAGATGAAGAAATTCAAGATTTGCTAAAGTTTAGTATCGGTTTAAACTTGGGCTTGCATTTTTTGTCCTCCGCCATAACTTACGACCCGCTAGTCCCAACTACCGATACGCTTACAGCCTCAAAAATTGTTTTGTTGGATAGTCTCATAAGTAATATCGACAGAACTCACAAAAACGCAAATTTACTTCATTGGAATAATGAACTTTGGTTAATAGACCATGGAGCGAGCTTTTATTTTCATCATAATTGGCAAACTTGGAAAAACCATCTTACGCGTACTTTCCCCCTGATAAAAGACCATGTTTTGTTGGCGCAAGCAACACAATTAGATGAGGCTTCCGAAGCCATAAAAAAACTTTTAAGTCCAGAAAAAGTAACAGAAATAGTTGCTTTAATTCCTGATGAATGGTTGGAAAACGAAACCGATTTACTTAGTCCGCAAGAGATGAGAAACGCATATATTGAATACATAAATGCGAAACTTTTGATGATTGATGCACTTGTAAAAGAAGTCCAAAATGCAAGATAGAATTACATTTGAATATGCAATAATAAGGTTTGTACCGAAGGTAGAACGCGAGGAGTTTTTCAATATCGGGGTGATTCTCTTTTCAAAAGAAAAAAAATTTTTGGGCGTAAAATATCATATCGACAAAGACAAACTACAAGCCTTTACCAAAGAAATTTCAATTGATTTTATTGAAACTTACTTGCAATCGTGGACACATATTTGCAAAGGCGATGCTAAAGGAGGTGTTATTGGCAGTTTTGAAATTGCCGACCGATTTAGATGGCTTGCTTCTACCCGAAGCACTATGATTCAAAGTTCAAAAACACATCCTGGAAAATGCTCAGACCCAGAAGCTACACTGCAAACTATCTTTGAAAAATATGTTTTGTAGCTAGCGAATTTAACCTTGCCAAAGGGAAATAATTTTTTTAACTTGTATAAGTTATCCTAACCGCTGTACAAAATGAAAACTTTATTTGAAAAACTAAAGTTAGAAAACCAAAAAGAAATTCTCATTTTAAACGAACCTGATGGGTTTGCAGAGCAACTTGCCGAACTCGTTGATATTGAAATTTATCAATCTTTAATTCAGGTTAATAAAATGGAATTTGCATTGGTGTTTGTTTCTAACATCAAAGAATTAGAAAATCAAATTCACACACTTCATCCAAAATTAAAGGACGACGTGGTGCTTTGGGTAGCACATCCTCGAAAAAAATCGGAAAAACTACAAACTGATATTACCAATGCCTACGATTGGCATCCGCTAATAAAGCATCGATACGAACCTGTAAAAGTTTTAAAAATCAACCCCGATTGGGAAGCGGTTCGTTTCCGTAGAGCAGAATATCTTTAAGTAATTTTCAGTCTTCAATTTTTAAAAACATCAACAAAAAACAAAAACTTAATACCCTTTCAAAATAATAAAATATGAAAAAACACATCCTTCTATTTAGCTGTATCGTTTTGATTTTCGCCTGCAAGGAGAAAAATAATTCCACAGAAAAAATTGTACAAAAAGCATCTATCGATACACTTTTTAAAAATTATTACGAAGAAGGACTCAAATTATATCCGCTTAACGCCACCTTTGCTGGAGATGACCGTTACAACAATTACCTGCCAAACGACATTACAGCATCTTTTAAGAAAAAAGAAAAAGAATTTTATCAGCAGTATAAATCCAAACTTTTAAAATTCAATAAAGATTCGTTAAGCCAAGAAAAACGAATGAGTTACGACGTTTTGATGTGGGAGTGTAACATCAATTTAGACCGATTGCAATACCCTACGGAATTAACACCTATCAATCAGTTTTCATCATTACCGCAAACTATCGGTCAGCTTGCAGGAGGCTCTAGTGCCCAGCCGTTTAAAACAGTTTCCGACTATAAAAATTGGTTACAACGCTTAGACGATTACGTAGTTTGGTGCGATTCTGCAATTGTAAATATGAAAAAAGGAATTGCCACAGGAAATGTACTTCCAAAAGCACTTACGGAGAAGGTAATTCCGCAGATGGAGAGTTTTTCTAGCGGAGATGCTAAAGAGCATTTGTTTTATACACCTATTAAAAATATCCCTTCGAGCTTTAGTAGTACCGAAAAAGATAGCTTGGCAAAAGCGTATGAAAATATGATTGCTGAAAAAATTATTCCAACCTATAAAAAATTAGAAACTTTTTTTAAAACTGAATATCTTCCTGCCAGTCGAGAAAGTTCTGGAATCAATGCTACACCAAGAGGAAATGCCTACTACGGACACCAAATACAAACTTATACCACTACATCATTAGAAGCCGATTCGATACACAAACTTGGATTGAGTGAGGTTGCCCGAATTGAAGAAGAAATGAAAAAAGTAATGGTAAAAGTTGGCTTTAAAGGTGAACTCAAAGACTTTTTTAATGCCGTTCGAACAACAAAAGCTTTGATGCCTTTTGACAAACCCGAACAAGTTATTGCTAATTTTAATGCTATTCATCAAAAAATGAAACCGCAGTTGGCAACACTTTTCGATTTGGTTCCGAAAACCGAATTTGAAGTTCGGCGTACGGAAGCTTTTAGAGAAGCATCGGCAAGTGCAGAGTACAATCCAGGGTCGTTGGATGGTACTCGCCCAGGTATTTTTTATGTTCCAATTCCAGATGTTAAAAAATATAATGTCTATTCAGATGAAGATTTGTTTTTACACGAAGCTATTCCTGGACATCACTATCAAATATCACTTCAGCAGGAAAATACAAGTTTACCTGATTTCAGAAAAACGCTTTGGTATAGTGCCTATGGCGAAGGTTGGGCTTTGTACTCAGAATCTTTAGGAAAAGAACTCGGACTTTACGACGATCCTTACCAATATTTTGGAATGCTTAGTGCCGAAATGCACAGAGCAATTCGATTGGTGGTAGATACTGGTTTACACACCAAAGGATGGACTCGCGAGGAGGCAATCGAGTTTTCTTTAGCACACGAAGCAGAGTCGGAAGAAAGTATTATTGCTGAAATTGAACGCTATATGTCGTGGCCAGGGCAAGCGCTTTCTTATAAAATAGGACAGTTAAAAATTATTGCGTTACGAAACAAAGCGCAACAAGCCCTAGGAGAAAAATTCAGCATTAAAGAATTTCATAATAATGTATTGGAATCGGGTTGTATTCCACTAAAACTTTTAGAAGACAAAATAAACACTTGGATTGATAATACTAAAAACAATGGATAATTGGCACTTTTACTTCATGGCAACTGTTTATATAATTGCGGGGATTTTACATTTTGTAAAACCTAAAATGTATATAAGCATTGTGCCTCCGTACTTTACAAATAAAAAGGGAATTGTATATCTAAGTGGGTTGGTAGAAATTGCACTTGGCGTACTGTTATTTACTAGCTTTAAAACACTGGCGCTTTGGGGAATTATTGCAATGCTAATTGCTTTTATTCCTGTACACATTTATATGCTGAATGATAAAAAATTTGAAAAAGTTGCGCCAAGATGGGTGTTGGTATTAAGAGTGCCCTTTCAGTTTTTGTTAATGTTTTGGGCTTACGCTTACCTATAGAGCAAAAAAAAAGGGAGTTCTAACACCTCCCTTTTTCAACTTTAAAATCTAATGTAAGATTACAAGCTAACTGTTTTGTAAAATGTGTCACCTTTACGAGTAACTTCAAATCTGTAAGATCCTTTTTCAGCTTTAGAAAAATCAAATCTTTTTCCAAGACTTTTAGATCCTTTAAGTACTTCTTCGTGTACAAGCTCGTTTGTTGTCTCGTTGTAAACTTTAACGCTTACAGGAGCTTCATCTGGGCTAAGCATGTTAACACTCATAACAGCACCATCTTTTCTGAAGTTTGGTTTGTAAGTAACTTCTTCTTTTTCTCTTTTAACAATTGTTTCCCCTACGGTAAAAACTACTGGTACTCTTTCTATTTTAATGTCGTCTTCAACAACAAAATAGTAAGTTCCTGCTGGAATACCATCAAATCTGTAACGCTTTACATTTGTTGGTAATTCTTTGTATTCATAATTATATAAAACCTCTCCCTTTGCATCTACAAAAGAAATTGCTACAGGTTGGTTGGTCTGCTCTAAAAATAAATCAACAGTTCTGTTGTCATCCTTTTTTACTGATAAGTAAAAATCGTTGGCTCTAATCATTCCTAAAGTTGCAATACTCAATACTACAACTAGCATACTGTTTTTGAAAGTCTTTCTCATCTTTAGCAATTTTTTGATGGTTAAACATTTATTTTAACTACATTACAAATGTACAGCGCTTATTGAGGTTAAAATACATCTAGATTTTCAAGTTTATGCACTAAATTAACGTGGTTAATATGTTAATTTAGTATTCATGTTAAAATAGAACATGTTTATGGTAATATTTTGTATATTTGTACCTACAACATAGTATAATTTTATACTGAAAAACAAAAATTGATATGAGTATTAAAAAGCCTGCATTAGAAGTCATTAACCCAACTTTTGGCAGTTCTTTTTCGTTTATTAAGTTTGATGAAAATCAAAATCAAAACACCTCATATTGGCATTATCATCCCGAAATTGAGTTGGTGTATGTAAAAGGAGGTGCAGGAAAAAGGCAAATTGGGAGTCATATTTCTTATTACACAGAAGGAGATTTAATCCTTATCGGATCGAATTTACCACACTGTGGTTTTACAGATAAGTTTACAGGAAATGAAAACGAAATTGTAATTCAAATGCTTCCCGATTTTTTGGGAGCCGAATTAATGTCGAAACCCGAAATGAACAATATTAACCTTCTCTTTAAAAGGTGTAAAGGCGGATTGGCATTTACTGGGAAAACAAAAGAAATAATAGGAGATAAAATTGAAGCGCTCGAAAAACTCAATAGTTTTGAACGCCTTTTAGGGTTTCTTTCTGTTTTAAATGAACTACAACTTTCTGAAGATTATCAAATACTAAATGCTGAAGGCTTCTCGATGCAAGCCGATGTTCAAGACAACGATCGAATAAACATTGTGTTTAATTATGTTAAAAAAAATTTTCAGAAACCTATCTCTTTAGAAGAAATTGCAAACATTTCTGGAATGACAGTTCCTTCTTTTTGTCGCTACTTCAAACAAATTACAGGGAAAACATTTACGCATTTTGTAAATGAATACAGACTTGTTCATGCATCAAAATTACTTGCCGAAAAACCAATTGGTATTACCGACATTTGTTTTGAAAGCGGATTTAACAATTTTTCGTACTTCAATAAATCTTTTAAAAAATTCACTGGAAAAACGCCTTCGCAATACAGAAACGAACTTAAAACAGTAATAGAAGATTAAGTACTATTCTATTTTAAGTATAAAAAAAAGCCACACTCCTGATAGAAATGTGGCTTTTCTTACTAACCAACTTAAAAAATAATCAAACAATCTTTAATATATATGAAAATATAATTTACGCTTTTGGTATTCTATGTTTTCTGTTTTTGATGGCGTAAAAAATAAAAGAGTCGCACAGTTTTGGGTATAGGGGGAAGTACGACTCTTCTATACTA
Organism: Joostella sp. CR20; assembly: GCF_038433465.1. Taxonomy (NCBI): domain Bacteria; kingdom Pseudomonadati; phylum Bacteroidota; class Flavobacteriia; order Flavobacteriales; family Flavobacteriaceae; genus Joostella; species Joostella sp. CR20. The sequence goes on along the minus strand of NZ_JAESVF010000004.1, from coordinate 182,612 downwards.
ACCAATCAAAAAACTTATAATAATTCGATCTATAAAATCGAACCATTCTAATTATGAAAACTATTTTTAAAGAACGTGTTATCGTTTGATAACAGTTCAAAGATACGCCACTCTTCTTCCTCAAAACTTGTACAATCTGGTTGAAAAATTGCCTTTTTTAAATGAAGTTACTTTCTGTCTTAATTCAGCATAAAAAAAGCCACACTCCTGATAGAAATGTGGCTTTTCTTACTAACCAACTTAAAAAATAATCAAACAATCTTTATATATATGAAAATATAATTTACGCTTTTGGTGTTCTATGTTTTCTGTTTTTGAAGGCGTAAAAAAATAAAAGAGTCGCACGATTTTGGGTATAGGGGGAAAGTACGACTCTTCTATACTAACCAATCAAAAAACTTATAATAATTCGATCTATGAAATCGAACCATTCTAATTATGAAAACTATTTTTAAAGAACGTGTTACCGTTTGATAACAGTACAAAGATACGCCACTCTTCTTCCTTAAAACTTGTAGAATCTGGTTGAAAAATTGCCCTTTTTAGATGAAGTCACAATTTCTATTAAATACGAAAAAGCCACACTCCTGATAGAAATGTGGCTTTTCTTACTAACCAACTTAAAAAATAATCAAACAATCTTTATATATATGAAAATATAATTTACGCTTTTGGTGTTCTATGTTTTCTGTTTTTGAAGGCGTAAAAAATAAAAGAGTCGCACGATTTTGGGTATAGGGGGAAAGTACGACTCTTCTATACTAACCAATCAAAAAACTTATAATAATTCGATCTATGAAATCGAACCATTCTAATTATGAAAACTATTTTTAAAGAACGTGTTACCGTTTGATAACAGTACAAAGATACGCCACTCTTCTTCCACAAAACTTGTACAATCTGGTTGAAAAATTGCCTTTTTTAGATGAAGTCACAATTTTTATTAAATACGAAAAGGCCACATTTCTTAGGGATGAAACACGGCCTTTTCTACTAACCAACTTAAAAAATAATCAAACTAACTTATATTATGAGAACATATATTTCTTTAAAAAGAAAAGTCGTACGGTTTGGGGGTTAGGCTTGGGGGGAGTACGACTTTTCAAACTAACCAATCAAAAAAATCTAAAAATGATGAAATCTAAACATCACTATTATGAAACCTATTTATATGAACTTTTTGTATTCCTTTTTAATTACACTACAAAGTTACAGTAGGAATAACCTTAAAAACTTGTAAAAACTAGTTAGAAATTTTCTATTTTTGATTTAATTAACTGATTATAAATACTTAGGTACGTAATGAACGGATTTCACGATGGGTTTTCGATTGTGCAAGGCGAGGTTTTTGAAAATGAAACCAAACAACAAAAGCATAATTATTTTCAAATTGTTTATATCAAAGAAGGTGAAGGGACTTACCTCATCAACGATATACACGTGCCCTATCAAAGTGAAAGTATCTTTTTGTTAGCACCTCAAGATTATCACCAGCTACAGCCTGTTGTACCAACAAAATATTCGGCTTTTAATTTTACTGAAATTATTTTTTCCAACAAGTCTAATTTACCAGACAGAAAAGTATGGTTAGAAAATATCGAGCATATTTTGCACCATCCAAACATGATGCCTGGCGATTGTATTATCAACGAAGAAGATAGAGAGCGACTTTGGCGTATTCACGATTTTATAATTGTTGAATTTAAAAATCAAGACGAATTTTTCTGGAGCATTATCACCAACGGAATTACAACTTCCTTAAGTATTATCGCTCGAAACATTATAAAAAAATACGCGCCAAACAAAGATGCTTCGGCTAGTGTAAACATGAAAAAATCCGATCAAATTTTGGCGTACATCCGTACACATGTTTACGAACCAGAACTTATAAAAATTGAAAGCTTAGCAGAAAAATTCAATATGTCGCAAGCAAATATTGTTCACTTGTTTAAAAAAGAAACTGGAGAGAGCATTAGACAGTACATTATAAATTATAAACTAATGCTTGTAAAATATCGCCTAAAAAACACCAATTACTCCATTTCTGAAATTGGTTACGAATTAGGGTTTACCGACGAGAGTCATCTTACAAAAACCTTTAAAAGCAGGTTTAAAAAAACCCCTAAGCAATATCGCTTAGAGGTTATTAATTAAATCGTTTAAAAGATTTCATCTAAAATTTTTGCCAACCGCAAACCACCTTTTTCGAGTTGTACTTTTACGGTGTCGAAGTTGTCGTACATATAATTGTAACTTAGCTTCTCTCCTACTTCGGCAGAGGCATATACTTTTATTGCTACCGCTTGAGATTCTTTCACCCAGTCCAACAAAGTACCTTCGGTAATTGCCTTTTTTTGTTGTTTTGTATACACTGGCAAATTCTCAGAAAGCTCGCTGTAACTCATTCCGTAAGAGTCTATCATATCGCTATCCCAAACACGGTGTAAGTTGCTCCCTTTTCCAAACCACTGTACTTGCACGTCGTTTCCTCCTTTATCTTCAGCTCTTCCAACATGTAAAGGTTGGTGTAAATCTCCAACAAAATGAATCAATAACTTTAAGTAAAACGCTTTGTCTTCCGCAGAAGCATTTTCATCTTTTATAACAGCAATACATTTTTCAATTCCCATAACAATATCTCCATCTTCACTAGGAGTTACATCGGTATAATTTTTATCAAAAGGAAAGTTCACGTAATGCCATGGGCTAAAACCTCTAAATCTTTTATCAGATTTTATTTCATCGGCATAGGTAGCAACCATTGCCAATGATTGACCATTTAACAATTTTTCAATCTTTCTTTTGGTGCTATTTTTTATGTTTTCTTGGGCAACTTCTCCTACAACTCTATGACCTGTTTGTCCCCAAAAAGGAGCCGTATTTGCTACTGCTAACTGACTTATTAAAATGAATAATGTAAATAGTAATCGCATAAATTTAGTTTTTGGCAAAAGTAAAACTCTAAACTTTAAGAGCATGTTAAATATACTTGTAAATTTATAATAAGGGAAGTATTATAAATATTGCCAACTCTTTATTACCTTTACAAATGAAAGAATTACCCCTATTTTATTAAGCATTCTTGCCCTAAATGTGCTTAATTTTTATGCTGATGATGATTTTTGAAGATTGATAAACACCCCAAACCGTTTAAGAACAAACTCATGAAACATAAGTACATTGCCTTTTTACTGGTAATTATATGCACAATACACCTTGGTTATTCTCAAATTCCTGAAAATGTAAAGAAAGAAATTCAGTACCGAGTAACCAATAAAATAAACCCTTCTATTGCAGTTGGAGTTTTAGACTCTGCTGGAACTCATTATTACGTTCACGGCTATAAAGATGTTGCCAACAAAGTAAAAGCAGACGAAAATACGTTATACGAAATCGGTTCGATTACAAAGACTTTTACTGGTTTACTACTTGCCAAATTCAATGTAACCGATTCGTTAGATTTAAAAACACCAGCTAACAATTTACTCCCCGACTCTATAAAACTTACCGATAAAAAAGGGAATAATGTTACGTTAAAGAGTTTGTCTACACATTCAAGCGGATTGCCACGATTGCCAAACAACTTGGATTTACAAAACCAATTAGATCCGTATGCGAGTTACACCAGAAACGATATGTACTCATTTTTAAGTCACTACATCCCAAAAACAGTCGACAAAAATTTTGAATACTCCAATCTCGGAGCTGGACTTTTAGGCGAATTACTTGCCACCTATAAAAAAGACAGTTATAAAAATCTTCTTCAGAAAAATATTTTAACACCTTTGGCACTTAACAACACCTTTTTAAAAGTACCCGAAGCACAAACTTCAAACTATGCAAAAGGTTATATTGGCAACAACGAAGTTCCACATTGGACATTTAAAGCGATGGCGCCCGCTGGCGGTTTAAAAGCTTCCATCAAAGACTTATTAAAATACGGAAAGAGTTATTTAAACCCAGAAAACCCTTTAGCTAAGGCGCAAAAAGTTGCAACAACTACACAATTTACCGATCAGGAAATGCAAAAACACGGACTCGGTTGGTTTATTAATAACGAGCAAGTTATTTTTCATGGTGGCGGAACTGGTGGTTTTAGAACCTTTTTAGCAGTCGATAAAAAAAATAAAAGAGTCATTGCCGTTATGACCAATTCGGGGTCTAGTCCTGCGGAAGACATTGCAGAACACCTCATCGATCCGAAGAAAAAACCTTTGGATACAGCACATAAAGTTGTAGACATTTCAGCAGAAGAATTAATAGCATACGAAGGGAATTATCTCAATGACGGTCTTGGACTTTCATACGATTTTATTGCGCTCGAAAATACACTTCAAGCACAACTAAGCGGACAACCAGAATTTCCTGTGTATTACCAAGGGGAATCTACCTTTTTCTATAAAGTAGTAAAAGCCAAAATTGTTTTTGAACGCGATGAAAACAACACCGTTGTTGGGCTCACTCTATATCAAAACGGCCAAGAAATCCCTTTTATTAAAACAACCCCTTAAACCATACAAAACATGTACAAAATTGCTTTTTCAGATATAGACGGCACTTTGCTTGGACCAGAGAGAGAACTTACAACTCCTACCATCGAGCAAGTTAAAAATCTAAATAAAAAAAATATTCCGTTTATTTTGGTTTCGTCTAGAATGCCAAAGCAAATGTATCATCTTCAGGAGGATCTCGAAATTTTGGAGACCCCACTTATTGCCTATAACGGAGCTTATGTAATTACCAAAACCGAGGTTGTACATTCCGAAGAAATTCCTTTAAATATTTTAGAAGAATTAATTCATTTAAATGAAAATGCTGGAGACAATAGGGTGCATTTGAGTTTATTCAACGCAAACAATTGGTATGTCGACACGATGGATTATTGGGCAAAAAGAGAACAAACAAATACTAAAACAGACCCTGAAGTTGTTCCGAATACTGAAGTTTTAAAATCTTGGAAAAAAGAAAATAAAGGCGCTCATAAAATTATGTGCATGGGCGAAAAAGAAAAAATAGATACTGTTTATGAGTTTTTGGATGAAAATTTTGGGGACCAATTACATTTATACCGCTCAAAAGACACCTATATTGAAATTGCCAACAAAAAGGTTTCTAAACTCACTGGTATCGAAAAATTATTGCAACACTGCTATCCATCTATAAAATTAGAAGAGGCTGTTGCTTTTGGCGATAATTACAACGATGAAGAAATGATAGGTGCCGTAGGGCTTGGCGTTGCGGTAGAAAATGCCCGTAACGAAGTTAAAGCCGTTGCCAAAGCAATTACCCAACATCATAAAGAAGACGGGGTTGCAAATTATTTAAAATTAATCATGGAAAAACTGTAACATAGTTACCAAAAACAAGTCTTATAACACAAATTTGATTTAATGATACATATGAAGAAAATAGCTTTTGCACTTTTGGCGGTTGGTATTGTAGCCTGTACTCCAAAAGTAAACGATTTAGCAACGAGCACTCCTATCGATGCGTCGATAGACCTTGTAAATGTTACCAACGACAAAGTTCATGTAACTATTAATCCTGGTCGTTTTACTACGGAAACTATTAATTTTTACATCCCGAAAACAGTTCCTGGAACCTATAGTAACAACAATTACGGAGAGTTTTTAGAAAATGTAAAAGCATACGATTACAACAATAAAGAAATGGAAATTTCGAGTGTGGATGCAAACACTTGGAAAATTAACAATGCTACAAATTTTGACAGAATTGAATACGATGTAAACGATTCTTTTGATACTGAAACTGAAGTTGAAGAAGCTGTATTTTCACCAGCTGGAACAAATATCGAAGCCAACAAAAACTACTTTTTAAACTTACACATGTTTGTTGGGTATTTCGATAATTTAAAAGAACATTCGTACTTACTTCACTTTACACATCCAAACGGATTTGAAGCTTCTACTTCGCTTAACAAAGTTATGCTAAATGATGGCAAAGCAAATACCGATACTTTTATGGCAAACAGATACTTTGAAGTAACTGATAATCCAATTATGTACTCGCGTCCAGATTCGCAAACTTTTTCTGTAAACGATATCGAGGTAACTTTATCTGTATATTCTCCAAACAAAGTTTATTCGTCATTGAGTATTAAAAACGAAATGGAGAAAATGATGCAAGCCCAAAAAACATTTTTAGGCGATATCAATGCGACTAAAAAATACAACATTTTATTGTTTTTAGGAGCGATGGACGAAGGAAGTCCTACTGGTTTTGGAGCATTAGAACACCACACAAGTACTACTGTAGTTTTACCCGAAACTATGCCGAAAGAAGCGCTTGTTGAAACCATGACCGATGTAGTATCTCATGAGTTTTTTCATATTGTAACGCCACTTACGGTACATTCAGAAGAAATTCAATATTTCGATTATAACAATCCAAAAATGTCTGAACATTTATGGATGTACGAAGGAGTTACCGAATACTTTGCCAATCTATTTCAAATCAATCAAGGACTTATAGACGAGCAAGCTTTTTACGACAGAATTGCTACTAAAATTCAGAATTCAAAACGCTATAACGACAGCCTTTCATTTACCAATATGAGTAAAAATGTTTTGGTTGAACCTTATAAAGATGAATACGGAAATGTATACGAAAAAGGTGCGCTTATCGGGATGTGCGTCGATTTAATTATCCGTGAACAAAGCAATGGCGAAAAAGGAATTTTATGGCTTATGAAGCAACTCTCTATAGAATACGGAGAAGATAAGCCTTTTAAAGACAACGAACTTTTCGACAAAATTGTAGCAATCACTTATCCTGAAGTTGGTACATTTTTAAACACCTATGTGGTGGGAGACACTCCAATAAACTATGAAGATTTCTTCCAAAAAGTTGGACTGTCATTTGAATCAGAAATGGTTGAGACCGGATTTTTCTTAAACGGACAAACTCCTTTTATTGATGTAAAACCAGCAAGCAACGATATTTTTGTTAGAAATATCGACTTAAATACGTCTATGAAAGCTATTGGTTTAAAAGCCAACGATATCATAAAATCGGTTAACGAAACACCTTTTACTGTGGAAGCTATTCGTGAGGTTGTTATTGGTTCGATGGGATGGCAACCAGACACCGATGTAACACTTGTTATCGATAGAGACGGAAAAGAAATGACACTTAAAGGAAAAGCAGGGACTCCAAAAATAGAAGACAAAAAACTTACTAAAATGAGTGCTACAACTCCTACGCAAGATGCACTTCGAAACGCTTGGTTAAAAGGCTAAACAACAATACGTTTTATCTATAAAATTATTCCCCGGAGGCATTTAAAACCTTCGGGGATTTTTATTTTATATAAAAAAAATAATTTTTTTTGTAACATTTTCTCGACTTGCTACGTATAATTACCTGTACACCCAATATTCATTAAAAACAATCAGGAGAGAATAGATGAGACAGCTCAAAATTACGAAGCAGGTAACCAATAGAGAAACCGCTTCCCTGGATAAGTATCTTCAAGAAATTGGTAAAGTTGACCTTATTACTGCAGACGAAGAAGTAGAATTAGCACAACGCATCAAGGCTGGAGACCAAGTGGCTCTAGAAAAATTAACAAAAGCTAATTTACGTTTTGTGGTATCGGTAGCAAAACAATATCAAAACCAAGGATTAACCTTACCCGATTTAATTAACGAAGGAAACTTAGGCCTTATCAAAGCTGCACAACGTTTTGATGAAACTCGTGGTTTTAAATTTATCTCGTATGCCGTATGGTGGATTCGTCAATCTATCCTACAAGCATTAGCAGAGCAATCGCGTATTGTAAGATTACCATTAAATAAAATTGGTTCTATTAACAAAATTAATAAAACCTACGCCTTTTTAGAGCAAGCACATGAGCGTGTTCCTTCTGCTGAAGAAATCGCAAAAGAGCTTGACATGTCTATCAACGACGTAAAAGAATCTATGAAAAACTCTGGGCGTCACGTATCGATGGATGCTCCATTAGTAGAAGGAGAAGATTCGAACCTTTACGATGTACTTCGTAGTGGAGAATCGCCAAACCCAGACAAAGATTTATTACACGAATCATTACGCACCGAGATTGAAAGAGCGCTAGAAACGCTTACACCACGTGAGGCAGACGTTATCAGACTTTACTTTGGCTTAGGAGACCAACACCCAATGACTCTTGAAGAAATTGGAGAAACTTTCGATCTTACTCGAGAGCGTGTTCGTCAGATTAAAGAGAAAGCAATTAGAAGGTTAAAACACACCTCAAGAAGTAAAATTCTTAAAACATACTTAGGATAAATATTTGCTATCTTTTTTGTAATTTTATAGGAACTTAATTTTTCACATTGTAAAATTGATGAAATTTTGAGTTTAATTCAAGACAACAAAGAAGCCAAAATATATACCGTTACAACAGTTTATCATAAACTGTTCGTTTTTTGATTGATGAATAAACTCCGGCTGATTACCGGAGTTTTTTAATTTTAAGCAAATTGTAAAACCTAATAAAACACTTAAAAAACCTAAACTATACAATGAAATAATTTCTGAATTTAAATTCACCAACCATGAAACATCTACTACCAATTACCATTTTCATTTCAACACTACTATTTAATACTTGTGAAAAGAAACTTTCTACTGAAGAAAAAATTAAATCTATTATAGAAGCAGAAGTTCTTAAAACTTTAAGTGATCCAAAATCTTATGAATTTATAGAAATGGGAGCTATCGACACCATATACAAAAAAGAATACTACAAAGAATTAGCCGACGAATATGATAATTTAATGTCTGGACTGACTGATGCTCCAGAAAAAAAATCAACAGAACTACAAGCGGTTTACGATTCGGTTGTTTCAAACAAGAATAAGTATGAAGCTTTATCGCAACAAAGTGAGGCTAACGAAATACATGAAATAACAACTACTTTTAAATACCGTGCAAACGATACATCAGGAGAAAAAATCATCACTATTTACGATGTGGCACTTTCTGAAAATCTAACAGTTAAGCAACTTCAATACAGTAGGTAACATCCTTTAAATTTAAAAGCGTGTTAAGAACTTCAAATCGTATTTTTTATAGAGTGAACTTATTTATACCTTTCCTGTTTGCTAAAAAATAGTCCTTTATTCGTGTATTTTTTGTCTTTTTTTCTTTCCGTAGCGCTGCTATGCAATTCAAAAAATTCTTCAAATACTCAAAAAATGACTGATTTTCGCTTAACCATTAAAAGTTTAAATGAGTTCAATATATTTCCCTTATTTTTGTTAATAGACTTAATTTATAACGCATTCCTTATGAACAAAAAATTAATTGCGCCCTCGTTATTGGCAGCCGATTTTGCCAACTTACAACGCGATATCGAAATGGTTAACAAAAGCGACGCCGATTGGTTTCATATAGATGTAATGGACGGAATGTTTGTTCCGAACATTTCGTTTGGAATGCCTGTTATAAAAGCAATTTCAAAATACGCTAAGAAAACATTAGACACTCATTTAATGATTAACGATCCCGATCGTTATATCGAAGATTTTGCAGCGCTTGGTGTCGATATCTTAACGGTACATTTTGAAGCGTGCACCCATTTACATCGTACTATCCGAGCGATAAAAGCCGCTGGAATGAAGGCTGGCGTGGCACTCAATCCGCATACCAATGTACGGGTATTAGAAGACGTGATAAACGACCTTGATTTGGTTTTAATTATGAGTGTAAATCCTGGGTTTGGCGGACAATCTTTTATTGAACGTACTTACAATAAAATACAGCAACTCAAAGAAATTATTACTACCAACAACGCTTCAACCCTTATCGAAATTGATGGTGGTGTTAATGCCGAAAATGCTAAAAAATTAATCGATGCAGGTGCAGATGTACTTGTAGCTGGAAGTTTTATTTTCAATAGTAATAATCAAAAACAAACTATTTCAGACTTAAAAAACACAATTAATTCATGATTCAAAAAGATGTAATCATCATTGGAGGAGGTCCTATTGGAATTGCATGCGGACTCGAGGCTAAGAAGAAAGGATTGGATTTTTTAATTATTGAAAAAGGCCCCGTAGTAAATTCGTTATTTAACTACCCGATGAATATGCAGTTTTTTTCTTCTTCTGAAAAATTAGAAATCGACAATATTCCATTCATCAGTAAAGAAGCAAAGCCAAGAAGAAATGAAGCGTTGGAATATTACCGCCGTATTGTAACCTCAAATAATCTAGATATCAATCTTTTTGAAGAAGTTACTTCCGTAGAAAAACAAAAAGAAAATACATTTATCGTTAAAACTTCTAAAGACGAATACAAAGCAACGTATGTAATTGTTTCGACAGGGTTTTACGACATTCCAAACACTATAAATACTCCAGGGGAAGATTTACCAAAAGTAGCGCACTACTATAAAGATCCGCATTTTTACGCCATGCAAAACTTGGCAGTAATTGGCGCAAGTAACTCGGCTGTAGATGCCGCTCTAGAATGCTACCGAAAAGGTGCAAATGTGACCATGATTGTAAGAGGACCCGAAATTGGTCCGCGTGTTAAATATTGGGTGAAGCCAGATATTGAAAACCGAATAAAGGAGGGAAGTATCAAAGCGTATTTTAATACGACTGTAAAACAATTTACCGAAAAAACGCTCATTCTCGATACTCCAGAAGGTGAAAAAACTATTGAAAACGATTTTGTATTGGCACTCACTGGCTACAAACCGAATTTTGATTTCCTGAAAAAAATAGGCGTTCGTTTATCTGAAGATGGAAAGTTTTATCCTCAATACAACGAAGAAACTATGGAGACAAACATCGAGAATTTATACTTGGCAGGTGTAATTTGCGGTGGTAGGGACACGCATCTTTGGTTTATCGAAAACTCAAGAATTCATGCAAAACTCATTCTCGAGAATATTCTTTCAAAGGAAGTGTAATTCCAATTCAGCACTAATATCAGTATAAATTTTAAGACAACTTTATACCTACATTTTTAATTTCTAAGGAGCTATTTTTTATATTCTTATAAAAAATTAAATATGGATAAAGTTAAACTTAGCAACAAAACTATTCCGCTTACAATTCGTAAAGAGGTTGTAAAGGCATTAAGCTTCTACCCTACTTTAAATGATGTTACCATTGAGTTTAAATTCAAGGAAAATTTGCAAAAATCGTTTATGCAAGCACAACCTGTTTTCACTTCAATTTTTAACACTCCAAAAAACAGAAAGTACCGAATTTATATAAGTAGCGATTTTAATATTGAAGGAGAAAAATTCACGATAGATAGCATTCCAGAGGAAGTATTAGTTGGTTGGATTGGTCACGAACTCGGTCACATTATGGATTATATGAATCGGAGTAGTTTTAATTTAATAAGCTTTGGCTTTAAATATCTTTTCATCGGAAAACACATTAGAGAAGCAGAGCGTACCGCCGATGTTTATGCTGTAAATCACGGAATGGGGAGCTACATCTTGGCTACCAAAAATTTCATTTTAAACCACACAAGCTTATCCGAAAAATACAAAAACCGAATAAAGAGTCTATATCTTTCTCCTGAAGACATTGTACAATTAAGTAATGAACTTTAATGATAGACAAGTTAGAAGTGTTCTGAAACTTACTTAACCCTTAAATTGTTTTACAAATTCTTCCCAATTTTTAAACTTTTCTTCACCCATTACACGTTCCATTTTTACTTGTCCGCCTTTCTTTTTATTATGTTCACTCCACGCATGAAATGCTTCAAGTTTAATTGTAGTTACTTTCACTCCCTTTAAAGCTTTTGAACGCGCTACACTATAATTTTTGTTTGCACTTTTTAAAGTCGAATCAAGTAAATTAGCAATTTCCTCATTACTCACGTTTACCTTTGGAGTCCCAATATACCAATGGTGGTGATATTCATTATTTATTTTTGTTGCTGTAATTGTAAACTCAGGAATCTCCATATTAAACTCATCCTCTACAACCTTAATCGCATCATTCATTTTATTTACTGAAAGTTGAGATCCTACAACATTCAAGAAAAATTTTGTTCTTCCTGTAATTACAATTTCGTGGCGAGCAACATCTGTAAATTTTATAGTATCGCCTATTAAATACCTCCAAGCACCAGAAACAGTGGAAATCAATAAAACATACTCAACATCTTCTTGTACATCGGCAATAGTTATGGACGGCGCATTCGCAACCAAAGAACCATCTTCTTTTATATATTCAGGTTTTAGCGGAACAAATTCAAAGTAAATTCCGTTATCAACCACCAGTTTCATCGATGTTGTTTCTGGTCGTTCTTGATACGCCAAAAATCCTTCGGATGCTAAATAGGTGTCTATAATTGTAATTGGATGGTCTAGCAACGCATTAAAACTTTTTTCATACGGTCCAAAGGCAACACCCCCAGTTGTATAAACTTGTAAGTTTGGCCATACTTCATGAATGTTCTTTACATTGTTGTGCTCAATAACTTTTTTCATCATTAATTCCATCCAAGACGGAATTCCACTCAAAGCTCCTATATCCCAATTTTTGGCTTCTTCGGCAATTTTTTGAACCCGCTCATCCCAATCGTCAATTTGAGCTATTTCGGTACCAGGTTTGTAATATCCACGAAACCAAAAAGGAATATTACTAGCACTTATCCCGCTAATCTCTCCTTCAAAATGGCCGTCGCGTTCTTTCAAATTTGTCGAACTCCCAAGCATCATAATTGTTTTTTCGAAAAAATCTGCAGGAAGATCAAAATTTGCTAAAGCACTCACCTGCTTTATTCCTGTTTTACGAATAGCCTCCAACATATCTTCGGTAACAGGAATTCGTTTACTTGTTTTCCCAGTAGTTCCAGAGCTCAAAGCATAATAGATAGGATTTCCTGACCAGGTTACATCTTCTTCCCCTTGGTGTAGTTTACTCCAATATTTTTCATTTAAAGAATTGTAATCAAAATAGGGAACATTAGTCGCAAATGCCTTTTCAAAAGCATCAGTATTTAATATCTCTTCAAAATTATGATCTTTACCAAACTGCGTTTCTCGCGCTTTTTCAAGCAAGTGTTTTAATACTTTATGCTGAGATTTCACAGCATCTTCTTCCGAGATAACTGTATCCGCCAATTCAATTATTCCTTTGATGATAGAGCCTAAAACTGCCATGGATTTTTTCTTTTGAAATTAACTTTTTACAGGAAATTTTTTATTAATTAAATTATAAAATTTAGTTTTTAGCAGAATTAAAAAAGCGGTTTCAAAATTCTGAAACCGCTTTTTTACTACTGTAAAGTATCTTTAAGTCCCTTATCCCAAGGAACCATTTTAGACTTGTAAAAATTAATTTCTTTATAATCAAAGCGCTTGTATTGCTTTGCCAATCGTGCTTTATAAGAATCCCAATTCCTCAAAGAATCTGGCGACCAACCTATTTCGGCATACCCTAACAACCTCGGAAAAACCATATACTCAATATCTTCCATATCTTCGATGGTTTCTGCCCAAAGTGGCGCTTCTACTCCTACAATATCACTTTTTGAAATACTATCTACAAAGGTCGACGGGTTCCAATCGTATGCAGTTTTCACATTGATGAGCCCTGCCCATTTTAATCCAATTTTTGTTAAAGTATCGTACTTCATATCCATATACATTCTGCTTGAAGGTGACATCAATACTTTTGCTCCTTGTTTTACAGCGCCTTTGGCATTTTCTTTATTTGCCCAAAACTGTACAATAGAGCTTTCTTTTAACTTTCCGTGACGAATTTCATCCCATCCAATTGGAGTTTTGCCATATTTATAAACCATATCTTGAACTCTATTTATAAACGGAATATAGTCTTCTAAGGCTGTAGAATGCGACTCGTCTCCTCCAATATGAATATAAGGTCCAGGCGTAATTGCTACGAGTTCTTTTATAACATCATCAACAAATTTATACGTAATTTCTTTGTCGATACACAACGAACTAAAACCAACTTCTGTACCCGTGTACAATTCTGGCGCCACATCATTACAATTTAATTCAGGGTAAGAAGCCAAAGCCGCATTGGTATGCCCAGGCATATCTATTTCTGGAATAACAGTTATATATCGGTCTTGCGCGTATTGCACAATATCCTTGTATTCTTCTTGTGTATAAAAACCTCCTTCGCCTCCATCTACTTCTGTGCTACCACCAACTTGCGTTAATTTTGGCCACGATTTTATTTCGATTCGCCAACCTTGATCGTCGGTTAAATGCAAGTGCAAAACATTAATTTTATAGGCAGTAATCAAATCGATGTACCTTTTAACATCATCAACAGAAAAGAAATGTCTTGAAACATCCAACATAGTTCCACGGTAATTATACTGAGGCGCATCTTCGATAACAACAGCAGGAATTCCCCAACGAACATTCGAAACACCGTAGCTATCAATTTCATCTGGTAATAACTGAAGTAAAGTTTGCACTCCTCTAAAAGCGCCTTCTGGAGTATTAGCTTCTAGCGTTACCAAATTTTCTGTAACCGAAATTTTATATCCTTCTTGATGTTTTATTGCTGAAGAAATTTTAAATAAAATCCCAGAAGTATTTCCTTCAGAAGAAGGTTCCACAGGCAAATGAAAATCGGTTGCAATATGCATTCTTTCAGCAAAATAATAAGCAACATCTACTAGATCTTCACTCCCACTTACATAGATAGGTGTTTCCTCGTGTATCTCGAAAGTGCCTATATTTTCTTCCACAGAAATCGGCATTGGTATTAAGGTGCGTTCTCCAATACTAACTTGTAGTTTTGGCTCTTCCTTACATGCAATAAAAGCTACCAATAACAGACTATAAATTGCGAGTTGTTTTATATTTAGTGTATTTATTTTCATTGTCTTAACTTAATTGATTCCCTACCTTAATTAATAAATCTCGAGTTTTGGCAATCCCTTCATTTTCAGAAAGTACATTACCTTCGTACTCAATACCAACAAATCCTTTATAACCCGCTTCCTTTACCATTTTCATCATTTTTAAATAATCGGTATGTGTTTCATTTCCGTTTGCATCAAAATCGTGTGACTTTGCACTTATGGCTTTGGCAAATGGCAACATTTCTTGCATCCCTTTATATCTGTCGTACTGAGTTTTACAGCTATGATTCTCGCCATATTCAACACAAAAATTCCCAAAGTCGGGCAACGTACCACAATTATCTATGTTTATATCTTTCATCACATTTGCTAGCCACAACCCATTAGACGAAAATCCGCCGTGGTTCTCCACCAAAATATTTATGTTTTCTTGTTTTGCAAATTCTGATAATTTTGAAAGCGAATCAACTCCTGCTTTTGCTGCCTCGTCCATTTGCGTTCCTCCAGCAAGATTCACACGGATAGCATGGCAACCTAAAAACTTAGCTGCTTCAACCCATTTATAATGATTTTCGATGGCTTCAATTCGTTTCTTAACATCTGTATCTGCAAGCATGCCTTCACCGTCAATCATAATCAAAACATTTGCTACACCTTCATTGGCTGCTCTTTTATTCATCTCAGATAAATAGGCAGTATCCTTAGCTTTATCAGCAAAAAACTGATTCACATATTCTAAACCTTCACAACCTAGGGCTTTTGCATTTTTAGCGAAATCTAAATTATCCATTTCCCCCGCTTTTAAAGCACGATGAAATGACCATTGGGCTAACGAAATCTTAAAAAATAACTCGGTGTTGGTTTCAATTTCTGAAAGAATTTCTTCTGATGTATTTTTAGTTTGCGGCTGCTCTTTACAAGCTAAAACCCCTAAAAATGCAACAGCTAAACTCGATTTGGCAGTTGCATCGATAAATTGTCTGCGTTTCATAAATAGTAGTTTGGTTAGTTAATGATATTTTATTTAATCATTGCTTTTGATTTTTACAAAAACTTGAAAAAACAAGACATAAATCTATCATTTTTATAATTGTTTAGCAAATAAACTTTCAATAGTAAAAATGAAAAAACATCCAAATACAGTATAAAAAAACAAAAGCAAGCGATATCGCTTGCTTTTGTTTAGTGACCCCGGAGGGATTCAAACCCCCAACCCTCAGAGCCGAAATCTGATGCGCTATTCAGTTGCGCCACGGGGCCAATATATTTCTTCTAAATACTTAAGATAATTTACTTTTTACAACCGTAGAAATTGTTTTTCCATCGGCTTGTCCTGCCAATTCTTTAGAAACCATTCCCATTACTTTCCCCATATCTTTCATTCCTTCTGCACCTGTTTTTGCAATTACCTGCTCTACAACAACTGCAATTTCTTCTTCGCTTAATTGTGCTGGTAAAAACTTTTCAATAATTGCTGCTTCAGCAAGCTCTGGAGAAGCCAAATCTTCACGTCCTTGTTCTACATAAATTGCCGCACTATCCTTACGTTGCTTTACAAGTTTTTGCAAAAGTTTAATTTCTTCTTCTTCCGATAAACCATCCTTTGTAGCTGCATTGGTTTGCGCCAACAAAAGCTCCGATTTTACGGCTCTTAATGCTGTTAAAGCTGCTGTATCTTTTGCTTTCATAGCAGTTTTCATTTCTGCCATTACTTTATCTTGTAAACTCATAACTTTATGTTTTTAGTAAAACTTTTTGCTGTGCGAAGATAAAAAAATAACCCGAAACCTTTATAAAAGATTTCGGGTTGAAAATAACTATCTAAAAGAATTTCTTCCTAAAATTAATCTACATTATCGTGTAAAAACGAATTGTTAGATCGTAACTGAATATCGTCGTTACTATCTGTTCCAAGTGACATTCTAGATGATTGATTGTCGGATCTTCTATCTTCTAAATCAATCCCCATACGCTTATACGCTGGTTGCTTCTCGATCTCTTCAATTTTAGAAGCATTGTTATGAAACTTGTAGTTGAAGTCTTTTAATTTACGTCTGCGCTCTTCGGCACGGTTGCGTAAACTATCCTCAATAGAACTATTCATTGGATCTACTTCATCTGAAGAATCTCCTGGGGTAGAAGGCGTTTCAACAACTTTTGTTTCGAAAGCCAACTCTTCTTCTACTTTTTCAATTTTACTTTCAGTAGGCTTTGCATTGTTTAGTTGATCTTCCATTTCCATATAATCATCCAAACTGTAACGCTTTGTTCCATCTTGAGAAACTTCAGTAACAGGAATCACTTCTACATGATCATTTACTTCCATTTCATTTACAGAATCAGACAAGTCAAAAGTAATTACATTTTCTTCTTCTTTTTCTTCCTCTTCCTGAAGTGGCATATCAAAAGAAAGCATGGTTTGCTTTTTTGGTTGTGGTTTTAAAATTTCTGGATCAACCACATCGATGTCTTTTATTTTTGAAGTGGTATCGATTATAACAAAATCATCGTCATTCTCGAGTGTTACTTCATCATAAACTACCTCTATATTTTTTATCAATTCTGAAGTAGGAATCAATTCCATTTCGTTTTCAACTTCTTCGGTATCATCTACCAAAGTGTGCTTAACGATTTTTTCTTCTGAAGAAACTTCTGGAGTTGATGTTTGCGCTTCTACTTCATCAAAATCTGTGTATTGTTTTTGAGCCGATTTCGGAGTTAAATCGTGAATTGCTTTTTGTTCATCTTCAAGGGTGTGGATAATTTTTTTTGCTTCAGTATTCACTATTTCGTGTTGCTGATCGGCATTAAAACCCGTAGCAATAACTGTAACAGCAATAGCATCGCCTAAGCTTTCGTCTTCTCCAACCCCCATAATAATATTTGCATTATGGCCAGCTTCGTTTTGGATATGGTCGTTGATTTCTCCGATTTCGTCTAGGGTAATTTCTTCGGCACCAGAAACTATAAGTAGCAGTACGTTTTGGGCACCTGTAATTTTGTTATCGTTTAATAAAGGAGAATCTAACGCTTTCATAATAGCTTCTGTTGCGCGGTTTGCTCCAGTAGCAGTTGAAGACCCCATAATGGCAGTTCCGCTATTTGAAAGTACAGTTTTAGCATCACGCAAGTCAATATTTTGCGTGTAATGATGTGTAATAACTTCTGCAATTCCTTTGGCTGCAGTAGCTAACACCTCGTCTGCTTTTGAGAAACCAGCTTTAAAACCAAGATTTCCATACACTTCTCTTAGTTTGTTGTTGTTAATCATAATAAGCGAATCTACGTGCGAACGTAGTTTTTCTACACCTCGCTGTGCTTGCTCATTACGCATTTTCCCTTCAAACTGAAAAGGTATCGTTACAATTCCAACCGTTAAGATATCCATATCTTTGGCTAGTTTTGCAATTACTGGCGCTGCTCCAGTACCAGTTCCACCACCCATACCAGCGGTAATAAATACCATTTTGGTATTGGTATCGAGCATCGATTGTAATTCTTCTAAACTCTCAATAGCTGCTTTTTCTCCAATTTCTGGATTGGCCCCTGCACCAAGTCCTTCTGTTAAAGAAACTCCTAGCTGTACTTTGTTTGGTACACCTGTGTTTTGCAATGCTTGCGAGTCTGTGTTACAAACTACAAAATCTACCCCGTTTATACCTTGTTGAAACATGTAATTAATTGCATTGCTACCGCCGCCTCCAACGCCAATAACTTTAATTACGTTACTTTGATTCTTTGGTAAGTCGAATGAGATATTCCCTAAATCTGTGTTGCTACTCATAATAATTCTTTTTTACCCTATTTTTCCTGTTTTACTACTTACTTACTTTTTTTAGGTGCTTTTTAGTGTTGGTTAACTATTCAGCATTGTCTAAAAAATCTTTTAATTTTTCTGACCATTTTTCTAAAAAAGACTTGCGTTCTTCTTTAGGTTCGGTTGGTTGGGGCTCATCTTTATGCTCAATAGTTTCTGCCTGCGTTGGTTGCTGCTCCGCTATTGGTGTTTCTTCTTGTTCAATTTGTATTGGTCCGCGTTTGTTTTGCAACTGAATAGCATTCATTACTAAACCTACTGCTGTTGCATACACAGGACTCGCTATATCAGTATCAGAGTCGCCCGCTAAATGCTCGTTTGGATATCCAATACGTGTGTCCATCCCTGTGATGTACTCTACGAGCTGTTTTAGATGCTTTAACTGACTTCCTCCTCCTGTTAAAACAATTCCGGCGATAAGCTTTTTCTTTTGCTCATCATGACCGTAATTTTTAATTTCCATATACACCTGCTCTATAATTTCTACCACACGGGCATGAATAATTTTAGAGAGATTTTTTAGAGTAATTTCTTTTGGTTCTCTACCTCTAAGTCCAGGTATCGACACAATTTCGTTGTCTTTATTTTCTCCTGGCCATGCAGAACCAAATTTAATTTTCAGTAATTCGGCTTGTTTCTCGATAATCGAGCAACCTTCTTTGATGTCTTCAGTAACAACATTTCCACCGAAAGGAATTACTGCTGTGTGGCGTATAATTCCATCTTTAAAAATTGCCAAATCGGTAGTACCACCACCTATATCAATAAGTGCTACTCCGGCTTCTTTTTCTTCCTGACTTAAAACTGCATTGGCAGCTGCCAAAGGCTCTAACGTAATTCCGGCTAAATCTAAACCAGAACTTTTAACACATCTTCCTATGTTTCTAATTGACGATACTTGCCCAACAACCACATGGAAATTGGCTTCCAAACGACCACCGTACATTCCCATAGGCTCTTTTATCTCTGCTTGCCCATCTACTTTATATTCCTGCGGAAGTACATGAATAATTTCTTCTCCCGGAAGCATTACCAACTTATACACTTGGTTGCAAAGGTTGTCTAAATCTATATCGCTAATTACTTCTTCTGAATCTGGACGCGTAATGTAATCGCTGTGTTGCAAACTACGGATGTGTTGCCCCGCAATTCCTACCACACAATCGTGAATTTTTAGTCCAGACACACTTTCTGCCTCTTGAACAGCTTGTTGAATGGATTGAATAGTTTGCGTGATGTTGTTAACCACACCTCTGTGTACCCCCAAACTTTTAGATTTTCCAATACCTAAAATCTCAATCTTTCCATATTCGTTTTCACGACCAATCATAGCCACTATTTTAGTGGTTCCTATGTCTAATCCTACCGCGTATTTAGTATTTTCCATAATTTATTTTTTGGTACACACTACTTGGTTATCAAACTCAAGATTAACTCTTTTATATGCGTTTAAAGTTTTATCGTGTAATCCTTTTTGATAAAAAGCTTTAAAGTTGTTGAACTTGGCTTGCAAATTTTTCACTTCGCCAAGATTCACTATAAAATCTTCGGTTCTTAATTTTAGTTCAAACTGATTTTTATTTTGATGAATCCCGATAATATTCTTCGTTAAAAATTCATCATTGTTAATAAACATTGCCAGTTTGTACAGATTATCCACCGCATCTTTCTCTCCAACTCCGGTAACCAAAGGCACCCTTGCCGAGTGTACTGGAGACAATGGCATCTTTTTTCCTTCCTTGTCTATATAAAATGACTGATTGCCCGCTACTCGCGCTATTGGCGTGCGCTGGCGAATTTTTGCCCCAATCTCCCCAGTAATAGATACATACACATCTGCCGCTTGAACCATGGCATTTGCGTTGAGAGACTCCTCTATATTATTCAAAGCTAATTTTTCTTTTGATAGCATCGTAACCGAATCGCTATTTTGTATCAACAATTTATTAACTGTATTTCGAGTAATATAATGTGCATCGTCATTCAAAAATTCTATCTTACAATTACTGCTCAACACACGGTTTTCGTTTCTTCGGTTCGAAAAAGAATACAAAGAAACAAATGCAATAAGCGCAATTATAATTTTTATATGGTTAACATACTTTTTCACTTAACGTTTTTTTTATGGTATTAACTTCTAGTCCAATATCTCCAGCACCTAACGAAATGAAAACCTGAGAATTACTATTTCTCAAAACTTCTGGAAGCATACTTTTACTTACCTTTTGTTTTTGCGGATTGGATATCATGTTTAATAACCAATCTGAAGTAATTCCAGGTAGCGGTTCTTCGCGGGCTGGGTAAATGTCTAATAAAATAATCTCATCAAAACGGGCTAAGCTCTTTGAAAATTCTGGGGCAAAGTCTTTCGTTCTCGAAAAAAGGTGAGGCTGAAAAACTACTGTTATTTTTTTATTGGGGTGTGCACTTTTTACAGCTTCATAGGCTGCATTAATTTCGGTTGGATGATGTGCATAATCATCGATATAAACCAAATTTTCTTCATTTAAATGATACGAAAACCTGCGTTTAATACCTTTAAAAGTGGCAAGGGCTTCGGCAAGACGACTTAGCGGGGTGCCTAGTGTAGTCGCCATTGCCAATGCTGCCAATGCGTTTAACAAATTGTGTTTTCCGGGCTTGTTAAACTTCACCCCACTAATACTTTCTGTGGGTGTAATTACATCGAATAGGTAGGTCGAGTTTGATATTGTTATATTCTGAATTGTAAAATCGGAACCATCTTCAATTCCGTAGGTTATTCCTGAAATTGGCAATCCGCTTTTTACAAATAATTTTCCTTTTGGTTTTATTTTCTTTGAAAAATCAACAAATGTTTCTTGCAATGTTTCTTCAGTTCCGTAGATATCCAAATGATCGGCATCCATAGAAGTTATACATGCAACGGTAGGTGATAAATGCAAAAATGATCTATCAAACTCATCAGCTTCTACCACTGCATACTCACTGCCTTCAATTAAGAAATTGCTATTAAAATTCTCCGAAACTCCACCTAAAAATGCAGTTATAGGCGTTCCTGTTTCTTTTAAAAGATGCGCAAGAATAGAACTTGTAGTTGTTTTACCATGTGTACCAGCTACCGCAAAGCAATAAGTATCTTTCGTAATTAGACCTAAAACAGCGGCTCTTTTTTGAATGGTAAATCCGTTTTTCTGAAAATACACATACTCTTTATGCGACACCGGAACTGCTGGCGTGTAAACCACCAACGTTTGCTCTTTGTTTTTAAAAGCTGTAGGAATAGCTTCTACCGATTCGGTATAATGAATTGCAATTCCACTAGTTGCTAACTCCTGGGTAAGCTCGCTTTCATTTTTGTCGTACCCAGCAACATTTTTCCCTATGAATTTAAAATAACGCGCTAGGCCAGACATCCCAATGCCGCCTATGCCAATAAAGTAAACGTTATGTATTTTATTTAAATTCATATATTTTTTAAGCTGACTTTTTAATTAATTTTTCAATAGTGTCAACAATATCTTTTGTAGCATTTGGAAGTGCTAATTTTTTAAAACTACTCCCTAGGGCTTTTCTTTTTTCTTCTGAATTCCACAGCGATAAAAATTCAGTTTCAAACTTCTCATCAAGTTCTGATTCTTTAAGCAAAACAGCCGCTTGCTCATTTACTACTGCCAAAGCATTTTTAGTTTGATGATCTTCTGAAACATTTGGCGACGGAATAAAAATTGTAGGCTTTCCAACAATTGCCAACTCCGAAACCGATATCGCACCAGCACGCGAGATAATGACATCTGCAGCTGCGTAAGCAAGTTTCATATCGTTTATAAAAGCGTTTACTTTTACAAACTCGCTTTCATATTTTTTATACTCATCGAAATACAACTTTCCGCATTGCCATATAAGTTGTACGTTGTTTTCTTTAAAAAAGTTGATTTCTTTTTCAACTAATTGATTAATTCTTCGAGCTCCCAAACTTCCCCCCATCACAAACAGCGTTTTACGAGTTTCACTTAGGTTAAAAAATTTAAGTGCTTCTTGCTTTTTATCGCTTACGTTTAACAAATCTTGACGTACAGGATTTCCTGTTTTCACAATTTTATCCGCAGGAAAAAAGCGCTCTAAATTATCGTAAGCAACAAATATATTTTTAACATGCTTTGCCAACCATTTGTTGGTAATTCCAGGAAAGGAATTTTGCTCTTGCACCACGCAAGGCACTCCAGCACTCGATGCAGCTTTTAAAAGCGGACCACTAGCATAACCTCCTGTTCCGATTACTACATCTGGTTGAAACGATTTTACTATTTCTTTTGCTTTCCAGATACTGCTAATCAGCTTAAATGGAAAGGCTAAATTTTGCAAAGTTAATTTTCGTTGAATTCCAGAAATCCACAAACCTTCAATTTGATATCCCGCCTGCGGAACCTTTTCCATCTCCATACGGTCTTGAGCTCCTACAAATAAAAATTCGGCATCAGGGTATCGTTGCTTTAGCTCGTTGGCTATAGCAATTGCAGGATAAATGTGTCCTCCTGTTCCGCCTCCAGATAATATGAATTTATAATTGCTCACTTAAAATATCTAATGGGTTTTGTGTATCTATTTCTTCTTCAGTTTCTAGTTCTTCTTGTCGTTTTGCACTTACACTTAAAATAATTCCAAGTGCCAAACACGTCATCCAAATAGAGGTTCCTCCACTACTGATAAGTGGTAAGGTTTGTCCTGTAACTGGAAATAATTCTACGGCTACAGCCATATTTATAAATGCCTGAAAAATAATTGGCAAGCCAGCGGCTAGCACCAGTAATTTTCCGAAGACAGAATCAGCCTTATGCGCTACAATCACAATTCGGAATAAAAGTAAGAGGTAAATAAAAACCATAATTAAACCTCCAACTAATCCGTATTCTTCAACAATAATTGCATAGATAAAATCGGATGAGCTCTGTGGTAAAAAGTTTTTCATCACACTTTTCCCAGCACCAACTCCAACGACTCCTCCTGTTGCAATTGCGATTTTAGCTTTTTCAATTTGATAATCAGCTTCAGAATCTCCTTCCCCTGCAAAACTTTCAATTCTACTTATCCAAGTATCAACACGATTTGGAAATAAGCCTGGAAATGCTTTCGCCATCAACACAAACAACAGCAAACACACAGCTCCTGTTCCAACTATTCCTAACAAATATTTCCAAGGGTAACCTCCTATAAAACACAACACCAACACCATAAAAAAGATAATTGCTGTAGTCGAAAAGTTAGCAGGTAAAATGAGAGCCAACACTGCAAACACAGGTGCCCAAAGCGGCCAAATAGTTTCTTTAAAAGTTACTTTTTGATCTTTAATTTTCGCTAGATACTTGGCAACAAACACCAATAACACAATAGCTGCAAGTGTTGAAGGCTGAAATGTAATCCCAACGTATGGAATTTGTATCCATCTACTTGCATTTGCACCACCAATAGTAGTTCCTTGCGCCAAAGTAAAAAGAAGCAACACAAGCACTAAAGGCATAAATAACAGCGAAAGTGCCTTAAAATATCTATACGGAATTTTGTGTACAGCATAAATAACACCAATCCCCATAAGAAGCAAAAATGCATGCTTAAACAAATGACCGAAAGTTGTACCATTCCCCACCACATACACAAGGTTTGTACTTGCGCTGTAAACAGGTAAAAAGGAAAACAAAGCCAAAATGGCTACTACTGCCCAAATTGCCTTATCTCCTTTTATATTTTTAAATAATTGCTGCACTTAATCTATCTTTTATAATTTATGAACTTCTTGTTTAAATTGATTTCCTCTGTCTTCGTAATTCTGAAACAAGTCGAATGATGCACACGCTGGCGAAAGCAACACAGCATCACCCTTATCGGCTACTTCGCTACTTATTTTTACAGCATCGTGCATAGAGGTTGTTTCTACAATAAAATCGACTACACTTCCGAAGGTTTCTATAATTTTAGCATTGTCTAAACCTAAACACACAATTGCTTTTACCTTCTCGCGAACCAAAGGCATTAACGACAAATAATCATTTCCTTTATCTTGCCCTCCAACAATCCAAACTGTTGGAGTTTTCATACTATCCAATGCATAAAAAGTTGCATTTACATTGGTTGCTTTAGAATCGTTTATGTACTGAACATTCTGAATTTTAAGTACATTTTCCAAACGATGTGATGCTCCTTGAAAATTCTCCAAGCTCTCTCGAATCGTTGCTTTTCTAATTTTTAATAATTGCGCCACAGTTGAAGCCGCCATAGCGTTCTTCGTGTTATGTTTTCCTTCTAAAGCTAAAGTATCTGTAGACATTTCTATATGCTGTTTATCTAGGTTAATTATAATTTTATTGTCTTTTAAATAAGCTCCATAAGCTAGTTCTTGCTGAACAGAAAATGGAATCAATTTTGATTTCACGGGATGCTTTTCTAACCACTCCACTATTACTTCGTCATCGGCATCGTAAATCAAATAATCGTTTTCAGTTTGATTCATCGCAATTCTAAATTTTGATGCGATGTAATTTTCAAACTTATAATCGTATCGATCTAAATGATCGGGGGTGATATTGGTAATAATTGCAATATGCGGTGCAAATTTTTGAATTCCATCGAGTTGAAAACTACTAATCTCCAACACATAAAAATCTTTGGTTTGCTCGGCTACCATTTGCGCAAAACTATCGCCGATATTCCCTGCCATTCCAACATTCAACATTTCATTACTCAAAATATGGTTGGTAAGCATGGTTGTGGTTGTTTTCCCATTACTACCTGTAATGGCAACCAACGTAGCATCGGTATACCAAGAAGCAAATTCAATTTCAGAAATCACAGGAATTCCTTTTGCTTTTAATTGCTGAATTAAAGCTACTTTATCTGGAATCCCTGGGCTTTTCACAACTAAATCGGCATCCAGAATTTTAGCTTCCGTATGCGTTGCTTCTTCCCAATCAATCTCAATATTTTTTAGAACGTTTTTATATTTTTCTTTTATTGTTCCTTTATCAGAAACAAAAACATCATACCCTTCTTTCTTCCCCAAAATAGCAGCACCAACACCGCTTTCTCCACTTCCTAGTACAACTAACTTTTTCATTATTTACGATTTAAGAAGTGTGATTTAAGAATTACTACTTCTTACTGTTTTTATTGATGCCACAATTATTGATAATATTTCATTTGCCTCAGTATGTAATTTTTTTATCCATCTTTTATCTACATCTACACATACTTCATCCAACAACTCTAAAAAATACATAGCCTCATCAGCTTCCTCCTCTACAATCTTCAACTTATGTACAAAATCTGCTTTCGATTTTGCTCTGCAAGCTGCTCTATAATTTGCTCCAACCGAGGTAGAACATCTTATTAATTGTCGTTTTAAAATTACAATCCCAGTTGAGTTTGGAAGTTCATCACACATTTTCCACACATCAATTGCAAACGTTTTGGTTCTATTTTTTAAAACTTCTTTCAATTTATTTAATCCAAAATCATATATCGTATATCCAAAATTCTTATCTAAGCTTGAGCGTCACTACTGTTACTACTGCCAACAAAATCCCAACAATCCAAAAACGCGTAACAATTTTACTTTCGTGATATCCTTTCTTCTGATAGTGATGATGCAAAGGCGACATTAAAAATATTCGTCTTCCTTCGCCAAATTTTTTCTTGGTGTATTTAAAATAACTCACTTGCAATACCACTGATAAATTCTCTGCTAAGAAAATTCCGCATAAAATAGGAATCAACCACTCTTTACGGATGGCTATAGCGATTACCGCGATAATTCCACCTATGGTTAAACTCCCTGTATCGCCCATAAAAACTTGCGCAGGAAAAGCATTGTACCATAAAAATCCTACCAATCCTCCTGCAAAAGCTGCGATAAAAACCGTAATTTCTCCAGCGCGTGGGATGTACATAATATTTAGATAATCAGAGAAAATTATATTACCAGAAACCCAAGCGAATATCCCGAGTGTTAACACTATTATTGCTGAAGTTCCTGCCGCCAACCCATCGATTCCATCGGTTAAATTGGCTCCATTTGAAACTGCCGTGATGATAAAAACTACAATCGGAATAAAAATTAACCATGCATACGATTTGTAATTATCGCCCATCCAAGAAAGTAATGCCGAGTAATCAAACTCATTATTCTTAACAAATGGAATGGTCGTTTTGGTTGACTTTTCTTCGTTTCCGTATTCCAACTCAGCGTTTCCATTTGCCACAACTTCAACACTATTTGGTGCTTTTAATTCTTCCTTTATAGTAACTT
The DNA here is from genome assembly GCF_038433465.1 of Joostella sp. CR20. Lineage (NCBI taxonomy): Bacteria > Pseudomonadati > Bacteroidota > Flavobacteriia > Flavobacteriales > Flavobacteriaceae > Joostella > Joostella sp. CR20. The sequence continues at coordinate 155,688 of NZ_JAESVF010000004.1, read as the reverse complement.
CTGGATGAAAATATAAGGTTGCTCCAACTAAAATTCCAAGTCCTACTTGTCCTAAAACTTTAAACTTTCCCTTGAGTCCTTCTTTATCTTTTTTGAAAATCTTAATATAGTCATCTACAAAACCGATAGTTCCCATCCAAAGCGTTGTAGCAATGAGTACCAAAATGTAAATGTTTTCTAATTTGGCAAACAACAACACAGGAATAAGTGTCGACATAATTATGATAATCCCACCCATTGTTGGCGTTCCTGCCTTTTGAGATTGCCCTTCTAAACCTAATTCTCGAACACTTTCTCCAACTTGTTTTGCACGTAAAAAGTTAATTACTCTTTTACCGTAAATTGTAGAAATCAATAACGATAAAATAACAGCAGCAGAAGCTCTAAAGGTGATAAATTGGAATAATCCAGCACCTGGTAATTGATAGTTTTTCTCTAAAAATTCAAATAAATAGTATAACATAAACTTCTTTATTTACTCCCTTCGGAGTGCTACTGTGTTACTTTTTTACGTTTGATAATAATTCTTTCACCACTTTCATATCATCGAAATCGGATTTCACTCCGTTTACCTCTTGGTAAGTTTCGTGTCCTTTTCCTGCAATGAGAATGATATCGTTTGGTTGCGCAAATTGACAAGCAGTTTTAATAGCTTGCTTTCTATCTTCAATCGAGATGGTTTTGTTAAAGTTTTGCGCCTCCACGCCAACTTCCATTTCTTCTATAATTTTTTTAGGATCTTCTGTTCGAGGGTTATCAGAAGTAAAAATGGCTTTACTACTCAAGGTAGAAGCGATATTTGCCATTACTGGGCGTTTCGTTTTATCGCGATCACCACCACAACCAACAACTGTAATTAAACTTTCGTTTCCTGTACGGATGGTATTTATAGTTTCCAACACATTCTTCAAAGCATCTGGTGTATGTGCGTAATCTACAATGGCAGTAACTTTTTCTTCTGAAATAAAATACTGAAAACGACCTCCCACACTTTCCAAATCACTAATGTACTGAAGCGTTTCCATTTCGTTCAACTCCAATAAATTTGCCACTGCATACACAGCAAGCAAATTATAAGCGTTAAAACTCCCTATTAAACGCGACCATACTTCGTGCTCATTTATTTTCAGCAGTAAGCCTGTAAATTGATTTTCTAAAATTTGCGCTCTATAATCGGCATACGATTTTAAAGCATAACTTACCTTTTTTGCTTTTGTATTCTGAACCATTACTGGTCCGTTTTTATCATCCACATTTACCAAAGCAAATGCCGACTTCGGAAGCTCATCGAAAAATATTTTTTTAGTATCTCGATATTCCGCAAAGGTTTTATGATAATCTAAATGATCGTGGCTCAAATTGGTAAAAACACCTCCCGCAAAATGCAAGCCTGCTGTGCGTTTTTGATGAATTCCGTGAGAACTCACTTCCATAAAACAAAACTCAACTCCTGCATCGCTCATTAACTGTAAATATTTGTTTATCGTTAGCGAGTCTGGCGTGGTGTGCGTTGCGGAATATTCTTTTTCGCCCACCATAACTTTTACAGTAGACAATAAACCTACTTTATACCCTGCCTTTTTAAACAAATTGTACAGCAAGGTTGTAACCGTAGTTTTTCCGTTGGTTCCTGTAACGCCAACCAATTTTAAGTTTTCCGAAGGGTTACCATAAAAATTTGATGCCATTATCGCCAATGCTTTATGTGCATCTTCAACTTCTACATAGGTAATCCCATTGATTAATTGTGTAGGCATTTGCTCACAAATCACAGCAATTGCACCAGCTTCTACAGCCTTTGTAATGTATTGATGTCCGTCTACAACAGTACCTGGAATCGCTACAAAAACATCATCGAGCGCTACTTTTCTTGAATCAAAATGAATATCATTGATATGCTGAGCGGTATTCCCTACCACTGCATTGATATTAACTTTATACAATATGTCTTTTAAAAACATCATGACAATTGCAATACGATTGTTTGGTTCGACTCTATTTTTTGTCCGCTTTTCACAGATTGACTTTTTACTTTTCCGATTCCGTTTCCTTCAACTTTTACACGTACTCCTAAGTTTTCTAATAATGATACCGCATCCATTCCGCTCATTCCTTCAACATTTGGTATCACTTCATTTCTCTTTTTCACCTTTGCGTAATAAGCTTTGTAATCTTTTTCCGTTTGATTACTCTCTTGATCTAATTCTTCAATCGTATCAATCAATGGAGAATTGGTATATATTTTCTGAGCAATACTTTTAAATACAGGCCCCGATACATCTGCACCGTAATACCCAACACTTTTATCTGGCTCATGAATCACTACAATGCATGAATATTTAGGATCTTCCGCAGGAAAATAACCAGCAAAACTTGAGATATAATTCAACTTACTTTTATCGCGATAATCTTTTTGACAAGTACCAGTTTTACCAGCCATCGAAAAGTTAGGCGAATACAAACCATGCCCCGTACCGTGCTTATCTTTCACGACATTTTTAAGCATTGCCTGTACTTTTGAAATAGTTTCTTGAGAACAAATCGAAGGATTGATTACTTCTTTATCAAACTGATAAATTACTTTATCCCACTCTCTCACTTCTTTGATAAGTCTTGGTTTTACCATCTCACCTCCATTTGCAACAGCATTGTAAAAAGTGAGTGTTTGTAATGGGGTAAACGAAACTCCATACCCGTAAGCCATCCATTGAAGCGCAATTCCACTCCATCTACTTTTATCGTTTGGATGCGGAATAATAGGATCGCCTTCTCCTTTGATTGACATTCCGAGCTTTTCATTTAAGCCCATATTGTAAAGTCGGTTTACAAATTTTTCAGGCTGATCTCGATAAAACTTATCGATAATCTTTACAATTCCAACATTTGAAGAACGCTCTAACACTTCCGAAACCGTAATTTTTCCGTAGCCTCCTCTTTTAGAATCACGTACTTTTTTTCCGTAGAAAGAAATCACTCCTCCTTCGGTATCAATCACATCACTTGTATCGACAGCCTTATCTTCCAAAGCAGCAATCATCCCCATCAATTTAAAAGTAGAGCCAGGCTCGTGCGACTCTCCAACCGCATAATTTAAACGCTCGTAATAACCACCACCTTTTGTTCTTCCTAAATTTGAAATTGCTTTAATTTCGCCAGTAGCAACTTCCATCACCACCACCGAACCATGATCGGCTTTATATTTTTCTAACTGCGTTAATAAAGCGTGGTGCGCAATATCTTGGATGTTAACATTGATAGTAGAAACAACATCGTAACCATCTTTTGGTTCAACTTCGTTATAATCGGTAATTGGTTTCCACTGTCCTTTTGCAATTTTCTGCTTTAATCGATGTCCTTCTGTACCTCGTAAATACGTTCCAAAAGCACCTTCCAAACCTACTCTAGTGTAATAACCTTTATCATCAACACGCTCATAACCAACGCTTCGATGTGCCATTCCACCTAAAGGATACTCCCTTTTAGTTTCTTGCTCTACAATTACTCCACCTTTATACGGACCCAAATTGAAGAGTGGGAAATTTTTAATTCGGATATACTCGGTATACCCTAAATCTCTCGCGATAAGCAAATATCTGTTTTTATTAACACGTGCCTTGCGAAGTAAGTTTTGATAATACGAAGACGGCTTCCCTAACACTTTAGAAAGCGAATCGGAAAGCGGTTTTACATGCTGTTCAAAAACTTTATGTTGTGGGGTTATGGCATCAAAACGAATATCGTATTTCGTTACAGAAGTCGCCAACAAACTACCATCGTCTGAATACAAATTCCCCCTTTTAGGTTCGATTGTAAAATTCTTAATGGTACGTTGTTCTGCTAAAGCCCTATATTTTTCTCCATCTACTACTTGTATGGTAATTAATTTAACTACCACAGCCAAAGCAAAGAAAAACATACACCCTGCAACAAAATACAAACGGTTTGATATGTTTTTATCGGTTATTGGCATAACTATTTTTTATTTGCTACTCGTATTTTTTTTGGCGGAATTAATGAGGGCTTCAATCCCGATGACGCTACTTGATGCGTAACATTCGATTCTAATTTAACTTGTTGAACTTTCGTCCGAACATCTACAAACTCACTTCTCAACTCCAACACTTCGTTATTGATTCGTGCGAGTTCGTGTACTTTTTTATCTGCTCTATGAGCACTTGAAATCATAATAACAGCTAGTAGCGATATAAAAAGAATAAACCTCCAGTTTTTTACTGAATCTTCATTCACTAAAAATCCACCTTTTAATATGTCTAAAATCCCTTTCTTCATGATACAACTACAACTTTTCTGCTATTCTCAACTTTGCGCTTCGCGCTCTATTATTCTCTTTTATTTCTACTGCTGAAGGCGTTACCAACCCACCAACTTTCTTTAAAGGAACATCTATATTTCCATAAAAATCTTTCTCTGGCTCACCTTCAAACTTCCCACTTCTTATGAAGCGCTTCACTAATCTATCTTCCAAAGAATGATAACTTATCAAACTCAATCGACCTCCTTTTTTTAGCAACTCTGGAGTTTGCTCTAAAAAATCTCGCAAAACCTCCATTTCTTGATTCACTTCAATTCGAATCGCTTGATATATCTGCGCTAAAATTTTATGTTCTTTGTGTTGTGGTAAAAACTTTCGTAGCGCCGATTTTAAATCTTCCGAAGTTTTTATAGGTGCTTCTGCTCTTTTCTCTACAATTACCTTCGCCATTGCAGCAGCATTTCTAAGCTCTCCGTACAAACTCAACACACTTCTCAACTCATTTTCTTCATACTCATTTACAACCTCAAACGCCGAAAGCGGATTCCGCTTACTCATTCGCATGTCTAAATCAGCTTCAAAACGCGTTGAAAAACCACGCTCAGCAACATCAAACTGATGAGAAGAAACACCGAAATCCCCAAGAATTCCGTCCACTTCTTTCACACCATAAAATTTCAAAAAACGCTTTATATATCTAAAATTCTCTTCAATCAATGTAAATCGCTCATCGTCGATTTTATTTGCAACCGCATCCTCATCTTGATCAAAAGCAAGCAATCGCCCTTTAGCTCCTAGTCTTTTTAAAATCTCTCTGGAATGTCCGCCACCACCAAAAGTCACATCCACATACACTCCATCTTCTTTTATATCCAACCCGTCAACGGTTTCTTTCAGCAATACTGGATTATGATACTCCATTTTCATCATCATTTAATTCAAAACCTCCCATTACATCTTCAGCTAAATCAGAAAAAGAATTCGCTCCTTCATCCAACACATCGTAATACTTTTGTTTATCCCAAATTTCTATACGATCTATCGACTCCGAAAGCACCACATCTTTAGCAATGTCAGCAAAAGCCATTAAATTCTTCGGAATAGAAAGCCTCCCACTCGCATCAATTTCTACAACTCGAACTCCAGCTGTAAACTGACGAATGAAATCGTTATTTTTTTTCACAAAACGATTCAGCTTCCCTACTTGCTTCATTTCTTTTTCCCAAGCAGCCATTGTATAAACCTCCAAACATTTTTGAAAAATAGAGCGCTTCAACACCAAACCATCCTGCAAAACAGGGGCTAATTTGGCGCGCAGACCAGCCGGCACCATAATTCGCCCTTTGCTATCTGCCTTACACTCATATTCTTCCGAAAATTGAATCACTAAAGTCTATTTATACAATTAACTTTTCAAATATAGTTATTTATTTACCACCTTTTACCACTTTTTGTCACTTTTTACCACATTGTTGATAAATTGAAGGCAATCATCGGCAAACAGCAGTAAATCCAATAGTTATAAAATTGTTAATAACCTCAAAATAGCGATAGAGACGAATAAAAAGCGTAATTTTGCGTTTTTAAAAAGGGCAAATAAGGGCTTTGCAGAGAAAAGATTTTTTATAAATTCGAAATGCCTATATTTGTTTCCGAAGAAATGTAACAACCCCTTAATGGTACACGATTTAAAGAAGGAAGGTAAATTTACGTATTTAGAAGTTGGAGAAGGAACCCCCATGATTGTTTTACACGGATTGATGGGAGGATTGAGCAATTTTAGTGACGTTGCTAATTATTTTTCTACGCGAGGATACAAAGTATTGATCCCCGAATTACCTATATACAGCATGTCTTTACTAAAAACAAACGTAAAGAGTTTTGCTAATTATTTAGAAGATTTCATAGAGTTTAAAGGTTTTGATAATGTTATTTTACTAGGGAACTCTTTGGGTGGACATATTGGTTTATTACACACCAAATTATACCCACAAAAAGTGAAGGCGCTAGTAATTACAGGAAGCTCTGGACTATATGAAAATGCAATGGGAGACGGTTACCCAAAGCGTGGCGACTATGAGTTTATCAAAAAGAAAAGTCAAGATGTATTTTACGATCCTGCGGTTGCTACCAAAGAAATTGTAGATGAAGTTTTTGCAACTGTAAACGACAGAAACAAACTTATAAAAACACTTGCTATTGCTAAGAGTGCTATCCGACACAACATGGCAAAGGATTTACCACATATGCACACGCCAACTTGTATTATTTGGGGTGAAAATGATTCGGTAACTCCTCCAAATGTTGCCAAAGAGTTTCATGAGTTGCTACCAGATTCTGATTTATTTTGGATTGAAAAATGTGGACACGCACCAATGATGGAACATCCAAACGATTTTAACCAGATTTTGAGCACTTGGCTTGAAAAAAGAAATTTCTAAAACCTATACCTTTTATGCAGATTAAATCCGCTACGTTTGTAATGAGTAACTCAGAAGTTAAAAAGTGCCCGAAAGAGCCTTTACCTGAGTATGCCTTTATTGGCCGTTCGAACGTTGGGAAATCTTCATTAATAAATATGCTTACCGAGCGTAAGTCACTCGCAAAAACTTCTGGAAGACCTGGAAAAACTCAGCTTATCAATCATTTTAAAATAAATGAAAATTGGTTTTTGGTGGATTTACCTGGGTATGGTTATGCTAAAGTTTCTAAAAAAACTAAAAGTACATTTCAAAAGTTTATCACTAAATACTTTGAAGAAAGACAACAGCTCGTATCGGCTTTTGTCCTTATTGATGTAAGACACGAGCCACAAAAAATAGACATGGAGTTTATGCAATGGTTGGGCGAACATCAAGTTCCTTTCTCGATTATTTTTACCAAAGCAGACAAGTTAAAACCAAAAGCAGTTGAGCGCAACGTACAAACTTATCTCGATATTTTAACAAGCGATGTATGGGAAGAAGCTCCAAACTATTTTGTTACATCTTCATCGTCTGGGGTTGGAAAAGATGAACTTTTAGATTATATCGACCAAATAAATAAGGAGTATCAACAAGCCGTAAATTAATCGGTTGTAAACGAAACACTGTTTACAAGTCCTTCCATATCTTTAATTTTTATATTTCCTTCAGCGCTAAGCACTACAAAATCCTCATCGTCTTTTACTCGCATTAGCACTTCTTTAATTTTGTTTTTTCGCTCGTAATAATAAAGTGAAACTTTACTACCGTCGCTGTTTACATACATTAAAGATTCATATCCTTTTTTCCCAACAAACTTTGAAAACTTGCTTTCCAATTCATTTGAAAACGCTTCATCTCCAACCAAAATTCTATAACGGTGAATTCCGCTAACAACTTCTTTCAATTCAGACAAATCATCTTTATCAACAAACATACTTACCAAAAAATTTGAAGCACTTAATGTAATCGCAATTTGATCTTTATTTTCTTTTCTAAAAGTACTATATGGTGTAGAAGCACCACAAGAAACACATAAAACGGCAACGGCAAACAATAGTAAAACTGATTTCATCTGATTAAAAGTATTGGTTATACAATACTGACGAATAACTGTTTGTTTTGTTACAGTTTAAGAAGATAGAAATAATAATATTTTTTTACGTCAAACTGAGCTCGACTCAGTTTCTCAGCACAACAATCTGCATCATCAGAAACAAAAATATTCTATTTATATTTTCATTTTTGTCTTGACACAAAAACGAAACAAAAAAGTCAAGACCCACTAAAAAAGTATAAAAAATCTACGGAAACCTCCTCCACAGATAAAAAGAACTCGCTGCGCTCAAACAGCTTTTTATCTCTTCCCCATACTGCTTCCTTGATTTTAAAAACTTTTTTAGATAAGTCAATCATTTAACATTTACAGTATTTAAATCTCTATTTTTTCAATTCTAGCTTTTCAGCAAAATAATCGCAGAAGTCGCGCATGGTAGCAGTCATTTTTTCATCTTGCGTAGCGCGTTGGTATGTGTCACTTAAAGAAACCAATGTTTGATGCATAAATTTCTTCATTTCATCCACTGGCATGTCTTTAGTCCACAAATCGATTTTTAAGGTTTCTTGCTGATCGCTATTCCAAACCGACAATAAAAATGCCTTTGCCTTTTCATTCTCAACACCACCGTCTTTTGCTGTCCAATGTAAGTTTTCTGGAACTCTATTTTCGTCAAGTTCTATATGTAAGTTAATATCCGAATTAAACGTTTTTGCCATTACTTTTCTGGTTTATACTTAGATTTATTAAATAATTCTTCTGCTGAAGTATTCAACATTTGCTGCAAAGATACTTCATTATTTTGCATATAAGAACTTACAATTTGCCAACCGATAAACTGCCCTAATCTTCCTGGAGATTCATTGTCGAGTTCTAAATAAAACTTCGAAAATGGCGCAGGATTGATAAAGCGCTCATTAAGTTTAGCTTCCGTAGAAAACAGTAATTCGCGCTCAATAAAATATCGCCAAATATAATTTTCATTGGCAAGCGCCCAATTATATTCATTTTGCGTGTACCCCATTATTTTATTTTTTTCTGCTGAAGGATAAAACAAATCCATCAAATAATAGAGTTTCCCAAAATAGACAAGTTGCGCCAAAAAAGTTCGACTTTGTACAGACGGCACTTTACTTTTCGCCAAAGTCCGTGCTACATCAACAGGAATTTGTTCCGCCTCAAAATTCTTTTTTATGTATTGCTGAATCCCTCCATAATATTTGTGCGAAGCACCCAAGTAATTATCAAGTCCTATTAAAAGTAAACTATCAGCATAAATCACTCTATTTTTATAGTCAACATCCGATATTACGGTCACCACTTTAGGCGACTCAAAGTTTGGATAGTAATACTTTACGTGTTGAAATACTGATTTTATTTCTGATTCTTCTTTTTGGAAATCTCTAAACTGAAGTTGAATTTCCTTAAAAATATCCTTCTGAAGCGAATCGTTCATTCTTGAAAACCACACATCGTCAGAAAATTCCGCAGGAAATAAATACGGATACGTACTTTTAAGCTTCGGTAAATCCTTTGGAGTAGCCTCAGAAAAAGCAACCTCAAACCTCGAAACATCAACAGTAACGGCTATTTGAGCTATTTCTTCTTCTAACTTTGATTGATTCGAACACGCTACAAAAACAACAGTCGTAAGCAAGCATAAAAATTTGTTCATAAATAATAATTACAAACCTTTGGGGTTTTAGTTTTTTAAAAATTTAAGAATCTGTTACATTTGTTTACAAAGTTAATCGAATGTAAAAATCCACCCAACAATACTTGGGTATAAGTGCATTATAACTTCATTTTTTTAATAACGCTTTATACAACTATAAATTATGAAAACAGAAAAAGTAATAGACTACATTGTAAATTGGCTAAAAGACTACGCTACCAACGCAAACATGAAAGGTTTTGTTATCGGAATTTCTGGCGGAATTGACTCGGCAGTTACTTCAACTTTATGCGCAAAAACTGGACTCGAGGTGTTGTGTTTAGAGATGCCTATCCACCAAGCGGAAAATCAAGTTAGTCGAGCTTTAAACCATATCGAATGGCTTAAAAGCAACTACAAAAATGTAAGCTCAGAACAAGTCAACTTAACTCCTGTTTTTGATAGTTTAGTGAAAGCTTTTCCTACAGTTGAAAACGAAGAAGACCGTTTTATGGCACTTGCTAATACTCGTGCGCGTTTAAGAATGACATCACTATATTATTTTGCCGCACTCGAAAAATATCTTGTTGCAGGAACGGGAAATAAAGTAGAAGATTTTGGTGTTGGTTTTTACACAAAATACGGAGATGGGGGAGTTGATTTGAGTCCGATTGCAGATTTGTTAAAAACTGAAGTGTATAAAATTGCTGCTGAACTAGGTGTAAATCAAGATATTCAAAAAGCAGCTCCAACTGATGGTTTATGGGGAGACAACCGCACAGATGAAGATCAAATAGGCGCTTCTTACCCAGAACTTGAATGGGCCATGAAGATGGCGGAAAACGGAAAAAAAGCTACAGATTTTGAAGGAAGAGAGAAAATAGTTTTCGAAACTTACACCCGATTAAATAGAGCTAACCAACACAAAATGCAACCAATACCAGTGTGCACTATACCCAATGAACTAAAAAAATAGACATTTTAAAGAAAGTTTTTTCTGATATTTGAGTATATGACTAATTTTTACTATATTTACTTACAAATTTAAAATTTTTGGACACCCCCCAAGCCCGTAATGAAGTATATTATCTACGCTTTATTTGTTGTGGCTTATTTGAAACAAACTTTAAAATGTTAGTATTATGATTAAAGTTTTAGTTGCTGATAACCACCCTATAGTAAGAATAGGACTAGAAACAGCCTTAAACAACAATGAAGCTACCGAAGTAATTGGTAGCGTGAGTACCACTTCAGAGTTATTCAATGCACTGAATACAAAAAAGCCTGATGTAGTATTATTAGAGATGGATATTCCGGAAGTAAACGGAATTACAGCATTGAGAAGACTTAAAAAAGACCAAAGCGACATCAAAGTTTTAATTTACAGCACACAAGCTGAAGACGTATATGCGCTTAGTACTTTAAGAGCCGGAGCCTCTGGATATGTTTCTAAAACTGCTTCTTTAGATATTTTAATTGAAGCAATTAAAAGAGTAGCTAGTGGAGGAATGTACATCACCAATGAGTTGGCACAACGTTTAGCTTTTGATGAGAGTACAAACAAACCTAGAAAACTTTTCAGAAAATTATCTACTCGTGAAATCGAAGTGCTTAAACTTTTGGCTTCAGGAAAGAGAAACAAGCAAGTTGCTGAAGAATTAGGACTGAATGAAAAAACAGTAAGTACGTATAAAGCTAGGCTGATGAGAAAACTTAATGTCGACAATATGGTTGACATGTTGCAGCAAGCAAAAGCACTCGAACTGTATTAAAACATTAATTGAATTTTACTAAAAAGACTACATTAATATGTAGTCTTTTTTTATTTCATTTAACTGTAAAATGTAGTATTAGTTACTATGCCGAAGCGGTCGGATAAAATTTTACGCAACTCCCAATAGTTCCGAATATCTTCAAGTTGTTCTATAGTTGCATTGTTATTAGCTCCAATAGCGTCTTGTACACTATCTACCAACATATTAAGCAGTTTGAGTCTTAACATTGAAATGGTTTGAAAAACCAACAATCTAACCGACATATCTTTGGTTTTTACCAAAATCTCTTTACTCTCCCAATTAGACAATGCGTATTTCTCTTCATTCATCAAAATATCTACAACAATTGCGTTTTGCTCAAAACTCAGCTTCTGCAGAAAAGCGTCCATTTTTAAAATACCTTCAATGTTATACATTTCAATAATGATGTTGTAAATAGCGTGAAAATCGGTATTTGCAAACTCAATTTCATCCGCTTGAAGATCTAGAAAAATCTTCTCATACACCTTCATTTCAAGCTCAACCTCCTTCTGAACCATATTATCATTTTCATCTTCTTCTAAAATAATATCAGAAAAGGTTTCAGTTTTATCCCCATGAAAAAGTAATATTCCTATAATAGACTTTTCAAGTTCGTTAAGCTGATTTATCTTTTTTGAAACAGCACCCGCCTCAGTGTTTTTAACAACGTTAAAACTATTTTTCTTTCGCTCTTCTTTGTGCTTTTTATTGGCATCGGCAATTTCTTTATTTCCTAATTGCGCCAATGTGTTGTATAAAACATCTTCAGAAATATCCATTATGCGCGAACACTCTTGCACATAAATTTCCTGCTGAATTCTATCTGGGATTTTATAGATACTGTTTACAATTTCTCGGATGGTATCTGCCTTTTTTATAGGATCGTTGGCAGCATCTTTCACCAATAAATCAGCTTTAAACCGAATAAAGTCGGTTGCATTTTCATTTAAAAAAGTAACCAATTCGTTATGACTATGAGCCCTAGCAAAACTATCGGGATCTTGACCTTCTGGAAAAGTACAAACTTTTACATTCATCCCTTGTTCCAAAATCAAGTCGATACCACGCAACGACGCTCGGAGTCCAGCTGCATCGCCATCAAAAAGAACGGTAATATTTTTGGTCAATCTATTTATCAACCGAATTTGATCTGGAGTTAAGGCTGTACCACTTGAAGCAACTACATTTTCAATTCCGTTTTGATGAAACTGAATGACATCGGTATAACCTTCAACCAAATAACAATTATCTTCTTTCGCAATCGCCTGTTTAGCATGATAAATACCATACAAAACTTTACTTTTATGGTAAATATCGCTTTCTGGTGAATTTAAATATTTGGCTGCTTTTTTATCTGAAGTTAGAATACGACCTCCAAACCCCAACACACGGCCGCTCATAGAGTGAATAGGAAACATCACTCGCCCTTTAAACCTATCGAACATCCGTTTTTCGTTGGTTCCCTCCTTCTCTTTTACAATAGTTAAACCGGTTTTTTCAAGAAATTCTAATTGGTAACCTTTCCCCAATGCTTCTTTAGTAAATGCATCCCACTGGTCTAGCGAATATCCAAGCTTAAATTTTTCAATAGTATCATTTGTAAAACCACGCTCTTTAAAATAAGTTCCACCAATAGCTTTTCCTAACTCGGTGTTTTTTAATGTAGTTTGAAAGTATTTCTGAGCAAATTCAGAAACTAAATACATACTTTCTCGTTCGCTTGATTTTTCTTTTTCTTCGGAAGACTGCTCAGTTTCTTCAACTTCAATTCCGTACTTTTTAGCTAAGTATTTTATAGCCTCTGGATAGGTATAATGCTCGTGCTCCATCAAAAAAGCAACTACATTTCCACCTTTTCCACTACTAAAATCTTTCCAAATTTGTTTCACTGGAGACACCATAAAACTTGGCGTACGCTCGTCGGAAAACGGACTCAAACCTTTGTAGTTTGAACCTGATTTTTTTAACTGAACAAAATCGCCAATAACCTCCTCAACACGGGCAGCATCAAAAACTTTGTCTATGGTAGATTTTGAAATCAAAGCAAATAAAATTTAAAAAGTAAAAATACGAGTTTTAGGTTTATAGAAGAAAAAACCGAGTAGAAAGTGTAGGTTCTACTCGGTTAAAATATATTATTGCCTGCAGTCTGTCATAATGCACTGTCACCTCGAGTATAGTTCGAGAGGTTATTTGGCTTAACAGTTTTAAATAGGGTCTCGACTACGCTCGACCTGACATTTTAATCTTAGTATGATACATTACGGACACTCAAAATTTTATTAATTCCTATTTAAAATATAATTCTTTAAAATACATAAAAGACCAACCTCCAAATATAAACTTTGGCCAATCATTTTTTGTAACAACATTTTGTGCTTTCAATTTATAAAAATCCAAAAAACATCTATAAAAATAATATGAAATAATTCCGACGACAAATGCTCCACTGCCTAAACCTAACTTCGGAACTACGAAGGCAATAAAAAGTAGAGGTAAAATAATCGCTAAATAATAATAAAACAATCTCATCGCTATTAATCTTTAAAAGTAAATTGGAAACTCTTAATTTCGAAATGATAAACTACCGAAATTACTTTTAGTAAATTAGCTATATTTTTAATAATAGAAAAGTGAAAACTATTTTTTTCGCTCAATTACATAATTCACCATCAATTGCAATGATTCTTTATACTCAGAATCTGGGAAAGTATTAAGCAATTGAAGTGCTTCTTTTTGAAAGGCAATCATTTTCTTCTCGGCATATTCCAATCCACCTTTATCCTTCACAAAAGCAATTACTTCTTGAACTCGCTTTTTGTCTTTATTGTGTTTTTTAACCGAATTGATTAGCCATTTTTTTTCTTCCTTACTCGCGTTATTTAAAGTATAAATTAACGGCAAGGTCATTTTTTGCTCTTTAATATCAATTCCTGTTGGTTTTCCGATAGGTCCATCGGTATAATCAAAAAGGTCGTCTTTTATTTGAAATGCCATCCCGATAAGCTCGCCAAACTTTCGCATTTTCTCAACATTATCGGAAGTTGGAGCTACAGAACAAGCCCCAATACTACAACAAGCAGCTATTAAAGTTGCTGTTTTCTGGCGGATAATTTCATAATAAACGTCTTCGGTAATATCTAATCGGCGTGCTTTTTCAATTTGCAATAACTCTCCTTCACTCATTTCTCGCACTGCAACCGAAATAATTTTCAGCAGGTCAAAATCCTCATTATCAATAGAAAGCAATAAGCCTTTTGAAAGCAAATAATCTCCAACAAGTACAGCAATTTTATTTTTCCAAAGTGCATTTATTGAGAAAAAACCACGTCTTCTGTTGCTATCATCAACTACATCGTCGTGTACTAAAGTAGCCGTATGAATAAGCTCGATAACACTAGCGCCACGGTAAGTACGGTCGTTTACTTTTCCTTCGGAAACCATTTTTGCAACCAAAAAAACAAACATTGGTCGCATTTGTTTTCCTTTTCTGTTGACAATATAATAGGTAATACGATTGAGCAACGCCACTTTTGATGACATCGACTCGTGGAACTTCTTCTCAAAAAGTTCCATTTCGGCACGGATGGGATCTTTAATTTTTTCTACGACCTTCATTGCGAGCGTAAAGATAGTATTATTCTACAATCAAATAAATTCCGCATGTATATTTTTGGATTTTGCTAGGCTTTGTTTGCCAATTGTCCGCAAGCGGCATCAATATCTTTACCTCTTGAACGTCTTACAGTAACGGTAATTCCGTTTTGCTCTAACACCTGTTGATACATTTCTATAGCACCGTTATCGGCCTGCTTAAATGCATCATCTCCTATGGGGTTGTATTCTATGATATTAACTTTTGAAGGTGCAAATTTGCAAAACTTAACGAGTGCATCAACATCTTTTCGGGTATCATTTACACCTTTCCAAACAACATACTCGTACGTAATTCTACTTTTTGTTTTTTCATACCAATACTGAAGTGCCTCTCTTAAATCGGCTAACGGAAATGTAGCATTAAAAGGCATTATTGAAGTTCGCACCTCATCGATTGCTGAATGTAGCGAAACAGCCAATTTGAATTTCACATCGGTATCGGCCATTTTTTTAATCATTTTTGGCACTCCAGATGTTGAAACTGTAATTCGCCTAGGCGACATCCCAAGTCCTTCAGAAGAAGTGATTTTTTCGATAGCTGCCAAAACATTATTATAATTCATCAAAGGCTCACCCATTCCCATAAAAACAATATTGGAAAGTGGCTTATCAAAATACAAACGGCTTTCGTTATCAATCGCTACAACTTGGTCGTAAATTTCGTCTGGATTTAAATTTCGCATACGTTTTAACTTTGCAGTCGCACAAAATTTACAGTCTAAACTACATCCTACCTGACTTGAAACACATGCAGTAGTTCGAGTTGATGTGGGAATTAAAACCGACTCTACCACCAAATCGTCATGCAAACGCACCGCATTTTTTATGGTTCCGTCGCTACTACGCTGCATTTGATCGACTTTTATGTGGTTGATTACAAAATTATCTTCCAACATTTGTCGAGTTTCCTTCGAAATATTTGTCATTTCTTCAAAAGAATAGGCTGCCTTTCCCCATAACCACTCATACACTTGGTTTCCGCGGAAAGCCTTATCTCCTTGAGATACAAAAAAGTCTCGAAGTTGATCTTTTGTTAATGCGCGTATATCTTTTTTTGCTGTTTGCATAGTGCAAAGATACGTTTTGATTTAAGATTATCGAATGGTTTCAATTACCGAGAAAACACATTCATATAAAAAACAGAAAAAGTCCTGCTCGTATTGAACAGGACTCCTATTTGTGAAAATTTCTTTCTTATAAAATAAGCATTGCGTCTCCGTAAGAGTAAAATTTGTACCCTTCTTTTACCGCTTCTTTGTATGCTTTCATCATAAAATCGTGTCCTGCAAAAGCAGAAATCATCATTAACAAAGTAGATTTTGGCGTGTGGAAATTAGTTACCATACAGTTGGCAATACTAAAATCGTAAGGAGGGAAAATGAATTTGTTTGTCCATCCTTCATACGGATTTAATTTATGATCTGAAGAAACCGAACTTTCCAAACCACGCATTACAGTAGTCCCAATAGCACAAACTTTACGCTTGTTTGCTTTTGCGTTGTTAACCACTTGTGCAGCTCTTTCGTTAATGTATAACTCTTCGCTATCCATTTTATGCTTCGATAAATCTTCAACCTCAACTGGGTTAAAAGTTCCTAAACCAACGTGAAGTGTTAACTCAGCAAAATCAATTCCTTTAATTTCCAAACGCTTCAAAAGGTGTTTCGAAAAGTGTAAACCTGCAGTTGGTGCAGCTACAGCGCCTTCTTCTTTTGCGTAAATAGTTTGGTAACGCTCCTCATCAGACTCTTCAACTTCTCTTTTGATGTATTTTGGAAGTGGTGTTTCTCCTAAATCATTCAATTTTTTTCTGAATTCTTCATACGATCCATCGTACAAGAAACGTAGTGTACGCCCCCTAGAAGTTGTATTATCAATCACTTCAGCAACCAAACTTTCGTCGTCTCCAAAGTATAATTTATTACCAATTCTAATTTTTCTTGCAGGATCTACCAACACATCCCAAAGACGTTGTTCTTCATTTAATTCTCTCAACAAGAAAACCTCGATACGCGCTCCAGTTTTTTCTTTGTTTCCAAAAAGTCTTGCAGGAAAAACTTTGGTATTATTAAGTACCATCACATCGCCTTCATCAAAATAATCAATCAAATCTTTGAACAATTTGTGTTCAATTTTTTGTTCTTTTCTATGAAGTACCATCAAACGAGCTTCATCTCTATGCTCTGATGGATATTCGGCTAATAATTCTTTTGGAAGTTCAAAATTAAAATGTGATAATTTCATGTATCTCTATTTTTTATCGTAGAACCTAAAACCGAGCAAAAGAAAAACCGATATTCAATAAAATTGTAAAATTCTAGAGAAATCGGTGTTTATAATAAATGCTTTTTTAGATTCAAATCTGTTTTAAATTATAAGAAATCAAACTGATAACAGTCTTTTTCTACAATTATATTTTTTGCGAAGTGCAAATATACAATATGGAGATAGGGGTTGTCAAGTAAAAGCCGAATTATTTCTTATTTTCAAGGAATTAGAAGCTTCTATTCAACTTTTATTCCTACAGATTCCATGTCTTTCCAAAAATCTGGATACGATTTTGAAACCACCTCAGCATCGTTAATTACAATTGGAACACGTAACGCCAAAGGTGCAAAAGCCATTGCCATACGATGATCGTTGTAGGTATCGATCGCTATTTTCTCTTTTATTACTTCTGAAGGATTTAAAAACAGCTCTTTATCTGTTACCGAAATTGAAGCTCCCAATTTTGTGAGTTCGGTTTTTAAGGCCTCTAACCTGTCGGTTTCCTTAATTTTTAACGTATGAAGTCCTGAAAGTTCGCATTTCAATCCCAATCCAAAACAACTCACTGCAATGGTTTGTGCGATATCTGGCGCGTTAGATAAATCGATATTGATAACTGTTTCCTGCGGAATTTCTTTTACTTTTTTAAGTATAACAACTGTTTTATTAAAAGAAGTTTCTACACCAAATTGCTTATAGATTTCTTGTAACACACTATCGCCTTGCAAACTTGTGGCTTTGTAACTCGCAATCGAAATTTCGGAACCAACCTCAGCCAAAGCAGCGATGCTATAAAAATAGGAAGCCGAACTCCAATCGGATTCTACCACTAAAGTTTTTGCTGCGACTTCCTTTACAGGGCTCACAGTAATTACATTTCCATTAAAACTTGTCGAAACTCCAATTTCCTCCAACAAAGCCAAAGTCATTTTTATATATGGAACGGAAGTAATTTTTCCTTCCAAAGTAAGTTCTAGTCCGTTTTCCAAAGTTGGAGCAACAAGCAACAAAGCAGAAATATACTGACTGCTAACATTGGCTGCCAATGACACTTTGTGCTTTGTAATTTTCTTTCCTTTTATTTTTAACGGCGGAAAACCATCATTTTGCGTATAAGAAATATCAGCCCCTAGTTGACGTAAAGCATCAACTAAAATTTGTATTGGACGCTCGGTCATTCGTTGCGAACCCGTTAGCACCACATCGCGACCTTCTTGCGTAGCAAAAAAAGCAGTTAAAAAACGCATTGCTGTACCCGCATGATGAATATCTACAATACCGTTGTGTACCTGCAACCCTTTTCTCATAACCTGAGAATCATCAGAGTTTGATAGGTTTTCGATTTTAATATTAGGGAATAAAGCTTGTAAAAGTAACGCTCGATTACTTTCACTTTTAGAACCCGTTATCGTTATATGCTGATGTATTTTTCTTTGATTTGAAGATAAAAGCACATTCATTATTTTTAATTTTAGATTGGTGGAAACTGCTAGCTTATTTCAGCTTTTCATTGTTATGATGCCTGTCGTGATCGCGTTCGGTTTTAATACCCATTTTTTTATCAAATGAAGCTTGTAAGTCAATCCCTGTTTGATTTGCCAAACACAACACCACAAACACAACATCGGCAAGTTCTTCTCCTAAATCTTTATTTTTATCGCTTTCTTTCTCACTTTGCTCCCCATACCTACGCGCAATAATTCGTGCAACTTCCCCTACTTCTTCTGTAAGTTGCGCCATGTTTGTAAGCTCATTAAAATAGCGAACTCCGTGTTCTTTTATCCAATTATCAACTTCGAGTTGTGCGTTTTTGATGTTCATTTTATTCTTTATTTTTAGAATCGATGGTTATTGTAACTGGTCCATCATTTAGTAAAGCAACTTTCATATCTGCTCCAAACTCCCCAGTACCAACGGTTTTCCCAAGTTCTGCTTCTAGCTTTTTCACAAATGCTTCATACAGCGGTATGGACACATTTGGTTTGGCAGCTTTTAAATACGAAGGTCGGTTTCCTTTTTTTGTAGAAGCGTGTAACGTAAACTGACTCACCACAATAGCATCGCCATCAACGTCTTTTAAAGACAAATTCATAACGTCTTCAGCATCGTTAAAAATTCGTAATCCAACGATTTTTCGACACAGCCAATCGATATCTTCTTGTGTATCGGCGTCTTCAATACCTAATAAAATAAGTAATCCTTTTTCTATTGCAGATTTTACTTTCCCTTCTATGGTTACACTTGCTTCTGTAACTCTTTGTATAACTACACGCATTTTCTAATGAATTGAATTTACAACAATTCTATATTGTTTAAACTTTTTTAATCTGTTCAGAAAACATACTAATCACCATAAATATCGGTACGGTAATTTTCTTCTTCACCTTCCAATATTTGCACATAACTTTTGTACCGACTCCATGCTACTTCATTATTTTCTAAGGCATCTTTTACAGCACATTTTGGTTCATCTATGTGCAAACAGTTATTGAATTTACATTCGCTTTTCAGCTTAAAAAATTCAGGAAAATAATCGCCTACTTCGTATTTCTCCATGTTTACAATCCCAAACCCTTTTATTCCAGGAGTATCGATAATTCGAGCATCAAAACTCAAATCAAACATTTCTGCAAAAGTTGTGGTATGTTGTCCTTGTTTGTGTTGCTCGGAAATGGCTGAAGTTTTTAAATCCAAACTAGGCTCGATAGTATTGATAAGTGTTGATTTCCCTACTCCAGAATGCCCCGAAAAAATACTCGTTTTCCCTTGCATTAAGGTTTTTACAGTATCAATATTTAACCCTGTTATTGCTGAAACTTCAATACATTGGTACCCGATATGCTCATAAATGCTCTTTAAATACCTTACTTCGCCCAATTCTTCTTCGTTATACGAATCTATTTTATTGAAAAGCAAAATTGGCGTAACATGATATGCTTCGGAAGTTACCAAAAACCGATCAATGAAATCGGTAAATGTTGTAGGATTATTGAGTGTAACCAACAAAAAAGCATTGTCGATATTGGCCCCAATAATGTGTGTTCGTTTAGAAAGATTAACCGATTTACGGATAATGTAATTTTTACGATCGTGAATGTTTTGAATCACCCCAATGGTTTCGTCTCCAATGGTTTCAAGATCAAAATCTACCACGTCGCCAACAGCAATCGGGTTGGTACTTTTAATCCCTTGAATTCTAAATTTACCCTTTATCCTACAGTTGTAAAAATTACCATTTTCGGCTTTTACACTGTACCAACTCCCTGTAGATTTATAAACAATTCCCGTCATATTAAAAAGTAAGAAGTCAAAAATACAAATTTAGAAGTTAGCGATAAGCTTCTGGTTGTACTTTTGACTTCTTTACTTTACTTCCAATTATCCTTTAACAACCTTTTCTTGGTGGTTGATAGATTCTTGGTGAATTGCTTTAAAGATACGTAAGATGAATTCTTCACTCAATCCTTTTTCTTCTCCATCCATAATCATTTTCCCTAAAATCTCGTTCCATCTTTTAGACTGAAGAACAGCTACGTTACGCGATTTTTTAAGTTTTCCAATCTCATCAGAAACTTTCATACGCTTACCTAACATTTCTACCAACGAATTATCAATCACATCTATTTGTGCTCTGCAATTTGTTAGTTTGCTGTTGTAATCGGCCTCTTCGTCTGTTTCTTTTCTAATTTTTAAATCGCGCATAATTTGTTTTAACGTTTCTGGCGTTACTTGTTGCGCTGCATCACTCCACGCTTTATCTGGCGTACAGTGTGTTTCTATCATTAATCCATCGTAGTTTAAATCAAGTGCAGTTTGCGAAACATCAAAAATCATTTCTCTGTTTCCTGTAATATGCGAAGGATCTAAAATTAATGGTAAATCTGGGAACTTATTTTGAAGTTCGATTGCCAATTGCCACTCTGGATTGTTACGGTATTTTGACTTTTCGTAAGTAGAAAACCCTCTATGGATAACTCCTAAATTTTTAATGTTTTTACTGTACAAACGCTCAACACCACCCAACCATAAAGAAAGGTCTGGATTTACAGGATTTTTTACCAACACAATTTTGTCGGTACCCTCAAGAGCATCTGCAATTTCTTGAATAATAAACGGACTCACAGTCGAGCGCGCTCCAATCCACAATAAATCTACATCGTTCTCCAGCGCCAATTCTACATGTGCTCTGTTGGCAACTTCTGTTGCGGTTTTAAGTCCGGTTTCTTCTTTTACTTTTTTAAGCCACTCTAATCCAATAGCTCCAACACCCTCAAAATTTCCTGGGCGAGTTCTTGGCTTCCAAATTCCTGCACGGTAGTAATTTACGTCGGTGTCCTTTAGCTCGTGAGCAATTTTTAATACTTGTTCTTCTGTTTCTGCGCTACATGGACCTGCAATTACAAGCGGATGATCTAAGTTCATCTCATCTAACCATGTTCTTAATCCTGCTGAATTTTCCATTTTTAATTTTTACTTATGAAGTTTTGATTGAAATTCCTTTTAATATTTCTTTAATTCTATTGGTTGCTGCCATTTCTTGATAAATAGCCTCAAAATTATCTTCTTCCATCAATTGTCTAAATTTCTGAAGATTGGCAATGTATTCATCTAATGTTTCCATTACATTTTCTTTGTTGTGCTCGAAAATAGGACTCCACATTGCTGGCGAACTTTTTGCCAGACGCACTGTACTCTCAAATCCACTGCCAGCCATATCAAAAATATCGCGTTCGTTTTTTTCCTTTTCGATTACTGTTTTCCCAAGCATAAACGAACTGATATGCGATAAGTGCGATACATACGCAATATGTCTGTCGTGTGCTTTTGGCTCCATGTATCGAATGCGCATTCCTAAATCGTTAAAGATTGAAAAAGCACGTTCTTGCAACTTAAAAGCCGTTTTTTCGACCTCGCAAATAATATTTGTTTTATCGGCATACAAATTTCTAATAGCAGCCTTTGGTCCAGAAAATTCTGTTCCCGCTATTGGATGCGTTGCCAAAAAATTTCTTCGCTTCGGATGATTCTCCAACGCATTACAAATATGCGCTTTTGTAGAGCCTACATCAAAAACCAAAGTATCGTCTTTTACGATGTCCAAAACACTAGAAACCACACTAATGGCAGCATTTACAGGCACAGAAACAATTACAACATCGGCATTTTTAACATCCTCAAAAACACCCACTTCATCAATAAACCCTAGTTGTAACGCCTCTTGCATGTGGTTTTCATTTGCATCAAAACCAACAACTTTTGCATTTTTGTTAGTGGCTTTTATATCCATCGCCATCGATCCGCCTATGAGCCCTAACCCTATTACAAATACTTTCATTTTGAATTTTTATTTTCAAAGTTTGGTTTACACTTCAGTAAAAATGCAAACCACTTTAATTCTTCCTTTTCTCTTAACTATTTTAAAACCTTGTTATAGCTTCCTCAATTTGTGCTTCTTTCACGCACAGTGAAAACCGAATGTATCCTTCTCCATTACTTCCAAAAATGGTTCCTGGAGTTAAAAAAATACTTTTATCGTATAAAATATCATCTATAAATTTTTCTGCGGAAGCTACGCCTACTGGTAATTTTGCCCACACAAACATCCCTGATGCATTTTTGTCGTAAGTACAATTTAATTTATCGGCCAACTGAAAAATTAATGCTCTCCGTTTTGCATACACTTCATTGAGTTGCTCATACCAATTTTTTGAAGAAGCCAACGCTTTTATAGCACCCTTTTGAAGTCCGTAAAACATCCCGCTATCCATATTGCTTTTCACTTTTAAAACTGCATCGATATGCGTAGCACTTCCAAATACAAAACCTACGCGCCACCCAGCCATATTAAAAGTTTTACTAAGCGAATTCAGTTCTAAAGCCACCTCTTTAGCACCTTCAATTTCAAGGATACTCAATTGGTTGTTGTTCAGCACAAAACTATACGGATTGTCGTTCACCAATAAAATATCATGACGCATAGCAAAAGCTATCAAGTTTTCAAAAACTGCCTTCGAAGCACTTGCTCCTGTTGGCATGTGTGGGTAACTAAGCCACATGAGTTTTACCTTTGACAAATCGGTAGCTTCTAAAGCTTCGATATTTGGCAGCCAATTTCCATCTTCTGTTAAGTCGTAATACACAGGCGTTGCCCCAACCAACTTAGTAACCGAAGTGTATGTTGGATACCCTGGATTTGGAATAAGCACCTCATCGCCTTCGTTTAAAAAAGCCATACTAATGTGCATAATTCCTTCTTTCGACCCCATTAACGGCAACACTTCTGTAACGCTATCAATCTCGACATTAAAATGCGTTTGATAAAAATTTGCAGCTGCAGTTCGAAGTTCTGGCAAGCCTTGATAACTTTGGTACTGATGTGCTTTTTCATCTTGAAGCGAGGCAATTAACGCCTGTAACACTTCTTCGGAAGGTGCCAAATCTGGACTTCCAATCCCCATATTGATGATTGGTTTTCCGTCAGTAATCAAACCGCGAACTTCTCTTAATTTTTTAGAAAAGTAATACTCTTCTACACTCTGCAAACGCTTGGCTGTTTGTATCATTTTTTTGCATTTTTATATTCGCCGTGCACCTTAAAATGAGATGCCATAATATTTAATAACGACTTTGCTTTTTCAAAATCTTCGTATTGCTCAAAAGTTACATCTACAAAAAAGGAATACCTCCACGGAGTTTCTATTTTTGGTAGCGATTGAATTTTAGTTAAGTTCAATTTACAGTCGCTCATAACATTTAAGACGGTGGCTAAACTTCCGCGTTTTGTTCCCAACTCAAACATGATAGACGCTTTGTTTATTTCTTCCTTCGGAATTACCGAATTTTTAGTTTTTACAATTACAAAACGAGTTTCGTTGTTTTTAATAGTTTGTATGTTTTCTGCCAACATATCCAACTCAAAAATTGAAGCAGCCGCTTTACTTGCAATGGCTCCAACTCCCTGTAATTGCTTATCGTGAATTCGTTTTGCAACGGCTGCTGTATCGGCATCTTCAATTAACTTGATGTGCGGGAATTGCTTAAAAAACGCTTTACATTGCAACAACGCCATTGGGTGCGAATACACTTCTTTAATGGTTGCAATTTGCTCTCCTTTTAATGCCAATAAATTGTGATGCACATTGATATAATGCTCTCCAATAATGTGTAAATTATTACTGTCTATCAACGCATAATTCGGAATAATCGATCCCGCAATCGAATTTTCTATAGCCATTACAGCCACGTCTGTTTTCTTCGTTAAAAGACTATCTACCAACGCGTCAAAAGACATACACTCATCTACAACTACTTCTTTTCCAAAGTATTCTTGCGCTACTTGATGATGAAAAGACCCTAATATTCCTTGTATAGCAACTTTACTATTCATTTAAATTCAGCATAAAAAAAAGTCCCGAAAAAAATTCGGGACTTTACATATATTGTACTTTAGCAATAACCTATAACTGTCCCGTTCTTCTCTTAAAGAAATAAAAGAAGAAAAAATAAAAGTTCCAGATATAAGCGTTTGCCAACATGTTTGTTCTTGTTTATGTTGCTAATGTAATTATTAATTTGAAATATAAAACCTTTCTTCTATCTTTTTTTGAAAAAAATATACTTTCTTAACTTTTTGGTCATAATTATTTTCAAAAATCACTGTTTTCACAAAAAACTACATAGAAATATTCAGTGGGCTTTATAAAATACTTGAATATCCGTAATGTATCATACAAAGATGAAAATGTCAGGTCGAGCGTAGTCGAGACCCTATTTCACCTCAGTTCGATATAAATGTCAACAGAAAGAAGATTTAACCATCTTAATTTCAGTTATTAAACTAAAATTTCATTTTTGTCTTGACACAAAAACGAAACAAAAAAGTCAAGACGGATTAAAAAAGCATAAGAAAATCTACGGAAACAACCGCCACAGATAAAAAGAACTCGCTGTGCTCAAACAGCTTTTTATCTATCAGCCCACGCTGCTTCCTTGATTTCCAATGCTTTTTAAATAGGTCAATTTATCATATATTCATCATTCTTATGTTGAATTCACGTTATTTAAACTTGTTCCTCTCGACTACGTCCAAGAGATGACAGTGCATTATGACAGATTCAGATTATGGACAATCATATAAAATTTAAAACATATTTCAATTTCTCGTTTTTTCAATTGTTTTTAACAAGTCGGTTGCATTTTAAAAATATATAGTACCTTTCAGCATAATTTACGCATATGTTAAAAGATCATAGCTATACTGTTTTCAACTCGATTTTAGACAACGATTTTTATAAGTTTACAATGCAATGTGCCGTGGTAAAATTATTCCCGAACACACAAGCAAAATATAAATTTATAAATCGCGGAGCCCATAAATTTCCTGAAGGTTTTGACAAAGCACTTCGAACTGCTGTTGATAATATGGCATTGTTGCAACTTACTAAGGATGAAAAAAAGTTTTTACGCGAAAACTGCCAATACCTCAACCCTGCGTATGTTGATTTTTTAGAAGGATATCGATACGACCCTTCGGAAGTTACTATCAAACAAACAGGGGAAGATTTAGAAGTGTATGTTTCTGGATATTGGTACAGAACCATTTTATGGGAAGTTCCTTTGCTTGCTATGATTAGTGAGTTGTTTTACGAACTTACAAATCAAGAAGGTTGGGAACGAGAAAGAGTTATTGAAAACACACTTGATAAAATTAAACATTACAACGAATTGGGCGTAACTTTTGCTGAATTCGGAACGCGTAGAAGACACTCTTACCGCACCCACCGCGAAGTGGTACACACACTTTCTTCTTACAAAGGAAAAAGTTTTATTGGATCGAGTAACGTACACATGGCAATGCTTTACAATGTTAAGCCTATCGGAACACACGCTCATGAGTGGTTTATGTTTCATGCTGCCGAATACGGATTTAAAATGGCAAATGCCATGTCGTTAGAGCATTGGGTTGATGTATATCGAGGAGATTTGGGAGTGGCACTTTCAGACACTTACACTACCGAAGTATTTTTTAAACAATTTGACACCAAATTTGCCAAACTTTTTGATGGTGTGCGTCACGACAGCGGCGATCCTATTGAGTTTGCTGAAAAGACTATTG
The DNA here is from genome assembly GCF_038433465.1 of Joostella sp. CR20. Lineage (NCBI taxonomy): Bacteria > Pseudomonadati > Bacteroidota > Flavobacteriia > Flavobacteriales > Flavobacteriaceae > Joostella > Joostella sp. CR20. Next base: position 129,406 of record NZ_JAESVF010000004.1, on the reverse strand, counting down.
CACATTATAAAAGTCACGGTATCAATCCGCTTTACAAATACATTATTTTTTCTGACGGATTAAACCCTAAAAAAGTAGCTTCGATTACCAATGCTTGTAAAGGAAAAATTGGACTTTCGTTTGGAATCGGCACAAATTTAACCAACGATGTAGGCTTGAAACCTATGAATATTGTAATTAAATTAACCGATGTTTTAACAAGCGACCAAGAATGGCTCCCAACGGTTAAGCTTTCTGACGAACCAAACAAACATACTGGAGACCCAAAAATGATTGCTTTAGCAAAAGAACTTTTACGAATAGACTAATAAAATTTTAGAAAGTGTCCATCGAAGTTGTAAACATTACCAAAAAATACGGTGCTCAAGAAGCACTTAAAAATATATCTTTTGGCGTTAAAAAAGGAGAAATTGTTGGTTTTTTAGGTCCTAATGGAGCTGGAAAATCGACCATGATGAAAATATTAACTACCTATTTAACTCCAACCAACGGAACTGCTAAAGTAAATAGTTTTGATATTGAAACGGAGAAAATAAAGGTTCAAAAAAGTATTGGATATTTACCAGAACACAACCCGTTACACTTGGATATGTATGTTCGAGAATACTTAGCCTATACCGCTAGTATTTATAAATCGGATAAAAGTAATATCGAAACGGTTATTTCTCAATGTGGTTTACTTCCAGAGGCAAATAAAAAAATTGGTGCACTTTCAAAAGGATACCGTCAGCGTGTGGGACTTGCGGCAGCTCTTATCGGAAATCCAGATGTTTTAATTTTAGATGAACCAACTACGGGGTTAGACCCCAACCAATTATTGGAAATAAGAAAACTCATTAAAGAAATAGGGAAAGAAAAAACTATTCTTCTCTCCACTCACATCATGCAAGAAGTTGAAGCTATTTGCGACCGTGTGATTATTATTAACAAAGGAGAAATTGTTGCTGATAAAAAACTGACTGAACTTAGAAAAGCACAAAGTCAAACTATCGAAGTTGAATTTGACTACCGAGTTGAGGAAGTTTTACTTCAAAAACTACCACATGTAAATCATGTAAAAAACATCATTGGGTTTGTGTATGAAATAACATTTAACACCGATACAGACATGCGCGCAACCGTGTTTGATTTTGCCCACGACAATGGTTTGAAAACACTTCAGCTAAATCAAAAAAATAAAAATCTAGAAAGCTTATTTATTGAATTAACGAACAAATAATTATTTTTTCAATCTTATAAACTTTTCAATATTAATTTGACTCACGCCCAAAGCTTCCACTTCTTCTACTGCTTGGGTATAAAGTGTATCGGCTTCAATTTTAAAAGTTAAATCGAAACTATGCCCTTCCCATTCTCTCACATTAAAATACATTAAGTTTTCAGTATAAACATTCTCCTTAACTGTGTAGGTACCGCCACCAGCAAAATATGTTGCAGTACTATCTTTTCCTTGGTTTAAATCGTGTCTTAAAAAAGCAAAATGAGTATCATTAATAATCTTTATCATCTCTTGTTCTTTGGTGAAATCGGTAATGGTGGTGTCGCCCCCTTGAATTACAGTTCCCGAAACTAACTTCCAAGTGCCTACTAAAGGGTTTTCTTTTGAAGTATTTTGATTATTTACACACGCAATAAAAAGACATAAGAATATGCCTGAAAATAAAAATTTCATAATAGGTTATTAGGTTGGTTAACAACACTAAAATAACTTTTTATTTTGAATCTCTAGGCTTTATTATCATTCTAAATGATTGGTCTTTTTGGAAGTAATATCCAGTCCAATCATACAAAGCTCGCAGTCGGTTTCTGAAATTTACTAACGACATAATATGAACAAACAGCCAAATGCACCAAGCTATAAATCCTTTTAAAAAGAATTTCTCTTTAGGGCCGTCGGTTACAGCCTTGTTTCGCCCAATAATTGCCATCGAACCTTTGTCGGTATACCTAAAAGGCATCCAAGCCAAATCTTTCTTTATTAGATTATGACCTAAGTTTTTTGCCTGCTGAATTGCCACTTGCGCCACTTGCGGATGTCCGTCAGGATAATTTTCATCTCCAGATAAAATAGCGGTATCTCCAACAGCATAAATATTATTATAGCCTTCAACCAGATTAAAAGCATCGGTTTTTAAACGACGACCTCTACCGTAGGCTTCTTTATTAAATCCGTCAAAAACTTTTGCTGAAACTCCAGCTGCCCAAATTAAATTTTTAGACGCAATGGTGCTTCCATCGGAAAGTTGTACAATACCATCTTGAAAGTCTTTCACCAAAGTTTCAAGCTTCACTTTAACGCCTAAACCTTCTAATTTATCTTTAGTGTATTTTTGAGTATTCTCAGACATGGTCGCCAACACTGCGTCTTGCCCATCTAACAGATAAATCTCACCCAAATCCTCTTCGATAAGTTCTGGGTAATCTTTAATTAGAATGTGCTTTCGCATTTCTGCTAAAATCCCAGAAAGTTCTACTCCAGTTGGGCCTGCTCCAGCAATAACAAAAGAGAGTAGCTTTTTCCGTTCTAACGGGTCTTCCAAACGAGTGGCACGTTCAAGCCTTGTAAAAACTAAATTACGAAGTGCCAAAGCATCGCCGATAGTTTTCATCGGCAATGAATTTTTCTGGATATTTTCATTTCCGAAGAAATTAGTTTCCGTTCCAGTTGCCATAATCAAAATATCGTACGACATTTCTCCATTGCTCAACACAATTTTATTTTCTTCAGGAATAACACGCTGTAATGCTCCCAAACGAAAACGTACGTTTTGTTTTCCTCGTAAAATTTTTCTGAACGGATAGCTAATGGCAGAAGGTTCCATAAACCCTGAAGCCACTTGGTATAATAAAGGTGGAAAAAAATTATAGTTATTTACATCTACTAAAACAATATCGTAGACATCGGATTTTTTTAAAATCTCAATGAGTTCGATTCCTGCAAAACCTCCCCCTACGATAACAATTTTCTTTCTAAAACTCATTTAAAAATTATTTACAGTATTTTGCTTCTATAAAGTTACTGTAAATACTTGTGGAAACAGCTACACTAAGGTGATAAATTCTTCTTAAAAAAGTCTATTCTTCAATGATAAGCTTGCCTTTGTAATGCTCGTTAATAGCAATATTTTCTGGACTTCCTACGGAAATAACATCGCCCGTGCTATAAATATCTCCTTTTAAAGTAGTTGAAGCATTTACGATAATATCGTTTGAACTACGATGGTAAATAGTTGCATTTTCTACGGGAAAATCTCGTCCTTCAAAACGACTATTTCCTGAAGCAAAATTGATGGATAAATTGGTCGCTTTTCCTTCCATAAAAATATTCGAAATGCCATTAAATACAATTTGAAAAGTATTCACATCGACATTTAACGAAATGGTGGCACTAGTTAGGTATTCATTATTTTGATAGTTTTCTGAGTACACTATTAATTTATCTCCAGTAATAACCCCTTCCGAACGAACTTCTCGCTGTGTGGCACTTCTAATTTCTGTGAAATTTGGAGCAGTAACATAGATGGTTGTGAGCTCGTAATCTCTAAATAAATTACACACATTATTGTTGGTAAGCACTAATTGATTTCCTTCAACAGTAGCTTCAATATCGTTTAATAAGTTTTCACCCGACTCAACTTCAACTTTAAATTCTTCGCCTTGTTTTACAACCAATGAAATTCCTTCATTAACCAAAACTCTGGTAAAAGCATCTACTACTCGTTCTTCTTTTATAATACTTCCAGCACTTTGGATACAGTTATTTGCATCTTCACTATTACAAGCGCAAAACAAAACTATTGTCAGCAACGAGATATATTTTAGTATGTTTTGTGTTTGTTTCATCTTTTATAATCGATATCCAATTCCAACTTCAACGCCTTCCGCTTGTGCCGCATGCGCTTTTACTGCCACGGTTGCAAAAAGTTTTTTCTGCTTCGTTATATAGCCTTTAAGTCCGCCACGCAAATACATTCTTCCTTCGTAATCTATTGGGTAATACAAATAATATCCTGCTTGGGTGATTACTGAAAAACGATTGATAAACAACTCATGACCTACAAATATTCCGGCACGTTTATAATCCTCAGAACCGTCTATCCCACGCTCAGGATAGGCAATACTGCTGTATTCGATATATTCTTTTAGGAAATTTGAATAGAAAACATCGGTACCGATTTGAAGGGCACTCTTTTTATTAATTCGTTTATCGGCGTAAAATGAAAAGACATAAAAAGGAAATTGCCCGCTATCGATTACATCACTTTCATTCACTCCAGTTCGGAATACAAAATTGTAACGAACAGGTTCATTAAATCGGTTGGTTAAGCCTTCAGTAATTATATATTCTGGATCTTCTTTTACCAACTGATAATTCACCCCAACATTAACCGTAATCGAGTTCATGCTAGTGTTTGGAGCTTTTGTATTTCCGTTGGAATAATGTATAAGTGATAATCCTGCCTGCACTCCAAAACGATCAAAAATACGTTCTTTTTTATAGTTGAGCATTAAGTACGTACTACTGAGTATCTTCGAGCCAAAAGCTACATTTTGGTAATTATCTTCCTTATCGTATGGTTTTCCTGCTAGGGCAATTCCTTGCCCAATACGCAACATTAAATTTCTTTTTAAAAAGTAAAAATTATAATGTCCGTAAAGCGCAACATTACTCCCCATATATTCATTCTTCATATTTTGATATCCAAACGAAACCCCATAATCTGGGTAGTTATAAAGTTGCTCCCATTCTTTATAACCGTATGTTTTTTTATTCAAACTAAGAATAAAACCTTCAGGATGCCCTGTGATAAGGTGGAGAATATCGTTGTTGTGCCTCGAAATATTTCCGTAGAAATAATTGAGATCGAGATACGACGAATATGAATCTGATTTTTCTTGAGCGTTACCAGCAATAGTGATGAACGCTATAAGAATGATAATTACTTTTTGCATAGATTAAATTTCGTGGCAAAAGTAACCTTATTTTTAAAATAACGCAGAGGCAATAGCCTTAATATTGTCAGATTTCCCCATAGAATAATAATGAAGCAAAGGAACGCCAGCCGATTTTAACTCTTTAGACTGCTCGATACACCACTCGATTCCTACTTGTCGAACTTCCGCATTATTTTTACAGCTATCAACAGCGTTTACCAATGCTTCTGGTAAATCTATTTTAAATACTTGCGGTAATAACTGAAGGTGTTTTTTTACAGCAATTGGCTTGATTCCTGGAATAATTGGCACATTAATCCCGGCTTGTTTTACTTTTTCAACAAACTCAAAATACTTACTGTTATCAAAAAACATTTGCGTCACAATATAATCAGCGCCAGCATCAACTTTTTCTTTTAACTTTTTTAAGTCGAAGTCTAACGAAGGCGCCTCAAGGTGCTTTTCTGGATAGCCAGCAACTCCAATACAAAAATCGGTGCAATTGCTTTTCTCAATTGTTTCATGAAGGTACTTCCCATCGCACATATTTCGTATTTGTTTTACCAACTCAGTAGCATAAGTGTGTCCACCTTCTGTTGCTTCAAAATAACGCTGGTGCTTCATTGCATCACCACGAAGTGCCATTACATTTTCAATGCCTAAATATTGGCAATCTACCAACAAATACTCTGTTTCTTCTTTGGTAAACCCTCCACAAAGCACGTGTGGAATGGTATCAACATCATACTTGTGTTTTAGCGTAGCACAAATTCCAACAGTCCCTGGGCGCATACGCGTAACCTTACGATCAAAAAGTCCATCTTTTTCAATATAAACATACTCTTCACGAGAAGTTGTTACATCGATAAATGGAGGATTAAACTCCATTAACGGATCGATATTATCATATAATTCTTGAATATTTTTCCCCTTTTGCGGTGGAACAATTTCAAAAGAAAACATCGTTTTCCCGTTGGCTTTTTTGATATGATCGGTTACTTTCATTTTATAGTTATTCGTTGTTCGTTATTTGTTGTTTGTTGTTCGTTACTTAGTAAACTCTGAAGAAATTAACACTCTCTTTTCCCTTATCGCTTTTTCCCCTTTGCTCTTACTTTGTACTTTTAACCTGTTAACTTTTAACTTTAATTTATTAATCTGCAATATTCGGATTGAGCCATTTTGTAGCTTCCTCTATACTGATGTTTCTACGCTTGGCATAATCGGCAACTTGGTCTTCTTTAATTTTTCCGAGTCCAAAATACTTACTTTCTGGATTGGCAAAATAATATCCCGAAACCGATGATGCTGGCCACATCGCAAGGCTATCGGTAAGTTTCACTCCAATAGTTTCTTCTACTTTTAAAACATCCCAAATTACTTTTTTCTCAAGATGATCTGGACACGCAGGATACCCTGGCGCTGGACGAATCCCTTTGTACTTTTCTTTGATTAGCTCTTCGTTGGAAAGTTGCTCTCCTGAAGCGTACCCCCAAATTTCTTTACGTACTCGTTCGTGTAAATACTCAGCAAAAGCTTCTGCCAAACGATCGGCAAGTGCTTTAATCATAATCGAATTGTAATCGTCTAAATCTTTCACATATCGATCTGAAATTTCGTCAACTCCAAATCCTGTTGTTACACAAAACGCTCCCATATAATCTTGCTTCCCACTCTCTTTTGGCGCGATAAAATCGGCTAAAGCAATATTGGATGCGCGTTTATTTTTTTCTGATTGCTGACGAAGGGTTAGAAACGCATTTAACTCTTTTCCGTTTTCATCATACAACTGAATATCGTCGTCGTTAACTTGGTTTGCAGGGAAAATTCCTAATATTCCTTTTGCTTCCAACCATTTTTCGTTAATAATTTGCGACAGCATTTCGGTGGCATCTGCAAAAAGTTTTGTTGCTTCTGTTCCAACAACCTCATCCGTTAGGATTTCAGGATACTTTCCGTGCAATTCCCACGATCTAAAAAATGGTGTCCAATCGATATATGGTTTTAAACCTTCTAAAGAAACATCCACTTGCTTCACACCTATAAAATTAGGTTTTACAGGCGAAAAAGTTCCCCAATCTAATTGCAATTTATTAGCTCTAGCTTGTTCGATGGTCAAGAAATTTTTCTCTCTCGAACGATTTAAAAACCCTTCTCGCAACTTATCATACTCTACTCTTAAATCGTTGCAATAACCTTCGCTCACTTTCGGATTCAACAAACTTCCAGCTACATTTACCGCTCGAGAAGCATCATTAACATGAACCACCGTTTTGGAATATTCAGGAGCAATTTTCACAGCCGTATGAGCTCTCGAAGTTGTTGCACCACCAATCATAACAGGAACGGCCAAACCTAACTTTTCTAACTCTTTAGCTAGATACACCATTTCGTCCAACGAAGGTGTAATCAACCCGCTAAGTCCAATAATATCTACTTTTTGCTCAATTGCTGTTTGGATAATTTTTTCTGGTGGCACCATCACACCCAAATCTACAATCTCGTAATTATTACATCCTAAAACAACACTAACAATATTTTTACCAATATCATGTACATCACCCTTCACAGTAGCCATGAGCACTTTTCCTGCTGAACGCGAATTCTCATCTTTTTCAGCTTCAATAAAAGGTAACAAATGCGCCACAGCTTTCTTCATCACCCTAGCCGATTTTACTACCTGCGGAAGAAACATTTTACCACTTCCGAAGAGATCTCCAACTACATTCATCCCTGTCATCAAATTTCCTTCGATAACTTCAATAGGTTTGTTTACCTGTAATCTAGCTTCTTCTACATCTTCCTCGATAAACTCCAAAACCCCTTTTACAAGCGAATGTGTAATGCGTTCTTGTAAAGTTCCGCTTCGCCATTCTTGCGCCTGTTTTTCATTGGTTTTCCCGTTTCCTTTTACTGTTTCGGCATATTCTAACAAACGCTCGGTAGCATCATCACGTCGATCGAGTAAAACATCTTCGATATAAACTAATAACTCTTTGTTGATTTCATCATAAATTTCGAGCATCTCTGGATTTACAATTCCCATCGTCATCCCGTGTTGTACTCCATGATACAAAAAAGCGGCATTCATAGCTTCCCGTACGGTATTATTTCCTCGGAAAGAAAACGAAACATTACTTACACCACCACTGATATGCGCATGCGGAAGATTTTCACGAATCCATTTGGTAGCTCTAAAAAAGTCTACTGCATTTTGACGGTGCTCCTCCATCCCTGTTCCTACAGGAAAAATATTAGGATCGAAGATGATATCTTGCGGTGAAAACTTAACTTTTTCTACTAAAACATCATACGAACGCTTACAAATTTCGATACGTCTTTCGTAAGAATCGGCCTGACCAACCTCATCAAAAGCCATTACGATAACTGCCGCTCCGTAGCGCTTTATTAATTTTGCACGCTCGATAAACTCTGCTTCTCCTTCTTTTAAACTAATTGAATTTACAATCCCCTTTCCTTGTACCACTTGGAGACCTGCTTCAATGATATCCCATTTTGAACTATCGATCATTATCGGAACACGAGCAATATCGGGCTCGGCTGCTATCAAGTTTAAAAACTTAACCATAGCATACTTCCCGTCGAGCATCCCTTCATCCATATTAATATCGATGATTTGGGCACCTCCTTCTACTTGCGCTCGGGCAACTTCCAACGCTTCATCGTAATTTTCTTCCTTTATTAAACGTAAAAATTTGCGCGACCCAGTTACATTGGTTCGCTCTCCAACATTCACAAAGTTTGTGTTTCCATCAATTACTAAAGGCTCTAAACCTGATAAAACTAAAGGGTTTCGTTGTTCGTTGTTAGTTACTAGTTGCTCGTTATTTTTAGATTTATCTCCTACATTCATACTTACAATTTTTTATAGTAATTAATAAATCCATTAATCAGTTTTTTGCAGTCTTCAATTTCTTCAAGCACACATTCCAATTTTTCTTCATTTATATAATTTAAATCTCTTGAAATATATAGTTGTGTTTCAATTTCATAAGCAGAACCTCTTGCTATATATAAAAAATGAATCGTGTCTTTATTTGTTTGTCGCCCGCAACCTTCTGCTATATTTGAACATATTGAAACCGCAGACCTTCTCATTTGATTTACCAAACCATATAACTCTTCCTTTGGAAAGTCTTTAGTGATTTGGTATATACTTTTTGCCAGCTTTCTAGACTTCAACCAAACATCTAAATCTGTATAATTTTGTATTTTTGCACTCATTTTAAAACTATCAACTATCAACTATCAACTATCAACTATCAACTATCAACTATCAACTATCAACTAAACACTAACAGCTATTGTTCTCGGCTTAAACTCTTGTGCTATTTCAGCTAATAAATTAATATGATCTGGGGTTGTTCCGCAGCATCCTCCAATAATATTTACCACGTTTTCTTCTAAATATTTTCGAACCAACGCTTGCATTTCTGCCGCCGTTTGATCGTACTCCCCAAAGTGATTTGGCAAACCTGCATTTGGATATGCCGAAATATAAAAAGGTGATTTTTGAGATAATCGCTTTACATATGGCAATAATTGATCGGCTCCTAAGGCACAATTAAAACCAACACTTAAAAGTGGAATATGCGAAATACTGATTAAAAATGCTTCTGCGGTTTGCCCTGAAAGTGTTCTTCCAGATGCATCTGTTATGGTACCGCTTACCATAATTGGAATATCAATATTTCGTTCTTCTTTAACTTCTTCAATGGCAAAAAGAGCTGCCTTTGCGTTGAGTGTATCAAAAATTGTTTCAACCAGCAACACATCAACTCCGCCATCAAGTAATCCTTCAACTTGCTGCTTGTAGGCAATACGTAATTCATCAAAAGTAATAGCTCTAAATCCAGGGTCGTTTACATCGGGAGACATACTTGCCGTACGGTTTGTTGGTCCCATTGCTCCCGCCACAAAACGAGGTTTCGCTGGGTTTTCAGCAGTAAACTTATCGGCTACTTCTTTTGCAATTTTTGCAGATTCGTAGTTCAATTCGTAAACAATATCTTCTAAATGATAATCTGCCATCGCAATGGTAGTCCCCGAAAACGTATTGGTTTCTATAATATCGGCTCCTGCTTCAAAGTATTTTGCATGTACTTCAGCAATTGCCTTAGGTTGTGTTAACGACAACAAATCGTTATTTCCTTGAAGTGGATGCTCAAAATCTTTAAATCGTTCCCCACGAAAATCTTCTTCTGTAAACTTATAGCGTTGCAACATCGTTCCCATCGCACCATCGAGCACTAAAATACGCTTCTGAAGTTCTTTTCTGATATCTTTTTTCATGTGTTATTTTATTTTCATTTAATACATTTTCTAAGTGCATTAAATTCTTTTATTTACTAATACCATTTATACATCAATATTACTGGAATAAAATGTATCTTTTCCCTTTTATCTTCATCATAAAATAAAATCGTAGCTATGGCTATGCTTTTATTTTCTTCTTTGCTAAAAGAAAAAATCATCCATTTTCTTTTGCAGTAAAATCAATTTATAAATGGCATAAAACCCACAAAGAGGTTTTACATTAACTACAAATTAATTGTTGGTCGGTTTTATAAGATATATCAAGAGTGTAAAAGTAAAAAAGGAAAGACTTTTTTGTTATCTGTCCGTAATATCTACGGTAGAACGTAGCACCTTCTCTAAGAAAACTTCAAAAAACACTGAAGCATATAAAGGGTTGCTAAGGCTTCAACGGGTCTAATCCCTTCACCTTTCTTGATAACGTCCAATAAAATTATGAACAATTTGAGTGCAAATATAACGCACATTTTACTGTTAAACAAATGGCGTTCATTTAATTTCTACTGAAAAGAATTCGCCTAAAAAAACAAAAGCAAACCTATTAAAGAGAACAGGTTTGCTTGTATGTATTTATATATGAAAAATATTTAAACGATACTCTTCACCACTTCTTTTTTAGCTTCCTTTTTAGTTCCATCAAAGCCTTGTACGCCACCAACTGTGGTGTACTTCATGATGTACTTTTTATCTGGAAAAATACGTTGGTATGCACTTTGGCACATCACGGCAGCTTCGTGGAATCCTGATAAAATCAGCTTTAATTTTCCAGGATATGTATTCACATCGCCAATGGCGTAGATTCCAGGAATATTGGTTGCGTAATCGTATGAATTATCTACTTTGATGGCATTCTTTTCGATTTCTAATCCCCAATTGGCTATTGGCCCTAATTTTGGCGACAATCCAAATAGCGGAATAAAATTATCAACCTCCACATGCGATTCTCCATCTTTTAAATGTTTTACCGTTACGGCTTCCAATTTTCCATCGCCATGCAATTGTGTTACTTCTGCTTCGGTAATAAGTTCTATCTTTCCTTTCTTAGATAATTCTGCTACTTTTTCTACGGAATCCAAAGCACCTCTAAACTCGTTTCTACGATGTACTAAATACACTTCTGAAGCTACATCTGCTAAGAAAATAGACCAATCTAATGCTGAATCTCCTCCTCCTGCAATTAATACTTTTTTATCGCGATATACTTCTGGGTCTTTGATAATATATGCCACGCCGTTATCTTCAAACTGCTCAATATTGTCGATTTGTGGTTTACGAGGCTCAAAACTCCCTAATCCTCCAGCAATTACAACTACTGGCGCGTGGTGTTTTGTCCCTTTATTTGTTGTTACAATAAAAGTTTCGTCTTCCAACTTTTCAATCGTTTCGGCACGTTCTCCTAACGTATATGTTGGCTCAAACGATTTTATTTGCTCTAAAAGATTGGTTACCAAATCGCCCGCTAATACTTCTGGAAAACCAGGAATATCATAAATTGGTTTTTTCGGATAAATCTCAGAACATTGTCCTCCAGGTTGTGGCAATGCATCAATTAAATGACATTTCAGCTTCAATAATCCTGCTTCAAAAACGGTAAATAATCCTGTGGGACCCGCCCCAATAATCAGTATATCTGTTTTAATCATGACTTTAAACTTTTCCCTGACGGGATTAACAATAACTTTTTTCTAACTTTTTCTTTTTCTATTTTTCAACTAAACTCTTTGTAAATTCGTTTAGTTTAGCAACTTTCTCCTCAAAATTCCCCTTGATGGTTTTTCGGTATATATTTAAATTCTGAACCAAGTCGTCTATGTTTTCTGGGATTACTTCCTCAAAAAATTGACGTAACCTCTTGGCTGTGGTTGGCGATTTTCCATTAGTAGAAATCGCAATTTTTACATTTCCTTTGGTTACAATTCCGCCCATATAAAAATCGCAATACGGCGGATTATCCGCTACATTTACCAAAATATTTCGCTGTTTGCAATCTTTATAAACTTGCACATTTACAGCTTCATCATCGGTAGTTGCAATAACAATATGTTTGCCTTCTAAATATTTTTCGGCATACACATCAGTAATCATTTCAACTTGATGCGATTTGGCTTTTTCAATGGTTTCCTCTCTAAAATATGGAGCCACCATTTGTACTTGCGCATTCGGACTCGACTTCAGTAAAAAAGTGAGTTTTTCCAAAGCAACATTCCCGCCACCAACAATTAATGTTTGTAAGGAATTTACTTTTAAAAAAACAGGATATAACTCGTTGCGTTCTTCCATTTTCTGTGTTTTATACTGAAGCGACTTCTTTATAAATATTTAAAACTTGCGCTCTGTGATTTACCACCTCGCCAATAATGATAATAGCAGGATTGGTCAACTCTTGTTCTTCTACAATTTTTTCAATAGTATCGACTGTGCCAATACCAATTTTTTCTTCTGGGGTGGTGCCACTTTGAATAATTGCCATCGGAAGTTTGTGTTTTCCTTCATTTTTAAACAATGTTGTAATTTCTGAAAGTTTACTCATTCCCATTAAAATAACAACGGTTGCTGATGATTTTGAAGCCAACACAACATCGTTTGACAATTTATGAGCTTTGGTGGTGCCCGTAATTACCCAAAAACTTTCGGAACTTCCTCTTTTTGTAAGTGGAATATTTTGATACGCAGGTACTGCCAACGCCGACGATATTCCTGGCACAAAAACGGTTTCTACGCCTCTACTTAAAGCATATTCCATTTCCTCTGCGCCTCTTCCAAAAACAAATGGATCGCCTCCTTTTAAACGTACTACATGCCCGTGAGATTTTGCTCTACTAACCATGAGTTCGTTTATTTGTTCTTGTTGATACGCATAACAGCCCTTGCGTTTACCTACAAAAATATGCTCTGCTTTTGGCGCATATTCAAGTAAAACAGGGTTTACCAAAGCGTCGTATAAAACAACGTTGGCTGTTTGCAATGCTTTCATTCCCTTAACAGTAAGCAAGTCCGGATCACCCGGACCCGCCCCTATTAAAGTCAGTTTTGGTTGGTTATTTGTCTGCATTTGCTAATTCTAATTTTCTGAATGCATCTGCCTTTTTATAAAAAGATTGCGCTTCTTCTATAAACGATTTGGCAAATTCTTCAGATGGTTGTTTTCTATTTATTTGATAAACGAGATCTTGGAAAGTGGTGTTTAATTGAATCTTTCCGGTTGCGACAAATACTTCGTCAAACTGATTTATTATCCCCGCATGGGTATTGGTTTTCTTATTTTCGGCAGTTAATAGTGCTTTTGCAGTATTTATCAACGATGTATACGATTGGTAAATACTATCGGCATATTTCTCATTCTCCAAAGAAAGCTGAGCTTTTTCTATTTTTTCTTCACTTTCGAATAATAAAGTAGCCACTAAATCAATAACAACACCGGCACATTCTCCTACACCAACTTCTTGAACATACGCTTTATCATGTCCCCAATCTACAAAATCATCTTCAGTTAAATTGTCTGTATCTGATAAAGGTTTTAAAAAATCGTAAAAATACATTTGTTCTTTACGGTCGTAATACGCCAAAAAGTTCTCTTCTCCCTCTTTATTCGACTCAAAATCATCTAAAATTAAACGCAACGCTTGCGGCCCTCTTTTCGATGGAATTTTAATTACCTTATCGGCAAAACGCCCATCGCCATTTCCTAAAACTCCACCTCCTAATAAAATTTGAAGTGCAGGAGCTACCAATTTTTCTTTGGTACGGATGGACATTCCTTGAAAACCAATGTGCGCCATATTGTGCTGTCCGCAAGCATTCATACAACCACTTATTTTGATGGCTACATCATGATTTCTTAAGTACTGAGGATACTCTTCTTCTAAAACTTTCTCCAACACATCGGCAATTCCTGTACTACTTGCAATACCTAAATTACAAGTGTCGGTACCAGGACAAGCTGTGATATCGGCAGTAGAATTATACCCCAATTTGGTAAAACCAAGTTCCTTTAATTCCAAATAAAACAACGGCAACAAATCGGCTTTTATATGGCGAATTAAAATGTCTTGACGCAATGTTAATCGCAACTCATCGGCTCCATAATTTTTTACAAGATTCGCCAATTTTCGAGCTTTATCAGTATAAAAATCTCCTAATCTTACTTTTATTCCTATGGAAAACAATCCGTCTTGTTTCTGTGGAAATACATTAGAGTTTTTCCATTTTTCGAATCCTTCGATATCTTTTAAATCGATTTTCGGAACTGAAATTGCATCGACAACCGAACGGTCAAAATCAAAAGCAGTCTCGTCAATCGGGAAATTATGCGTCGACAGTGCAACTTTTTCCTCTTCAATTAACTGAAGAAACGTTTCCAAACCGATGTCTTTTATTAAAAATTTCATACGCGCTTTTAAACGTTTTGCGCGTTCTCCATGACGGTCAAAAATTCTTAAAACACTTTCTATTACAGGAATTAATTGATCGGTAGGCAAGAACTCGTACATCACATCGGCATGTCTTGGTTGTGAACCTAAACCTCCACCTAACATCACTTTAAATCCTTTTTCTCCATTTTTTATCTTCGGAATAAACCCTAAATCGTGAATGTAAGAAAGTGCGGTATCGCTATCGGAAGACGAAAACGACATTTTAAATTTTCTTCCCATTTCTTGACAAACAGGATTACGTAAGAAAAACTGAAACACTGCGTGCGCATACGGCGTTACGTCGAATGGCTCATTAGGATCGATTCCAGCTTCTGGACTCGCCGTAACATTTCGAACCGTATTTCCACAAGCTTCACGAATGGTAACATCGCTCTTTTCGAGCTCTGCCCAAAGTTCTGGTGTTCGGTCTAAACTTACATAATGAATTTGAATATCTTGACGCGTGGTAATATGCAATCGACCACGAGAATACTCATCAGAAACATCGCAAATACGCAATAATTGATCGCCTGTTACTTTTCCGTAAGGCAATTTAATACGTACCATTTGCACCCCTTCTTGACGCTGTCCATAAACTCCACGAGCTAAACGCAAGCTTCTAAAGCGTTCTTCATCAACCTTCCCGTCTCTAAAAAGTCGGATTTTCTTTTCCAACTCTATGATATCTTTTTCAACTACGGGATTTTCAATTTCTGTTCTAAAACTTTGCATATGTTCTGTTTTCAGTAATTCTTAATTTCTCACAAAGAGTGTTTTCTTTATTTTATCTTCCCCATTTAATTCGTTCCCAAATTCGTTCATGGAAAAAGTAAAGCGTCATTTTTGTAACCAATTCTATAAACCCAATCGACAGTGCCAGTTTTATCGTTCCTGTTACTAGGTAAGAAATGATAATGGTGTCGAATGTTCCTACAATTCGCCAACTAATTGACTTTGCAATGCTCCTACTTAACTTATCGGTTGAACTTGATTTATCCACCTGAATATCATCACTTTTACTATGTTGACTCCCTTGTAATACTTTATCTAAAATCATTTCTCTTTTCTTTATTACTCTAGTTAATCGATAGGTTAATAGAATTTTTAAGCGAAAGTAATACATAAATCGAGAAATCCCAATGTTTTTAGTGATTTTTAACTAATGAAATGGAATTCAGCAAAAAAAGTCACAAAAAAAAGGTTGTGACTTTCGCCACAACCTTTAAATCTTATAAATTGTTATGCTGTTATGAAAGCGCTTGCTTCAAATCGGCAATGATATCTTCTACGTTTTCCAAGCCTACAGAAACACGAACTAAACCGTCTGAAATACCAACTTCAAGTCTATCTTCTTCGGAAAGCTTACTGTGTGTGGTAGAAGCAGGATGTGTAACAATGGTACGCGTATCCCCTAAATTGGCAGAAAGCGAACACATTTGAATGGCATCTAAAAATTTTCTACCAGCTTCCACGCCTCCTTTTATTTCGAAAGCCACAATACTTCCTCCTTTTTTCATCTGTTTTTTAGCTACTTCATACTGCGGATGTGACTTCAAGAAAGGATATTTTACAAAATTCACATTTGCATGCGATTCTAAAAATTCAGCAACTTTTAATGCATTTTCACAATGACGATCAACACGAACAGCCAATGTTTCCAAACTTTTAGAAAGTACCCAAGCATTGAAAGGCGACATAGCAGGACCTGTATTTCTAGAGAATAAATAAATTTCTCTTATTAAATCGCTAGGACCAACAGCAACACCTCCTAAAACACGTCCTTGACCATCAATTAATTTGGTTGCCGAATGCACCACAATATGTGCTCCAAAATCAATTGGTTTTTGTAAATAAGGCGTTGCAAAACAATTATCGACTACCAAAATTAAATTATGCTTCTTGGCTATAGCTCCTAAATGTGCTAAATCGAGTACATCGACAGCTGGATTTGTAGGAGTTTCTGCAAAAAGAATTTTGGTGTTTGGCTGAATTAAACTTTCAATTTTATCAACTTCATTTACTTTAAAGTACGAAGTTTCTATATTCCATTTCGGTAAAAACTTAGTAAACAACGCATGTGTAGAACCAAAAACCGAACGTGCCGAAACCACATGATCGCCGCTATTTAACAGCGCTGCCAACGTTGAAAAAACTGCCGACATACCCGTAGCAAAAGCATATCCTGCTTCGGCTCCTTCCATTTTACAAATTTTGTCTACAAACTCGGTTGTATTAGGATTGGTAAAACGGCTGTATAAATTGCGGTCCTTTTCTTCGGCAAACGAAGCACGCATATCTTCAGCATCTTCAAAAACAAAACTCGACGACAAATATAATGGTGCCGAATGTTCTAAAAATTCTGTTCGCTCAATTTGCGTGCGAATCGCTTCTGTTTCAAAATGTTTTTTACTCATAATATTGTTATTGCTTTATGCTAAAAGCTAAGTGCTTTATGCAAAATTCATTTCTTGTTTTTTATACTGAAGATTCAAAGTTGTAGAGATTTAAAGTGGCAAAGATATCTCGACTTCCCCTGTCTGCAGACAAAGGCAGGTTCGACAAAACTGCTAAATATATTTACAGTCACTTAAGTCCTTAACCTAACCTCAGTTCGATATAAATGCCAACATACATAAAACTCTATTAGCTGTATTTCAGTTATTTAACTATCCTTTCATTTTTGTCTTGACACAAAAACGAAACAAAAAAGTCAAGACTGATTTAAAAAGTATAAGAAAATCTACGGAAACCTCCTCCACAGATAAAAAGAACTCGCTACGCTCAAACAGCTTTTTATCTATCAGCCCACGCCGCTTCCTTGATTTTCAATACTTTTTAAATAGGTCAATTTTATTATAAATTCATCATTCTTATGTCGAACTCACGTTGACTTATTTACTTTTTAACTTCCTCTAACTTTGTACTTTTAAATACTACCCTCTTTCAGCTAATTTAAGGATATCTCCAAAAACACCTCTTGCTGTTACGGCTGCACCAGCTCCAGCTCCTTGAATTACAATAGGTCGGTCACCATAAGATTCGGTATAAATTTCGAAAATCGAATCAGCTCCTTTTACCTGTCCCAACACACTGTTGGCTGGCACCGATACTAATTTCACTTCCAACTCTCCTTTGTCTTGTTGCAAATCACCATGCATATCGCCTACATAACGGAGTACATGTCCTTCTTCTTGCTCTTCTTTTATTTGCTGATATGGCGCGTCGAATTGTGCTAAGCTTTTCAAAAATTCAGGAACTTCCTTCGACCTTAATTCTTCAGGAACTAAATTCTGAATACTCACATCAGAAAATTCATTTTTCAAATCTAATTCTCTTGCCAAAATAAGCAATTTTCTTCCGACATCATTTCCGTATAAATCTTCACGCGGATCGGGTTCTGTAAATCCTTTTTCAATAGTATCCTTTAAAATTTCACTAAACGCTTTTTCTTCCGAAGAAAATCTGTTAAACAGATAACTTAAAGTTCCTGAAAACACTCCGCGAATTCGAGTGATATTCTCTCCCGAAAGGTGTAAAATTCGAATCGTATCAATAAGTGGCAACCCAGCACCTACATTAGTTTCGTATAAATATTGCTTCTGATTTTTTTCTAGCAGACTTCTCAATTCTTTATAAAATTCGAAGTCGAGCGTATTGGCTATTTTATTTGACGACACCAAATCGAAACCATTTTCAATTAGTGTTTTGTAATTCGACACAAAGTCTTCGCTCGCCGTATTGTCGATTGCAATCAAGTTTTCCAAATGATTTTCTTTAGCAAAATCAATTACTGAAGCAACAGTAGCAGGCTGATTTGAAGCTTTCACATCGGTTGCCCAATTGGCTGTGATTCCGTCTTTAGACAGCAATAGTTTTTTAGAGTTGGAAACAGCAAAAATATTCAGTTTAATTTTTTTACGTTCCTCAATATTGACTGCCGAAGTTAAAATTTGATTAATCAAAGTACCGCCTACCAATCCGTGTCCGAAAACAGCTATATTAATCTTCTTACAAATTTCAAAAATCTCACCATGAATTACATTCAGCGCCTTATGAAGTTGTGACTTTTTCACTACCAAACTCACGTTCTTTCCTGTAACCGTATTGTTAAACAACACTGGAATAATCTGGTTTTTAATAAGTGCGTTGTATGGTTTATGAAAAGTACTCAAGTCTTGCCCGATGATAGAAATTACAGAAACATCGTCTACGGCAGAAATTTTATTTACATCTTTCGAGTAAAAATCGTTTTCAAATTCTTTTTCCAAAGCAATAATCGCTTCGGTTGCATCTTTGGCATTTACCACCAAACCAATACCACGCTCGGAAGACCCCTGTGAAATAATACTCACACTGATTTCCTTTTTTCCGAGGGCATTAAAAATTCGTGCATCGACACCTGCTTTTCCTAAAAGTCCGCGTCCTTCTAAATTTACCAACGCCACATTTTCGAGCACCGAAAGCGACTTCATTCCTTCTTTTTTAGGATTGGCAGTAATAAGCGTTCCTTTGTTATCGTGCTTAAAAGTATTTAAAATTCGAAGCGGAATATTTTTTTCGATTAATGGAATAATCGTTTTTGCATGTAAAATAGTAGCTCCGAAATTTGCCAATTCGTTAGCTTCATTAAACGACAATTCTTCAATACGCTGTGCACTCGGCACCAAGTCGGGATTGGCAGTAAAAATACCATCTACATGCGTAAAGCTCTGCAACTCGCCAGCATCCAAAAAGTTTGCCAACAAGGATGCAGTATAATTACTTCCGTTACGTCCCAAAGTGGTGGTTTCGTTGTTTTTATTCGAACCGATAAATCCAGTTACGATATTTACAGTTGTTCCGTTGTATTGAGCGTAGTGCTTCAATACATTTTCTTTTGAAAGCTTTTCTAGCGGTTGCGCATCCCCAAATTTTTCATCGGTTTTAATAAGTTCGCGCGCATCTGTAAAGTTGGCATTTACACCTTTTTCTTTTAAAATAGATGTAATTAATTTTGCTGAAATAATTTCGCCTTGCGCCAATACTTCATCTTTAATTTTGGTGCTGTAATCGCCTAAAAGGCTTACCCCAGAGAACAATTTTTCGAGTCTATCAAACTCCACAGACAAATCGGCAGTAGGATAATCTTGCGTTTGGTATTTTATAAATGCATCCAACAAGTGTTGATAATCTTGCCCTTCGGAAGCTGTTTCTAAAATACTTTCCAACTCGTTGGTTGCATTATTTCTAGCCGACACAACTACGGTAATCTTTTCTCCATCTTTTACTTTATTCTCAATAATTTCAATTACATTATTGATTCCTTCTCCATTGGCTAAGGATTTCCCTCCAAACTTTAATACCTTCATTTTATTGTTGTTAAGTGACGATTCAAAAATGTCTCCTATTAATTTTTCTAATTGTTCATATTCTATTAAAAAAGCATCGTGCCCGTGTACCGACACAACTTCGCCATACCGAACACGGTCGCTCGACTGTGCCAATTGCTTATACGTTTCTCGGTTTTCTTCCGCAGTAAAAAACAAATCAGAGTTTACCCCGATGATATGCACATTAGCATTTATGGCTTCCAATACACTAAAATGTTCAGGACGGTCGCGAGTAACATCGATGGTTTTCAATAACTGATTCATCAGTTTATAAGCTGAAAGTTGAAAACGTTCTTGTAATTTTTTTCCATGATGCAACAACCAACTCTCTACATTAAACACTTGTAATTCTTCATTGGTACTACGTTTGAAGCGCGACTTAAAGGACGCTGGCGTACGGTAACACAACATGGCGTGCATTCGTGCATCGTGTACAGGATTTTTAGAATTCACCAAAAATTGCTCCTGAATTTGACAATTGGCAATTAACCAATCGGTCGATTTCCAATCGGTTGCTACAGGAATAAAATGCTGTGTTAAATTGGGGTTTAGTGCCATCATTTCCCATGCAATTCCACCTCCCAAAGAACCACCTATAAGCGTGTATAATTTTTCAATTTGCAAGGTTTCTAATCCGAGGAGGAAAATTCGAGCAATATCTCTCGCAACAAAATCTTTGTAATTATCAATCACAAAACCATCAAATCCATTTCCTGGAATGTTAAATGCCAAAATAGTGTAAAAGTTGGTGTCGATTGCTTTTCCTTCACCTATTAAATCTTTCCACCAACCATGTGTTCCACTCACATCTGAGTTTCCTGTAAGCGCATGGTTTACCATTACGATAGGCGCCGAATGTAAAGGTTGCCCAAAGAGTTGGTACGACAAGTTGATGTTTTGCGTAACGCCACTGAGTGTGGTGTAATTTTTTAATGGAATATGTAATAATTTGTTTTTCAACGTTTCTTTTATTTAAAATGAATTCAATAAGATGTTAAAAAGAAAGTTGTAAATACAGAAGTAATTTCAACGTTATCTATCCACAAATTGTGGTAGAATGTAGCACCTTCTCAATCTGAGTTTCCTCGAGATAAAGGGTTGCTAAGGCATCTTCAGGTCTATTCCTTCCGCCTTTCTTGATAACATCAATAATTTTAAATGAACTTCCCACTTTGTGGGTATTTTAGCAATCCGCTCTAATAGAGAGGAATATTCTCAAAGATTCAGAAAATATAATCGCTTTTCCAAATCTTATGGTAAAAATCTAATTTATAAAGCGAAGGCTTCTTTTACTTTATCTACAAAATCGAGTTTCTCCCAAGTAAAAAGTTCCACTTCTCTTTCAATCCTTCCGTTATATGGAGACTCGTAAACTTTAGTAATTGTTTGCGGCTGTTTCCCCATATGCCCGTAAGCGGCTGTTTCTAAGTAAATCGGATTACGTAGTTTTAAACGTTCCTCAATGGCAAACGGACGCATATCGAATAATGTTGCTACTTTTTTAGCGATTTCACCATCCGATAAATTCACTTTAGAACTTCCGTAGGTATTCACAAAAATAGAAGTTGGTTCTACCACTCCAATCGCATAACTTACTTGTACCAAAACCTCATCTGCAACACCTGCAGCCACCAAGTTTTTAGCAATATGTCGTGCTGCATACGCCGCACTTCGGTCTACTTTACTTGGGTCTTTTCCGCTAAATGCACCACCACCGTGCGCACCTTTTCCGCCGTAAGTATCTACAATAATTTTTCTTCCTGTAAGTCCGCTATCTCCATGAGGACCACCAATTACAAACTTCCCAGTTGGGTTGATATGGTATTTTATAGTGTCGTTAAATAACTCCTGAACATAGGTTGGCAATTGCGCTACGACTCTTGGAATTAAAATTTCTAAAATATCCTTTTTAATTTGCGCCAACATCTTTGCATCGTCGGTATCAAATGCGTCGTGTTGCGTCGAAATAACAATGGTATCGATACGTTGCGGTACGTTGTCATCAGAATACTCAATAGTTACTTGCGCCTTAGCATCTGGACGTAAATAGGTAATTTCTTTTTCTTCTCTACGCAAGTTAGCAAGTTCTTGCAAGATTTTATGCGAAATATCCAACGCCAACGGCATGTAGTTTTCAGTTTCTTTGGTTGCATAACCAAACATCATCCCTTGGTCTCCTGCTCCTTGCTCCTCTTTTGAAGCTCTGTCGACTCCTTGATTAATATCTTGCGATTGCTCATGAATTAACGAAATAACGCCACAAGAATCCCCACTAAATTGGTAAGCTCCTTTGGTGTATCCAATTTTATTAATCACCTCTCTAGCAATCGACTGCACGTCTAAATACGTACCACTTTTCACCTCTCCAGCAAGTACCACTTGCCCCGTTGTAACTAGGGTTTCGCAAGCTACTTTGCTCTCTGGGTCGAATGCTAAAAAATTATCCAAAAGCGCATCGCTTATCTGATCTGCTATTTTATCAGGATGTCCTTCACTTACAGACTCCGATGTAAATAAATATGCCATAAATGTAATTTCTAAAATTGCTCTCGGGAAAGAATTTTGACAGGCACGTCTAAAGAAGTTGTTCACTGCTTTAGCTCTTTTTTTACGAGGTGGCAATCAGTCAAATCTTTCCTCAAAATTCTATGCAAATGTACGCATTAGATTGTAACTTAAAAATGTTTAACACTTTTTTTAAAAAAATCATTTTTGTTAGAAGCACTTTCTATACGCATTTTTACAAATGCTGTTACCCGCCTGCCTAACGATAGGCAGGCTTTCGCCACTACACGGTAGTTGGCTCTATCGGGGCTAGTAACTGGTACTTGCGTATTCTTGCCTAAATACCATCAACATTTAGGTATTAAAGTAAAAGAAATTATTTTTCATCAAACCGGCATAACTTGTATATTTACCAAAGTTATTAATTTATAAAACCGAAATCCCATGCACGTTGCAATTGCAGGTAATATAGGCGCAGGAAAAACAACCCTTACAAGGCTCTTAGCCAAACACTTTAACTGGGAACCACACTTTGAAGATGTAGTAGACAATCCGTACCTAGACGATTTCTATACACAAATGGAACGTTGGAGTTTTAACCTGCAAATCTATTTCTTGAATAGCAGATTTCGACAAATTCTTGAAATTCGCGAAAGCGGAAAAAAAATCATTCAAGACAGAACCATCTACGAAGATGCTCATATTTTTGCACCCAACCTGCACTCAATGGGGTTAATGACCAATAGAGATTTCGAAAACTACGCATCGCTTTTTGAGCTTATGGAAAGTCTTGTACAAGCACCCGATTTACTTATTTACCTTCGAAGCTCCATTCCAAATTTGGTAAACCAAATTCATAAACGCGGGCGAGAATACGAAAATTCTATCTCTATCGATTATTTAAGCCGACTCAACGAACGTTACGAAGCTTTTATCCATACATACGACAAAGGAAAACTTTTAATTATAGATGTAGATAAATACGATTTTGTTGACAACCCAGAAGATTTAGGAGAAATTATTAATAGAATCGACGCCGAAATTAACGGATTGTTTTAGAGAGGAACGTCTTAAACTATAATACAGCTAAAACAAAAATATTTCTTATTTAAAACGGTATTCAATCTTTGCGAGAACATACCTTGGAAGTAATCGATATTGGGTTGTCGAATTCCCTATATCACTAATATTATAGGTGGTAAAAGTTTTAGTATTGAAAAGATTTTTCCCGCTTATCCCAACCGATAATTTATTTTTCACAATAGTATATCGCGACTCTATGTCTAAGAAATAGTACGTATTATTAGTATCGATATTACCAAAATAATAGCGTTCAGACTGTAATTGCACATTAAATTTTTCATTGAATCGGAATGTAAAGTCTAAAAAGCTTTTATTATTTGTATAGGTATTTTTTATACTAGTTTTTATTTCATTTGAAGTCCATTTAGTACCAAAATGAAAGTTAAATAAGCCATTAAATCCAGAACGGACTTCAACTCCATAGTTGTAATTGTTAGATTTAACCTCTCTTAAATCAGACGTGTTTACAACGTTTTTATAATTGCTTTTACTGTAGCCTAAATCTAACTTTAAATTGGTTTTTACAAATTTTAAGTAATAGTCGACTGTCGAGTTTACACTAAAAAACTCTCGGTCATGAATCAATATTTTTTCTGCCTGTGTATAATTTTGCGCAATGTAGGTACTCGTTGAAAAGAAATCGTGACTTTTGGTATAACTGATAAAAGTATTAGCAAAAAAGCGGTCAAAATAATTTCCTAATTGATAATTTATAAATAATGATGTCGCTTCTAATTGATTAAAATTGCTTGTTCCTTTTATAAACAAACGAAAATCTGTCAGGATAAAATTGCTATAAACATCTAAAATCTTAGCATTTGTGGTGTTATATGCATATGAAATATTGAACTCGTTTTTATCATTTAACTCCCATTTAGCGCTCAAACTAGGGTTCATAAAAAACGGACTTTGAGAAGTTGATATATTGTTATTCTCCAGCGAATTGTATAATTGATGAATGTTTAGTTTTGCTGTTAAACTTACTTTATTTAATTTATGTTGATACTTAGTTTTAGCAAATAAGTTGTTCACTAAATATTTAGTATTGTTTTGATAATCTTCAGGATCAATAAGGAAGTCTTTATCTTCCAACAACAAAAAACTCGAGTTGAGTTTATCATTTCTCAATTCGTTTCCTACTTGAATTTCTAATAAATTCCCGTTTTGTTTTCTATCAAGTAAATGTGCATTAACTCCAATGTATTGCATTAAATTACTACTGTATTGCTTAACGTTATTAGCGTTTTGGTTTTCTGGAAACAGTTCTTGGTAATAAAATTGATTGATTTGATAATTTTGAGGTGTTTGCTCATTGATGTACCTTCCCGTTAGTAAAAAAACTTTTTTCTCTTTAAACTTGTTTGTATAATTTATTTTTTGGTCAAAAAGCGTATTATTACTTTTTAAGCCTTCAACGGTACTACTACCATTAAAAACTAAATTTGTTTGGTCGTTAAAATTCCCACTATTAAACTTTGTTGTAGCTTCGAGCATCTTAGTTTCCGAACTATTATAAGTAATGTCTAGTTTTCCAAAAGCAATCTTTCTTTTATTTTTAAGCTTATAAGTTTCGGTATTTGTAAAGTTTGTATCTCCAAAATTAACTTCGTCAATGCTGTTTTTATAGAAGCTTGTTTCATCCCAATTAAAAAAACCTAATGTTTTAATTTTAAGTTTTTTTGTCGGGTTAAAAATTGCATTTAAAGAAAGTAACTCGGCATTGTTAAAGTCTACACGGTCTTGTTCAAAATTTAAATTGGAGGCAGATAAATTTAATATCTCATTAGCGCTTTGGTTATCTCCAATACTAGCGGGCTCATTAATTCTAAACGGTTTAATTAAATGTTGTATATCTCCTGTTGCATCGAAACCAATATTGTTAAGATTGGTGAAAAAATAATATTTATTTTTTTTGCCAAAATTCATAAGGTTTGCTTTTAATTGATAAAAATTATCATTTCCAAAGCTAGCTTCTATATTACCAAACCATATCCTTTTTGATTTTTCATCGAGTTTTAAGTTCAAGGCAACCTTATCACTTTCTTCAATATTTTTGAGCAATCGATTATTTGAATAATTACGTAACACTTCCACTTCCTCTATTGGATAAGCTGGCATATTTTTAGAGAGTATCTTATAGCCTTTCTCAAAGAGGTCATCGCCCTCTACCATAAGTTTTTCAATTTCTTTATTACCAACTTTTATCGTGCCGTTATTGTCTACTTGAAGTCCGGGAATTTTTTTAAGTAAATCTTCAACAGATTGCTCTGTACCGTCAACAAAAAATTTTGTTTTGTAGTTAATAGTGTCTTTTGAAACAGCAATAGGAACCTCTGTTTCAATGATAACTTCATTAAGTGTTAATGGCTTTTCTTTTAACAGAATCTCTATTTCAATTTCTTTTTTTTCTGCTGAAAGCTGTACAGGAATTGTTTTTGATTCATACCCAAGTGAAGCTACTACAAGATTATATGTCCCGTTTTTCTTTGGATATAAGATAAAGTTTCCTGAAGCATCTGAATATGTATAGCTAATGATAGAAGTATTTGTAGAGTCTTTTAAAATAACGCTGGCTGAAGCAATACTCTCGATGCTGTCTTTTACATTCCCTCGAATAGTGGTTTGTGCAATACACACATTATGTACAACACTTAATAATATAATTATAAATGTAGTTTTTAATGTGCAACAGCATTTTCTTCCCATTCGTAAATAATTTCTTCTTGGTTATATCTATAAACAATAAATATAGATATACTAGTTTCCCTATTAGATATAGAATTAATTAGTACTCGTACTCATCAAATTTCACAGGTGTAATTACTACATCGACAGACAAACTCATGTGACCAAATGGCTCCATCCTCTCTTATCTTTTTAACACTCAAAAAGTTTATTAAGGTTGATGATTCTCTCAACGCCTACTCCCATTCAAAAACTTTTTCATCCCAATATTTTCTTTTTTCACCATTCTTTTCATTGTACGTCATACTATTTGCTTTTTCTCTTGGCAATCGAGATCTCATTTTTTCGAAAATCATTTTATTAATATTTTCTCGAAACTCAACATATTCTTGTACAGTTTTTTTCTCTGGAGCACTAGGTTTTTCAATCATAAAGTTACAGTCACACGGGTACTTTATAGAAGTTAATTTTGCCATGAACATATTTTCAGCGTCTTTGGCTTCAATTATTAATCCAGGTAAACCAAATAATTTCCACGGACCATATGGTAAAGGGATTTCTTCAGTAAACCATACAGTATAAGTCCGCCCTCTATAATCTCCAATAGCCTTTTGAGAATTATACTTACCTATCATTTTATATTCATCTATTATTTTCCATTCTATTTCAATCCATTTATCATCATAAATAAAAGCATTAAATAGATTCCCAATTTTAGAAGACCTATTTATAATTTCTTTAGAAGAATAATCTCTATACGTACTAAACCCTTGCTCATCTTGAGTACTAATAGTGATATTTATTTTTTCACTATTATTCACCATTTTAGTTCCAACTTGCTCATCTGTACCTTTTAATCTATTGTATGAGAATAATGTTTCATTTTGATTAAACTCAAGAGTAGCTGTTTTAATCAATAATGTTTCATTTGGTATTTGGTATTTATAGGTCGCAATCCCTTTAAAATTTTGAGAAAACATATGGATATTACAAACCAACATTAATATAATCGTAATGAGTAATTTCATAGTTAGTAAATTAAAATTGGGCTCTTTTAAGAACCCAATTTGTTATTAGTTTTTTTAAAAAAACATTTCTTCAATCATATACATAATATCATCCATATCCCAACCATCGCAATCAAACCATGAGCTCCCGGATCCATAAGGACCATCGGTCTGCCATGAAAGTTCGAACCCACAAACTAAATCTTCATTTAAATCAACTTCAACAGAAGAGCTATTCATATTACCTCCAAACGCAAAAGTTCCTATTAGCATAAAAACTAAAGCAAAAAATAAATTTTTCATAATGTTTAAAATTTAAGTTAATTAATTATGTTTATCAACATCGTCAAAAGGCCTTTTGTTCGCTAAATGATACTAATATAGAAAATAAAAAATAATTTTAGAAAATTTTATATAAAAAATTAGGTTTTTAACACTTTTATTGAGAATATAAGCAACTCTAGAATTACCTTTTATATAAGCTTACGCTACAAAACAAAAGAAGCTAAAAGTATTTCTAAAACACTTTTAGCTTCTCAAAACTACCCTAAGCCAATCATTATCAACGTGAAATGAGCAACAGTTTCATTTCAAATTTATAAATGTAATTTTATTTAAAAATCATACGATGCCCCTACTCCAATATATCCTGGCATTCTATAAATAACATTTCGTGAAATGCTATTTTGCAAGGCATTGGCTTCTACAATTTCTGTACTTGAAATATTTAAAATATTTTCTCCAGATAGCCAATAACTAAATTTTGAATCGCTCTTATGATATTTGACTTCAAAATCGAGTTGGTAAAAATCTCTTTCGATATTTTCAGTTTTATAAAAAGACCATGCATTATTAAGGCAATAACTCCAATACTGAGCAAATACACCTTTAAGGTTAATAAATGGACTTAGTTTACGACCTCTATTTTCTAATTGTGTAACTTCAAAAAGAGTATTGTTTTGCTCGTAATCTACTCCTAATTCATAATTCAACCATGCGTCTTTATAATAACTGGTTAGAGACGGTTTTATAATATATCGCTTGTTAATAGCCTTATTTTGAATCGCACTAACATAGTTATTAAACACATTGCGAGTGTACTCAAGGTTTGTTTTAAAAATAACTTTAAGTGGCTTAATACGAGTTTGAAAACGAAGTGTATTTATCCAATTACTTTTATAAGGAGTATTTAATGTTGTTGAGTAATTATAACTCCCAACAACTTCACTGTTCACACCGATGTAATTTTTACTTTCATTATAAAGTGAATTGAAGAAAACTTGCGTTCCGCTGTAAAGATTCAAATAAAAATATTGGAATTCAAATCGGTCGTTAAGAATAGGGATTTGATTCTCGGCAACACTTGCCAAGCGAAAATTTCGATAATCGATAGCATACGAAAAAGCGTTCAATTGTTCAGCAACAGAAAACCCTGTTTGCCTAGTGTATTTAAATGAGGTGTAATGCCTTTCTGAAAACTGCAGTTTACTTTCTAATGCTGGTAAAAACAGCCAAGTATTTTCATTTTTTTGCTGATATGAAAGCTCATAATTACGTAAATTTAGCAAAGCTTTATATTGAAAAAAACCCTCTTTCTTTTCGATAGAAGTTCCTGCGTATCCGTAATTTTGGCTGTTCGTGTTAATAGAATCTTTAGAAAATGATGTATTGTAAAATTCGCTTTCTTGCCAAACATACCCCAAATTGAATTTTAGAATATGATTTTTAATACGCTGTGTATATTTTGAATACAAACCCGATTCTTCTATATTGTTTTTTGTTTGTTGGTTTATACTGTCGTTTATATCAAATAGTATTTGATTAGACAAAAGGTAGAGCTGTGTATATTCTCGCCCAACATTGGAAAACGCATGTACCGAAAAGAGTTTATTTCTTGCCAAACGCGTAGTATATCCTAAATTCTGTCCTAAACTGTATCCTTTAGAATTAATTTTTTGCACAGTATTTTGTTGCTTTGCATCTACTTCGCCATCAATAGTTGTGTAAAATTCGTTTTTATGCGGGTTGTAATTCAACGCATATTGTAATAATCCATTTGTTACGGGTTTGTATTCTATATTGATATTAGTTTGATTGATTAAAAAATCATTATCATCTTGTATCAATTCTTCACTGTAAATTGTTTCGTTTTGTGAAAAATATTCCCGACTAGAAAATTGTTCACTGTTAATGTTTTCAATATCCAAAATACTAAAAGCATCTATTGCTACATTTTTAAAAGGAGTAAAAACTGCATTTAAGGCTCCAAATTTTGATTGTTGCTTTGTTCGGTTATCATTATCGAATAAAAAGCTTGGAAGATTTGAATTTGTATTTATTGAAGATATTTCATCTTCTGCGTTCTTAATATTCGTGCTTTTATCCATTTGAAGAAAATCTAACAAGCTTATAGGTTGTTGCCCTGTGTTATTAAGGTCTCCAATAAAACTAACGTTGTGCGTTTTAGCAAAAGAAAACAAATTGGTATGAAAACGATAACGCTCTTTGTAAGCCCCGTAAGCTTCAATGTTACCCGTAGGTTTTCCTTGGTATTCTTCTTTTATCTGAATGTTTAATGCGGTTTCTTCACTTCCTTCAATATCTTTTACAGCGCTAAAATTTTCATAGTTTTGGATAAGGTCAACTCCCTTTATCATTTTCGCATTCAAATTATCGGTCGCTATTTTATGGTTATCACCAAAAAAAGGTTTTCCATCTACCAATAAGTTCTCTATTACTTTTCCTTCAGATTTTATTTTTCCGCTCTCGTCGATTTCTAATCCAGGTAATTTTTCAATAATATCTTTTAACTTTTGTTCGTTTCCCGTAGTTAAAACATTGAGATTATAACGCAATGTATCTCCTCGCTGTTGCGCAATCGTTTTTCTTCCTTGAATAACCACTTCATCCAACTCGTTACTATTGGGTTGTAATACGATTTCTAGCGGATAACTAATTTCCGTCTCAACAAGATTGATTATTTCTGTGTACAGTGCGTATGAAATATGGGAAATTTCTAATGTATTTGTACCTGTGGCAGTAGTTATTAGCTCAAAATTTCCTTTTTCGTCAGAAATTGTATACGTAATAATTTCGTTAGCTGAATTTTTCAACACAACTGAAGCTCCTATAATAGTGTCATTAGATATATCTAACAGCTTTCCCTTAAGTCTCTTTTCTGTTTGCGAAAATCCACTAGAAAAACTTAAAAAGATAATAATATAAAAAATGGCTAATGGATTAGCTTTTAACATATTAAAGGTAAAAAAATGGAATTAATTACTATACTGTTGTTTTAAAGCCTCTATTTGTTCTTGCTGAAGTTTTTTAAATGCTTCCTTGGTAACTTCCTTTCCTTTGGTAGGCTTTGTAATCGTTATGTCTGAAGTTTCTTGCACACTCAATGCATTGTATGTAATAGTATCATCTATAAGCTGAATGATAAGTCCTGGAAGTCCGTAATACTCGCTTGGACCATCGCTAATAGGAATCGAAGGCGTATACCAAGCAGTTATTATTTTCTCACCTACCTTAGCGGTAGCTTTTTTACAGATATACTTCCCAATAGGTTTTTTTTCTTCAGTTACATCCCATTCAAACTTTGTTAAGTTATCTTTTACAAGAAACTCCTTACCTAGCAAGTTTGTAGCTTCAAGATAAATTGCATTTTTTGGGTCTTTATACAAAGTAGAAGCGTCATTTGAGCCCATTCGGATTACTTTGACAGACTGCTTTTTTGTTGTGCCCTCTAGCTCTAATGTTCCGTCAGTTTTGTCCTCACTATCTTTTTTCTTAGCAAAAGAGGAAATTCCGTCTTTATGAAGTAGTTCGTATAATTCTACTTTAACCAATTGAGCTTCTATTTGCTTTTTTAAAATTGGATCGGTTATACTATTTAACTGATTTCCTACCTTAGGTTTTAATTCTTTTTCATACACAACTGTATAACCTTGCGCAAATAAATCATTTTGAATAGAAATCAAGAAAATCAAAACTACCACTAGTCTTTTCATATTAAAACATTTAAAATAAACAACTAAACTCTAATGGAGTTTAAATTAATACTCGTTAAAAGTCTTATAAACTCCGATGAATTGAACTAATATAGAAAAATATCGAAAATTTTTTATGCCCAATTAAAATTTTAACATACTTATAGCATATACATTTAAAAGTCAAGTGTGCTATTTCTTTTCACTACAAAACAAAAGAAGCTAAAAGTATTTCTAAAACACTTTTAGCTTCTCAAAACTACCCCAAGCCACTCATTATCTACGCGAAATGAGCAACAGTTTCATTCCAAATTTAATTATATTTTTTTGATTTTCAATAAAATATATAAAAAACTATCTACTTTTAAGGGTTTTTACGGTTTCTTCAATCTCGGCAGGAGTTCCTTCTATAACCACTTCTTCTGTAACAGTTTTACCATTTACTGTTTTGGTCTTTGTTATAACTGCTTTACTTACTCCTAAATCGGTTTCATCTACTTTTACACGTATTTGTTGCTCGATTATTTCTTTTGAATTGGCAACCATTGTATCCGAACCATGTCCGCCTAAAATTGGCGCAATAACCAGCCCTACCAAACAAGTAAGTTTTATTAAAATATTCATTGAAGGGCCAGAAGTATCTTTAAAAGGATCTCCCACAGTATCTCCAGTTACAGCTGCTTTATGTGCGTCTGAACCCTTAAATGTCATCTCTCCGTTAATTTCCACACCTGCTTCAAACGATTTTTTAGCATTATCCCAAGCACCGCCTGCATTGTTTTGAAAAATAGCCCACATTACACCCGACACACAAACACCTGCCATATAACCTCCAAGCGGTTCAGCACCAAAAAGTAAACCGATTATAATTGGCGAAAGTATGGTTAACAAACCTGGTAATAACATTTCTCGCAATGCAGCCTTGGTAGAGATTTCTACACATTTTCCGTACTCTGGTTTTCCTGTACCTTCTAATATTCCGGGTATTTCTCTAAACTGCCTTCTTACTTCTTGCACCATTTCCATGGCCGCTTTCCCAACCGACTTCATCGCTAATGCTGAAAACACTACAGGAATCATTCCACCCACAAAAAGTGCTGCGAGTACATCAGCTTTAAAAATATTAATTCCATCTATTCCTGTAAATGTAACATAGGCTGCAAAAAGTGCCAAAGCGGTTAAAGCAGCAGAAGCAATTGCAAAACCTTTACCTACGGCTGCAGTTGTATTCCCCACAGAATCTAAAATATCGGTACGCTCACGAACTTCAGGTTCTAATTCGCTCATCTCGGCAACTCCTCCTGCATTATCGGCAATCGGGCCAAATGCATCGATAGCCAATTGCATAGCAGTGGTAGCCATCATAGCCGAAGCCGCCAAAGCAACTCCGTAAAAACCTGCCAATTCATACGAACCGTAAATTGCGGCTGCAAAAAGTAAAACCGACCAAAAGGTAGATTTCATTCCGACAGCCAATCCCGCAATAATATTGGTGGCAGCACCTGTTGAACTGTTTTGAACTATATCTAACACAGGTTTTTTTCCTAAACTGGTATAATACGCTGTAACATACGAAATCAATGCGCCAACAGCCAAACCAATACAAGTCGACCAAAATACATTCATCGAAGGAACGGCTACAGTATAATCGTTTCCAAAAAACTTCATATTCATAGTTTCAGGCAACATAAAATCTATCAAGAAGTAACTTGCTAAAAGCGTTAATGCAATTGCAATCCAATTCCCCATATCAAGGGCTTTTTGCACTTGCGGTTCTTTAGCATCATCCGAAGAAATTTTCACTAAAAAAGTACCAATAATAGAAGCTAAAATTCCAACTCCAGCAATTACCAACGGTAAAAGTATTGGTCCCATATTATTAAAACTATCTGTAAAAGGAGCGTCGATACTCATATCTCGAATTACATAATTTCCAAGTACCATAGCCGCCAAAACTGTAGCAACATACGAACCAAATAAATCGGCTCCCATTCCTGCTACATCCCCTACGTTATCTCCTACATTATCAGCAATAGTTGCAGGGTTACGAGGGTCGTCTTCTGGAATTCCAGCTTCAACTTTCCCTACCAAATCGGCTCCTACATCAGCTGCTTTGGTGTAAATTCCACCGCCAACACGTGCAAAAAGTGCAATCGATTCAGCACCCAAAGAAAATCCAGCGAGTGCTTCTAAAACCATGGTCATATTATCATAAAAAGAACCATCGGCTCCCAAGAACTGCATCGTAAATATTAAAAAGAAAAGACTCAATCCGAGAACAGCCAAACCAGCAACCCCAAGTCCCATTACCGTTCCACCACCAAAAGACACTTGTAACGCCTGTGGCAAACTCGTTTTGGCGGCTTCGGTGGTACGTGCATTTGCTTCGGTAGCAATTCGCATCCCGATGTTTCCAGCAAGTGCTGAAAAAACAGCCCCGATAATAAATGCAGGAACTATCATCCAACTTGTGGTGGGCACCATTAAAGAAATTCCGAACAAAGCAATGGAAGCTATGATTACAAAAATAAAAAGCAGTCGATATTCAGCATTTAAAAAGGCTAAAGCTCCTTCTTTTATACTTTTTGAAATAGACTGCATTCGCTCGTTTCCTGCCGATTGGCGTTTTACCCAAGCTGCTTTTATCCCCATAAAAATAAGGCCAAGAATGGCCATGAGGATTGGTACGTAAATAATATTGGATTCCATATTTATAAGTTAGTTAATTATTATATTCTTATAAATGTAAGGAAATCAGTAGAATAAAAAAAGCAACAACCGTTTGGCTGTTGCTTTTATATTTTAAAATTATAATTCAAAAACTTTTAAAAGTGAATGAATTATATGGTTTTATTTAGTCGATGCTCACTTCTTCTCTTGGTACATCGCTATCTTGAAAACGGTTTACGCATTTTGCTACAATATCTTTAGCTTCTTCTGCATTACCCCATCCTCCGATAGATACTTTTTTCTTTTCTAAATCTTTGTACACTTGGAAAAAGTGCTCGATTTCTTTAATTAAATGCGGATTTAATTCGCTCAAATCATTTACACGGTTCCAAATTGGATCTGAAACTGGTACACAAATTACTTTCTCATCTGGTCCTTTTTCATCTTCCATATGGAAAACTCCGATAGGTTTAACCTCCATAACACATCCAGGAAAAGTTGGCTCGGTAACCAATACTAAAACATCAAGTGGATCTCCATCTAAAGCTAGTGTTTCTGGTACAAAACCATAATCTGCAGGGTACATCATTGAAGAGAAAATCATACGGTCGTAACGTATTTTTTTCAGTTTAAAATCGTACTCATATTTATTTCTGCTTCCCTTTGGAATTTCGATTAAAACATCGAAAGTGTTTATTTGATCTGAACTCATCTATTTTTTTGAATTATAAATTTTAAACGAATGTTCATTTAAAATTGGTTACATACTTCTTTTAAAATGAGTGCAAAAGTAATGAAAACCAATAATAAAAGCAACGAAAGAAAGATTTAGTTAAGGTTAAAGTAGCTGAAAGCTATGGGTTGATGTTAGTAATTTCGCATCAAAATTGTTCCCAACACAAAAATTGATGTCTTTAATGAATTCTGATTTTAGCAATACGATTACGTGTAAAGTGTAGAAAAATGGCTTTATAGAATTATCGAATGTGATAGCTCCCGTTGGTCGATACGACATTGAATTCATTTATACTTTTCGTAGTTAACCTCAACTCGATACAAATATCAACATAAGGATTTTAACTGTCGGTATTTTCATTTTTGTCTTGACACAAAAACGAAACAAAAAAGTCAAGACGGATTCAAAAACTATCAAAAAATCTACGGAACCATCCGCCACAGATAAAAAGAACTCGCTGCGCTCAAACAGCTTTTTATCTTTTACCCCCACTGCTTCCTTGATTTTAAATACTTTTTAAATAGGTCAACTTTATTAAATACTTATAATTCTATATCGAACTCACGTTAGTTAAGCGAAAATCAGTCATTTTTTGAGTATTTGAAATATTTTTTGAATTGCATAACCGAGCTTCGGAAAGGAGAAAAAATAAAAAATGTACTAATAAATAGCTTTTTTTTTGGGAAATAGGAAAAATCTAAATGGGTTCATTATTGAAGTAGCCCATAAAAACTAATTATGGATGACTTAATTCCTTCTCTTTATAACTATTTATCACTTTAAATGAAACATCCTAAAACACAAACTCTAAGTTTCCTGTAACTGAAAACGGACGTGCATCTGGAATATCTAAATAGTTTCCTCGGAAGTTAAAATCGATACGCAGTAGTTTAAAGATGTTGGCAATTCCGAAGGAATATTCGTAGTACACCTTATCGGTAGGTGCTCTTAAAATGGCACCTGCTGGAGCACTCAAAGCGATATTTGCATCGGAGATTTCTCCCCAAACACCTCGCAACCCAACAATTTCTCTTAAATCTAATTTCTTTAAAAACGGAATTTTAGCCAACAAACGTCCGTTAAAATTGTGTTCTATCTGCCCCGAAATATAGGTGTCGGTTACAAACTCATAGAAATTTAAATTCGGAAATGTATTGAAGATCGAAAAGTACGTTTGGTTACCAGGAATTGGACTTAGCAAACTCAATGGAACTTCTCCAAATGTTTTTCCAGCTTCAACAGTTGTAATGGTTCTTCCCAAGCCACCCAACTGAAAAGGTTGACGGTAATAAAATTGTAGTTTCTCGTAATTAAAATCGCTTTCTAAAAACCCTTCTAAACCAGCTGTATACACCAAGTATAAACGTGCGTAATTTCGGTTTACATCGTTACGTTCTACACCGTAACCTGTGGTTTTTCTTCCAGGAGTAATATCCAAAGAAACATTAATATCAAATTGTTTGGTTTCGCTTGCAATTCCACCTGGCGCTTCTGGGTCCACATAATCCAAATTAAAATCGTCTGGCAAGGCAGAACGCATGGTTCTAAAGTTTGTTTCAGTTTTAAGCACAAAGTTTTTTGCGGGTTCGTATTGCACCCCAAAAGTTGTTAAATTAATATCGGTTAGCGTATTATTACTTCCTGCGGTAAAAATTGCTGAAGATGCAAAACTTCTTCCTAAAACATCTGACGAAGAAGTTAAACTTGTACCCAACTGCTCGATGTCTCTACGCGTTCCTCCAGAAATAATCAGTCGGTTTTTTCGATCTAAAAGCCACTTGGCAGAAATTCCGTATTTAAACTTTTTATCTTTAAATCCATAAGCCGTATAACCTTGAATACGCCAAGGATCGTTAGGTCCAAAATACGTACGTCCACCAGCTCGCAAACGAATACCTTCCGCCTCATTATACCCAAAACTAGAATAAATTGGTCCGTAATCTATATTGAGTTTTGGCATTTCTACATAACCAGAAACTAAAATGGTAGCCAGATCTGTTAAGCGTTTAAACTTCGGAACCGTTTTTAAGGTGTCTAACATTTTATAAACCCCTTTTTCGTCTTCATTTAAACTTTCTAAACGGTTTGTACTCCAAAATGTACTGTCTCTATTGTAGATAGCTTCGTTGTATGGATCTACTCGTTTTACATAAAAACTCTTTGGCTTTTCTTCATCAAAAACATAATTATTGTAAACAGTAGTTCGCTTTCCGTAGAGTCCGCGAGATTCTTCTTTTTTACGCAAGCTAAAATCACTCAACAAATAATCTCTCTTCAGCAGAAAAACAGAATCGTTTAACACTTCAAATTCTTGCTCGATATACAGTTCCTTCACCCAGTTTACATTGGCACTTTTGGAAACTTGCATATTGATATCTTTCACCGCAAAAGTGGTATCATTCACCCAGAAGTTTCCTTTAAAAGTCATTTCGTTTTTACGGCGCGGGTAATAAATAATGTTGTAACACCATTTGTTGTCGACATAAGCACTGTCGGATAAAACGTAATTGTACACATCGACCCCTGTTTTGGAAAGCGGACTTACAAAACTTTTATTGAAGAGTTTGATGTAGTTGTTGTAAATGTTATAATCGGCATATAAATCTTTTACGAAAGAAATAATGCTTTGGTTAGAATTAAAACCCGAGTTTTTATTCCCTTGAAGTCTTTCTATTTTTTCGTTCAATTTATTATCGCCATAAACTTCGGATACAGCCTCGTTGATAAAAATTGGCAAATAAGTTTTACCCGTAACGTTAGAAGTGTCGACTTGATCGAAGATAAACTCCATGCCATTAAATATCTTTTTGGCCATAAAGGCACTATCTATGGTATTGAAGTCAAATTCTATTTTTTCGTACTTATCGTATTTGTATTGATCGAAAAGATAAATTCCGTTTTGACGTTTTTTCGCCCAAACTTTTTTAAGAATTTCGATAGCTGGATTTCCCTTTTTTGGTTGTTTTCCTACGTATAAAACCACCTCGTCGAGTTCTTCACCTTCAAGAAGTGTTACTTTTAAATCGTACGTTACCTTTTTTTCTAAGGTAATTTCTTGTGTTGCGTAACCGAGGAGAGAAACAGAAAGTTTGGTGTAAGTTTGGTTGGACTCTAAGTAAAAACGCCCTTCTTCATTGGTTATAGTTCCTTCGGTTGAGTTTGGAAACAGTACGTTTGCGTACGGAATTTCGATTCCAAAACCATCAACAACAACACCGCTAACCTTGGTTTGAGCAGTACTTACAAAAGAAAATAATAAAATAAAAAGGGTTAGTATATACTTCATATAAATAAAAAAACTTCACTGGCTAAAGATAGTCAGTGAAGTTATATTAACGAAAAAAATCGATTATTTGTATAAAACTTTTTTAACAGCTTTAACAACATCTCCTGCATTAGGTAACCATTCCTCTAGTAAAACTGGCGAATATGGCGCAGGTGTATCTGCTGTATTAATTTTTACAACTGGTGCATCTAGGTAATCAAATGCTTCTGATTGTACAAGGTATGTAATTTCTGTAGCAACGTTTCCAAATGGCCAAGCTTCTTCAAGCACAACCAAACGGTTAGTTTTCTTTACTGAATCTAAAATAGCTTTTTGATCCATCGGTCTTACTGTTCTAAGATCGATAATTTCACAGCTAATTCCTTCTTTTTCTAATTCGTCTGCTGCTTTGTATGCTTCTTTGATAATTTTTCCGAAAGAAACAATAGTAACATCAGTCCCTTCTCTTTTAATATCGGCAACTCCTAATGGAATAGTGTACTCATCTTCTGGCACCTCTCCTTTGTCTCCATACATTTGCTCAGACTCCATAAAAATTACAGGGTCGTTATCTCTAATAGCCGATTTCAACAATCCTTTAGCATCGTAAGGGTTTGATGGCACAACCACTTTAAGTCCTGGACAGTTAGCAAACCAACTCTCAAAAGCTTGTGAGTGTGTTGCAGCAAGCTGACCAGCAGAAGCTGTAGGTCCACGGAAAACGATTGGACAGTTAAATTGTCCTCCAGACATTTGACGGATTTTCGCCGCGTTGTTAATAATCTGGTCAATTCCAACTAAAGAGAAGTTAAAAGTCATAAACTCAATAATTGGTCTGTTTCCATTCATTGCCGAACCAACACCGATTCCAGCAAAACCAAGTTCAGAAATTGGAGTGTCTAATACTCGATCTGGTCCAAACTCGTCTAACATTCCTTTAGAAGCTTTATAGGCACCGTTGTATTCTGCTACCTCTTCACCCATTAGGTAAATTGATTCGTCTCTACGCATCTCCTCGCTCATCGCCTCGCATACCGCTTCTCTAAACTGAATTGTTTTCATCTATTTTATTTGATAATATTAACGTCTATATTTTTTAGCATAGCAAAAATAGTAATTCTAAAAGAACTATCTCCATAAGATTTTAATAAAAAATTATTATGCACGCATAGTATATTTTGGAAATTATCAGTATCTTCGTAACACATATAGTAAAATCACAAAAAATTACCTAAAATATGAAGATATTAGTGTGTATTAGCCATGTACCAGACACTACGTCAAAAATAAATTTTACAGACGGAGATTCAAAGTTTGATACAAATGGGGTGCAATTTGTTATAAATCCAAATGATGAATTTGGTTTAACGCGCGCCATGTGGTTCAAAGAGAAACAAGGAGCAAGTGTAACTGTTGTTAATGTTGGTGGTCCAGAAACCGAGCCTACCCTTAGAAAAGCGTTAGCTATTGGTGCCGATGAAGCCATCAGAATAAATACAGAACCTACAGACGGTTTTTATGTAGCAAAACAACTTGCTACCATTGCAAAAGATTACGATTTAGTGATTGCTGGTAGAGAGTCTATCGACTATAACGGAGGGATGGTTCCAGGGATGTTGGCAACTTTAATCG
Organism: Joostella sp. CR20; assembly: GCF_038433465.1. Taxonomy (NCBI): domain Bacteria; kingdom Pseudomonadati; phylum Bacteroidota; class Flavobacteriia; order Flavobacteriales; family Flavobacteriaceae; genus Joostella; species Joostella sp. CR20. The sequence continues at coordinate 89,778 of NZ_JAESVF010000004.1, read as the reverse complement.
GTGCTAATTTTGTAAACAATTGTATTAGTTTAGAAGCCGAAGGAACTACAGCCACAGCCACTCGCGAAATCGATGGAGGAAAAGAAACGCTTAAAACATCGTTCCCGTTAGTTATTGGAGGTCAAAAAGGGTTAGTAGAAGAAAGTGACCTTAGAATACCTAACATGAGAGGTATTATGATGGCTCGTAAAAAAGCGCTAAATGTTCAAGAGCCAACAGATGCTAGTGCAAATACACAAGCTGTAGCTTTTGAAAAACCAGATGCCAAAGGAGCTGTAAAACTAGTTGCTCCAGATAATTTGGACGAACTCGTAAACTTACTTCACAACGAAGCCAAAGTTATATAGTTAATATAAATGTTAGAAAGCAACTTTCGGTCAAGTATCAAAATATTTGCTTTCAGTTTAAAACAAAACACACAAAGCTGAAAATGATAGATTTTAAAATGAATCTCAAAATTTCAACTTTATAACTTTTAACTAAAAAAATATGTCAATTCTAGTATATACCGAAACAGAAAACGGAAAACTTAAAAAAACAGCACTCGAAGTTGCCTCGTACGCAAAGGGCGTTGCCGACATTTTAGGAACTAGCGTTACTGCAGTTACTGTAAATGCCGACGATACTACCGAACTTGGTAAATATGGTGTGGATAAAGTTTTGTCGGTTAAAAACGACAAACTAAACAATTTCAATGCAAAAGCGTATGCCGATGTATTAAAGCAAGCTGCCGAAAAAGAAAACAGCCAAGTAGTAGTGGTAAGCTCAAGTGCGAATGCTAAATTTTTAGCACCAATTTTGGCCATCAACTTAAACGCAGGTTATGCTGCCAATGTGGTCGCGCTTCCAGAAAGCGGAAGTCCGTTTAAAGTAAAACGTACTGCTTTTACCAACAAAGCATTTAATATTACTGAAATTACTTCGGAAGTAAAACTTATCGGACTTTCAAAAAATGCCTACGGATTAAAAGAAAGTCAAGCTGCTGCAACTGCTGAAGATTTTGCACCAACGCTAAACGATGCCGATTTTTCTACGGAAGTAACTGCTGTGGACAAAGTAACAGGAAAAGTTACCATTGCAGATGCCGAAGTAGTAGTATCTGGAGGTCGCGGATTAAAAGGACCAGAAAATTGGGGAATGATTGAAGAGCTTGCCGATGTTTTAGGTGCAGCTACCGCTTGTTCAAAACCAGTTTCCGATATGGGATGGCGCCCTCATGGAGAGCACGTTGGACAAACAGGAAAACCTGTGGCTGCCAATTTATACATTGCAGTAGGAATTTCTGGAGCTATCCAACACTTAGCTGGAATCAATGCTTCTAAAGTTAAAGTAGTTATCAATAACGACCCAGAAGCACCTTTCTTTAAAGCTGCAGACTACGGTGTTGTTGGAGATGCTTTTGAAGTAGTTCCTCAGTTAATTCAAAAATTGAAAGAATTTAAAGCGAATAACGCATAATTTTGTTAAATTGTGCCCCTTAAAGGGCTGTCTAAATTTTGGGATTTTGCCCATTATTTAGACAGCCTTTGTTATTTTAAATGATGTATGAGTTTAGTAAAATTAAACATAAAAGGAATTTCGTATAGTCAAACCCAAAACGGAGCGTATGCTTTGATTTTAAACGAAGTAGATGGCGAAAGAAAACTCCCAATCGTAATTGGCGCTTTCGAAGCTCAATCAATTGCTATTGCCCTGGAGAAAGAAATCAAACCGCCACGACCATTGACGCACGACCTTTTTAAAAGTTTTGCCGACAGATTTGAAATTGTAGTAAAACAAGTAATCATCCATAAGTTAGTAGATGGCGTGTTTTATTCAAGCATTATTTGTGAACGCGACCGAATTGAAGAAATTATAGACGCCAGAACCAGCGATGCCATTGCATTGGCACTTCGGTTTAACGCACCTATTTTCACCTACAAAAACATTCTTGACAAAGCAGGAATTTATTTAAAATTCTCACCAAAAGAAGAGGAAGATCAAGAAAAAGAAAGCATCATTGTTGACGAAATTTTAAGTAACGAAAGTGTTCCGCAGGAAACAACCGATTCGTCATACAAAACACATTCTTTACAAGAATTATACAACATGCTCGACAGTGCAGTTGCCAATGAAGATTATGAAAAAGCTGCAAAAATAAGAGACGAAATTTCAAAAAGAGAAAATCATTAAACGTACTCAATATCAAATACAATACAGAAGCCGCCAAACTAAAACACCTAATTAAAATATTTTAGAATTCAACCTAAAATCATTAAGTTCACAGAAGAGTTCGAAATACTAAAACAATACTCTTTCAACTGAATACTATTTATAAACAATTACAACCTAATACAATAGGAAACAAATAAAAACGTGTTGAAAAAAATACTACTTCTACTATTAGCAATTTGTTTTACGGGTACATTAGTAGCGCAAGACATTGAAAAAAATTGGGTTTCTACCTCCAATACAACAAACTCTTTTGAAAAGTTAAACCTTAAAGAAGGAGATTTTCGCTTCACAAAAAACAAAGTAAAATATGCGGGAAGTTATATTTTACAAAACAACAACCTTATTTTTTACTACGATACTCCTACCGATAGTTTAGAGCGTTTTAAAGTAACCGAACTATCTGATTCTACGTTAGTATTTAAAAACAAAGCACATGCTCATCAACTCATTGCGAGCAACTCACTTGAAAATTTTACAGATACACAAGAAGCAACTCAAGAAATAATTCCGAGTAGCGGTTTTAGTATTCACAGTTTATGGCGCGGTGTTTTAGGTATGTTTTGCTTACTTCTTATTGCATTTTTATGCAGTAGCAACCGTAAAGCTATCAATTGGAAAACCATCGGAATAGGACTTGCAGCACAATTAATCTTAGCTGTAGGAGTTTTACAAATTTCATTCGTTCAAAAAGTATTCGAGTGGATTGGTGGAATATTTGTTTTGGTTCTCGATTTCACTGCTGCAGGAAGTGAGTTTTTACTTGGAGACTTAATGAACACAAGTAGTTTTGGATACATTTTCTTATTCCAAGTACTACCAACGATTATATTCTTTTCAGCATTAACATCTGTATTATTTTATCTCGGAGTTATCCAAGTTATTGTAAAAGGAATGGCAATTGGACTTTCTAAATTGTTAGGAATTTCTGGTGCTGAAAGTTTATCGGTAGCTGGAAATATATTTTTAGGACAAACGGAAGCTCCTTTAATGATCAAACCTTATTTAGAACGTATGACGCGTTCTGAAATTTTACTCGTTATGGTGGGTGGAATGGCAACTGTAGCTGGAGGTGTACTTGCAGCTTACATCGGCTTTTTAGGAGGCGATGACCCAGAGTTACGCTTACAATTTGCAAAACACTTACTTGCAGCTTCAGTAATGGCTGCACCAGGAGCTATTGTAATTTCAAAAATATTATATCCGCAACAAGAAGAAGTAGATACCAATGTAGAAGTTTCTGCTGATAAAATTGGTTCAAACATTCTTGATGCCATCGCAAATGGTACTACCGAAGGGCTTAAACTTGCTGCCAATGTTGGTGCTATGCTACTAGTTTTTATCGCTTTTATTGCCATGATAAATTATATTTTAGAATGGATTGGCGATTTTACAACCCTAAACGCAGTATTAAAAGACAACACACCTTATGAAACATTCTCGTTAGAATCTATCTTAGGATTTATTTTTGCACCACTTATGTGGCTCATTGGTGTTGCCAAAGAAGACATGATGCTTATGGGGCAACTTTTAGGAATTAAACTTGCAGCAAGTGAATTTGTAGGCTATGTACAGTTGGCGAGTTTAAAAGACATTACCAATGCTACGCATTTTACCTATAACAAATCGGTAATTATGGCTACATATATGTTGTGTGGTTTCGCCAATTTTGCTTCCATCGGAATACAAATTGGAGGGATTGGATCGTTGGCGCCAGGGCAACGCAAAAACCTTTCTGAATTTGGAATGAAAGCCGTAATTGGAGGTTCGATTGCTTCGTTACTTTCAGCTACAATTGCTGGAATGATTATCGGGTAACTTAAACAAGAAAGCAAAACTTATAAAATTAAAGCAAACAAATAATTAATAGTTATTGCTACAATACAAAAAAGGTTCAAGTTTTCACTTGAACCTTTTTTTGTCCTTCCGAAGAAGAAATTTATAATACTATAATTTTTCCGCAGGAATTAAAAAAGAGATTAAAACCGAATCTTTTACTTTTATCATTCCCAATGCTTTTGTTGGTGGCTCGATATCAAAATCTAACAAACTCACCTTTTCTTTTCCTTTCAGATACGTTTCTCCATCTTCTTCATGTTCAGAAATCTGAAAATCGTACCTATTTTGTTTTTGCTTTACTTTGATTAAAGTTTTAACGTCATCTTTATTTGATGCTACGTAAGCCGAATTATTTTCATCTAAATACAGAGAAATATAAGGATACTTATCTGCTTCGAAAAGCTCACGCAAATCGCGTTCCATGGCTTTACTCGGACATTTTAAAGCTGATACTGGGAGTTTTAAAACTCTCTCTGAAGCATCATTCACCTCCGACACAAAAGAGGCTTCCTCGCATGTGCATGAAAACTTATTGACATTGGTATACACTTGTATTTCTACTTTTCCTTGTGCATTCATTGTAAAAGATGAACAAAAAAGTAAGAAACTCACGAGCATATATTTTAACTTTAAACAAACCATAGCTTCTTTTTTTCTTTTATAAATGCGGTTGAAAAATCCGTTTCAACAAATTAGCTTATTCATTAAAACGGATTTTCTAATTATAGTTGCAATTGTTTTTTTAGAATGAAATCACTGCTTCAAGTACTCCACCGTGGAATTTCCCTTCGTTTAAAATACTGTTTACACCGAAGTCGTTATAATGTTGATTTACATATTCTGCTTTTACAAGAATATTTTTTGTCATGAACCAACCTGCAGCCACTTGGAATCTGTTAATTGAAACATCTTGACCAGAAATATCTTCTGAATTCACTAAGTTATAACGAGAACCTACGTATAGATTTTCATCTTTCCCGAAACGGTACAACAACTCAGCAGCATATTGATTTGCATGTCTGTTACTAGTTTCGTAATCTGCTCTACCTTTAGAAAGTTCAACAGTTCCGAAGAATTCCCAACCTCTGTATTTTACAAATGGGTTAAACATTAAAGCTGTAATACGGTTTGAAAATTTAGGATCGTAACGAGAAGCTCTAAAATCGTCGCTAGTAGCATCGGCAGCTTGCATTACATCATAATATCTAGCTCCTGCTCTATCTGCACTGTACAGGTACGAATTTGGCACATCTCCTGTATTGTAAATCGAACCTGTTAAACGAACTCTTAAATCGTCATTAATTTGTTTATCGTAACCTAATTTTGCTACAAATGAAGCTCCACCAGAAGTTCCGCTTTCATCTTCTTCTACAGATTGGTTTAATTTACCATTTGTAAATCCAGCCATTGCTAACCAGTTGTTACGTCTGTAGTAAACCTCTGCTCCTACCTCAGTAGTAAAGGCGTCCATAATTAAGTTTCCAACAAATGGGTTGTAAATTGCTTGTGCATTATCCGAACGTCTAAAGTGAGCATCCCCGTAGTTGGTTTCCATATGACCAATTTTAATGGTCGTATATTTCATCAAATTATCTAAGAACCCTTTATGTATAAAATCGAGTTTATCCATTAAAATATAACCGCCTTTTACATAAGGTTCGTTGTGGTGACGCGATGATAAATACGTACGTAAGTGCATTCTAATACCATCGTACAATTGTACATCTAAGTCTAAGTTTGCTGTAGGAAGGTTAAAGTTATTTCCTAAAGACTTTAATTCGTATCCAGCTAAATTTGCGTTTTCGTTATCCAATCCTTGGAATTGCAAAGCAAAAGATCCACCAACTCTAACCTTAACACCATCAAAGGTAGTAGCGGTGTCTTTTGGCGCCTCAAAAACATTGATACCACGTTTGTCTGGTTGCCTGTAATTATCTAAATCTCTATTGAAATTTACCTGTGCCTGCGAATAAAGCCCTAAAAGCATAGCAGTTGCAACAACTAATATTCTGCTAAATTTTGTCATATCAAGCTAATTTAAATATTTATAATTATTATTTTTTTAATGAAATGTTGTAGTGAATAGTCACTTCGTCTCCTGTGTTAATAGCTCCAAACATTGCTGTTGGTGGCTCGATATTAAAATCGGTTAACAAGAAGGTTTTTTCTCCTTTTAATTGAATAGCATCACCAGAAACTGTAGCCTCAACAGGTGCTGTAAAACTTTTTGAAGTTCCAGCAATATTCATATTACCTTTAAAAGCTGTAATTCCTGAAGCATTTTCCAAAACTTGGTCAATTTTAAAAGTAATGGTTGGATTATCGTCTTCTTTTAATGCATCATACATTTTTTTATCCATCCCCGATTTTCCACTTTCAAGTTTTTTAACCGTAAGTGCAAAGTTAAAATCGGTTACTTTTGTAAGTACGCCATCTGTTACAACAGCTTCAATTGCTCCTGTAGACTCGTTTGCTACACATTCCCAATCGTGTACTGTAGATGTTCCTGTTACCGATAACTTAGATGCGTTAACTTCGTATTTATCTTGTGCTTTTACTACAAAAGCTACTAGAAATAATAACAGATATAAAATATTCTTTTTCATAGTATTATGTTTTTATATGGACAAAATTACCACCCCTTCGCAGGTATATTTATGACATTTCTCATGCTTTTTTAAAGACTTCTTCTGTAAAGTTACAAATAATTGATTTACAATAACTTACATATTTATTATTTATGAGAAAAAAATTTAAATCAATTTAAAGCACATATCAAGGTGTTAATCTTATCATAAATTATTGCTGAATTTGAACTACAAAGCACCAACTCGTTAATAACCTATTAATAAATTTAGGCTGAAAGGTGTTTTGCTTTTGGTAACAATGATTATTTTCGTACCCTAGATGATGTTGAGTTGATCGCAAGAATCTTTTCTTGTTTTTTCAGAAGAAACTCTACAGAAACACCCAATAATAGGAAGTAAGATGAAGCAGTATCACGATTTAGTTAAACATGTTTTAGCCAACGGAAATGAAAAAGGAGACCGAACAGGAACCGGAACAAAAAGCGTTTTTGGATATCAAATGCGTTTTGATTTAAGCGAAGGTTTTCCGATGGTTACCACAAAGAAACTACATCTTAAATCGATTATCTACGAACTATTGTGGTTTTTAAATGGGGACACCAATGTAAAATACTTACAAGACAACGGTGTGCGTATTTGGAACGAATGGGCAGACGAAAATGGTAATTTAGGTCCTGTTTACGGACACCAATGGAGAAATTGGAATAGCGAAGAAATAGACCAAATTAAAGAAGTTGTTGATACATTAAAGAACAATCCTAACAGCCGTAGAATGCTTGTTTCTGCATGGAACCCAAGTGTTTTACCAGATACTTCGGTTTCCTTTTCAGAAAATGTTTCAAACGGAAAAGCAGCACTTCCTCCTTGTCATGCTTTTTTTCAGTTTTATGTGGCCGACGGAAAACTTTCTTGCCAACTCTACCAACGTAGTGCCGATATCTTTTTAGGAGTCCCATTTAACATTGCATCATACGCGCTTTTTACCATGATGATGGCTCAGGTTTGTGGCTACGAGGCTGGAGATTTTATTCACACTTTTGGAGATGCACACATATACAACAATCATGTTTCTCAACTAGAACTTCAACTATCTAGAGAACCGAGACCATTACCTACCATGAAATTAAATCCGGAGGTAAAAGATATTTTCAGTTTTAAATTTGAAGATTTCACACTCGAAAACTACGATCCGCATCCACACATTAAAGGTGCTGTTGCAGTTTAAATAGTATTTGACGTAAGGTTTTTTACGGGCACTTATTTTTAACTAAACAAAAAACTCGTAGTTGAGTAAATTTTCACTATATTCATAATCTACTTTTAATGAAGAGAATAGATGATGAATATTTTAAAAATCTTATGTGTCTTTTTTATTTCAACTGTTGCATTTTCACAAGAGGAAATTTTTATTTTTTCTGAAGTAGATAAAATCCCTCTTTTCAAGCAGAGTGAATGTCAAACAAAAAGCGAAGAATGCTTCAAACTTGATTTACAAAACCACATAAAAGAAGTATTTGAATATCCTGAAGAATCGTTTTTAAACAGAATTGAAGGCAATGCATATGTTCAATTTACAATAAACGACAAAGGCATTGTTTCAGACATTAAAACAAGAAGTACAGACTCTTTATTTCAACTTGAAGCTCACCGAATTATAAATTTACTTCCGCAATTTACTCCTGCCTACAAAAATAATATTCCAGTAACTACCAAATATTCGTACGCAATACATTTTAATATTGAAGAGCTTGATAGCATTACTTCATATGAAGAAGTTGCTGTAGCACCAGTATTATATAATAAATGTACTAAACGAACTTCCGATACCGAATGCTTTAAAAAAGAAATTATGGACTTCTTTTTTGATAACATTATTTATAAAAACCTCCAAAACCATAAGAAAACCAATTACACAAATCTTGATAATAAATATTTTGAAGCAAAGTTTTATTTCGAAATTACTCCCAACGGACTTATTCAAAATATTGTAATTGCATCTCAAAGCCCTCCTCTAAAAGCTGAAATACAAAGGGTTTTCCAAAACACACCAATTTCTATAACCCCGGCTAAAAACGAAAATGGCTCTCCTACTTTTTGTTATTTTTCAGATGAAATAAAAATTGTGAGCAAAGTTAGAATTAGAGAAGTTGTTACCCCTAACATTTCACGTCCTTTAAGTAGTTTTAACTAAGCTAGTTACAAATCATCCATTTTAAATCCTTATTTTTATTAAAAAAGAAAAAATTAGAATGTTAGTAACCAACAACCTCACAAGTAATTTCCTCCAAACTCGATTAGCAACAGAAGAAATTTGCGCTCCCCTCACACAAGAAGATTACGTAATTCAACCAAAAGAAGAAGTCTCACCTCCAAAATGGCATTTAGGGCATACTACCTGGTTTTTTGAAGAATTCATTTTAAAAAAATACAATCCAAATTATACCGAATACGACACAAACTTCAGTTTTATTTTTAATAGCTACTACGAAAGTGTAGGCGAAAAAATCTCGCGAATAAACAGAGGAAACCTTTCTAGACCAACGGTTGAAGAAGTGTATAAATACCGTGATTATGTTACCAATGCCTTAGCAGAATTTTTAGATGAAAATACTTCCGAAGAAATTAGCAACTTGGTTACACTAGGAATTCACCATGAAAAACAACATCAAGAACTGTTATTTACAGACATTAAATATATTTTAGGAACCAACCCACTATTTCCACATTACTCGGAAACATTTGAAGAGAACATCGTTGAGAAACAAAAAAATAAATGGATTAAAATTCCAGAAGGAATCTATGAAATTGGTCATGCTACAACCGACTTTTGTTTTGACAACGAACTAGGGAAACACAAAGTTTTTGTCAACAATTATAAAATCTCCAACAAACTCGTAACCAACCAAGAATACTTAGAGTTTATAAACGACGGCGGATATCAAAACTTTAACTATTGGCATGCCGAAGGTTGGGATTGGGTTCAAAAAAACAATATTACAGCACCTTTATATTGGCATAAAATAAACAACGAGTGGCAACAATACACTTATAAAGGCATCAAACCTATCGATTTGGAAGCGTCTGTTACACATATTTCATATTACGAAGCATTTGCGTACGCCGAATGGAAAGGTTTCCGACTACCAACAGAATTTGAATGGGAAATAGCTCAAGATTATTTTGATTGGGGAAAACGTTGGGAATGGACAGAAAGTGCTTACCTCCCCTATCCAAACTACAAAAAAGCTGAAGGAGCCTTAGGTGAGTATAACGGCAAATTTATGGTCAACCAAAAAGTTTTAAGAGGAGGCTCGGTTGTAACTCCAAAAAACCATACACGCTACACCTATCGCAATTTTTTCCATCCGTATTTAAGATGGCAGTTTACAGGAATCCGATTGGCAAAAAAATAATTATTCAATAAAATTTATGCTGAAATTAATCTTAAATAGTTTTAAAGAAGATGTTTACCGAGGTCTAACTTCACAACCAAAAAAACTCCCTTCTAAATATTTTTACGACAAAAAAGGAGACAAAATTTTTCAGCAGATAATGAGCATGCCTGAATATTATCTCACCAATGCCGAGTTAGAAATTATTCAGCAAAACACACAAGAAATAGCCAAACTTTTTAATTCTGAAAATGGTTTTGATTTAATAGAATTGGGTGCAGGCGATGGCAAAAAAACAAAAGTATTACTGCGTTATTTACAACAACAAAACTACAATTTCTCGTACTTACCGATAGACATTAGCAACAATGCCCTTGAAGGCTTAAAAACTTCGTTAGAAAAAGAATTACCAAAAGTAAAAGTACAACCGCAACAAGGTATGTATTTTGAAGTACTCAATAGGTTAGCAAGTTATAAAGATCGAAAGAAAATAATTATGTTTCTAGGCTCTAATATTGGGAATTTAGAACATCATAAAGCGATTGAATTTATGCAAAACATACAAGAAAGCATGAATCCAAACGACTTGCTATTTATGGGTTTTGATCAAAAAAAAGATCCTCAAAAAATTATCGACGCATACAGCGACAAAGCAGGGATTACTGAAGCTTTCAATAAAAACTTATTACTTCGGATAAACACCGAATTGGATGCCAATTTTAATATTGAAAACTTTATGCATTGGGAAACCTACGATCCTGAAACTGGGACTGCAAAAAGTTTTTTGGTTTCCAAAGAGACTCAAAATGTCAACATTAAAAAAATCGATTTAGAAGTTCATTTTAACGCATGGGAAACCATTCATACTGAGATTTCTCAAAAATACGACAAGTCTCTAATCAATTGGTTGGCCGATAAAGCTTCTTTAAAAATAGAGCATGAGTTTACCGATACAGCACAATTATTCAAAAATGTACTGTTCAGCAAAAAATAAAACCTTGAACTATTACTTAAACGTGTAACACTGCGTTTTCAGTTCCAGCAAAGTCATTCCACTTAAAAGCATCGGCTTCAGCCTCGTTGGTGTAAGTTCCATCGATGATATATCGAAACTCGTAGGCGCTATCTTTTGGCATTTCAAAAGTACCTTTAAAATGTCCATTTTTTAATTTTTTAAGCGATGCCGACTCAGGATTCCACTCATTGAAATCGCCCACAACAACCACTTCGTTTGCTTCATTTGCAGGAACCGTAAAAGTAACTTTACAAATAGGTCGAGACTTTAAATATTGTTTTGAAATAGCCATAACATTTTATATTTAACGGATTAATTCTTATCAAAAGAAGAAATTAAAAACATCATAAACAACTAGTAAACAAATATTTATCGTTTTATTAAAACAGCCTTAACCAAATAGCGAAATACGCAAAATAATATCCATAAAAATGGAAAAAGTCAACTCTCTCAACACATGTTCGAATTACATAAATCAGCAAAAATTAAAAACATATTAATGTAAATGATAAGATTTTAAACCCTTTTAGTGAGTTAACTATGAGTGCTTTAAAATATTGGCAATCTTATCGATATCTTTCTTGGTGTTATACAAATGAAAACTCACTCGCACGCCATCTCCACGCAACGAAAATACAATTCCTCTAGCTTTTAAAGCTTCAATCATTTTTGCTGAAACCGATAAATTAAAAATTGTAGAATGCTGTTTTCTGTTCACTACCATCGGAGAAAGTAAGTTTAAAGCTGAAAATTTCTCTTTTGCATACTCTGAAAGTTCATGTAGATGTGCTGTTATTTCTGAAACTCCAATTTCTGTAAATTGGTCAATAGCAAACAAAAGACTTCCAAAGTTTAACGTATCGTGATGTCCAGGCTCAAAATGACTTGTAATATGATTTTTATGCTGAAGAAAATCTTCCTTTCGCGGTTGAAACTTTAATGATTCGGTATACAACATTTTAGCCACATCATCTTTAATAAGCATATAACCATTTCCATAGCCAGCCAACATCCATTTATATCCGCTTCCGCCGAAAACATCAATTCCTGAATTTTTAAATGAAAAACTTTCTGTACCGCCATATTGGGTAGCATCAGCAACAAAAATAGTCTTTGGATACTTTTCTTTTAACCGATTAATAAACTCCAAATCGATTTTTATTCCGTTTACATATTGCACAATACTAAAAGCAAAAACATCAGGCTGAGCATCGGAAAAAGCAGATTCAATGCTTTGCTCTAAGTTTTCGGTTAGTTTTATTGTAGACACATCTTTAAACCCAGCACTTTCAAAAGGCCAATTTAACGACGGATAATCATCCTCCAAAAGCAATATTTTTTTGGAAAGTTCCAATCCGCTCACAAAAGTTTTTAAAGCAAACGAAAAGTTTGGTGTTAATACCGTTTGAGTCTTTTCAGCATCAAAAAAATCTGCAACTCCTTTACGTACAGCTTCTATTTGTTCGTTAACCGACTCTCTAAATTTACTACCTCCTATTAAAAAATCGATATCGTGCCCTTGTCGCCATTCCATTAAACTTTCGGAGAGCAAGCCAGAAGCAGCTGTGTTTGCATATGTATATTGACTCAACACGGGGAAGTCTTTTAAAAAAGTATCAATTGTAGCCATAAAATTAAACATAAAATTAAACTAAGGTTTACAACAAAGATACAGTTTTGATACCGTATTGGGATTACTAAATTGTGAGTCAGTTATCGCAAAAGCTTCATAAATCACTATTACGTAAAGAAATTCCATACAACACCAAAACGCACTATAAAATCTCGATACGGATAGTTTGGTGCGGAATAATATTTATTGTCGCTAAACGGCGAGTTAAAATGCTCTGCTTTTAAGTAGATTCTTGTACGTCGAACTTTTGCATTGATAAAGAAATCAAGCATTGGATGTCCACCTAGTTTCTCACGGTCTTGAACCAGTAACTCCCCTAAAACTGGACTGTAAGAATTCATATAATATTCTGAAAAATACTTAGCAGTTACTCCAACTTGAAGGTACAACGCCTTTTTAAACAAGTGGTTTGAGTAGTACAATGTGTTACGAGTAACAAGTTGAGGCACATTTAAAATATCCTCATCCTGACTCACATTTTGATACATGATAGTATTTGCTAAGCCCCAACGACGCCAAAAATGTAGGTCGTTACTCAGTTTTATTTTTAACGAATTGATAGTTCCATCCGCTTGCCTTGGAGTTACGCGCTGTATATCGTCTGAAACAATTTCAAGTGAATCTCCAGTTTCTAGATTTTCTTCAAAAAAAGTATACTTATCTCTCACAGTGTAAGCAACACTTAGACGTCCCCATTTTTTTGAATTTATTGCTCCTTGTAAGGTACTTATCTTTTCTCTTTCAAATTCATCTTGATTATCCCAATTATAGTCTTTATAATCACTTTGGTAGAGTAAGAAATTAAAATTTGGCATTCTAGACGAACCGTGTAAACTCGCTTCGATATCCAAATCGTTTGTAAGCTGATAATCCATGGTAGCGTTAAAGGTTGTTCCGCCCATGTCTCCAACTATATTTTGAGTAAAATCTCCCTTTAGTGAAAATCCCCCTAATTGTTTTTTAAATGTTCCTCCAATGGAGATTTCGTTATCTCGTAACTGATTGGTTATGGTTTCGGTTTCATTAATCACCAAACTATTAAAGTAGTAATTGTACTTATAGAAGTTCACCAAAAAAGTAGCTTCTCCAACAATTTTGCTGTTGTAATTTAAATTTAACTGATTAAAAAATGTTTTCAATCTTGATAAATCATTAATATCAGAAGCTTGATATGAATCCCCAAAATAGGTATTTGCATCTTCTTGACGGAATTCATACCTTTTGGTTTCGTAGTTTAATTGATGTCCTACCGAAAGTCCGTAGTTTTTCAAAGAATCTTGCTCTTTAAACAAGAAATATTCATGGTCAATAAAATAGCGTTTACCGAGTAAAAAGTTTTCAGCATCTTCAAATCGAACATCAATTCGCGAACGGTCGTTAAACTCATCATCGTTAGAAGTAAACTGCTCTGGCACTGCCAAACCTCCGTTTTCTTCATTTAAAATATCTTGAGACGTGTAATGTCCTCTTAAAAAATACTTACCGTTTTTCGTTTGGTAATTGGTAGTAAATCTAAAGTTTCCAGTACTCGATAAAATATGTTGGTACTTCCCTAAAGAACGCATTCCTTTATATGCAATCGACATGTTTAATTGTGGCGAAGTATTTAGTGTTATCATCGCGTCCAAAATTTGCCCCTGCTCCATTACCGTTTTGTAAAAAAGTTCGGTTGTTGGTGTAGGCACGCGGTAGTAATCAATATCTTCAGCCTCCATATAATTGTTATACTTGGCCTCGGCTCCCATTCGTGGGTAAAAACTCTTTTCTTCTGTAATGGCACCTAAAATATTGTACGTTTGCCCAACATTCGAAAATGGCAACAATTCAAAATCGTCTTTTCGTAAGTAATTATATTTGTACTCTTTGTAAATTGTGAGTGTGGTATCGAACGTAGTAGTATCTCTAGCATAAGAGATAATTTTATAATCCTCTATTGGAAATGTATCTCCCTTTTTTTTCTGAGGAGTTTTCTTCTTTTCGGTAAGCACCAAAGTAGTATCGCGTACTACATTAGGTTCTTGTTCTGTTTGAGCATTGGCCACCCCAAGACTTAACCCAAAAAAGAAAAACAAAAAATTAAAATATTTCATTCATTTTTGATTTGAAAGCAAAGGTATATTATTTGAGCGAAACCCAAACAGCAGCTTTTGCTATTTTTCTACTGAAAAAGATACGGATTCCTGATAACTTTATAACTTTAGCCGCAATAAACTGAAGCTTGAAAAATTCAACACACTTCAGTATGTACATACCCTTGATTATTAAAAACGATTCAAATGCAAAAATCGTATAGCAATTTATTACTTGAAGCTGGCACAGATGAAGCTGGACGCGGATGTTTAGCGGGGCCTGTTACTGCCGCCGCTGTAATTCTACCACCTTCTTTTGAGAATAAAATTATAAACGACTCCAAGCAACTCACAGAAACTAAACGAATGCTTTTAAAGCCAATAATTGAAGAAGAAAGCTCATTTTTTGGTGTTGCACATATTTTCCCAGAAGTCATTGACGAAATCAATATTTTAAACGCTTCGATTTTAGCCATGCACAAAGCATTGGATAAAATGAACACAAAAATTGAGCATATTATTGTAGACGGAAATAAATTTAAGTCCTATAATAACATTCCTCACAATTGTATTGTAAAAGGAGATAGTAAATATTTAAGTATTGCGGCTGCTTCTATTTTAGCAAAAACCTACCGCGATTTGTACATGGAGCAAATACATGAAGAATACCCAATGTACAATTGGAAGAAAAACAAAGGTTACCCCACTAAAGAACATCGAGAGGCAATAAAAAAATATGGCGCTACAAAATACCATCGCACTTCGTTTAGGTTATTACCAGAACAACTAAAACTAAATTTATAAAAAGGTAAAGCCCACCAACTTTGGTGGGCTTTAAATTTATTAGCATGTATTCAAATAAATCCTTTAATTAATATTGATCGTTTTGAACAATATTCGAGTTTGCATTAATCTCTGCATTTGTTATAGGATATGCTAATCTATAATCTCCATAAGGAACTGTAGCCTGTAAGTTTTGTTGTGCATATAATTTTTCAACACCTTCTCCGTTTCTAACGAAATCATCAAAACGGAAACCTTCAAACATTAACTCCTTTCTACGTTCTAATAAAATATTTTCCTTAGTAGCAGAAGTATAAGGTGTAGCACCTCTATTAGAAGCAATCATGTTTAATTGTGTTAAGGCATCTCCTCCAGTTTCTAATAACGCTTCAGCATAATTAAGAATTACTTCTTCGTAGCGAATAACAGGGACGTTATCATAACCTCTATTATCTGGATATTTCCCTATATTTCTAAGACGATCTCCTTCGTAACCTAAAATACCTGTTGGATTTCCATCTGCATCTGGGAAAAGACCTCTAACGTCAGTATCTTCAAATATATCTTTAACTTCGTTTATAACTTGAACATCTCCGTAACTTCCTGCATCACCTAATCTATAAATATAAGCAAGACCATTAATACCTTGATTATCTGTTGCACTAAAAGCTAATTCAAAAATTGAATTTGACGAACCATCTTGTGCCCAAGATCCAACAAAATCACTAGCCGACAATACAGTATACAATTTAGAATTAATTACAGCTTCTGCAGCTGCTTTAGCTTCTGCCCACATTCCAAAATATACATTAAATCTAGACTGCAATGCTTTTGCTGCATATTTGTTTAAAAACTGTTTTGAAGAATCATTATATGCTGTACTCATCATATCAAAACCAGTTTGAAAATCTGCAGCTATATCAGTTTTATTTTCTTCAATAGTGTTTCTACTTGGGAACAAATCTTCCCCTTTAAATTCCTTTACATAGGGTACTCCAAGAGTTCCACCAGCATGCATTTGCCCATAAGACTTCAATAAATCAAAATGAGCTAGAGCTCTTAATGTATATGCTTGTCCTTGAAGATGTTTTGCATAATCTAAATCTCCATCAAGTACCGAGATATCTTGATTAATAACAATATTTGCAGAAGCAATTACATCATATGCATTATCCCAAATATAATCGTTGTTTTCGTTATAGGCCATTTGAGCTTCTGTCGTAAAACGACCAGAACTACCATTAGCAAAACAGTTATCAGTTCTAACTTCGTTAGTAATTATATAATCTCTACCATAATACTCACTAGAAGTCATTGCACTATAAGCTCCTTTTATTATTCCTTCAAGGTTACTTACAGTAGTAATCCCACCTTCAACAGGTTTATTCTGTTCTGTAGAAGGATCTAAGTCATCTGTAGTACAAGAATTAAGTCCAACTATGGAAATTGCTACAAATGCTACTTTATATATAAAATTAATTCTCTTCATAATTTTTTAAAATTTAACGTTTAATCCGAAAATGAATGATTTAACAGGAGGTGTTGTTAAACTTGTAAAACCGTCAGCTGCTGTCTCAGGATCGTACTTTAAACGATCATCTTTCACCCAAGTATATAGGTTTGTTCCTCTAACAAATAATCTTAAAGCATCTATCCCTATAGTCTCTGTAATATTCTGGTTAAAATCATACCCAAAAGTTAAGTTTCTCAAACGGAAAAAATCTCCTTCATATAAAAACTTATTACTATTTTGCCAAGGTTTTGCTGTATACTCCATTTTTGGAAATCTAGCCTCGTCTCCTGGTTCTTGCCATCTATCAAGAATAGCATCTACCCCATTATATAAATCTAAAGAAAATCTATCTGTACCGTTTGTATAACGTGTCCAGTCTTCGAAAACTTTGTGACCTCCTGCATAGTATCCGTTAGCATCTAAAAAGAAACCATAAGCATCTACATGGAAATTAAGACCTGCTGTAAATGTTGGCAATGCACTTTCGCCTTGCCATACTTGGTTTGCTTGAGACCAAGAAGTAGTAGTTTCACTTCCTTCTCCATCTACATACCACTCATCTAAACCAGTTTCTGTATTAAC
This sequence comes from Joostella sp. CR20, assembly GCF_038433465.1. Lineage (NCBI taxonomy): Bacteria > Pseudomonadati > Bacteroidota > Flavobacteriia > Flavobacteriales > Flavobacteriaceae > Joostella > Joostella sp. CR20. The sequence continues at coordinate 72,153 of NZ_JAESVF010000004.1, read as the reverse complement.
ACCAGCCCAAGAAACCATATACCATCCGTATACTGGATGACCAGCTTCTACTCTTCTAGTACCTGTTGTGATATTGATTTCTTCACCTGCACCATCAAGTGCAGTTTCTAAAACTTTATTTTCGTTAGTAGCCATATTACCTCCTAGCGATAGGTTAAAGTTATTAGAACGAACAATATCAAAATTAACTTCCAATTCCAAACCTTTATTTTCCATTCTACCAACATTTTGAGTTTGGCTAGTAAAACTTGTAGTTAATGAAAGTGGCACTGATAATAATAAATCTTTAGACTCTCTGTAATAGTATCCAACATTTGCAGTAATTCTATTATTGAAGAATCCTAACTCTGTACCAATGTCATATGTATGTGAAGTCTCCCAAGAAAGATCGCTGTTACCAAATGTTCCAGGGTAAGAAGCTCCTGTTCCTGCATAATCAGAATCATAGTTTAATAATGACTGATATAAATTCAATCCGATATTAGCATTACCTGTAACTCCATAAGAAGCTCTAAGCTTTAAGTTACTTATTACATTACTATCAGCTAAGAAAGATTCTCTATGTACATTCCACGCACCTCCAACAGACCAGAAGTTACCCCATCTATGATCATCAGCAAAACGAGAGTTTCCTTCTCTTCTATATGTAGCATCAAATACATACTTACCATTAAATCCACTATAATGTAATAGTCCCATATATGATGCAATAGCCCAATCTGTAAAATAAGAATTCGCAGTAGTTGGATTTCCTGATGAGTTTAAGTTAGTTAAACCATCATCAGAGAATGAGTCTCCATCAGCTTCTAAATAATAATACCTGTTTTTTTGATATTCTTGTAATGCTTTCAAATCAATTGAATGCTCTTCAGAAATATTCCAAGTATAATCTAAATAATTTTGGAATACATAGTTTGCTCTACTAGAGTGCGACTGCCATCCATAACCGTTTGTACTAGCCCCATCACCATCTATCCTGTTACGGTAACGCTTATAGTTATAGACTTGATAATCTATATTTGCACGAGTAGTAAACCTTAAATTCTCTACTGGTGTTTCCCATTCTAATGAATTGTTAGATAAAATTCTAACTAACTGAGAGTCATCAATATCTTCTTGTGAAATCCATAATGGATTTGGTAAAGTTGTATTTAAATTTATTTCTCCATTTTCATCATAAGGTTGCTCAATTGGAGGAGCAAAAAACTTAACTGTTCTTGGTGAAGAAAAATAAGCACTTGTTTCTAACAATCCATCTTGATAAGAATGTGACGCACTATTATTCGTTCTAAACTTTAGTTTGCTATTCAAAGATTTTTGAAAATTAACTTGCCCTGTAATTCTCTCAAACTCAGAACCAATCACAGTTGCTTCCTGATTAAAATATCCTAAAGAAGCGTAAAAATTATGATTTTCATTACCTCCACTAGCCGAAAGGTTATATTCTCTAAATGCTGCATCTTTATTAGTAACAACTTCATCCCAATTAGCTTCTTGACGACCTGCTTGATTCCAATCGTAATAAGCAGATCCAAAGAAACCTAAATTATTTTCATAAAACTGCTGAGCTTCATCTCTAGAAAAACCTTGGCTTGTTCCATATGTGTTGTAAAGAGATTCATAATACAACATCTCTCTTTCTGCTCCAGTTAAAACATCTGGTCCTTTAACAGCATCATTTGAAAAACCATAAGAAGTGTTAAAAGCTATAGAAGTTTTCCCTTCTCTACCTTTTTTAGTAGTAATTACGATAACCCCATTTGCTCCACGAGCACCATAAGCAGCTGTAGCAGATGCATCTTTTAACACTGTTACACTCTCAATATTATTACTACTGATACTTGCTAAAGGAGATAATGAAGACCCTGAAGATTGATTACCAGCATTATCAGTATTTGTTACAGGAACTCCATCAATAACATACAATGGATTATTTCCTGCTGTAATAGAACTAATACCTCTAATACGGATATCTGCAGTAGATCCAGGAGTACCAGAAGAGTTATTCATAACTAAACCTGCTACTTTACCTTGAAGTACTTGATCCACAGAGGCTACAGGAACTTGCTCTATAGCTGCAGCATCTACTTGAACAGTAGAACCTGTCAACTCTGCTTTACTAGCAGAAGCATACCCTAAAACTACTACTTCATCAAGTGCCTGAGCGTCTTGCTCCAACACTACGTTTATTGTACTTGCAGCACCAACTGTTTTTTCAACAGTTTTTTGCCCTACATACGAATAAACCAATTTCCCTCCCACAGATGCAGAAATTGAATAATTTCCGTCAAAATCTGTTTGAGTACCTGTGGACGTACCCTTAACAGTTACATTCGCTCCCGGTAACGGCAGCCCATCCTGGTCTGTTACGACACCAGTAATCGTCTTCTCCTGCGCATAGGAGAACTGTAAAACCAACACAGTAATAAGTGTCAGCATCCAAGTAAACTTTGATCTCATATTTTAATTAATTTGAATTTAGCGTGGTGCTAATATCTTAAATTTTTCTTAACAAACAAAAATATTATCATCTATTCACATAAAATAATAAAGATGTTTTTGACTTTTATCAACTATTATAATTATTTGTCATCATTTCTGTTATTTCATAAAAAATACAGTGATTTATTTATTTTCCCACAAATACAAATATCAGAAGCGTAAAAATTAACACGTAACTACATATCTTAATTTTTAATTTTACTTTTGTTGAAAATAACTTTCACCACAAAGCTATTTCCACTTATATATTGAATTAGAAATAAAACTCTCGAAAAAATAGTAGCAAACACATGAAACAACTTATAAGATTCTTTATCCTACTAAGCATTTTATTTCAATCGTGTAAAAAAGAAACTACATACATTACAGATGATTTAATAAACTTCACGCCTCGAAACGCTACTGTTGTTATCAAGATAAACAACTACGATTCCTTTAAAAGCGAGGTAATAAATAACAGTTTTATTAAACTCTTAGATAAAAGTGACACCTATAATAATGTTAACACCTTATTAGCAACCTTAAAATATATAAACCCAAAAGAATCTTCCGTTTTAGCTTTTAATGAGATTGGAAAAAACGAATTTGAATACACCTTTATAAGTAAAAACCATAACGACTTATTCAAAATAGACTCAACCATCAGTAGAAAAATAGAAACCATCACCTACGAAGGCGCTTCTATCAAGGCACTAACTATTGGAGAAAACAAATTATTTAGTACTTCCGTAGGGAATCATTTTATCGGTTCGTCTTCCCGACTTATTATTGAAAACATTATTAGAAACGCCGAGCAACTCCAAGCCAATCCTAGGTTACTTAAATTATATCAAGTTGCGCAAAGTAATGTTGCTGCAAATATTTTTGTAAACCATAAAAAAGGAGACAGTTTTTTTAAAAGGATTTTTTCTGAAAAATTTGCTAGCACTATTGTTCAGTTTAACGACTGGACTTCTTTTGACACCAGCATTTCTCAAGACTATATAAAGCTTAACGGAATTGCTACCGCAAGCGATTCGATTAATAACTTACTGAACAACTTTAAAAATACAGCACCCGCAAATAGTTTTGCTGCGGAAATTGTTCCGCTAAATGCAACTTATTTTATTTCATTTCCTGCCATTAACGGAAATAAATCTGTAGAAAAACAAACCGATTCTGTTTTTCATAACGCTGTTGAAATGGTTGAAATCGGAATGCAAGACACTAAACTTTTTGCTTTTACCACTGCCGATAATATTGACTTTGAAGACCGCCTTCAAAAACATGTAAAAAACACAGCAACCTACAGAGATTATAACGTTTGGGAACTGAATACTGATAATTTAATTCAAACGCATTTTTCGAAATTCACAAAAGCAACTCCAACAAATTTTGTTGCCAAAGTAGACGATTTTTATGTTTTTGCTGAACAATTAAATTTGCTTGAAGATATTATTTCGAACTATCAAAATAGCGCTACGCTGTCGCAATTACCATCCTACAAAAACCTTAGGAGCGAACTGGCAGATGAATCTTCTGTGCTTCTTATTGGAAACCTAGAAAAATTAAAAAACAACACTTCACTTTTAAATGAAGACTTTGCAAAAAGCATTAGCAACACTTCTTTTAAAGAATATAAGTTTATCGCTTTTCAGTATATCGCCGAGGGTAATTTTGCACACTTTCACACTTTATTAAAAAAGGCAAATACATCTACCTCAAACGCAAACATCATCACTCAACTATACAGCACCACGCTCGACGCTAAGATTGCTACCAAACCACAATTTGTAGTTAATCATCACACTAAAAAGAAAGAAATTGTTGTTCAAGATGTTGACAACAACCTTTATTTAATTGGTACCGACGGAAAAGTACTTTGGAAAAAACAACTCAGCGGAAAAATTATAGGCGAAATTTCGCAGGTTGATTTATACCGAAACGGACGCTTACAACTTGCTTTTAATACTTCCGACAAAATGATGATACTCGATAGAAACGGAGATGAAGTAGCGCCTTTTCCTATCGATTTTAAAAATACCATTACGCAACCTTTAGCAGTATTTGATTATAGCAACAACAAAAATTACCGATTTGTAGTCGTTGCAGGAAACATAATCGAAATGTACGACAGAGACGGAAAAATTGTATCTGGATTTATTTTAAACAAAACCGAAAGTTCTATTATAAATGCGCCAAAACATATAAGAATTGGTAATAAAGACTATATTGTTTTACAAGAAAGCGACGGAAAACTAGACTTACTTCACCGTACGGGAGACGTTAGAATTCGCGTAAAAGGAAGCATCGATTTTTCAGGGAATGAAGTGTATTTGTACGACAAGAAATTTACAACGACAAACACTAATGGCGATTTGATTCAAGTTGACCAAAAAGGCGGACTCAACAAAATTGCACTCGGATTAAAAGACAACCACTTAATTGATGCTACAGAAAACACACTGGCTACAATTTCAGAAAATATTCTGACCATCAAAAACAATCAAGCAACACTTGATTATGGGATTTACACGCAACCAAAAATATTTTACATCAACGATAAAATCTACGTAACCACTACAGATAAGCAAACACATAAGGTTTACATATTCGACAGCAATGCTAAACTTGTAAAAAACTTCCCTGTTTATGGAGATTCTGCTATCGATTTGGCAGATATCGACAACGATAAAAAATTAGAAATTGTTACTACAGGTGATGAAAACTCAATACTTTGCTATAAGATAAACTAAGTATTTTCAGAAACAAAAAAATAAAAAGACGTTGAGATTTAAATTCTTTTAAACGCTTACTTTTTCAACAAAAGTAGCTTCAAAAAGAGCTTCAAAATGTTTCTTGATTTTTTGCTTTACCTCAGCTTCATCTACAGAAGTTTTCCCTAATTCTACATGTAGCGACGTAACACCTTTTCCTCTAATTCCGCAGGGAATGATATTATCAAAATACCCTAAATCGGCATTTACATTCAACGCAAAACCATGCATGGTAACCCAACGAGAAGCTCGTACTCCCATAGCACAAATTTTACGCGCAAAAGGCGTCCCCACATCAATCCATACGCCTGTTTCGCCTTCACTTCGGGTTGCGGTAATTCCGTATTCGTCTAAAGTTAGAATTATAACTTCTTCTAAAAACCTTAAATATTTATGAATATCAGTAAAAAAGTTATCTAAATCCAAGATAGGATACCCCACAATTTGCCCTGGACCGTGGTAAGTAATATCGCCTCCTCTATTTATTTTATAGAACGTAGCGCCTTTTTCTTCCAACTGCTTTTCGTTTAAAAGCAAGTTTTCAATATCGCCACTTTTCCCTAAAGTATATACGTGCGGATGCTCTACAAACAAAAAATAATTGGGTGTTTTTAAAGTAGAATTTTCACGTCGGTTTTTAATTTTTATATCTAAAATATCCTTAAAAAGCGACTCTTGATAATCCCAAGTATCTTTATAATCTTTACGTCCTAAATCTTGTAATACAACTTCTTTATTCATCTTACAAAGATACAATTTAGATTTAAGTTGATAGATTTCTTCTGTGCAGATTAACAATCTTTAACCCTTCAGCAAAAACATTAAAAACTTATTACCTATTAGGATTGTTTAAAATAACCAAAGCGGCAATTACTCCTGGAATCCATCCGCAGAGTGTTAGTAAAAAAACGATTAAAATAGACCCGCATCCTTTATCGATAACAGCTAATGGCGGAAAAAAAATTGAAAGTAAGACTCTCCAAATACTCATTTAATTTGATTTTATTGATTGATGAAATTCGCTCTTTCGAGCGCTAAAGTACTTTATATTCAGATTGATTATTTCTGAAAAGCATGGCAAATATAACATCATTATTGATGCTACTACACAAATTAGACGCTTCAGCTTAAAAAATGTTACAGCTAAAAGCAATTTCTTTACTGAAAACCCACAATTGTATTTGGATTGATAAACATCATAGTTTTGATTGATAGATTCTTAAATACTCCGTATCTTTGCAGGCTTAAAATGAAAAATTAATTATGCAACTTTCAGAACAGGAAATTATTCGTAGAGAAAAGCTTGGAAAGCTACGTGAATTAGGCATCAACCCTTATCCTGCCGATTTATATCCGGTAGACCATACTTCAAAAAAGGTCAAACAGCATTTTGAAGAAGATAAAAAGGTGGTATTAGCGGGACGTTTGATGAGTAGACGTATTCAAGGAAAAGCTTCTTTTGCTGAATTACAAGATTCTGAAGGTCGTATTCAATTATACTTTAACCGAGATGAAATTTGCCAAGGAGAAGACAAAACACTTTACAATGAAGTGTATAAAAAACTTCTCGACATTGGAGACATCATCGGGATTGAAGGAACACTGTTTAAAACACAAGTAGGTGAAATGACTGTTATGGTTAAAAACTTTACAGTTTTAAACAAATCGTTACGTCCGTTACCTTTACCAAAAGTTGATAGCGAAGGAAAAGTTTTTGACGAGTTTAACGACCCTGAACTTCGTTACCGTCAACGTTATGTAGATTTAATTGTAAATCCGCATGTAAAAGAAACGTTTTTAAAGCGCACAAAAATCACCACTAGCATGCGTGAGTTTTTTAACACTCGCGGATACATCGAGGTAGAAACACCAATTTTACAATCGATTCCTGGAGGTGCTACTGCGCGTCCATTTATAACGCATCACAACGCTTTAAACATTCCGTTGTATTTACGTATTGCCAATGAGTTGTATTTAAAAAGACTTATTGTTGGAGGTTTTGACGGTGTTTATGAGTTTGCGAAAGACTTTAGAAATGAAGGAATGGACAAAACCCACAATCCAGAGTTTACGGTAATGGAGCTTTATGTTTCTTACAAAGATTACAATTGGATGATGGACATGACCGAAGAACTTTTGGAGAAAGTAGCTACCGATGCCAACGGAAGTGCCATTGCAAAAGTGGGCGAAAACGAAATTAACTTTAAAGCACCTTACCCACGTGTACCTATTTTACAGGCGATAAAAGACCACACAGGTTTTGATGTTGCCGGAATGAATGAAGAAGAACTTCGTGAGGTTTGTACCAAACTTGATATTCCTGTTGATGAAACTATGGGAATTGGGAAGTTGATTGATGAAATTTTTGGCGAAAGATGTGAGCACAATTACATTCAACCAACATTTATTACCGACTATCCAAAAGAAATGAGTCCGCTTACCAAAGAACACAGAAGCAATCCTGCTTTAACAGAGCGTTTTGAATTGATGGTAAACGGAAAAGAATTAGCAAATGCATACTCAGAGTTAAACGACCCAATAGACCAACGTGAGCGTTTTGAAGAACAATTAAAACTTTCTGAAAAAGGTGACGACGAGGCTATGTTTATCGATCAAGACTTTTTACGAGCACTTGAGTACGGAATGCCTCCAACATCTGGAATTGGTATCGGGATAGACCGTTTGGTAATGTTATTAACCAACAATTCGTCTATTCAAGAAGTGTTGTTTTTCCCACAAATGCGTCCAGAGAAAAAGGTAGAAGTTACCCTAAGTGAGGATGAAAAATTGGTTTTCGATATCTTGAAGAAAGAAAACAAAATGCCTTTAAACGACTTAAAAGAACAATCGGAACTGAGCAATAAAAAATGGGACAAAACCATTAAAGGACTTACAAAACACAAAGTTGTAAAAGTTACAAAAACTGACGACGGTTTGTTTTGCGAAGTTGTATAACAACTTAAAACTCACAAAAAAAGCCTCATTTTTGACTTTCGTCCAAAATGAGGCTTTTTTTATTCAATACGCTTAAACTTTCATCAAAAAAAACACAGACTACAAGTCTTTCATATAAATTTTATCATCCGTTTTCCAAGCCTCAAAACCACCGGACAAATTCGTGATATTTTCATATCCTAAAGACGAAAGTATCGTTGTAGCCTTTGTACTTCGTCCTCCAGATTTACAGTACAAATAAACCGCTTCTTCTTTGCTTATGGTTGCAATTTTTTCAGTAAAATCTTCATTCTTCACATCAATATTAATTGCACCTGGAATATGCCCTTCTGCAAATTCTTCAGGCGTTCGAACATCAATCAGTAAAAAATCTTTTTCAGCAATCGTATCGAGCGAAGCTATTTCTATTGTTTGTACTTGCGCTTTTACCACTTGCACAAACACACACAACAAAACGAGTAAAATACCTTTTTTCATCAGCATAAAGTAGTTTTTAAAATATAAATGTACAAAAGTGTAATTTAAAGTTTTTATTCTATTTTTGAAGTAAAATAAATTTAGCGTGCCTAAAAACAAACTAGATCCTTCCAAATGGGTAGACAAATATGCCGACTACCTTTTTAACTACACCATCACAAGAGTAAACGATACTATTGTTGCTGAAGATTTGGTGCAGGAAACATTTTTGGCAGGACTAAAATCTGCAGATAATTTTAAAGGAGAAGCCGCCGAACGCACTTGGCTGATTTCTATTTTAAAAAGAAAGATTATAGATCATTACCGAAAAATAAATTCTGCTAAAGGAAAAGCAGAAGTGAAAATGGGCTTTTCAAACAAAGAAGACCAAGAAGGCGATTGGCTTGAAGATACTGTTGCAGACCCTTTTGATATTAATGCCGAAGATGCTTTACAAAACGAAGAACTCGGCATGGCTATACAAGAATGTTTAATGAAACTCCCCAAAAAACAAGCCGATGTTTTTATAAAAAAAACAATTCAGGGGATGGATACAGAAGATATTTGTAAAGAACTGAATATCACTGCGTCTAATTTATGGGTAATAGTACATCGAGCGCGAACAGCTTTGATGGAATGTTTAGAAGATAATTGGTTTAAAAAATGAGTACTAAAAAAAATAACTTTATTATTTCTTGCGAAGAAGCCAAACACATTTGCGATAAAATGCAATATGGCGAAGCTACTTTTTTAGAAAAATTACAATTGAATTTAAGATTACTTTGGTGCAAGGCTACAAAGTCGTACAGCAGCAAAAACTCTAAGCTTACCGACCTTTGTAACAAAGCAGAAATGAAAACGCTTGGTCAAGAAAAGAAAAATGAAATGAAAAAGAAGCTAGACGCTTCTCAACCTAAACCATAACTTAAAAGGCACCACCAAAGTATCGATATTCCTTCAACAAAAAAGCTCGCAAAATACGGCGATTGTTTTTTCTTAGCCAAAAGCAACGCTACTAGTGAGAATATGGCTACAACCACTTCAACAATAAAAGAATACGATAAAACTTCATTCACAATACTTCCCAACACTAAAAACAAACCTACCAATAAAACGCCTAGAATTTTAACTTTTTTAATTCCAAGAACTTGAGGTAAGGTTCGCAGCCAGTCTTCATCGGTTGTTAAGTCTCTTATTTCAAAAGGAATCATCAAGATAATTACATACACAAATCGTTGTAATAACGCCACATAGATATCGGTTGTAAATTCAATTTCATTATTGATAATTGGTAACAATACTGTCGATACCGACCATGTAATTCCAACAATATAAATTTTCACTCCTTTTAGACTCCTAAAATTTCTTTTCGAAGAAACAGCAGGTACCACATACAAAAATGCCAACAACACCAAGATAGCAGCTACAATAATAGTTTGAAATCTTAATTGAACTATGTAATAAAAAGCTATCAGCAGGCAAATTCCACTAAAAAATTGAATTGTTCCAAGGTATTTATCTCTAACAAAAAGATAGTGTTTTGCCAACGAGCTATATTTTATAAAACTATACTCTACAATGGTTCCAAAAAACAATGCGTAACTAATGGCTTCATCGTAGGCAATACCAAAATTATACATCGTAACACGCACCAAAGCATACACTGCCAACGCCACATGAATACTGGAGTTTAAATAAAAATCGAAAACCTTTTTAAGTAACTTCATATCAACAAAATAACCTTAACGTAAACAAATAGTTAACAGGGTGTTTATAAACTTTCGTTAAAGCGGTTTTAAAAGTACTTTTTTAAACCAATATAATATGTACTTTTGCGCAAATTAAAACATTTTTAGACGGTTATAATGAAAACAGATTCTTTTGTTACCCGGCACATTGGCCCCCAAGAAGATGATTTAAACACTATGTTCAAAACAGTTGGTGTTAAAAACATGGATGAGCTTTTGTATGAGACCTTCCCTGATGGCATCCGATTAAAGTCGGAATTAGCCCTTCCAGAAGCAATGACAGAGTACGAATACTTAGCCCATTTAAAGCAGCTGGCAAGTAAAAACAAGGTGTTTAAAACCTATATCGGACTTGGTTACCACGAATCTATCACTCCATCGGTAATTAAAAGAAATATTCTTGAAAACCCAGGGTGGTATACTGCCTACACGCCTTATCAAGCAGAAATAGCACAAGGTAGATTGGAAGCTTTATTAAACTTCCAAACCATGATTTGCGATCTTACCGGAATGGAAATTGCAAATGCTTCTCTTTTAGATGAAGGAACTGCTGCCGCAGAAGCTATGTCGATGTTATTTGGCGCTAGAAATAGAGAGCAAAAGAAAAACAACATCAATAAGTTTTTTGTATCTGAAGAAGTTTTACCGCAAACACTTTCAGTTTTAAAATCGCACGCAACTCCATTAGAAATCGAATTAGTGGTTGGAGACCATCAAGTTTTTGATTTTTCAGAAGAATTTTTCGGTGCTTTTTTACAATATCCAGGAAAATACGGAACTGTATTTAACTATGCTGAATTTGTTTCTAAAGCAAACGAAAACAATATAAAAGTTGCTGTAGCTGCCGACATTTTAAGTTTAGTAAACTTAACTCCTCCAGGAGAATTTGGAGCAGAAGTAGTTGTAGGAACGTCACAGCGTTTCGGAATTCCGTTAGGTTACGGAGGTCCACACGCTGCCTTTTTTGCCACCAAAGAAGCTTATAAACGTAACATCCCAGGAAGAATTATTGGAGTTACAAAAGATACCGATGGAAACCGTGCTTTACGTATGGCGCTTCAAACAAGAGAGCAACATATCAAAAGAGATAAAGCAACCTCAAACATCTGTACAGCGCAGGTTTTACTTGCAGTTATGGCAGGAATGTATGCGGTTTACCACGGACCAAAAGGTTTAAAATACATTGCAGATAAAGTGCACAACTCGGCAATTACACTTGCAAATGCACTTACATCTTTAGGATACGAGCAATTAAACGAATCGTATTTCGATACCATTCTTGTTAATGCCGACAAACAGTTAGTAAAAAATATTGCTGAATTAGCAAACATCAATTTTTTATATGCTGAAGGAGATAAAGTAGCTATTTCTTTAAATGAAGCTACTACCCTATCCGACCTTAACAATATAGTACAAGTTTTTGCTGATGCGGCAGGAAAAAACACTATTAAAATTGATAGTTTAGTTGAAAACTCAGCTATCCTTAACGGAAGCTCACGTGTTTCTCCTTTCTTAGAAAACGAAGTATTTAATTCGTATCACTCAGAAACGGCATTGATGCGTTACATCAAAAAATTAGAGCGTAAAGATTTAGCATTAAATCACTCTATGATATCGCTTGGGTCTTGTACTATGAAGCTAAATGCAGCATCAGAAATGCTTCCTTTAAGCTGGGACGAGTGGGGTAATATTCACCCTTTTGTACCAGTAGAACAAGCACAAGGTTATCAAGAAGTATTAAAAACACTCGAGGAGCAATTAAACGTTATTACTGGATTTGCTGGAACATCATTGCAACCAAACTCTGGAGCGCAAGGAGAATACGCCGGACTTTTAGTAATTCGTGCTTATCACCAATCGCGTAACGAGTCGCACAGAAACATCTGTTTAATTCCAGCTTCTGCTCACGGTACCAATCCGGCTTCTGCAGTTTTAGCAGGAATGAAAGTGGTTGTTACCAAAACCGATGAAAAAGGAAATATCGACGTTGAAGATTTACGAGAAAAAGCAGAAAAGTACAAAAGCGACCTTGCTGCTTTAATGGTAACGTATCCTTCAACACACGGTGTATTTGAATCTTCAATTAAAGAGATTACAGAAATAATTCACAATAACGGCGGACAAGTTTATATGGATGGAGCCAACATGAATGCGCAAGTAGGTTTAACAAACCCTGCTACCATTGGTGCCGATGTTTGCCACTTAAACCTTCATAAAACTTTTGCAATTCCTCACGGTGGTGGTGGTCCTGGTGTTGGTCCAATTTGCGTTGCATCGCACTTGGTTCAATTTTTACCATCCAACCCAGTTATCAAAACAGGAGGAGAAAATGCAATCGACGCTATTTCTGCAGCGCCTTGGGGAAGCTCATTAGTTTGTTTGATTTCCTACGGATACATTAAAATGCTTGGAGCAAAAGGTTTAAAACAAGCTACAAGTATGGCAATTTTAAATGCCAACTACATCAAAAACAGACTAAATGGTTCTTTTGATGTTTTGTATACAGGCGAAAAAGGAAGAGCAGCTCACGAAATGATTATCGATTGTCGTCCGTTTAAAGCAAAAGGAATTGAAGTAACCGATATTGCAAAACGTTTAATGGACTATGGTTTCCATGCGCCAACAGTATCTTTCCCTGTAGCTGGAACTATGATGATTGAGCCTACCGAAAGTGAAAACTTAGCGGAGCTAGATCGTTTTTGCGATGCGCTCATCGCTATCACTAAAGAAATTGAAGCTTTAGAAGAAGGAGACACAAACAATGTGTTGAAAAACGCACCACATACATTAAAAATGGTTACCGCTTCAGAATGGAATTTCCCTTATTCAAGAGAAACTGCCGCATTCCCTATGGAATATATCGCTGAAAATAAGTTTTGGCCAACAGTTAGACGTGTTGACGAAGCCTATGGAGATCGTAATTTAATGTGTACTTGTGCACCTATCGAAGATTATATCGAGGCCTAACAAAAAGCCCAAAAACACTATACTTCTAAAAGACCTTTCGGATTTCGAAAGGTCTTTTTTTATTTATAAATAATACTACAAAACCACAAGCCAAAGTGTTGAACATCGTAAAATAAGTTATGCATGCATAGTATTGTTTCCATATAGATTGTATCTTTGATGAAATTCATTATCAATGAACACAAAAATTATAGGTACTGGGTGTTATATCCCTTCACAAATAACAACCAACAATTCGTTCGAAACGTTTGATTTTCTTAATTCCGACGGAACGCCTTTTCAATATACCAACGAAGTTATCATCGAAAAGTTTAAAGCTATCACAGGAATTGAAAACAGACGCTATGTAAAAGATGAATACACCACTTCTGATATTGCATTTTTTGCTGCTGAAAAAGCTATAAACGATGCAAACATTGATAAAGAAACGCTCGATTATATTATTGTAGCACACAATTTTGGTGACATCAAAAAAGGAACCATCCAGAGTGATGCCGTACCAAGTATCGCCTCTCGTGTAAAACAATCGTTGCAAATTGCAAATCCGCATTGTGTAGCCTACGATGTACTTTTTGGATGTCCTGGTTGGATTGAAGGTGTTATCCAAGCACAAGCTTTTATAAAAGCTGGTATGGCAAAAAGATGTTTGGTAATTGGAGCCGAAACGCTTTCTAGGGTAATCGATCTTCACGACCGCGATTCTATGATTTATTCTGATGGTGCTGGCGCAACAGTACTTGAAGCAACCGAAAACAACAACGGGATACTTTCACATCTTTCAGCAACTTTTGCTTATAACGAAGCTGATTATTTATTCTTCGGAAAATCATACAAGCAAACTACCGATAGTACAAAGTACATCAAAATGTATGGTAGAAAAATTTATGAATTTGCCGTTACCCATGTTCCGCAAGCAATGAAAGATTGCCTCGATAAAAGTGGAATTGACATTGCTGAAGTTAAAAAAATATTCATCCACCAAGCTAATGAAAAAATGGATGAAGCCATTCTAAAACGTTTTTACAAACTCTACAATACTACCATCCCTGAAGGAATAATGCCCATGAATATTCATGAACTCGGTAATAGCTCTGTAGCTACTATTCCAACTCTTTTTGATTCGGTTAAAAAAGGTATGATTAAAAACCAAGAAGTAAACTCTGGAGACATTGTTATGTTTGCGAGTGTTGGCGCAGGGATGAACATCAATGCTATTACTTATAAGATTTAAGTTGTAAATTAGACGAGTATCGATAAAGTCATTCTATTTTTAAATGACTTGAAAAATGTGCTTTGTCATTTCGAGTGAATTGAAATCGAAGATAAACCTTATAAGCAAAAGATATGAGATCTCTCCTACCGTCGAGATGACAATAAAAAACGTATCGTCATTTCGAATGAGACGAAGTTGGAGAGAAATCACATTACGTAAAATAACATCTTAAAGATGAATCGAAGTTACTACGTGTATATTACAACAAATCAATACAGAACGACATTGTACATCGGAGTAACAAATGACATCCAAAAACGACTAGACCAACACTTATTTGATAGTCAGAATTCTAAAAAATCGTTTGCTGGAAAATACAATTGTATCTATTTGGTGTATTACGAAACATTTTCTTCTCCTGAAGAAGCTATCAATCGTGAAAAACAAATAAAAAAATGGAGTCGAGAAAAGAAAAATTTATTAATTGAGAACTTCAATCCACAATGGGAAACTTTAAATAATCAAATTTTCTAATTCTAATGAGATCTCTCCTTACGTCGAGATGACACTAAAAATGCATCGTCATTTCGAATGAGACGAAGTTGAAGAGAAATCACATATACCAAATATACCAAGGTTACAAAAAATGAGATCTCTCCTGCCGTCGAGATGACAATAAAAAACGTATCGTCATTTCGAATGAGACGAAGTCGAAGAGAAATCACATATACCAAATATACCAAGGTTACAAAAAATGAGATCTCTCCTCCCGTCGAGATGACAATAAAAAACGTATCGTCATTTCGAATGAGACGAAGTCGAAGAGAAATCACATTACGAAAAGCCACAACTTTATAAAAACTCCAAAGACTTTCAATCGGATTACTATATTTGCAATAGTTACCGAAAAGGCAAAAAATGTACGAAAACAGTTTTCCGAACAAACGCTATAAAAAAACCATTGAATTTTTAGAAGCTTCTATTTCAAAACCTGCCAACATTCTCGATTTGGGAGTACAAAACCCCTTTAGCGAATTGATGACGGAAAGAGGTTACAACGTAGAAAATACTTTGGGAGAAGACTTAGATCTTGACTTTTCGACAATTCTAAATTCGGATGCAGATGTCGTTACAGCCTTTGAAATTTTCGAACATTTAATTGCGCCTTTTAATACCCTAAAAGCTATCAAGGCTGATAAGTTGGTAGCTTCTATTCCGCTTCGACTTTGGTTTGCACCTGCTTATAGAAGTAAAACCGACATGTGGGACCGACATTACCACGAGTTTGAAACTTGGCAGTTTGATTGGCTTTTGGAAAAAGCTGGCTGGGAAATTAAGAATAGCGACCAATGGACAAATCCTGTGAAAAAAATTGGAATCCGACCGCTACTACGTTCCTTCACCCCAAGGTACTACATTGTTTATGCTGAAAGAAAGAAATAATTTCTCGGATGAATTACTACGTAGTTATACCTGCACACAACGAAGAGGCTTTTTTAAAAGCAATGCTAGAAAGTTTGGTAACGCAAACATTACTTCCTAAAAAAGTAGTTGTTGTAAATGATAATTCGACCGACCAAACCGAAGCTATTATTGACATTTTTACTGCGCAATATCTTTTTCTTGAAAAGCTAAACACAACTTCTACAACTACGCATATGCCTGGCAGTAAAGTAGTAAACGCTTTTAACAAAGGACTAGCAGTTTTAGACCACAATTATGATTTTATTGTAAAATTGGATGCCGATTTAATTTTACCAAAAAACTATTTTGAATCCATCGCTCACATCTTTAAATCGGATAGCAATGTAGGTATTGCTGGAGGTTTTGTTTATGAAGAAGATGAAAACAAGGCTTGGAAACTAAACCACCCAATGGACAAAAAACATGTACGTGGGGCTTTCAAAGCGTATTCAAAAGAGTGTTTTAAAGCAATCGGCGGATTAAAAAGTGCCATGGGTTGGGACACGGTTGACGAACTTTTAGCTCAATATCACGGATTTACAATTTATACTGATAGTAATTTACATGTGAAGCACCTCCGCCCTACGGGAAAACTTTACAACAAAAAAGCTAAACTCCTGCAAGGAAAAGCTATGTACACCATGCGATATGGTTTATTTATCACTGCAGTTGCTTCTTTAAAAATGGCTTTAAAGCAAAACAAAGTCCAAACTTTTTTTGACAATATGAAGGGGTATTTTAAAGCGAAAAATGAAAAATCTCCTTTTTTAGTTTCTGAAGAAGAAGGGGAATTTATAAGAAATTACCGCTTAAAAAACATGAAGAAGAAATTGTTTTAATCGACCTAAATTCGATTCTGTTTTTATAATTAAGTAATTAAATAAAAAAAGGCTGTCTGATATTACTCAGACAACCTTTTGTTTTTTAGCCCCGATTGAAGCGACATCCTTTTTTGTTTTTTCGCAAAAAAGATATAGCGTAAAGCGGGAAATAGCTTCTAAAAAAACTATTCTATAACTTCTTGAATTGGCTCACCACTTTTTCCGCTTGGGAAGGTAATCCCCAACAAAGCGCTGATAGTATTGGCGATATCTGGTATCTCGGTGCGTTTTACAGTTGCGCCGTGATTGATGCCTTTTCCGAAAAACAACAGCGGTGTGTGCGTGTCGTATGCATGCCCAGAACCGTGAGTGGTACCAGTGCGCGAGGACGATGCGATGTAGCCAGGGTCTAGTACCAACAACACATCTCCAGAGCGTTTGTAATTGTACCCCATTTGGAGTCTGCTTGCCAAACCGTGCGTAAACTCTTGGTTTCTCATGGCTGTACCTGTGTAAGCTTCGGCAACGTTTTTATAGTTTTTCACTTCGGTTGCGATAGCTTCTTCTACCACAGACGAAGAAAGTCCTAAATTTTTAAGCAACGCTTGATCTAAAAATATTTGTTCGTTAGAAAGATTTTTTATCAATTTATCGCTTCCGAATTTTTCTTTTAAGAATGCATTTAAAGGATCGATAAATTCTTTTTTACTGAAATAACCTCCAGGAATTTCCATACTTTCTAAATAGCTTGGCACTTCTACAGCAGCGTGATCGGCAGTTAAGAATACTGTGTACTCCCCTTTTCCTACTTCTTTATCGAGGTAAGAAAACAAACGTGCTAAGTCTTGATCTAAACGCAAATAAGTGTCTTCGGTTTCTTTGGCACTAACTCCAAAACGGTGCCCAACATAATCGGTTGCTGAAAAGCTAATTGCTAAGAAATCGGTGATATTATCTTGTCCTAAATCTTCTCCTTCGATTGCCGCAATCGAAAAATCGACTGTTAATGAGTTTCCAAAAGGTGTACTTTTTAGTAAGTCAAACTCACCGTTATCTTTCCAAAGTTTTGGCAAATCGTGCGGAAAAGTTGGAGCTTTTTCTCCTGCAAAAGCACCTTCGTACGGATTATTATCGGCAATACTTTCGGTATAAGTATCGATATCATAAAGCGGTTTCCACGATTTTTTATAATCTTCGGCAGCTTTAGATTTGTTGAATTTTTCTACCCATTTTGGTAGTTCGTTCATGTAATACGTACTAGTAATCCAAGCACCTTCGTCTTTTCCGTGAAACCAATATGCAGCATCTGCAGCATGACCAGCAGGAAGAATTGCACCTCTATCTTTTAGTGAAATTCCGATTACTTTCCCTTTTGAAACGGTAGCCAATTTTAATTGATCGGTTACTGTACTTGCTAACATTCTTCGTGGCGACATGAGTCCGGCGTCAGATTCTGTTCCCAACGATTTTACAGTAGCGTCTTCAGCGCAATACACCATTCGGTCTTCAACTTTATCGTACCAATCGTTCCCGATAATTCCGTGTGTTTTTGGCGTAGACCCTGTGTAAACAGAAGCATGTCCCGCTGCAGTTTTTGTTGGAATGTAATTAAAATGATTGTTCTGACAGTTAAAGCCTTCGCGAACCATTCTTTTAAATCCGTCGTTTTCATATTTATCCCAAAAACGAACTAGATAATCGTAACGCATTTGGTCAACAACAATCCCAACAACCATTTTTGGTCGTGTGTACGGATCTTCATTTGTGTTTTTTTGAGCTTGTAGGGAGAGGAAACTACAAACAAGCACCCCGAATAAAAAGGTTTTTCTCATTGTTCTTATTATATTTTGATGAAGTTTTCTCAATGACTTTACTTAATATGCTTCATCGTAAAATTATATTTAAAACACAAAGCTACTGTTTTAATTTTTTTGCAACTTTAAATCTAGGTTAAAAAGAGATGTTATATTATTTTTATAATTTAGCTGTTCGATTTTTGATGCATGATTTACCTTGAAAATATTGGTCGCTATTTTATAATGCTGAAAGAAGTTTTTAGCAGACCAACCAAATGGAGTATTCTTAAAAAACTAATTCTTAAAGAAATAGACGATTTAATTTACGGTTCTTTAGGGATTATTATTTTTATATCTTTCTTTATCGGTGGTGTTGTAGCGATACAAACTGCCCTAAATATCGACAACCCTTTAATTCCTAAATACCTTATTGGGTTTACAACGCGCCAGTCGGTTATTTTAGAATTTGCACCAACTTTTACATCTATAATTATGGCCGGAAAAGTTGGTTCGTATATCACCTCGAGTATAGGAACTATGCGAGTTACCGAACAAATAGATGCGCTAGAAGTTATGGGAGTAAACTCCTTAAACTATTTGGTATTCCCAAAAATTGTTGCGCTTTTATTGTTTCCGTTTGTAATTGCAATTGCCATGTATATGGGGATTTTAGGAGGTTGGATTGCTGTTGTTTTTGGAGGTTACAGTACCAGTGCAGAGTTTATTAGAGGTTTACAAGTTGATTTTGACACCTTCCATGTGGTTTATGCTTTTATTAAAACCATTGTTTTTGCCTTTATTTTGGCTACCATCCCTTCTTTTTATGGATACTATATGAAAGGCGGTGCGCTCGAAGTTGGAAAAGCAAGTACGTCTTCTTTTGTATGGACGAGTGTGGCTATTATCATTGCCAATTATTTATTAACGCAAATGTTATTAGGATAATGATTAAAGTAGAAAACATACATAAATCGTTTGGTGGTGTAGAAATTTTAAAAGGAATTTCCACTTGTTTTGATGCCGGAAAAACCAATCTCATTATTGGGCAAAGTGGTTCTGGAAAAACAGTATTTTTAAAATCGTTATTAGGACTGCATCAACCAGAAGAAGGAAAAATTATTTATAACGACCGTATTTATTCTGAATTGGACGACGACCAAAAAACCGACCTGCGACAAGAAATGGGAATGGTTTTTCAAGGAAGCGCATTGTTCGACTCTATGACAGTGCAAGAAAATGTAATGTTTCCGCTTCGGATGTTCTCCAAATTATCAAACGCAGAAATGGTAGATCGCGCTTGCGAAGTACTTGAAAGAGTTCGGTTGGTTGACGCACACAACAAACTTCCGTCGGAAATATCTGGAGGGATGCAAAAACGTGTTGCCATTGCGCGCGCCATTGTAAACCGACCAAAATACTTGTTTTGCGATGAACCAAACTCTGGTTTAGATCCAAAAACGGCTATTATTATCGATCAACTTATTCAAGAAATCACCAAAGAATTTAACATCACAACAGTTATCAACACCCACGATATGAACTCGGTAATGGAAATTGGTGAGAAAATTGTTTTCCTCAGAAATGGTTTAAAAGAATGGGAAGGTACAAACAAAGAGATTTTCAAAACTAATAATGAAGCTGTAACCGATTTTGTGTATTCTTCTGACTTGTTTAAAAAAGTGAGGGAAGTGTATATTAAAGAGGCTAATTAATAAAGCAGTTTTAATTCTTTCAAATCAAACTCTTTTAATACTTCATTTTCGAGAAGCACCTGCAAACAGCCGTTGTTGGCAACCCCTTTGATGAAGCCCATTATTAATTCGCCATTTTTCAGTTTAAATGTAGAAGGCTTATCTCTGCGGAATAAATGTTGCTCGAAATTTTCTTTAATCTGAAGTAACTTTCTATTGGCTACCCAAGCTTCATACTTCTGAATTTCTTCAACTATTTTCTGAAGCACTTCTTCTTTCTGATAAAAAACTCCTGTTATCTTTTTCAAAGAAGAAGCATTTGTTACTTGCTGAAAATCGGTTTGGTTTAAATTCAATCCAACACCAATTACAGAAGCGCTCAACGTACGCTCTTTGATTACACTTTCAATTAAAATACCACAAATCTTGCTGTTTGCTGACAAAATGTCGTTAGGCCATTTAATCTTCAAATCGGGAATAGCAAAATAAGTAAGTGCATCGTATACCGCCAAAGCTACCGCCATACTTAAATAAAACTGTTCTTCTTTTTGCAGATAGTTTATTTTTTTAAAAACGCTGAATGTTAGATTTTTCCCCGCTTCAGAGACCCAATGCGTCCCCATTTGTCCGCGTCCTGCCAGTTGTTTTTCAGTCATAACAACTGTATAATCATCCAATTCGCTTTGCATTGCCAAACTCTTTAAAAAAGAATTTGTAGAATCGATGGCATCAAGTTTGATTAAATTCATAGAAATAACTACATTTAATATGTAATGTTATGTTAATTTGAATAGTTCAAAAACTAAAAAAATAATAACTTTGTGAAAATAAAAATTTTTAATGGCAAAAACGAATAGTAGCACAGATCAATTAATAACATTTATCTTAAAAGGAATTGAAGAGGTAAAAGGTAATGATGTAAATATTTTAGATTTAAGAGATATTGAAAATACGGTTTGTGATTACTTCATCATCTGCAACGGTACTTCGAACACACAAGTAAACGCCATCGTAAATTCCATCCAAAAAATTGTTAGTCGAGAAATTAAAGACAAACCATGGCATGTGGAAGGAACAGATAATGCCGAATGGGTATTAATGGATTACGTAAATGTAGTAGTACACGTCTTTCAAAAACACGTTAGAGAGTATTACGATATCGAAGGACTTTGGGGTGATGCTAAAGTAACTGCAATATCAAACTAAGTAGCAACACTACTTAAAACTCCCAAAACAAGCTAGAGAAAAAGTACAAGCATAAATTTGCTGAAGTTAATTTAGGCGTTAAAAACAGTTAGATTAACTTTATAGACGAAAATAAATTCCCCTAAACGGGTTGACAAAATAAAATTAATGGCAAAAGAAAATAAAAACAATACAAGCCCAAAAAAACCTAAATTCAGCTCTTACTGGATTTACGGTGCTATTTTACTCTTCATCATAGGTGTACAATTATTTTCGGGCGGTAGTAGTTGGCAAACGCCTCCAGAAATTACACCCGATAAATTACAAGAGTATTTAAAAGAAGGCGATGTAAATAAGGTTGTAATTATCACAAATACTAGACGTGCAAATGTCTATTTAACCAAAGAAGCGAAAGAAAAAGAAATTCATAAAAACGCTCAAGATAAATCGCTTATTCCATCGACAGCGCAAATCCCACAGTACGAACTACAGTACGGTGATTTACAGAATTTTGAAAATAAATTAAATAGCACAATTACAGACAACAGTCTATCGACGTCGATTGTTTACAGTCAAGAATCGAGTCTCCTTGGTGATATCTTAGTATCAATTATTCCTTTTATTCTGATTATTGGAATTTGGGTATTTTTAATGCGTCGTATGTCTGGCGGAGGTGCTGGTGGTGCTGGTGGTCAAATTTTCAATATCGGAAAATCAAAAGCACGTCTTTTTGATGAAAAAACCGATATGAAAGTTACTTTTAAAGATGTAGCTGGTTTAGAAGGTGCTAAAGAGGAAGTTCAAGAAATTGTAGAATTCTTGAAAAATCCAGAAAAATACACAAATCTTGGAGGTAAAATTCCAAAAGGAGCATTACTTGTAGGACCTCCAGGAACAGGTAAAACCTTACTTGCAAAAGCAGTTGCCGGAGAAGCAAAAGTTCCTTTCTTCTCACTTTCTGGGTCTGATTTTGTTGAAATGTTTGTAGGAGTTGGAGCATCGAGAGTGCGCGACTTATTTAAACAAGCAAAAGACAAATCGCCTGCAATTATTTTTATTGACGAGATTGATGCCATCGGTAGAGCTCGTGGAAAAAATAACATGACTGGAAGTAACGACGAGCGTGAAAATACGCTTAACCAATTGCTTACAGAAATGGACGGATTTGGAACAAACACCAATGTAATTGTATTGGCAGCAACCAACCGTGCAGATATTTTAGATAAAGCATTAATGCGTGCTGGACGTTTCGACAGACAAATTTATGTTGATCTTCCAGACGTTAGAGAGCGTAAAGAGATATTTGAAGTTCACTTACGCCCAATTAAAACTTCTGAAACTCTAGACACCGATTTCTTAGCGAAGCAAACTCCAGGTTTTTCTGGTGCCGACATTGCAAATGTTTGTAACGAAGCTGCGTTAATTGCTGCAAGAAATGGAAAGAAAGCTGTAGATAAACAATCGTTTTTAGATGCAGTAGATAGAATTGTTGGTGGTTTGGAGAAGAAAAACAAAATCATCACTCCGGAAGAAAAGAAAACAATTGCTTTCCATGAAGCTGGTCACGCTACCGTAAGTTGGATGCTTGAACACGCTGCTCCATTGGTAAAAGTAACTATTGTACCGCGTGGACAAAGTTTGGGTGCTGCTTGGTATTTACCAGAAGAACGCTTAATTGTTCGTCCGGAGCAAATGGCAGACGAAATGTGTGCTACTCTTGGTGGTAGAGCTGCAGAAAAAGTAATCTTCAATAAAATTTCAACGGGTGCGTTAAGCGACTTAGAAAAAGTTACCAAACAAGCTAGAGCGATGGTTACCATTTACGGTCTGAATGACAAAATCGGAAACTTAACATATTACGATTCATCAGGACAGTCAGACTACGGTTTCTCAAAACCTTATAGTGAAGAAACAGCGCAACTTATCGATAAAGAAATTTCTAAAATTATCGAAGCACAATATATAAGAGCTATCGAATTATTAGAAAACAATAAAGATAAACTCACCGAACTAGCAGAACATCTTCTAGAAAAAGAGGTGATTTTCAAAGACGATTTAGAACGAATCTTCGGAAAAAGACCTTTTGCAAAAGACATTAAGGAAGCCGAAGAACAAGAACTAAACGGAAACTAAATATACAAACGGGAGTAAAAAATAAAATTTACTCCCGTTTTCTACGTTATAGTTAATAATTTTATACTTTTATATTTTAAAAGCACCAAATAACCTAATAATTCCCCCATTAATTATAGAATGAGCTTATTTAAGAAACTTTTCGGATCAAAACAAAAACAAGATACTTCTGGTACAGCAGCTGATCAAAGAGGAAAGTTTATGCCAGAAATTAAGCTTCCAACAGATGAAAAATTCACTATAAATTTCAAAAAAAATGGCGGTAAGTTTTTATACTGCGATTCTTTAGATGAAGTTTATGATTGCTTTCAAAACATTCTATCTGAAAATAATTGGGCTCCAGAGCAAGTTTGCTGCTTAGATGAAAAACTGAATCAAGTTTTTAATAAATTCAACATAAAGAAAACAAATGTTTGCCATAACGCAACGCTTCTTCTTTCGCCATGCGAAAACTTAGTTGCAGATATTGGTGCTATTTTAATTTCTTCAAACCAAATAAAAGAAAGTAAATTAAACGATTTACCTGATAACTTTATCATTTTTGCCACTACAAGTCAGCTCGTAGATACTATTGGCGAGGGTTTAAGAGGAATTAAAAACAAAAACAAAAATCAAATTCCAACGAATATTACTACCATTAAGCATTTTAGCATAAAAGAAGAAAATGATTTTCTTACATACGGAAGTAGTTCAAAAAACTTATATTTGCTGCTGCTAGAGGATCTTTAATTTTTCTAGAAAAACAGCAATTTAAACTAAAACCCGAACTGTGTGAAAGAACTTTTAAAACGTGCCTTAACTGGTATTATCTATGTTTTTTTACTTTTAGCAGCAGTATTTCTTAGTAATGATGCTTTCGATTTCCTCTTTCTTATATTTGGAATTACCTGCATATATGAGTTTAAAAAAATTATCCGCTTAAGTGGCTACTATATTTTTTTAGCATTTTTAGCACTTTGGTGGGTTTTTGTATATCTCCTCGGAGAAATTGCTTACCAAAACACCCTCAGAACAGTTTTACTTGTTATCTGTATAGCAGTAAATTTAGCGTTGATAGGTCGTTTATTTTCAAAAGAAAAACTCGACTACACCAACACACAAAAGTTTATTATTACCCTAAGTTATATTGGTGGCGGCTGTATTTTTTTAACTATGATTCCGTACCAAGTACATCATTTTGCTGAATCTTTAATAATTGGTATTTTTATATTGATTTGGGTAAACGATTCGTTTGCATACCTAGTTGGAAAAAGCATCGGGAAAAACAAACTTTTCCCAAGTGTTTCACCTAAAAAAACGATTGAAGGTTTTATAGGCGGACTCGTATTTGCACTTGGAGCAGCCTATTTATTGTATAAATACAGCGACGAACTCAACTTACAACAATGGTTATTACTAGCGTTTATTGTAGTTGTTACAGGGTCGATTGGCGATTTAGTAGAATCAAAATTCAAACGCTTAGCGGGCGTAAAAGATAGCGGAGCAATACTTCCTGGGCACGGTGGTTTATTAGACCGTTTGGACAGCTTAATTTTTGCCGCACCGTTTGCATACCTAACACTTCAAATATTTAATTATGTTTCATAAAGAAGGACATAAAATTATAGCCGTTACATTTATTATCATTGCTGCTGCAGTTATCTTGGCAGAATATTATGTGGGTATTTCTTGGCTAAAAACACTTATTCAAATTGCTTGTTTAATTGTTTTAGTTCTGATCTTACAATTCTTCAGAAATCCAAAAAGAAAAACAACTATCAGCGATGAAAATATTATCGCACCAGTTGACGGAAAAGTGGTAGTCATTGAAGAAGTATTCGAAAAAGAATATTTTAAAGACAAACGTTTACAAGTATCTATTTTCATGTCGCCAATTAATGTACATGTTACTCGATATGCGCTTAGCGGAATTGTAAAATACAGCAAATATCACCCAGGAAAATACTTGGTAGCTTGGCACCCAAAAGCTTCAGAAGAAAACGAACGTACCACCGTTGTTGTCGATAATCCAACTTACGGAGAAGTTTTATACCGCCAAATAGCGGGTGCGTTGGCAAAGCGAATTGTAAATTATGCCAAAGAAGGCGACCAAGCAATTCAAGGAACCGATGCTGGATTTATAAAATTCGGGTCGAGAGTAGACCTTTACTTACCGCTTGATGCAGAAGTAAAAGTTTCTTTAGGACAAAAGGTTAAAGGAGGAATAGACATTATTGCCAAATAAAGATGACTCTAGAAGAGCTCGATAAAGAATTTGAAGAGGCTGTTGCCCGTGTAAATAACTGTGAAGACTTATTCCCAGCAGATTTTTTATTGCGCTTATACGCCTATTATAAAAAAGCTACACAAAATAGCGAACCGCCAGGAAGTCGCCGTTCAATTATAAATGCTTTTAAAGCAAATGCACTTTTTCAAGCGCGCGGACTTACCGAAGAAGATGCCAAAAAACAATATGTGGCTTTGGTAAAATCGTATTTTAAGTATTAAAAAAACTCAACATAGCACATAAAAAATCCCGCCAATGAGCGGGATTTTTTATTGTATTACTGTAAAATATTATTATTTCAAACTTGCTAAACTGTCTTTCAAAGTTTCAATTTTTGCAAGTGCATCGGCTTCTTTTTGCTTTTCTACCGCCACCACTTGTTCAGGTGCGTTGTTTACAAAACGTTCATTCGATAATTTCTTCTGAACAGATTTCAAGAAACCTTCCGTGTATTTCAACTCTTCTTCAATTTTCTTAATTTCTTCTTCAACATCAATCGCTCCACTTACAGGAATAAAATACTCGTTTGATTTTACTCTGAAAGATAAGGCTCCGTCAACCTTTTCAGTAACATAAGTCAACGTATCAATATTTCCTAGCTTCTGAATAATACTGTCGAAAGTTGAAGCAACCGACTCATTATTCATTACAGAAAGCGAAATTTCATTTTTAAAAGCAATATTCTTCTCTTTTCGAATCGTTCTAACACCAGCAATTACTTCCGAAGCAAAATCAAACTCTGTAATAATCTGTTCATCGGCAGTGGTAAGTGTAGGCCATTGCGCAACAATTAAAGCTTCATCTGCGGTACGCTCTGACATAAGTTGCCAAATTTCTTCTGATAAAAATGGCATAAACGGATGTAAAATCTTTAAATTTTCTTCAAACAAAGCAACCACCTCAGCATAGGTTTTTGCATCGATTGGTTGTTGATAAGCTGGTTTAACCATTTCTAACAACCACGAACAAAAATCGTCCCAAACCAATTTATAAGTTGCCATTAAAGCATCCGAAATTCTATATTTTGAGAATTGCTCTTCAATATTTTTAAGTGTGTACTGAAACTTACTTTTGTACCAATTAATTGCTGTTTGCGCATAAGCTGGCTGCTCGATATCGGCAACTTCCCAACCTTTTACTAAGCGGAAGGCATTCCATACTTTATTTGCAAAATTCTTCCCTTGTTGACATAAACTTTCGTCAAACAACAAGTCGTTTCCTGCTGCAGAACTCAACAACAATCCAACACGAACTCCATCGGCTCCAAATTCTTCAATTAATTTTAAAGCATCTGGCGAGTTTCCAAGAGATTTCGACATTTTACGACGTTGTTTATCTCTTACAAGTCCAGTTAAATACACATTGTTGAATGGTTTCTTTCCACGGAATTCATAACCAGCAAAAATCATACGTGCCACCCAAAAGAAAAGAATATCTGGCCCCGTAACCAAATCGTTGGTTGGGTAGTAATATTCAATCTCTTTGTTTTCTGGCTCCATAATACCATTGAAAACACTTATTGGCCACAACCAAGAAGAAAACCAAGTATCAAGTGAGTCTTCATCTTGTTTTAAATCGGCAACAGTTAAATTTGTGTTTCCAGATTTTTCTTGTGCTTTTATCAGAGCTTCTTCAGGAGTTTCAGCAACAACAAAATCGTTTTCTCCATCCCCGTAGTAATACGCAGGGATTTGGTGTCCCCACCAAAGCTGACGCGAAATATTCCAATCGCGGATGTTTTCTAGCCAGTGGCGATAGGTATTTTCAAATTTCGACGGAAATAACTGTATCTCTTTATCAGTCAAAACAGCGTCGAGTGCAGGCTTCACCAAATTGTCCATTTTCAAAAACCATTGGTCGGACAAGCGAGGCTCGATAACTGCCTTGGTACGCTCGGAAGTTCCTACTTTATTGATATGATTTTCAGTTTTTACTAAAAATCCTTTTTCTTCTAATTCTTTTGAAATTTCTTTACGAACAACAAATCTATCTTTCCCTTCGTAATGAAGTCCGTTACTATTTAAAGTAGCATCAGCATTAAAAATATCAATTACTTCAAGATTGTGCTTTTCACCAAGATTTTTATCGTTTTCATCATGAGCAGGAGTTACTTTTAAACACCCAGTTCCAAATTCTACATCTACATATTCATCTTGAATAATTGGAATCACACGATTTGTAAGTGGCACAATTGCCTTTTT
The DNA here is from genome assembly GCF_038433465.1 of Joostella sp. CR20. NCBI lineage: Bacteria > Pseudomonadati > Bacteroidota > Flavobacteriia > Flavobacteriales > Flavobacteriaceae > Joostella > Joostella sp. CR20. The sequence continues at coordinate 43,999 of NZ_JAESVF010000004.1, read as the reverse complement.
TCCTCGTAAATGCGTGTAACGCTCGTCATTCGGGTTGATACAAATTGCGGTATCTCCCAAAATAGTTTCTGGACGCGTAGTTGCAATAATTACTTTTTCGTCGCTTCCTTCAATTTGATACGCCAAATGGTATAGTAATCCTTGACGTTCTTCGTAAATCACTTCTTCATCAGACAGGGTAGTTTTTGCCTCTGGGTCCCAATTTACCATTCTGAAACCACGGTAAATCAGTCCTTTTTCATATAAATCAACAAAAACTTTAATCACTGATGCTGACATATCGTCATCCATCGTGAATTTTGTACGCTCCCAATCACACGAACATCCAAGTTTTTTAAGTTGCTCTAAGATTACACCTCCGTACTCTTCGGTCCAATCCCAAGCGTGTTTTAAAAACTCTTCACGTGTTAAATCGGATTTATTGATGCCTTGCTCTTTCAACTTCGCCACTACTTTTGCTTCAGTAGCAATTGAAGCATGGTCGGTACCTGGCACCCAACAAGCGTTCAATCCTTTTAGACGCGCTCTTCTGATAAGCACATCTTGAATTGTGTTATTCAACATATGCCCCATATGCAATACTCCGGTGACGTTTGGCGGTGGAATTACAATGGTGTATGGCTCTCTTTCATCTGGCTCTGAACGGAAAAAATCATTTTTCATCCAGTAGTCATACCATTTACTCTCAACCGATTTGGCATCGTATTTTGATGGAATATTCATATTTTGGAACACTTTTTGAATTAAGATTGCAAAAATAGCTATATCCGTAAGATTATAAAAGATAAACGATAAATTTTGCGGGTTGCTTAAAAGTAAGTAAATTTGATATTCACTTAAATCTTAAAAAGATGAAAAAATTACTAATGCTTTTATTTGTTGGAGTGATTGGTTTTACTGCCACAGCTCAAGACAAAGTAGCAAAAATAGAATTTAAATCCGATGTAATTGACTACGGAGAAATCTCAAAAGGAAGTGATGGTGTTCGTGTATTTGAATTTAAAAATACAGGTACTGCTCCCCTAGTAATTTCTAATGTGCGCTCTAGTTGCGGATGTACAATTCCTAAAAAACCTAAAGACCCAGTTGCTCCTGGAGACACTGGTGTGATAGAGGTTAAATATGACACAAACAGAACTGGACCAATTAGAAAAACTATTACGGTACAGTCGAATGCTGAAACCCCAACAGTGGCTTTAAAAATTAAAGGAACTGTGATGGCAAATAGCACTGGGAAATAACAAAAAGTATATTTTTTATAATGAAGCGACTCAAGTTTTGGGTCGCTTTTTTTATGAATTGAAATCGGTGTTTTTGACAACTTTTAGATTCGGTTTAAATATTTTCTTGGCAACACGTTTTGGAACGGTAACTAATAAAACTACAATTAAAAACACGACCAAAACCGTTAAAGCCAAACGGAAATAATACAATTGATTTGACGTATAAAACTTTTTAAAAGAGTGCGATTTTAACTCTTCTCCTACCTCCGATTGCACATCTATTAATTGCGACAACAACTTTTGCATACTAGAATACAGCGCAAATAAATCGGCTTTATTAGATGTTTCCAACTTGGAAATTTCTAGCGTCTTTAATTTTTCATAATTAGAAACAAACTCTTGCAAATACTGCTTTTCATTCGGCACAAAGTAGGTTGCTTCGTAATGGTTTAACAAAGAATCGATAGCATGATTTAAGTGTTTATGCTGAATAACATCCGAAGGGAATTCTATCAATTCCTTTTCTTTCTGATGTAATAATTGCGATACATAATAAATATCTGAAGCTGGTATTAACCTATCGACATACAAAGACGACATGTCTTTATTCATTTCTTTTAATTGCCAATTTTCCACCAAGCTACTTAAAAAAATAACCGCCAAAACAGCCGACAATCCTAAAATAAGACGTCCACGTCGCTGAAACGATATATTGTAAAAAGCTTTCAATATTACAAGGTTAACCTATACAATATACTACAATTTACACAAACACAATCAAGGTGTTACGGTAAAATAACGCGAGAATATTCAATACAGAATATTTGTATGTTATCTTAATTACAGAAGATTGAAAAACTCCAACGATTTATTAAATATATTTTGCAAATTTGCACGATATAAAACTTGAGATATGCCAGTAATTTCTGAAAAAGGGCTTAAAATGCCTGAATCCCCTATTAGAAAGTTAGTTCCTTATGCTGAAGATGCTAAAAAAAGAGGAATCAACGTATTTCACTTGAATATTGGACAACCCGATATTAAAACCCCTCAAGTTGCACTTGATGCGGTTAAAAACAACAACTTAGAAATTTTAGAATATAGCAGAAGTGAAGGTTCGGAAGAATACCGTACTAAACTTACCAAATATTACGCAGGGAGAGACATTAATGTAAATCCAAAGGAAATCATCATTACAACAGGTGGTTCGGAAGCGTTAATGTTTACCATGGGGTCTATTACAGATACCGACGACGAAATTATTATTCCAGAACCATTTTACGCAAACTACAATGGTTTTGCTACCGCTTCGGGCGTGAAGGTTGTACCTGTAGTTTCTAAAATAGACAATAATTTTGCGCTACCTCCAATCGAGGATTTTGAAAAACTAATCACTCCAAAAACAAAAGCCATTTTAATTTGTAACCCAGGGAATCCAACTGGATACATGTATTCGAAAGAAGAAATTAAAAAACTGGCTTCTATCGTTAAAAAACACGATTTATTTTTAATTGCTGATGAAGTTTACCGTGAATTTGCATACGATGGTGCCGAGCATTATTCTATTTTACAAGAAGAAGGACTTGAAGACAACGCCATTGTTATCGATTCTGTTTCTAAAAGATACAGCATGTGTGGTGCGCGTATTGGTTGCCTAATCACAAGAAATAAAGAAGTTATTACAACGGCTTTAAAATTTGCACAAGCAAGACTTTCGCCTCCTTCATACGCCTTAATTGCCAGTGAAGCTGCATTAGACACTCCGCAAAGTTATTTTGACGAAGTAATTGAAGAATATGTAGAACGCAGAGATTTATTAATTTCTGAATTAAATAAAATTGAAGGTGTTACGGTAGCAAAGCCACAAGGTGCATTTTATTGTATTGCAAAATTACCAGTAAAAAACACCGATGATTTTGCGCAATGGCTACTAGAAAAATTCGATTTAAACGGAGAAACTGTTATGGTTGCTCCTGCAGCTGGGTTTTACTCAACTCCTGGTATTGGTTACGACCAAATTCGAATTGCCTATGTACTTAAAAAAGAAAACTTGGTAAAAGCCGTTGCAATTTTAAAAGAAGCATTAAAACAATACAATGCGTAAACAGCTTAACATTCAACACAACATTTCGCTAAAACCATACAATACATTTGGCATTGATGTTTTAGCAAAAAGCTTTATTGCTGTTTCTTCTGTTGAAGAACTAAAAGACGTATTTACTTTAGCTGAATACGATACTAAATTCATTCTTGGAGGAGGCAGCAATATGCTGCTTACCAAAAATGTTGATGCGTTGGTTGTAAAAGTTGATTTAAAAGGAAAAGAAATACTTTCCGAAGCAAACAATACAAGTTTTGTAAAAGTAAATGCTGGCGAAAATTGGCATGAATTTGTGCTTTGGACACTCGAAAATAATTTGGGAGGTGCCGAAAACTTATCGCTTATCCCAGGAAATGTTGGTACAGCACCCATTCAAAATATTGGTGCGTATGGGGTTGAACTAAAAGATATTTTTCACAGTTGTGAAGCGCTTAATACCGAAACATTGGCTTTAGAAACTTTTAGTTTAGAAGCTTGCCAATTTGGGTATCGAGACTCATTTTTCAAAAGAAATAAAGGAAAATACATCATTACAGCTGTTACCTTTAACCTCACCAACAAAACGCATCAATTAAATATTTCTTACGGAGCCATTGAAGCCGAATTAAAAGCGCAAGACATCACAACGCCTACCATAAAAGATGTTTCGAACGCTGTAATTAGTATTCGAAAAAGTAAATTACCCGACCCAAAAGAACTTGGAAATAGCGGTAGTTTTTTTAAAAACCCTGTGGTAAGTACGCAACAATTTGATGTGCTAATAAAAAATCATCCTAACATGCCACACTATGTAGTTTCAGATAGTGAAGTAAAAATTCCTGCAGGATGGCTTATCGAACAATGTGGTTTCAAGGGAAAACGTTTTGGCGATGCTGGTGTTCATAAAAATCAAGCTTTGGTTTTGGTAAATTACGACCAAGCCAGCGGTGCAGAGATATGGGACTTAGCACTAAAAATTCAGCAAACAGTTCAAGAAAAATTTAATATTACCATCGAGCCCGAAGTAAATGTGTATTAGCAGAAAAAGCAGCTAACCATCATTTATTTTCGTTTTAATTAATACTTTTGATTTTTTCAGCAGAAATTTGCAGCTAACAAACGCATATTTCGCGCCCCACTTTAGCATTAAATATATGAGTCAACTTCTTGAAAAAAACATCATTTCACTCCTTCAGCAGAAAGACGAGAAAGGAATGTCTCTATTGTATGAATACTATGGAGATACGTTGTTTGGTGCTGCACTAAAAATCACAAAAGACGAAGACCTCGCCAAAGATGTTTTGCAAATAAGTTTGATGAAGATTTGGAAAAAAATTGACACTTACGACGCTAAAAAATCAAAACTTTTTACGTGGATGTTTCGCATTACCAGAAACACCGCCATCGATAAAATTAGAAGTGCCAATTTAAAACGCGATCAGGAAATCCAAATCGAAGTTTCAGACGTATATAATTTAGGAGTCGATAGTGTAAACCCTGAACACCTAGATATAAAAAAGCACTTAGGTAGTCTTGACGAAAAATATCAAATAGTTATGGAAGCCTTATTTTTTCAAGGCATGACGCAACAAGAAGCCAGCGAAGCACTCGATATCCCGTTAGGAACTGTTAAATCGAGACTAAAAATTGGTCTTAGAGAGCTTAGACGAATATACGACCCTGCTATGTTGTCAATTTTGTTTTATTTGATCATTCAGTAAGCCATGAAAAACGAAGTTAAAATATTTTTAGAAAGTGACTTGTTAGAGCGCTATTTAATTGGCGAAACAAGTTATGAAGAAGAAGTTCGTGTAGAACACTATCTGGACACGTATCCAGAAGTTTTAAAAGAATACCAAACTCTTGAAGACAATTTGGCTATGTACGCAAAAGCACATGCCAAACAAGCTCCAAAAGAGGTTAAAGAAAACGTATTAAAGCAAATTAAAGAAGAAGCGCATACAAGTAAAAAAACAGTGCCTTGGTACTTTATTGCGGCATGTGTAACCACCCTTTTATTTGGTGCAACTACCATTACATTATGGAACCAAAATAAACTGCTTTATAACGAAAACAATACTGTAGCCACACAAATAGAGAGTTTAAAGAAAGACATTGTTAACACCAATTCTAAACTCGAAAACATTAAAAGTAAATATGCCGTTTTAAACGATCCTGAAACTCGTAAGTATGTAATTACAGGAAACGAACGTGCAAAAAACTTAAAATCGGTTGCGTATATCAACCCGAAGGAACGTATTTCTGCTATCAATGTAGTATCGATGCCAGAACTTCCAAAGGATAAAGAGTTTAAAATGTGGGCAGAAGTTAACGGCGAGATGATAAGCCTTGGTGTTTTAGAAAAAGCCGACAGAAAACTGATGGCACTTCCTTTCCAAGACAATGCCTCTAACTACAAAATCACTATTGAATCTAAAGGAAATAACGACTTTGCATCAATTGATAGTGAGGTTGCCAACATTAAAGTTTTAGAAGAAAAAGAGCAAGTTACCAACTAAACCTTGCTAGTTTCAAAATATAAATGAAGCTGCTCAAAAAGTAAAACGGATTATCATCCTCAATGCTTTTAGAGCAGCTTCTTTTTTTAAGAAGGCTTTATCATTATTCCGCAGCACATTTTGTATCTTTGCACCACAATAATTCAGTTTTAAAAAGATAAAAATCTTCAATAAAAATGAAATTATTGTAATATCCGTTCTAGCATTTCGTCTAAAGAAAAGTTAGAAAAACAAAAAGCAATAAATTTACACAGATGAAACTTTTATTAATAAGCGTTGTATTACTAGGACTAGCATTTGCTGGAATTGCCATTAAAATATGGGGAAAAAAAGACGGGAAATTTGCTGGAACATGCGCTAGTCAATCGCCATTTTTAAATAAAGAAGGAGAACCATGTAGTTTCTGCGGAAAAATGCCAGACGAGCAAGATTGCAAAGCGGAAACGCAACAAAACTAGTATTTGTTTTTATACTGAAATAATTGAGTTTGTAGAAAACACAGGCCGTACATCAGGAAAATTAAAAGCATTTCAACGCAAAAGCAGAAACAAACTGAAGCTTATTTAGTAGGTAACAAAATTGTTACAATTAGTAAGAATACTACAATTCAATTTACAATCCGCTTTCTATTTTGTATCTTTAAAACTAATACCGATATAATTTCTGCGGAAGAAAAAAGCGCTAAAATAGCGTTCAATTGAAAAAACAAATTGCATTGCCAATAACATCAGAACAAATTCTAGAAAGTATCCAACGCGCAAAAAAAGGCGATCAAAAATCGTTTAGTTTTTTGCTTGACACTTTTTGGAGTGATGTGTATAGTTTTCAAATTCTTCGCACACGAAACGAGAATGATGCCGAGGATATCACGATAAGAACTTTCTCTAAAGCTTTTGATAAAATTGATACTTTCGACGAATCTTATGAGTTTAAAACTTGGCTTATTACCATTTCAAAAAACATTCATATTGATTTAATTCGGAAGAAAAAATCGGAACTCAGCCACAAAACACTTCCGCAAGAAGAAAGCAATCTTTATAACGTAGCCGACGACACTCCTACTGCGGAAGATAATTTAATTACAGAACAAAACTTAGCGACACTCCTTCAGCATATTAAACGCTTAAAACCGCACTACCAACAGGTTATTAATTTGCGTTACTTTCAAGAACTTTCATACACTGAAATTGCCAAAGAATTAAACGAACCTTTAAACAATGTAAAGGTAAAACTCCTACGAGCAAAGAAACTCTTGGCAGAAATAATTCATCAGAAAAAAAACTAAATATTTTAGTACATTTGGCGGCTATACCTCATTTAAAAATGGGGTTTTTATGTATGTAACAAACACCAACCAACAATTTTGTGATACGGTTTTTAAAAAAATTAGGCCCCGGACTTTTATTTGCTGGAGCAGCTATTGGAGTTTCGCATTTAGTCCAATCTACCCGAGCTGGTGCCGACTATGGTTACGGACTTTTATGGGCATTGCTTTTAGTTCATCTTTTTAAATATCCCTTTTTTCAGTATGGGCCTCGATATGCTTTAGCCACAGGCGAAAGTTTACTAGAAGGCTACCAAAAACTAGGAAAAGGTATTTTAGCTGTTTTCTTCATTCTCAATATCACAACAATGTTTACCATTCAAACGGCAGTAACCATTGTAACCGCTGGGCTTGCTTCCAACTTATTTGGCATTAGTACAAACCCTATTATTTGGAGTATTGTCATCACTATACTTTGCATGGTAATTTTGCTTTTTGGAAAATACAAGCTGCTCGACAATTTAATGAAGGTTATAATTACCACCCTCACCATTTGTACTATTATTGCTGTATTTATGGCGAATTCTAAGGTAGATACTTCTTTAAGTTTTACACAAATTATCCCTACCGACACCGCAGGACTTGCTTTTATTATTGCATTTATGGGATGGATGCCAGCCCCGCTAGATGTTTCTGTTTGGCAATCGTTATGGGCGTTGGAAAAGAGAAAAGTTGATCGTTCGTACAAAACAAAACGCGCCATCACCGATTTTAATATTGGCTATGCAAGTACCATTATTCTCGGTGTTTTTTTTATAAGTTTAGGTGCTTTGGTTATGTATCATTCCAACGAAAGTTTTAATAATGGCGCAACTCAATTTGCGTTTCAGCTTATAAACATGTACACAAAGACTCTGGGAGAAGCTGCTTATTACGTTATTGCAATTGCTGCCTTTACTGCAATGTTTAGCACTACTCTAACTACGCTCGACGCCTCACCGAGAGCTATGGCAAAAACTTCGAGTTTACTGTTTAATTTTCAGTTTCGATACAATTTTATGTTTTGGATACTCATTTTGGCAATTGGTACTATTTTCATTTTATTGTTTCTATTATCAGAAATGAAAATGCTTATCGATATTGCTACAATCTTATCGTTTGTTACCGCTCCTTTCTACGCTATTATCAACTACAAATTGGTTTGTTCCAAACACATGCCAAAAGAGTGGAGACCTTCAACTGCAATGCATATTTTAAGTTGGGCAGGAATTCTCTTTTTAATAGGTTTTTCGGTTTGGTATATCATCAGTTTATAAAAAATACTTTTACAAAGCTTCTTGTTACTTGCTCGCAGATTCGGCTAATTTTCAAACTTTACTTCGTATCTTTGTCATCATAAAATTTGGATATGAGTATAGATACTGCAAGCAGCGTTGCACCACCAAGAACTGGCAAGCCAAAATGGTTACGTGTAAAATTGCCTACCGGAAAAAAATATACCGAACTAAGAGGCTTGGTTGACAAGTACAACCTACACACCATTTGCACCTCCGGAAGTTGCCCAAACATGGGTGAATGCTGGGGAGAAGGAACGGCTACATTTATGATTTTAGGAAATGTTTGTACACGTTCGTGCGGATTTTGTGGCGTTAAAACTGGAAGACCAGAAACTTTAGATTGGCAAGAACCCGAAAAAGTAGCGCGCTCCATCAAATTAATGAGCATCAAACACGCGGTAATTACTTCGGTAGACCGAGATGATTTAAAAGATATGGGGTCGATTATGTGGGCCGAAACGGTAAAAGCAATACGCCGTATGAATCCAAATACCACACTCGAAACCCTTATTCCAGATTTTCAAGGAGTAGAAAGAAATATCGACCGTATTGTTGAAGTTTCTCCAGAGGTTGTTTCACACAACATGGAAACTGTAAGACGACTTACACGCGAGGTTAGAATTCAAGCAAAATACGACCGTAGCTTAGCGGTTTTAAAATATTTAAAAGACCAAGGTATTAACAGAACTAAATCTGGAATTATGCTTGGTTTGGGTGAAAAAGAAGAAGAAGTTATCGAAACGCTTCACGACCTAAAAAATGCAAATGTAGATGTGGTAACTATTGGGCAGTACTTACAGCCTTCAAAAAAACATTTACCCGTAAAACAATTTATCACTCCAGATCAATTTAAAAAATACGAAGAAATAGGTTTGGATTTAGGGTTTAGACATGTAGAAAGCGGTGCTTTGGTGAGATCGTCTTACAAAGCTCATAAACATGTATTATAAAATAGTTTAGCTGAAATTACTTTGAAAAAAACACGCATTGCCATAAATGGTTTCGGGAGGATTGGACGTACCGTTTTTAGATTGTTACTCGAAAATCCAGAAATTGAAGTTGTTGCTATTAATGATTTGGCAGATACAAAAACGCTGAGTCACTTATTAAAATACGACAGTATTCATGGTGTTTTACACAAAAACATCAAACACGATCGAGACCATATTATTGTTGATGAAAAGAATTTCCCGTTATTAAATTGCAACACCTTAACATCCATCAACTGGAAACCTTTTGATGTTGATATTGTAATTGAAGCTACAGGGAAATTCAAAACGCGAGAGCACTTACAGCATCATATTATCGGCGGTGCTAAAAAAGTAATTCTTACGGTCCCCCCAACCGACGAGTCTATAAAAATGGTTGTTTTGGGTGTTAACGAATCTATTTTAGACGGAAGCGAAACCATCGTTTCAAACGCTTCGTGTACTACCAACAACGCCGCACCGATGATACAGGTGATTAAAGATTTATGCGGAATCGAACAAGCATACATTACAACGGTGCATTCGTACACTTCCGACCAAAGTTTACACGATCAACCACATCGCGATTTACGTAGAGCACGTGCGGCAGGACAATCTATCGTTCCTACAACAACTGGAGCTGCCAAAGCACTTACAAGTATTTTTCCTGAATTGAGCAGCACCATTGGAGGTTGCGGCATCCGTGTGCCTGTTCCAGATGGTTCGTTAACCGATATTACATTCAACGTAAAAAAAGAAACTTCCATAGAAGAAGTAAATGCTGCTTTTAAAAAAGCTTCAGAAACACATTTTAAAAATATTCTTTCCTACACAGAAGATCCTATCGTATCTATCGATATTATTAACAATCCGTTCTCTTGCACCTTTGATGCACAAATGACATCTGTTATCGGAAAAATGGTAAAAATTATTGGTTGGTACGACAACGAATATGGATATAGTAACCGGATTGTCGATTTAATTAAGCTGATTAAATAGAAATAATTATATTTACTGCATAGCCACCAATGTAATTATGCGCTTTGTAGCCCTCATAATCTTAATCTTTTTTACATCTATTCGCGTAGATGCACAAACCAATATTGCCTATAAAGATAGTATAGAAGCAATTACAAAACAGGTATACTTCTATAAAAACTCAGGCGAATACGAAAAAGCACTTAAAGCAATCGAAAGAGGATTGCAAATTGCCGCCAGCACCGATAATATCGAATCAATTGTAGATTTCTACAACCTCTCTGCTCGATTAAATTTACAATACGACAAACCTGTAAATCCGGAAATTTATTTAAAAGAAGCCCGCGAAGTTTTGGGGCTTTACAAATACAACGACGGTCGTGCCACAACCGCCATCCTTGAAGCTTATCTAGCTGCAAAAACTCAAAACATTGAGAAGACAGAAACACTCATAAATGAAGCTTTAGAAACTGTAGACTATAACGACAAAAGCCTCTTAAACGTTGTGTTATTTTTTCAAGGGCTGTGCTATAAAGAATTAAAAGAATACGACAAAGCGAAGTCTATTTTTCAGAAAATGATTCCTCCAGATCATAAATACGAAAAAGATTTCCTTCTTGCTGCAACACAACTTTCTTTGGCAAATATTTATGCGAATTCTAAAAACTATGAAAGTGCAAATATTCTACTCGACAATGTTTTGCGAACCGCTGCTCGTCATAAATTCCCGAAAATATTATTAGGTACTAACCTCTTAAAATATCAAATTGCAGAAGACAACAACGACCATTTTGCAGCACTACTCTACTTTAAAAAAGCCGATAGTTTAAAACAAAAATATTTCAGTCCAGATATCCTCAGGAAACAAAACGAGGCTGCTTTTACAAATGAAGCTCAGTTTTTAAATAATGTAATTGCTCGAATGAGTCAAGATGAAATTGAGCAACAACAAAAAGTAAATATTTCAAAACTCACTTCGGTTTTAAGTTCAGCTTTGCTAATTATAATTTCGTTACTTACCATCTCGTTGTACAGAAACAACCAAATAAAATTTAAAACCAACGATTTATTACTGAAAAAAAACAAAGAATTACAACTTGCAAAAGAAGAAGCAGAGAGAGCGATGCGCGCCAAAGGGCAGTTTTTATCTACCGTAAGTCATGAGCTACGCACACCTTTATACGCAGTAACCGGACTCACACATTTATTACTCGACGAAGATCCAAAACCGAGTCAGAAGGAACACCTAAAATCTTTAAAATTTTCTGGGGAATACCTTTTAGATTTCATCAATGATATTCTTCAAATAAATAAAATTGACGCGAATAAACTTGTTGCTGAAAAAATAATATTCGACCTCAAAAAAACACTCGAAGACGTTGCCTATTCACTTCGTCAAACAGCAAAAGAAAACAAAAATACCATCGTTTTAAATGTAGATGAAAACATTCCGAAGAAATTAATTGGCGACCCGCTAAAGCTTTCGCAAATATTAATCAACCTCGTTGGAAATGCTTTAAAGTTTACCGAAAACGGAAAAGTAATTGTAAACGCTCAACTAGTGAGCACTTCCGCCAGCACTCATAAAGTTCATTTTGAAGTGAATGACGAGGGAATTGGAATTTCAGAAGAAATGCAAAAGAATATTTTTGAGAGTTTTTCGCAAGGTTCAATTCAAATTAACAGAAAATATGGCGGTACCGGACTCGGACTTACCATTGTAAAAAGTTTGTTGAGTTTGTTTAACAGCGATATTCAGGTGAGAAGTGAAATTGGCATGGGAAGTTCTTTCTTTTTTGATTTGAATTTTGACCTTCCAGATGCTTCAGAAATTATAGAAGTTGAAGCCGAAGAACTTGAAGAAGCTGTACTAAAAGACTTAAATTTCTTAGTGGTTGAAGACAACAAAATCAACCAAGTTATCACCAAGAAAATGTTGGCTAAAAAAGGGATTAATGCCGATGTTGCCGATAACGGTTACGACGCCATTACTTTAGCCAAAGAAAACGATTACGACCTTATTTTAATGGACATCCACATGCCTGGAATAAGCGGATTAAAAGCTACTGAAGAAATTAGAAAGTTTAACGCCACCATCCCTATTATTGCGTTAACCGCGCTTACCATCGATGAAAGTGCAGAAGACTTTTTTAGCTACGGATGCAACGACGTAATTACCAAACCTTTTAAACCTGATGTTTTTTATAAAATTATCGGGAATGCAATTGCCAAAACAAGCAATCACGTTTAAGCTTTTTGCGCTACAAAATCTAAAACCAACTTATTAAAAGCATTGTTTTGTTGGTCGAGAAACACAGTTTCTATTGGCAAGTAAAACACATTTGTTAAACTCTTTTCAAGTCTAACAAAATCCTTTTCGGTAGTTAATACAAATGCTTTTTCTTGAAGTTTTTTAATTTCACTATCCGAAAAATTATGATGGTCTGGATATTTTAAATGCTCGAATAAAAGTCCTTTTTCTGTTAAATATTTCAACAGAGGTTCTGGATGTGCAACTCCAGTTACCAAGGTGAACTTTCTATTTTTAAGACTTTCCAATTGAATTTTTTCTGAAGTTGACAACACTTCTTCTTGATACGAAATTCCTGTGAAAAATACTTTTTGATGCTTCGAAATATGTAATTTCTCTATAATTTGCTGTTGTTTTTCAGCAGAAAGATTGAACGGACATTTGGTTACTACAATAATCGAAGCTCTTTTGGCTTGCGCTTTTGTATCGCGAAGATTCCCTGCTGGCAACAACAAATCATCGACATACAAATCGTTGTACATCGTTAATAAAATGTTTAATCCAGCTTTCACTTTTCGGTGTTGAAAAGCATCATCGAGTAAAATCACATCGGGGTTTACGCGCTGTTTTAACAACGAAATTCCATGCTGTCTATCTTCATCAACCGCTACGGAAACTCCTTTTAATTTTGAATGGTATTGAAAAGGCTCATCGCCCAATTCGGTTACTGTCGTATATTCATCAGCAAGTAAAAAACCTTTAGAAGCACGTTTGTAACCTCTACTTAAAATTGCAGTTTTATATGTTGCTAAAAGTGTTTTTGCAACATATTCGGTCATTGGAGTTTTACCCGTTCCACCAACACTTAAATTCCCGATACAAATAACCGGAAAGTCATATTGTACCGATTTGAGCACTTGAATATCAAACAAGTAATTCCTAATAATTATTACAACTCCATACACCCAAGAAAACGGGAGGAGTAATTTTCTCCAACTTCGCATAAAGCGAAATTAGAATATTTTATCTTTGAAAAAAAATGACTGTATGCTTATTCAAGATGTAATTAATGCCATTGAAGAAATTGCGCCCTTAGCTTATGCCGAAGATTTTGATAATGTCGGACTGCTAATTGGCGATAAAAATGAAAAAGTAACTGGAGTTTTGGTCAGTTTAGATACGCTTGAAGCTGTTGTAGACGAAGCGATTGAGAAAAATTACAACCTTATTGTGAGTTTCCATCCTATTATTTTTTCAGGTTTAAAAAAACTTACTGGGAAAAACTATGTAGAACGCGTGGCGCTAAAAGCAATTAAAAACAACATTGCTATTTATGCTCCGCATACAGCCTTAGACAATAGCTTTGTTGGTGTAAATGCAAAAATTTGTGATGTTCTTGGACTCCAGAACAAGCAAGTTTTAATTCCGCAGAAAAACACTATAAAAAAACTCACAACATTTGTTCCTACTGAAAGTGTTGCTAAAGTTCGCGAAGCAATTTTTAATGCTGGCGGAGGAAGTATTGGTAATTACGACCAATGTAGTTTTAACATTCAAGGCACTGGAACTTTTAGAGGCAATGAAAATTCCAACCCAGTAATTGGTGAAAAAGGCAAAATACAATTTGAAGAAGAAACACAAATTGGAATTACGTATGCAAAGCATTTAGAAAGCAAGATTTTAAAAGCACTTTTTAATAGTCACCCTTACGAAGAAGTAGCCTACGAAATCACCACGCTCGAAAACACCAACCAACATATAGGTATTGGAATGATTGGAGAGTTGGAAAATGCCCAAAATCCGATAGATTTTCTTAAATTCGTAAAAGAACGCATGCAAACAGGATGCGTAAGACACTCAGAATTAACAGATAAAAAGATTAAAAAAGTAGCAGTTTTAGGTGGTAGCGGTGCATTTGCAATTCCAAATGCAATTATGGCTGGCGCTGATATCTACATCACAGGCGATGTAAAATATCATGACTTTTATAAGGCTGAAAATAAAATAATTATAGCCGATATTGGTCATTATGAAACAGAACAATACACAAAAAATCTTTTAGTTGAGTATCTTACAAAAAAATTCACTAATTTTGCAGTCGTTTTATCAGTTTGTAATACAAATCCCGTCAAGTATTTATAAAAAATATGGCAAAGAAAATAGAAGCAACAGTAGAAGAAAAGTTAAGAACCTTATACGACTTGCAACTTATCGATTCTAGAATCGATGAAATTAGAAATGTTCGTGGTGAATTACCTTTAGAGGTTGAAGATTTAGAAGATGAAGTAGAAGGTTTAAGAACACGTTTAGACAAACTCAACGGGAGTCTAGAAGAAATTACACAAGAAATTTCTAACAAGAAAAACTTAATTGAAGAAGCTAAAACTTCTATTAAAAAGTATAGCGAGCAACAAAAAAATGTTCGTAACAACAGAGAGTACAACTCTTTAACAAAAGAGATTGAGTTTCAAGAATTGGAAATTCAATTGGCTGAAAAGCACATCAGAGAATTTAAAGCACAAATCGAGCAGAAAAAAGAGGTTATCGCGCAGTCTAAAGAACGTTTGACTGAAAGAGAAAACCACTTAAAACACAAAAAAGGTGAGCTTGACGATATTTTAAAAGAAACTGAAAAAGAAGAAAAAGCTTTAATGGACAAGAGCCTTTCTTACGAAGATTTAATTGAAGACAGATTACTTACTGCCTACAAGAGAATTCGTAATAGCGTTAAAAACGGATTGGCAGTTGTTGCTATCGAGCGTGGTGCTTCTGGAGGTTCTTTCTTTACAATTCCACCACAAGTTCAAATGGAAATTGCTTCTCGTAAAAAAATTATTACAGACGAGCACAGTGGTAGAATTTTAGTAGACCCTACTTTAGCAGAAGAAGAAAAAGAAAAAATGGAAGCTTTATTCGCTTCACTTTAAAATATTCTTTACAACATCTAGCCTCGCAAATGCGAGGCTTTTTTTATTCCCCACATTTACATAACTTTTACTATCTTTTATTTCGTTTTTGAAATGTTCTTTTCAATAACACGACTAAGTGTTTAACTTAGTTTAAAATAGAGAAGAATATTTATGCTGTTTGACCTATTAAAAAAGTTTTAAAAATCAAGGAAGCAGAAATGGAAAAAGATAAAAAGTTGTTTGAGCGAAGCGAGTTCTTTTTATCTGTGGCAGAGGTTTCCGTAGATTTTATTAAACTTTTTTAATTAGTCTTGACTTTTTTGTTTCGTTTTTGTGTCAAGACAAAAATGAAAAACAACTATTAACTGAATATCTATTATAGTTTCATATTTACTATGATTCGATTTAAGTTGAACTGAGTTAACCAAATCTCCCGAACACCCAATACAATTCATTAAAACAAAAAAAATTGCCAAGAAATTTACAATCACTAAAAGAGAAAAAGAAAAACAAAACCTCTATAAAAGATTCTTTTAACGCACTAAAATACATTCCTCGTTTTTCATCAGAAATATGGAAAACCCACAAGGTAATGTACACTACAAACACCATCGCTAGGCTCATAAACGCCTTCGCACCGGTGGTTTTACTGTGGGTAGGAAAACTAATTATAGACGAAATAATCCTTCAAATAAACGCTACCGATAAAGACTTTACATTACTGTGGAAATACGTAGCGCTAGAATTAGGAGTTGCTTTAATTTCTGATTTGATAAGTAGACTCATCACTTTAACGGACGGACTTTTAGGCGATTTATACGCCAACAAATCGTCGGTAACCATTATTAAGAAAACCAATGAAATAGAAATTAGTCAGCTTGAAGACCCTGAGTTTTACGATAAATTAGAACGCGCACGTACACAAACTACCAGTCGTGTAAATTTAATGTCGAACATCTTAACTCAAATTCAGAGTTTAATCAGTATAGCTTCGCTTATTGCAGGACTTATTTATTTTGAACCTATCCTGATTGCGATTTTAATTTTAAGCATAATTCCGTCTTTTATCAACGAAATAAAATTTAGCTCTCAAAGTTACTCCCTCGCTCGTAGTTGGACATCCGAAAGGAGAGAACTCGACTATTTACGATTTGTTGGCGCGAATGATAAAACTGCAAAAGAAATTAAACTCTTCGGACTTACCGATTATATCGCCAACCGTTTTAAAGTTCTTTCTGATGAGTATTATAACCTCAACAAAAAACTTGCAATTAAGCGGAGTACTTATGGTGCTTTGTTTAATTTACTCGGCGTGCTTTCGTACTATGGTGCCTACGTACTTATAATTTACCGCGTGCTAACAGGTGTTATCACCATTGGAGAACTTACCTTTTTAAGTGGTTCTTTTAATAGATTGCGCACCAACTTACAAGGTTTCTTTTCTCGCTTTACAAGTATTTCTCAAAGTGCCTTGTATTTAAAAGATTACTTCGACTTTATCGATTTGGAAGTCGACCAGCATCAAGAAGGCGAAGTGCCATTACCTGCTTCCATTAAAGAAGGATTTACACTTGAAAATGTAACTTTTAAATATCCTGGAAGTGAAGATTATGTTTTGAAAGGAGTTTCTTTTCAATTAAAAGCTGGCGAAAAAATGGCTTTTGTTGGGCAAAATGGCGCTGGAAAAACAACACTCATCAAACTCTTTTTACGCTTCTACGAACCAACTTCTGGAACTATTTATTTAGATGGAATTGATATTAGAAAATTCAATAAAAACGAATACCAAAAAGTATTTGGTGTGATTTTTCAAGATTTCTTTAGATATGAATTTACTGTTCGTGAAAATATTGCTGTCGGAAAAATTGATGAAATAGAAAACTTCAATAGAATACAAGACGCTTCTGAACGTAGTTTAGCTTCAGAAGTTGTTGATGACCTCGAAAAAGGATACGACCAGCAACTCGGAAAACGTTTCAACAAAGGTCAGGAATTATCGGGCGGACAATGGCAAAAAATTGCATTGGCAAGAGCTTATATGAAAGATGCCGATGTCCTTATTTTAGATGAACCTACTTCGGCACTAGATGCCAAAGCAGAATACGAAGTTTTTGAGCGCTTTATTGGACTTACCAAAGGAAAAACAAGTATCATTATTTCTCACAGATTTAGCACCGTTCGCATGGCGGATACTATCTTAGTTTTAAAAGACGGAAAAGTGTTGGAGTTAGGCACACACGTAAGTTTAATGGAAAACAACAGTCTGTATGCAGAGTTGTTTGCGCTTCAAGCTTCTGGTTATCAATAAATCTTAAGCAGTTACAGCACTTAGCGTTATCGCTTTGCCTAGAAATTCGGGGTTATTTAGATTTGATATGATAAAATACGCCACATCTGCTCTCGATATTTTATTGACAAGCACGCGTCCTTTTTCTAAAATTTCAAAATTTTCGCCATCAGAAAAAGCTTCGTCACTCAAAGCTAAAGGTCGCACAATGGTATAAGGAAGTGAACTATCGGTTACGTATTTCTCTTGATTTGTATGGTCTGTGATGTGTCCTTTTAAAACAGTTTTCACAAACATTTTTCCTAAAAACCCTAATTGGTCGATACTTTCGTTAACTCCTGCAGAACTCATAATCCACAACCTTGTAGTTGTCGTAACAGCTTCAAGGGCATTAACAATATTTTTAGTACTCTCGGCACGCGTTGAAGAACATTTTAAACTATCGGCACCAATGGCAACAATAACAGCATCAAACTGGTAGGTGCTCATTAAATTTTTCACCTCAGCGAGGTCTAAAATATCACCTTTTATTACTTTAACGCCCGTTTGCGGTCTGTCTAATTTTTCTGGAGAACGAACAAAAACAGTTACCCGATGCCCCTCATTAAGGGCAAACTTCACTAAGTGCCGGCCTGTTCTTCCTGTAGCTCCAATAATTAGAATTTCCATCGGAATAAAATTATAAAATCAAAATACGTTTATTTAGTTTATCTCAGCTATAAATTATGCTTATTAAATATATTGAAAATATTAGAATTTATTGACTTTAAGACTCCTAAATAATTTCTTCGATTACAGAAGTTCCCTTAGAAAAATCATCAGAAGTCCACTCCCAACTTTCATGGAGTCTTAAACTTCCGTCTTCTAAAGTCTCTGGAATAGATTTACACTTCCCAGTTCTTAAATTCCCTTCAATATCGATTTGATGATAACGCATATCGATAACGCCATCTTCACTAACTAAACCAATTAAATGCCCTTTTTTAATTGCTCCTCCACTATATTTTGCAGTTAAAATATTTCCTTCTTGTTTGTAATAAAAAATAGTTTCTTCAGAAGTTTGTCCATTTTCAGAATTCGAAACTGCTCTAAAGCTTTTGTTATGATAATTTATAAAGTTCATTATTTTGACAGCTTTTCTAGAATAGCATTTTCAACCGCTTCACTATCCCATCTATCTTCAATATTTTCCATTTCCATTATTTCATCCATAATTCCTCTTTGAAAATCTCCTTCACGAAGAGCTTCAGAATAAGGATGTTCAGAAAAAGTAACTCTACTATACAACGGCAACCACTTATCAGGATGCTTTTCAGCAAAATGCTTTTCTATTTTTTTTCTAAGTAAAAAACGCTCATCGGCTGTTTTAGAACTCATCTCAATAAAATTCCTATAACTTAGTTCGGCAATAGCATCGGTATTTGGTTTTCTAGATTCTTCATAGTTTTTGAAAATCGCATCCCAATCGTCGCCATGAGTTTCCATTAAATCATTAAGCACCGATATATCTTCAAAACCAGCATTCATTCCTTGCCCATAAAAAGGAACAATTGCATGCGCCGCATCTCCAATGAGTGCTACTTTATTCCAATACGTCCAAGGCTCGCATTTAATAGTCACCAAAGAACTTGTTGGATTTTTAAAGAAGTCTTTTATCAAATCTGGAATTACATCCATGGCATCTTCAAAATGTTCAGTAAAAAAGGCTTCTAATTTTTCTTCGGAAGTTAAACTCTCAAACGAATTTTCTCCTTCAATTGGTAAAAAAAGTGTGCAGGTAAAGCTCCCGTCGAGATTTGGAAGTGCTATCAGCATAAATTCTCCACGAGGCCAAATGTGCAACGAATTACTATTGAGTTTGTGCGTTCCGTCTGGATTTGCAGGAATACTCAATTCTTTATAACCCGTTTTTAAAAAATGCTGACTGTAGTTAAACATACTACGACGTTGCATTTTATGACGAATTCTGGAAAAAGCACCATCGGCACCAAAAACCATATCGTAATTGTGTGCTTCCCACTCCCCTTTTTCGGTTTCTCCCGTATAAATAATAGCTTCAGGAAGCGAAACGTCCCACACTTTAGAATTAAAAATAAAGTTCACACCAGCAGATTCGGCTAGGTCAATCATTCGCTTATTCAAAATCCCTCTCGAAATCGAATAAATTGCTTCGCCTTCTTTTCCGTAGTACTGAAAATACACAGGTTTCCCTGGGGTATGAATAGCGCGTTTGTCCATCGGAATTGCAATTTCTCGAATGGGCTTATCAATCCCAACAGTTTCTAGCGCTTTCCAACCACGCGTAGACATTGCTAAATTGATGGAACGCCCCGAGAACTCCATGGTTCTAATATCGGGCCTTCTGTCGTACACATCTACTTCGTGACCTTTTTTTCTTAAATAAATGGCTAATAAACTTCCTACGAGTCCGCTTCCGGTAATCGCAATTCTTTTTGGCGTTTGCATGAGGATATAAAATGTAAAAAAGGAACTGCCAGAAAAGTGTTTAATATGTCAAACCAACATCAACTTGGCTTCTCATAAGCTGAAAAAATAGTTTTTTGAGATTCTGAAAACAGCTTCAGAATGACGCTTTTCATAATTTTTAAAACAGTCGCTTCGCTACAAAGTTAACAAATTAAACTGTTTTATTAACCTATATCAATGATATGAAATGTTACAGGATTGTACCTTTGAGATGAATTGATTTTGTTTCGAGAATTTGAATATCCGTAATATTTCATACCAAGATTAAAATGTCAGGTCGAGCCTGCCTTTGTCGGCAGACAGGCGTAGTCGAGACCTTATTTTAAAGTTTCTTAAGTAAATAGCCTCTCGACTACGCTCGAGGAGACAGTGAATTATGACAGATTTCGGATAATCATTTCGAAAGTAATGAAAGTCTTTTTATAAAATTCCGACGAAACAAAAGCATGTTTAAATTCTAAAAGAAAAAAATACTATGAAAACACAACAGCCTTTATTAGAAAGCTATAATTTAGGAAATATCACTTTAAAAAACCGTGTTGTGATGGCTCCCATGACGCGCTCTCGTGCCAACAACCCAGAAAATACAGCAACCGATTTGATTGCACAATATTACGAACAAAGAGCTAGTGCCGGACTTATTATTTCTGAAGGAACTCAGGTTTCTACAGAAGCAGTTGGCTACATAAACACTCCAGGAATGTACACAGAAACGCAAGTGGAAGGTTGGAAAAAAGTAACCAAAGCGGTACACCAAAAGGACGGGAAAATTTTTGCGCAACTTTGGCACGTAGGAAGAATGTCGCATCCAGATTTTCATAAAGGAGCACTTCCGTTGGCGCCAAGCGCTATCAATCCGAACGATAAAGTTTTTACTCCTGAAGGTTTTAAAGAAACTGTTACGCCAAAAGAAATGACGCTTGAGGATATTAAAAAAGCTATCTCCGATTTTAAACAAGCAGCTATCAATGCAAAAGAAGCAGGCTTTGACGGAGTTGAAATCCATTCGTCTAACGGTTATCTTTTCCATCAGTTTTTTAATAACTGTTCTAATAAAAGAACCGACGATTACGGTGGAACTATTGTAAACAGAACTCGTTTTCTATTTGATGTTTTAGACGAAATCAAACAGGTTTTCCCTGAAAATAATATCGGAATTAGGCTAAACCCATCGATGCACGGAATGTTTGGAATGCAAGCAGATGAAGAAACCATTCCGACTTTCGACTATATCGTTGAAAAATTAAACGATTACAATTTGGCTTACTTACACTTATCAGAACCTTTTACAGATGTTTCTGAAGTGCCTTTTTTAGTTACTGAAATTGCAAAACATTACCGTCCGCTTTACAACGGCACTTTAATGATTAACACAAATTTTAACCAAGAAAGCGGTAATGAAATTTTGGAAGAAGGCGACGTCGATTTAGTTGCTTTTGGAAAACCTTTTATTTCAAACCCAGATTTGGTAGAACGATTTGCTACAAACGCTCCGATTGCTGAATGGGATGCCAACACTTTTTATTCCTCTGGAGAAAAAGGTTATATAGACTACCCTACTTACCAGAAGTAATTTTAAAATTAAGAGGCTGTCTTAAAAGTTTATCAAAGCGTCATTCTGGATTTACTCCAGAATCTCATCATATTTTTTCTAAAAAAATGAGAAACTGAGTCAAGCTCAGTTTGACGAAATAATTAAGCTTTTGAGACAGCTTTATTTTTTTTTGCATTTTTTTAACGCAGTACTAAAATCCGCACAAACCCATAGCACCGTACATATAATAAACATAAAAAATAACGCTTCGAGCGCCTATATATATTTCAATGAACCCTTACTTTTCGTGAGGGTTTTTCTTTTTCATGCTACTGAAAAAAAATCTCGATTGAGTTATAAAAATCTTAATTACAGAAGAATACACGTTAAAGATTGTTAATCCTTCTTACAAAACAGAAGTCTTTTTGTAATTTAATATTATAAATCAACCACACTCATCATCGCATGAGTACTTAAAAAATAAAGTTATGAGAGATATCATTTGGTTAATCGTAGTTATTTTAATTATCGGATGGCTTGTAGGCTATTTCGGATTTGGAGAAGCCGTAGGAAGTTTAATTCATATCTTATTGGTTTTGGCCATTATAGGAATATTATACAGACTTGCTACTGGACGCAGACCATAAAATTTTAAAAAAAATTACTTTTAAAAAATCCAAACTCAAATTTGAGTCGTATATAAAGTAATCATTACATAGTAGTAGGTATTAGTTTAGGGAAAGAGCCTCTCGTTTTTTAGCGGGAGGCTTTTTATTTGTTGCTGAATTTGATTATTTCATTTTTCAATTTTGACTTACATTTGTAACTATGGAAGCTTCTATTTACAACCATGTTTCAGAATATATCTCATTAACTTCAGAAGAAAAAAAGCTATTCTTTAGCTTACTTTCTCCTGTTTCACTTCAGAAAAAAGAAGTTTTAATTAAAATTGACGAAGAAGTTACTGCGCAGTATTTTGTGGTTGAAGGATGCTTAAAAGCATACGAATTGGATGCGCAAGGACAAGAACATGTAATTCAGTTTGCGATTGAAGATTGGTGGATAAGCGACTTTAAAGCGTTTTACAAACAACAACCCGCGCAACTGTATATTGAAGCTTTAGAAGACACCAAGCTTTTAAAAATTACGAAAGAAAACTTAGAGCGCCTTTTTTTAGAAATCCCAAAATTCGATCGTTTCTTCAGAATAAAACTTACCAATGCATTTTTGGCAATGCAAGACCGAATTTTAGGAGCATTAGACAAAGATAGCTTGGCACGATATCTCGACTTTTTAAAAACTTACCCAAACATTGAGCAACGCGTTCCAAATTACCTCATCGCAAACTACCTTGGGATACAGCCAGAAAGTTTAAGCAGACTAAGACGAAAACTTGCGCACAAAACTACTTAAACGTTTATTAAACCTTCTGCCAAGCAAAGTGTAATTAAATGCGTTGAATTTTTACACCCCACTTTTTTAAGTATATTTTTTTTATGTGTATGTGCCGTATGCTCAGATATATTTAAGTTTTTAGCTATTTCAGAAACTTTACAACCAACAGCCAACTCTTTTACAACTTGTACCTCACGAGTGGTTAACAAGTTTGAAATGGTTTCTACCTGCTCCAATTGTTCAGGAGAAAATTTATCCAAACTTGTGTTTATGTTGTAATACGATTTTCCGCCGTTGATATTTATAAAAGATAAATCGTTTGTGCTTTTTATTGCTAAAGAAGAAATGTCGCTATGAATCCCCAACACGTGTACAAACCTACCTTCATCGTTAATCGACAAAGCCGTTGCCTGATGTAGCATCACACGCTGACTCCCGTCAAAACAATTCATTTTATAGGTGTACATAATTTTGTAATCCTGCTTTTCGTTTGGCTTTAAATAATCGATATAAAAACTTTGAATAAGCTTTTCTTTATTATAAACAGCATCCACATCTGAAGGTGCAACCATAGAAAGCAAATGATCCATCCGAACCGATGAAGGTTCTAAACCAGTAAACTCCGCAACACTACTCGAAATATATTCCATTTCCATTGTATGGAAATTCACAATATAAAAATACGATTTCCCTGGGGCCACAAGCTTAATCATACTTTTAAAATGCTCTGGAATAATAAGTCGGTCGGAAGTTTTAATCTTTGATGTATAGTTATCTTGCCAATAACTAGAAATCTTCTTAAAATCGCCCACTTTTTATTTATTAAGAATTTTACCACACTAATGTAAGTAAAAAAATACCCAAAAAAGGGTATTGTAATGAAAATTAGAACACTATAAGTTTGTGTACTACAAACAGTCGCTTTTTTTGTTAAAATGATAATTAACAGACACACAATTTGAATATTTCATTTTGGCAAAAAGTGCTTTTGTAACATCAATAAACATTCAAACAAACTAAACAACCTAAAAAATGAGAAAGAAAATTACACTTCTAACTTTCATTACTATGTTATTATTTGCCACAACTACAGCTGTTGCAAATGATGATTTGTACTACGGAAAGAAAAAAATTCAAGTAAGCGCGTCCGAATCGGATGCTGAAATTATTGTAAACGGAAAAACCATCGGAAAAGGGTCTGCAGAAGTATTGGTTCCTAAAGACGATTGTGTTTCTGTTATTGTAAAGAAAACTGGTTATTTAACAGAACAAATTGAGTTTTGTAATCAAAAAGGAATGGCCGACCCTCCAAAGTCGCACTATTTCGAAATGAACAACGACGATGCTTTTGATGCTTCTGTACAAACAGATATTGCCAATGTTGATATCGAAATTAAAGTAGACGACATGGATAAAGACAGAGCTTGGAAGCTTATCAACCAAATAGTATTAAACTATATCGATGTTATTGAAATGACCGATAAAGAAACAGGATATTTAAGAACTGCATGGTCTTTACAAACTTTCAAACAAAATACAATTAGAACACGAATGATTGTTAAAGAGTCTTCTTCAGACCCGCTAGTTTATAAAGTGAAACTTGTAAGCGAAGAATCTGGCGAGCCTTTAACAAGCGTAAAAAGCGATCACCTTTTCAAAGAGTGGGATCGTGTTTTAAGAAGCTACGACCACACCATTTCGGAGTTTCAAGCGAGAGTAAAATAAAACCAACCAACACACTTTTACTTAACACTGCAAAGCAGTGGCTCATTTTAGTTTAAAACGCTTCTTTTCATTAAGAGGCGTTTTTTATTGTTTAAAATTTCAGTTTACAATTCAACAAAAACAACAAAGTTTATGTGCATTCAAAAAAATAACTATTTTTATAAAAAAAACCCCGATGAGACCATTTGTACTATTACTCTGCGCTGTTGTTCTTTTTTATAGTTGTAAAAAAGAAAAAGTCACTCCAAAAAATTTAAATCCTTTAGAAGAAATAGCTTACACCAACGGTTTTGAAAACTGGAACTCGGTTGAAGAAATAAAATACACTTTTAATGTAGATAGAGATACCGCCCATTTTGAAAGAAGTTGGGTTTGGAAACCAAAAACCAATGAAGTAACACTTATTAAAAATGGTGATGCTCTCACTTTTAAAAGAAGTCAAATTTTAAGTGATGAAGAATTGGCGGCCGACAAAAACTTTATAAACGATGTTTATTGGTTACTTGCTCCCTACAAATTGGTTTGGGACAAAGGAATTACTTACGAAACTACAGACAAAGACTTGGCTCCAATTAGCAACGACTCGTTGAAAAAACTAACCATTGTTTATGCTAACGAAGGTGGTTATACCCCTGGCGATGCGTACGATTTTTATATGAATCAAGACAACGAAGTGCAAGAATGGGTATATCGAGAGAACAACAGTTCGTCAAAATGTATGATGACAACTTGGGAAGATTACAAGGAAATAAAAGGTATCAAGTTAGCCACCATGCACCAAAACGAAAACGGAAGGTTTAAGTTGTACTTCACCAATATCGATATTAGTACTTCGGAAGAATAAAAGCTACTTTCAATCAAAATTCCTTGTTGTATTCCGCTTGTAAGAAAACAGCAAGAACTACGTCTAAATCAGTAGTAAAAAAAGCTTAAAAAAGATGAAAAAAACACTTTATAAAGCCAATACCCGTGGTCATGCAAACCACGGTTGGCTCAATGCATATCACAGTTTTAGTTTTGCCAATTATTTCGACCCACAACGAATGAACTTTGGTGTTTTAAGAGTTTTAAACGACGATACAATTGCCCCAGGAATGGGCTTTGGGAAACACCCGCACGACAATATGGAAATTATTACCATTCCGCTTTCGGGCGATTTGGAGCATGAAGACAGTATGGGAAACAAAGAAGTTATCAGAGAAGGAGATGTACAATCGATGTCGGCCGGAACTGGAATTATGCACAGCGAATACAACAAAAATTTAAACAAAGAGCTTAAACTGCTTCAAATTTGGTTAATGCCAAAAGAGAGAAATGTTACTCCTACGTACGACCAAATAAGTTTAAAGTTAGAAGACCGAAAAAATAAATTTCAGCAAATAGTATCTCCAAACAAAAACGATGCTGGAGTAACTATCAATCAAGATGCTTGGTTTAATATTACTGAAATGGATGAAGGGAAAACATTGGAGTACAAACTTCACAACCCAGAAAATGGTGTTTATGCTTTTGTGTTAGAAGGTGATGTTTCTATAAATGAAGAAAAACTTAACCGTAGAGACGCTTTAGGAATTGAAGAAGTTGACACCCTAAATATTGTTGCCGATACAAGCACCAAATTACTCTTAATGGAAATTCCGATGACATTAAATTAATGTCTCATGTTTATTATAAATCAAAAAGGTTGTTTAATTAAATTAAACAACCTTTTTTTTTAATGTTTTAAAATTCCTTGTTTCAAAATTTGTCCAAATCGGTACATCTCTTCAAACGAATTGTAAAAAGGAGTTGGTGCTAACCTGATGACATTGGGCTCACGCCAATCGGTCACTACCCCGTTTTCCATTAAATAATCAAACAACGCTTTCCCTTGTCCGTGTAAAAATACCGATAACTGGCAACCGCGTTCTTTTGGGGTTATAATTTCAAAAATGGTAGAACTGCCTATTTCCTTGTCAATCTCCTGCAAAACAAACTCTAAATAAGCCGTTAGTAATTTACTCTTCTCGATAAGGATATCCATTTTCACCTCATCAAACAAAGAAAGAGAAGCCAAATACGGCGCCATAGCCATTACAGGAGCATTGCTTATTTGCCAAGCCTCAGCATTTTCCATAGGCTCAAACTCTGGTTTCATTAAAAAACGAGTTTCTTTTTTTGTACCCCACCAACCCTCAAAACGAGGAATATCTTTTCGATTTAAATACTTTTCATTCACAAAAATCCCCGATGCATTTCCCGGTCCGCTGTTCATGTATTTATAACTACACCAAGCGGCAAAATCAACACCCCAATCGTGTAATTGAAGTTTAATATTTCCAGCAGCATGCGCCAAATCCCAACCTACAAAAGCCCCTTGTTTTTGTCCGGCTTCAGTAATTGCTTTCATATCAAAAACTTGTCCGTTGTAATAGTTCACTCCTCCTATTAAAACTAATGCAAGTTCATCGCCAACCGATTCAATTGTTTGTAAAATATCTTCCGTTCGCCAAAAATTTTCTCCCTCACGTTTTTTAACTTCTACAATGGCTTCGTCTGGATTATACCCATGAAAACGAACTTGACTTGCCAACATATATTGATCTGAAGGAAACGCTTTTTCCTCACAAATAATTTTAAATCTTTTTGCTGAAGGACGATAAAAAGACACCATCAACAAATGAAGATTTACCGTTAATGTATTCATCACAGTTACTTCTTCTGGCTTTGCTCCTACCACTTTTGCTAATGGCGCAGCCAAACGCTCATGGTAATCCCACCAAGGTTTTTCTGCTTTAAAATGACCTTCTACAGCCAATCCTGCCCAATCATTCATAATTTCATTTACATAGGCTTGGGTGCGTTTTGGCTGTAACCCCAAAGAATTTCCTGTAAAATAAATAACTTCTTTTCCGTTAATTACCGGAAACGTGAATTCGTTTTTATAAGGTGCTAAAGTATCTTTTGCGTCTAGTTGTTGTGCAAAACTGAGTGTATTTTGAAACTGCATAAATTCGAGGTTTGCACAAAAATAACGACTTAATTTGGAATCGCAACCTAAGAATATGGGAATCTGAAACTAGTTCGAATTGACACTTTGCATTTATAAATTGTAATATCGTGTAATTGATGATTTGTTGAATTGAGAGTAAAAGAGTAAAGGTTTATTTAGATTTAAACTTTGTAGCTCTGCCACTTTGAATCTTTGCAACTTTTTATCACTCTCACACCGAGCCTACCTTTGTCGGCAGACAGGCGGAGTCGAGGTGTCTATTCTGTTTAACTGTAAAATCGTGTAATTGTTGAATTGTTGAATTGAGAGTAAAGAAATAAAAGAATAAAGGTTTATTTAGATTTAGACTTTGTGCCTCTGTTACTTTGAATACTTGCAACTTTTTATCACTGTCACACCGAGCGGAGTCGAGGTGTCTACTCTGTTTAACTCTTAAATCGTGTAATTGTTGAATTGGCCAAAAAGTGAAACATTAAAGATTTTCAATCTAAACTTTATTTTTATGCTGAACTCTTGGCACAGTCATGTCGAGCCTGCCTTTGTCGGCAGACAGGCGGAGTCGAGACATCTCATATTATTGAAGCGTTGAATCGGTTAATTGTTTAAATGCGAGTTAATAAGTAAAAGGTTTGTTTTAGTTTGAACTTTGTACCTCTGTTACTTTGATTCTTTGCAACTTTTTTCCCAAAAAAGGTATTTTGTATCTTTACGCATCTCGTTTTTTTCTTCGGAATAGAAATTGTAAATCGACAACAACGAAACTCGCTAGCCCTGATTGAACCAACTACCGTGTAGTGGTGAAAGCCTGCCTACCGTCAGGCAGGCAGGTAACAGCCATCGAAAAACAAAACAGCAATAGTGCTTCTAAAAAATTACACATGAAAAAATATAAAACTGCCGCCTTTACAATTATTTTTTGTGTGTGCTTATCGATTGTGAGTGCACAAGAAAAATACAGCGTTGAGCAATTGATAGGCAAAGGAAATCCTGAATTATACGGCGATGGAATTGGTTTGCAAAAAGAGGCCTATGACGCTTTTTTAAAGATGAAAGCAGCTGCTAAAAAAGATGGAATTGCGATTAAAGTGGTTTCGGGATATCGAAATTTTGACCGTCAAAAAGGTATTTTCGAACGCAAATATAAAGCCTACACACAGCGAGGTATGAGTCCGGAACAAGCCATCGAGAAAATTATTGAATACTCAACAATTCCTGGAACATCGAGACATCATTGGGGTACCGACATCGATATTATCGACGGAAATAAAAACGTACAAAACGATGTTTTGGACCCGGATAAATTTCATGGAACAGGTCCTTTTTGCGCCCTTAAGGAATGGCTTGACAAAAACGCAAACACATACGGATTTTACATAGTGTACACCGACAATCCAAACCGAAAAGGCTTTAAGTACGAGCCATGGCACTACAGCTACAAAGCAATTTCAAAACCTATGTTGGATGCTTACAAAAATGTTGCAATCATTGAAATTTTAAAAACTAATAAATTATTAGGGAGCGAATATCTTACCGATAGTTTTATGCAAACGTATTTAAAAAATAATGTATTCGATATTAATCCAGCATTAAAGGAGTAAGTTTTTTTTGTAATTTTATCGAAGATAAAACATTTTAATCTTTTGAAATTATGCGCGGAAGAAGTAGGATTAAACTTTTTATAGGAATTGCCATTGCATTGTTTGCAGTGATAAAATATTGTGCTTCTTCGGAAGAAAACCCGTATACTGGAAAAGAACAGCATATTTCGTTATCTCCAGAAGAAGAAATTGCCATAGGACTACAAAGTGCTCCGCAAATGGCACAGCAGCACGGAGGTTTATATCCCGACAATAATTACCAAGCTTTGGTTGATGCAGTGGGTGAAAAATTAGTAAAAAATAGTGTTGCAGCTGAAAGTCCATACCAATTTGACTTTCATTTATTGGCAGATCCAAATGTTATTAATGCTTTTGCACTTCCGGGAGGGCAGGTTTTTATTACTTACGCACTTTTCTCACAACTCGAAAACGAAGATCAACTGGCTGGAGTTTTAGGTCATGAAATAGGTCATGTTGTTGGTAGACACTCTGCCGATAGGATTTCGAAACAAGGTTTAACACAAGGAATTTTAAGTGGTGTTGCTGTTGGAAGCGATAGTCAATCGGCTACACAAATGGCTGCTGTTGTTGCCAACGTAATTAATATGAAATACGGAAGAGACGACGAATTGGAAAGTGACAATTTAGGTGTAAAATTCATGATCCAATCGGGCTACAACCCAGAAGAAATGATTGGTGTGATGGAAATTTTAAAATCGGCTGCAGGACCAAATCGAACTCCAGAGTTTCAAAGCACTCACCCAGATCCAGAAAATAGAATTGAAAAAATTCAAGAAGCGATCGAAATGTATAAAACCTTATAGTTATGCATTTTAACTAAAAATAAAGCTACTTATCGGTTTTGAATTTTAACACTTTTTATCTTACATAAAATACATTAGTTTTAGGGTATAAATCAACCTTTAGTCCCTACACTCTAACTTTGTAATAATCTATTTAAAGCTAAAAAATCATTTATTAATTAGTTTTAAATATTTTGTATGACAACACTTTTACTTCTCAAAGAGCTTTATAAGAGTTCTTTTTCAGAATTAAAGAATGGTTACGCAGCAACATTTCTAAAAGTACTTTCTTGGTTTTTCTTTCTAGTATTTTTAGTTGTTATCTATGCCTTCTTTTACAGACTTTTTACCGGCTTTCCAATGTAATAGGATAGGTTATTTTTGGAAAAACTTCATCCATCAATAAGATTGGTAGGTGAAGTTTAAAAAAAATCCCGCCATTGGCGGGATTTTTTGATCGCTAAATCAAATTAATTTCTTAAAATAGAACAAAGTCTCCTTGGTATCTTATTAAGAATTTAATGCTTTTTCTAACACTCCTATGGCATCATGCGCATTCGATAATTTTGCGTAATCCATAGCAGTAAATCCTTTTTCCGAGCATTTTGCTTTTACGTTTGCTTCGTTGTTAATTAACAACTCCAAAATATCAACTCTGTTAAACTTTGCGGCGTACATCGCAGGCGTTAATCCGTTTGATTTTTCGTTTACATCTGCTCCTAAGTCGATTAATTTTTTCACCGTGTCAAAATCTCCTTTTACGATAGACATGCAAAAAGGCGACACTTTTGGCGACTTTTTAAGGACAGAAACTTGTGGTGCAGTTTCTAATGTTTTTTTGTTTTCTGATGATGATGCAAAGATACTTCCTGTGGCAAACACAAACATCATTACAAATGCTAACTTTTTCATAATTAATAATTTAATGGGTTATATAAAAAAGACGCTTCCGAAGAAAGATTGTTTCAGTAGCAACATATCTTTAACGTATGTTTAACGTATTCTGAAGGATAATGTTAGAGAAATGTTGTTTTAGGATTATTTTTTGAAAGATTAGAATCTTTGGCAACAAACCTAGCTTTGATTTTCAATAAAAATTATTATAATAGTATCTTTGAAGGATAATAAATTTTGACATGAATAAGAAAGTAATACTAATGATTTTGGATGGCTGGGGAAAATCGCCAGATCCAAAAATATCGGCAATTGAAAATGCCAACACTCCATTTATAGATTCGTTATACCAAAAATATCCAAATGCCAATTTGTTAACCGACGGAATGAATGTTGGACTTCCGGAAGGACAAATGGGAAACAGTGAAGTTGGACACATGAATTTGGGTGCTGGAAGAATTGTTTATCAAGACCTCGCTAAAATAAATATGGCGATTGAGAACAAAACTTTAGCTAAAGAAGAAGAACTTAAAAAGGCTTTTGAATACGCTAAGGAAAACAATAAAAAAATACACTTTTTAGGACTATTGAGTGATGGTGGTGTGCATTCTCATATTAAACATTTAGAAGGTTTGTTGGATGCTGCCTACAATTTTGGTTTAAAAGATGTTTTTGTTCATGCTTTTACCGACGGACGTGATGTAGACCCGCAAAGTGGAAAAGGCTTTATTGAAGAAATTCAGAAACACTGCGCTAAAACTCACGCCAGACTAGCATCTGTAATTGGGCGTTACTACGCAATGGATAGAGATAAACGTTGGGAACGTGTTAAACTTGCTTACGATTTAATTGTAAACGGACAAGGGGCTCCCTACAAAAATGCACTCGAAGCAATGCAAGAGAGCTACGACAATGGTATTACCGATGAGTTTATCAAACCTATTGTTTTACAAGACGCAAACAACAATGCACTAGCAAAAGTTGAGGAAGGCGATGTAGTTATTTTTTATAATTTCAGAACAGACAGAGGACGTCAACTGTCGCAAGCACTTACACAACAAGACTTCCCAGAGCAACAAATGCAAAAACTTAATTTGTATTTTGTTACGATGACCAATTACGACGAGACTTTTAAAAATGTACATGTAGTTTACAACAAAGACAACATTATTGACACGCTTGGAGAAACCATTTCAAAAGCTGGTAAAAGTCAGATTAGAATTGCTGAAACTGAAAAATATCCGCACGTTACATTTTTCTTTAACGGCGGAAGAGAAGAGCCTTTCGAAAATGAAAAGCGTTTACTTTGCCCTTCTCCAAAAGTGGCAACATACGACCTAAAACCAGAAATGAGCGCCTACGAAATTCGTGATAGCATTGTACCAGAACTTAAAAAAGGCACGGTAGATTTTGTTTGCTTAAACTTTGCAAATCCAGACATGGTAGGACATACCGGAATTATGGAAGCTGCAATTAAAGCTTGCGAAACAGTAGACGAATGCGCAAAAGATGTAATTACAACAGCTTCTGAAAACGGTTATACAACTATCGTAATTGCCGACCACGGAAATTGCGATACTATGGTAAATCCAGACGGAAGTCCAAATACCGCACACACTACCAATCCGGTGCCGTTAATTTTGGTAGATAATGAACTAAAAGAAATTAAAGATGGTGTTTTGGGAGACATCGCTCCAACCATTTTAAAGCTCATGGGCATTGAACAACCAAAAGCCATGACTAGACATTCTTTGGTTTAAAAACAATTACAAAACTGTCTTTTTAAAATGTAAGGTTTTATGTTTTAAAAAGACAGTTTTTATTATAAACTTCGCTTTCAGCAGAAAAAAATAAAATCAGAATCCATGAAAAAAGCGCTCCTTGTATTCAGTATAGCAACCTTAACAATTGCCTGCGGAACAAAATCAAAGAAAACAGATACTCAAGAAAACACAACTGAAACAACAACTACAACCGAAACTGTTGAAAATGATGTTTTGATAGGACAACATACTCGTGAAGACTTGGAAGTTGCTCCTCATAGCTAATGGTTTGAAAGTACTTATGAAGCATACACTCCCAACCAAGAAATTGTGGCGCAATTAAAACCGCTTGTGAAAGACCTTGAAATAAAAATTTTCATGGGGACTTGGTGTAGCGATAGCCAAAGAGAAGTTCCACATTTTTTTAAGGTGATGGATCAAGCTGGGTACGATTACAACAACTTTACGCTAATTACCATGTCGCGTGAGAAAACCACTCCTGAAAATTTTGAAGAAGGGCTAAACATCACCAATGTTCCTACCATTATTTTTTACGAAAACGAAAAAGAGCGCAATCGAATTGTAGAATATACGATTGAAACTTTGGAAAAAGACATGCTTAACATCCTTCAAGAAAATACGTACCAAAACGCATATGCCGAATAATTTAAGGTGATGCGTTAAATGTTTTCTTTATTGACACTAAACTTCATTATATTTGTGGTGTGCGTTTGAAGTTATTTTAAACTTGAAAACGTTTTCAAAAAAGGGAAGAACTATGTTTTTATTTATTAGCGGAGCAGAGATTGTATTCATCTTATTTTTAGTCGTGATGATTTTTGGTGCGGATAAGCTTCCTGAAATTGCAAGAGGACTCGGAAAAGGTATGCGCCAATTAAAAGATGCTACCAACGAAGTAAAGTCTGAAATTCAAAAAAGTGCCGAAAAAAACGGAATTGACACTAGTTTCACTAATGATATTCAGAAAGAAATTACGCAAGTAAGAGACGAAATTGAAGATTTTTCGGGTTCTGTAAAACGTAAGCTTTAATGTTTGAGAAACTCCTAAAGTACGACCAAGACTTGTTGATTTTCCTAAACAATCTTGGAGTTGAAAAATACGATACTTTTTGGAGAACTGTAACCACTCCTACCACATGGTTACCGCTTTACTTTTTAATTCTATACCTCGTTATTTTAACGTATCAGAAAAAAGCACTATACAAAACGCTTTTAATAAGTTTGTGTCTTATCCTTTCAACAAGTACACTTACCCACCTCATCAAAATTGCATTTGCCAGAGTTCGCCCAAGTGCTAATGCTGACTTTGCCGACCTACTCCGAATTTTAATTCAACCAAATTCGTACAGTTTTTTATCGGGGCATGCTGCTAGTTCTTTTGCGGTTTGCACTTTTTTTGTACTGATTTTAAGGCATCGATTTCAATGGATATACTTACTTTTTTTGTGGCCGCTTTTGTTTTCGTTTAGCCGAATCTACGTAGGTGTACACTACCCTTCAGATATTTTAGCAGGAACAATTTTCGGAATACTTATGGCTTGGTTGTTTTATTCCATTCACAAAAAATGGGTAGTGAACATGAGTTCAAAATAAATATAGACAACTCTCAACTACCTATACTTTAATTATGTTTTCATTTTTGTCTTGACACAAAAACGAAACAAACCTGCCTGCGGAAGGCAGGAAAGTCAAGACTGATTTAAAAAGCATGAGAAAATCTACGGAAACATCCTCTCCACAGATAAAAAGAACTCGCTCCGCTCAAACAGCTTTTTATCTATCAGCCCACCCTGCTTCCTTGATTTTAATACTTTTTAAATAGGTCATCTATTACACATTCATAATTCTAACGTCGAATTTATGTTAGTTAACAAACTATAAAACTCTACTCAAGGTAAGTCCGTCGCGAATTGGCAACAACACAGTTTCCACACGTGGGTCTTCTTTTAATTTTTTATTATACGCTAGTAATGCTTCGGTACTTTTATCGCCCTTTTTAAGTTTTTCAACAACCTTTCCACTCCACAAAACATTATCCGATAAGATTACACCTCCCGAATTCATTTTATCGATAATCAAATCAAAATACGCAACATAATTTGGTTTATCAGCATCTATAAAAACCAAATCAAACTTTGCATCAATAGTTGGAATAATAGTTGTAGCATCCCCCACATATTGCTTTATCTGACTTGCAAAACCGCTTTTTTCAAAATATTTCTGCTGAAAATCTACCAACTCTTCATTGATATCGATAGTATGAAGCGTACCGTCTTTTTGCATGCCTTCAGCCAAACAAATTGTAGCATAGCCAGTAAAAGTTCCTATTTCAAGAATCGTTTTCGGATGCATCATTTTAGAAAGCACACTCAACACTCGCCCTTGAAAATGACCGCTCAACATACGCGGTTGCAAGGTTTTTAAATTGGTTTCTCTATCGAGTTCCTGTAAAATTATCGGTTCGTCTTCCGAGTGATTGGTTACGTATTCTTCTAATTCATCTGATAAAAAATGCATCGTAAAAGGGTATTAAATGTTTTGCAAAATTAGACTTTAATTACTTTCAGAAAAACTCTTTGTCATCAAATAATGTGGTCCAATTTCTGGAACTTGAAAAACATCTCCAACTATTTTATAGCCCATTTTTTTGTAAAAAGGCACTGCAATTTCACGTGCATTAAGCCAAATAAAATCACCTCCTTTTTCCAACATTACTGTTTCTGCTTTTTGAACCATTAAAGCTCCAAAACCTTTTTTCTGATGGACATCTAAAACAGCCATTCCGCGTAATTGATATTGGTTATTAGCAGTAAATAGGTTGTTTTTCTTTTTTATAAAAGTAACTGTACCAACAGCTTCATTATTTTCAACAACCCCAACATGAAAAGTATCTTCTAAAGCATCGTCGGGAAAAACTGCCGTTTCTAAGGGTTTACCAGGTCGTAAAACAGGATGCCTTACAATTTGCGCTTCTTGAGCGCTGATTATTTTTACAATATGCATTAGGCTAAAATATCGTGATACGAAGTGTTTTTTTGAATTTGCGCTTTGGCAAACGGACAAAGTGGAATTACTTTAATTTGTTCGGCTCTAACATAAGCAACTAGTGCTTCAAGTAACTTATGCCCTACTCCCTGTCCTCGCAAACTGTCGTCTACCTCGGTGTGGTCGATAATAATTTTATCACTTCCAGCTACCGAATAGGTCATTTCTGCCAAAGTTTTTTTATCATTTTCTACAAAAAAACGCCCTTTAGTAGCTGCTTTTTCGTGTTGTATTGTTAATTCCATTGTTTGATTTTTATTGCATAATACAAGATAACGTAATTATAATAAACCTCATCAATATTTCCTTCAGAAAAAAAACGAAAAAAGTTTTGGAAAGAAAAATAGAGTTTTGTTATATTTGCACCCACAATATTTGCGGGAGTAGCTCAGTTGGTAGAGCGTCAGCCTTCCAAGCTGAATGTCGCGAGTTCGAACCTCGTCTCCCGCTCTAGAAAGCCTAACATAACGTTGGGCTTTTTTTATGCGAAATACGTACCTTTAGGTTATGAAAAAGGAGTTAACTAGAATTAATAAATTTTTAAGCGAAGTAGGATTTTGCTCGCGTCGTGCTGCCGACAAACTTATTCAGCAAAACAGAGTTACCGTAAACGGAAAAATTCCAGAAATGGGAACCAAAGTAAGTAGCGACGACGAAATTAGAGTTGATGGAAAACTTATTTCTACTCCAAAAGACGATTTTGTATACCTCGCTTTTAACAAACCTATCGGCATTGTTTGCACCACCGATACGCGTGTGGAAAAAGATAATATTATTGATTTTATAAACTATCCGAAACGTATTTTTCCTATCGGACGTTTGGACAAACCTAGTGAAGGTCTTATTTTTTTAACCAACGATGGAGATATTGTAAACAAAATTTTACGCGGAAGAAACAAACACGAAAAAGAATATGTTGTAACGGTCGACAAAGTTATAACCGACGATTTTGTAAAGCGAATGAGTAACGGAATTCCTATTTTAGACACCATTACTCGAAAATGTAAAGTTGAAAAAATCGATGCGCATACCTTTAAAATTATTCTGACCCAAGGTTTAAACCGACAAATACGCCGTATGTGCGAATACTTAGGTTATAATGTAACCTCCTTGAAACGTATCCGTATTATGAATGTTTCGCTGGATGTTCCTATAGGAGAATGGCGTTATCTTACCAAAAAAGAACTCGCTGAAATAAACCGTCTTACAGAAGATTCTTCAAAGACTTTTGAATAAACTACAGCTTATAACTCAGTTTGAAACAATATCACATTCGGTAGTCATAACTATTCATTTATAAATATATCAGGTAATATTCTACCCCATCAAACCTTCACTTTACTCCCACTTTCCAGTTCATAAGGGGTTTTGTTTTGTTCGAAAATTCGTGCTGGCAATTGTCCTTTTAGTATAATTTCATCGCCTTGCACTTCTAACCAGCTCCCTTCGCGTAGACCAACTACAGCTTGTGTATTTATAGTATGGAATTCTTTAATTCGGGTTTCTCTAGTTTCGCCTTTGTGTGTGCTAGTTGGATCGGGATCGAGATAATGCGGATTGATGTTAAACGGAACAGCACCCAAAGTTTTAAAACTTGGCGGATAGACAATAGGCATATCGTTGGTGGTTTGCATGGTAAGTCCTGTAATATTTGCCCCTGCACTGGTTCCGAAATACGGCATTCCTTCAAAAATACGTGTTCGTAAAGGCGCCATCACTTCGTTTTTATATAGTTGTGTAACCAACAAAAAGGTATTCCCTCCACCTGTAAAAACAGCTTCTGCACTTTCAATAGCTTCAACAGGATTGTCGAATGTATGTAAACCCACCACTTTTTTTCCTATTTTCTCAAATCCATTTTGCGCAATTTCAGTATATGCATCGTGTGTAATTCCTCCTGGTCGCGCATACGGAACAAAAACGATGGTTTGTATATCTTTAAAAAATTCGGCAAGCGCCGTTTCTATATATTCCAAATAGGTACTTCCGTGAACGGTAGATGTACTTGCAATTAGTAATTTTTTCATTAACTTTCTTTTAAACTCGTGTATTTTCAGTTTAAAACACACTGTTATTTTTTGTAAATTTATATAAGAAAATACGCTTTTCGGTTGAAATTATAAAGAATCTGTTTTCAGAAGAAATCTAAGCTTCATTTAATAACAATTTCAATTTAAAAAATCATTAACTTTAAAATACCGACCTATTAAAAAAGTTTTGAAAATCAAGGAAGCAGTGTAGGCAAAAGATAAAAAGCTGTTTGAGCAGAGCGAGTTCTTTTTATCTGTGGAAGATGTTTCCGTAGATTTTCTTATACTTTTTTAATCAGTCTTGACCTTTTTGTTTCGTTTTTGTGTCAAGACAAAAATGAAAAATTCAGTTAAAAAAAAAAGTAAATATCAATTGTACTGTTATTACAAAATCACAAATCAAACTTCATTTAACAAAAGTTTACCAGCATATTTTTTTATCTCATCCGAAGATATAATTTATTTACAGTATCAAAACCTCAATACTTTTTAAAAAATGGCAAGATACATTTAAACGAGTATTGCTATCTTTACATTAAGTTACCAATTTTTGACACTTTAGTTTTAACTACTATAAACCAAATTCCATGCAAAAGCAATTATTTTTCCTGCTTCTTATTTTGAGTCCGTTATTCGTACTTTCTCAAGAGAACACCGTTCTTTTAAAAGGTAAAGTAATGTACCACAATACTAGCGTTTCTAATGAAAATGTAATTAATGTTACTACTGAAAAAGCTACGATTACCAATAAAGATGGAGAGTTTGAAATAACGGTGAAGAAAGGCGATAAATTGGCTTTTACTGCAATGAATTACGAATTTAAAACTGTAGAAATTACCGATGAAATTTTGGAAAATAACCGACTTGTTGTAGAGGTGAATGAAAAAATTACCGAACTCGACCAAGTAGTTGTTACGCCAGAAGACAGAGCCGAGTATATTCGTCTAAAAAATGAAGAGTTTAAACAATACGCATACGAAACCGACCAAGCTACACCAACTGTAAACTACGCCATTCCTGTAAGTCAGCGCGGTATGGTAAACGGACTTAATTTTGTAAACATTTACAAGGCGCTCTTTAAATCGCATAAAGACAAAGAAGAAACTAAAATCATTCTACCAAGTCAGGTGTTACGCCAAGTATACGACGATGAGTTTTTTGTAATGGATTTAAACATTCCGCAAGATCAAATAGACGAATTTTTATTTTATGTAGATGATAAATTACCATCGCAAACGCTTATGCAACGTAGTCATGAATTCGAATTAATTGATTTTTTAGTTGATGAAAGTAAAAACTTTAACGCCTTAAAAGCCTCTGAAGAATAATTTACTCATAATCCTTTTCATTGCCTCCGCAAACATTGCTACTGCACAAGTTTTTAGAACCTCCCTTAAAGGAAAAGTTGTAAACACAAACACAGAAGTAGAAGGGATTTATGTGCTAAACAAAACCAGCAACGCAAGTACCATTACCAACCAAGAAGGTTTTTTTGAAATTGATGCCAAAGCAAACGATCAGCTTGTATTTACGGCACTTCAATTTGAAATAAAGTTTGTAGAGATTTCCGAAGAAATTATTGCTGAAAAATACCTCGAAGTAACACTGGTTGAAAAAGTTAATGTGTTGGCGCCAGTTACCATCACTCCGTATAGTTTATCGGGAAATTTAACCAACGATATCAAAAACAATCCTATAAATGATGTGGTAAACGCAGTAAGCTTAGGTTTGCCAAATGCCACTGTTAAAAAGAAAACACATTCTGAAAGGATGCTCTACACTGCCTCAAACGGACCGATAGATTTGATTGTAAATACCATCAACGGAAAAATTAAACGGATAAAAAAGCTCATCAAACTTCAAAAAGAAGAAGTAAAACTAATGGATACGAAAGAGCTTTTTGAAGTAGATTTCTATGTTAAAGATTTAAAAATCCCCGAAGATTATATAGATAGGTTTATGTATTTTTGTGCAGTTGACCCAAAATTTAAAGAGATTGAAAACAACGATCCGCTACAAATTTTGGCTTTTTTGGAACTGAAAAGTGCCGATTTTAAAACTGTAAACAATATCGAATAATAAATTTAATTGCTTCGGAAGAAACTCGCGAAGCATAAAAAAGATATTTCAAAATCATGAAAAAATACCTCCTCCTATTTTTGCTCTTACCACTGTTGAGTTTTGGTGTGTATCATAAATTTTATGTAAGCGTAACCGATGTAAACTACGCTGAAGAAGACCAAGCGCTTCAGATAATTTCTAGGTATTTTATTGATGATATGGAAAAACTCTTCAAAGAGCGCTACGCCATCAATGCAAATTTAAAAACTAAAAAAGAACTCGAAAACGTCGATTTTTATATTGAAAAATACCTGCACGACAAATTTATAGTGTATGTAAATGGAGAAGAAGTTACTTGGAATTTCATCGGAAAAGAATACGATGTAGACGTTATGAAATGCTACTTAGAAGTTCCAAAACTCAAATCAAAAAAAATACATTCCATCAGTATTCAAAGCAAAGTACTTTTCGACATCTATCCAGAACAACAAAATGTAGTTCATATAAACATAGAAAATCGCAAAAAAAGCTTTATGTTGATAAAACAGAATGATAAAGCTATGTTAAAATTGTAACTTTAATTCATAAAAATTTACAAATTATTTAATTTCCAACCCTTAATTCATTTCTAAACAAACTATGCACAAATTCAAGTACCTATTAGCAGGTTTTTGCTTCTTATCTTTTAGTGGTGTTTTCGCTCAAGAAGACCAAAAAGAAAAAGAACAAGGCCACACTAACACAAACAAATTCAGACAAATGTACGAGGAGTTTGCTACTCCAAACATGTACAGAACGGGTTCTGGAGCTCCAGGTCCTGCTTACTATCAGCAACAAGCGGACTATAAAATGGATATCGAACTCAACGACGACACTCAAAAATTAACCGGTAGAGAAACTATTACCTACACCAATAATTCTCCAGACAAATTGGAATTTTTATGGGTACAGCTCGATCAAAACGTAAGAGCAAAAGACTCTAAGTCGCCTTTAAGAAATGGCGATGGTGTTCCTCCTGCTGAAGAAACAGCAAGCTTTGCTAAAAAATATTACAGCGAGCCTTTTGATGGTGGTTTCAATATTCAGGAAGTAAAAGATGCAAAAGGTAAAAACTTACCTTACACCATCAATCAAACAATGATGCGTGTAGATCTTGACAAACCATTAGAGCCAGGAGAAAAATATACTTTTAACATCAAGTGGTGGTACAATGTAAACAATCACTTAGTTGATAGAGCGCGTAGCGGATACGAAGAATTCCCTGACGGAAACAAAAACTATGTAATTGCACAGTTTTTCCCTCGTATGGCTGTTTACAACGACGTTGAAGGTTGGCAAAACCACCAATTCTGGGGAAGCGGAGAGTTTGCACTTCCTTTCGGAAATTACGAAGTAAACATTACCGTACCTTCAGATCATGTTTTAGACGGAACAGGAGTTTTACAAAACCCTAAAGAAGTACTTTCTGACGATATGTACAAGCG
This sequence comes from Joostella sp. CR20, assembly GCF_038433465.1. Taxonomy (NCBI): domain Bacteria; kingdom Pseudomonadati; phylum Bacteroidota; class Flavobacteriia; order Flavobacteriales; family Flavobacteriaceae; genus Joostella; species Joostella sp. CR20. Next base: position 2,351 of record NZ_JAESVF010000004.1, on the reverse strand, counting down.
TTACGAAGACTCAAAAAAATCATATAACAAACCTGTTTTTATTGTTACCGAAGCTGAAGCTAGAGAAAACGAAAAAGGACATTCAACCGACAGAAAAACTTGGAAACTAAAAGCTGAAAACGTACGTGACTTTGCTTTTACAACTTCAAGAAAATACATCTGGGAAAGACAAGCTGTTAAAATGGAAAATGGAAAAACAGTAATGGCTGTTTCTATTTATTCAAAAGAAGGGAACCCACTTTGGGAAGAATATTCTACAAAAGCTGTAGTTCAAACTTTAAAAACATACTCAAAACACACTTTTGCATATCCTTATCCAAAAGCAATTTCTGTACACGCTAAAAATCAAGGGATGGAATACCCTATGATTTGTTGGAATTATGGTCGTCCAGAAGAAGACGGAACGTATAGCGACCGTGTGAAATTTGGAATGATTAGTGTAATTATTCACGAAGTTGGACACAACTACTTCCCGATGATTGTAAACTCAGACGAGCGTCAATGGGGATGGATGGATGAAGGAATCAATACTTTTTGTCAATATTTAACCGAGCAAGAATTTGCAATTGCATACCCAGAAGCTGTTGGTCCAGACGGAAAATATCCTTCTCGTAGAGGTGAGCCTTCTAAAATTGTAGATTATATGAAAGGCGACCAAGCCTTTATCGCTCCAATTATGTCAAACCCAGAGAATGTTTATCAACTTGGTGCAAATGCTTACGGAAAACCTGCAACTGCACTTAACATTCTTAGAGAAACTGTAATGGGACATGAGTTATTCGATTACGCATTCCAAACCTACGCACAACGTTGGATGTTTAAACACCCAACTCCAGAAGATTTCTTCAGAACAATGGAAGACGCTTCTGCAGTAGATTTAGATTGGTTTTGGAGAGGATGGTTCTACACTACCGATTTTGTTGACATAGGTGTTCAAGACGTAAAAAAATATTATGTTTCATCAACACCAAATGCACGTGTAAGAGAAATTTTAGAGCAAAGAGGAATGGCTGAGTCTGATCTTCCAGACCTAGTTTATCTTGTTGCTGAAGATAGTGACGATTATAAAAACGAAGTTTCAAAACGTTCAGAACAAGAAAACTTCAAATCGTTAAACGAATATTTAATGGACAACTTTACGCCTGCGGAAAGAAACAGCATGAAGGCTCCTAAATATTTCTACGAAATTACATATTCAAAACCAGGCGGTATCCCAATGCCTCTTATTGTAGAGTACACTTTTAAAGACGGTACTACGGAAAACATTACCTACCCTGTTGAAATTTGGAGAAAAAATGATAAAGAGGTGAAAAAAGTATTTGCTACAGACAAAGAAATTACAAGTATTGTAGTAGATCCAAAAGCTGAAACTGCAGATATCGACACCGAAAACAATGCATGGCCAAAACAAACTGGCGATTCAGACTTTGATAAATTTAAGAAGAAAGTTCAAAACTAATTTACTTCACTTCAATCCATATAAAAAGGCTATTTCTTAATCGAAATAGCCTTTTTACTTTTGGCGCAATTGTAAATAATAATCCCTCAAATATTATTACAAAATCCCTATGGCTGTTATAAACTCTTTAACTTCGGTTATCAATGTATCCAAAAATGAAGTCGACAAGACTAAATTTCCTTCGGAATAATTAGTAGAAGACGCCTCGAGTTCTATCTTCTGTTCTTCTGGAAAAGGATTAACATCCTTTTTATCTATAAATGCGCTTGCAACCTGAAAATTCAAGCTAAAAACACAAATTAGAAATATTCCTTTTAATTTATTCTTTATCATTCTAAGCTAATTTATTTGTAGCAAATTTCCGCTATTACTCGTACGTATAGAATGACCACGGTCAACTATAAAATATTTAACATATTTATATTTCTGAATTGTATAATTGGTTAATTGTTTGAAGAGTTTGAGATCTCTCCATTCGTCCAGATGACGTTTTACTGAAAGTAGCTTTTTATCAAAATTCATAATACGTTCTCCTCAAACTACTACGTCATTTCGAATGAGGCGAAGCCGAAGAGAAATCTCACTTTTCTTGATTGTTAAGTTGTTGAATTGTGTAACTGTTGAAACGCTTGAGAGGTTTAGATCTCTCCTGCTGTCGAGATGATATTTATATTTCTTTAAGTAATTTAAATCTTTTAATTTTTCAATCATTCAATGAAACCATTCCCATAAAAAAAGACCGCCTCATATATGAGAACGGCCTTAAAAAAATAGGGGATTTTGGGTTTATCACTAAAAATTAAATCACTTTACAATTCTAAATACCGAACGTCTGTTGAGTTGATGTTCTTCTGGGGTACATTTTACACCATTGCTACATCCGTTGAGCAGT
>NZ_JAESVF010000039.1:0-530 GCF_038433465.1 Joostella sp. CR20 | reverse complement strand
AACTAGTTGTTAGTTCATAGTTGTTAGTTGTTAGTTTTAAAAACGAGTAACGAACAACAAATAACGAGCAACGAATTTAAAACAGTCTCGTAGCTCAGCTGGTTAGAGCGCTACACTGATAATGTAGAGGTCGGCAGTTCGAGTCTGCCCGAGACTACAATAAGAGTCGAGGGAGGTAATTATGATAATAGTTATCAAACGAGCATAAGTTCATTAAAAAATATTGAAGGAAATTCTGGAAGCTAGAGAGTTCTAAAATTCTGAATTCTGAATTAGTAAATTCTGAATTTCGAAATTGGGGGATTAGCTCAGCTGGCTAGAGCGCCTGCCTTGCACGCAGGAGGTCATCGGTTCGACTCCGATATTCTCCACGATTTTAATTGATAATTATGAATTAAGAATTATCAATTAATAGAAAGTTCATTGACATATTGAGATAAAGAGATACGAGAATTTATATTTAATAAATTTAAGTAGACTATAGAGAAAAGAATCTTAAAAGGTTATAGATAATTGCACGATTATCTATG
>NZ_JAESVF010000038.1:0-566 GCF_038433465.1 Joostella sp. CR20 | reverse complement strand
AGGTAACAGGCGCGTATACGATTTCGAGTTTAATGCCTAATGAAACAGTTACACTTACTATCACTGCAGAAACAACTTCTGTGGAAGCGTATCTCAATGTGGTTACACTGACAGATTTAGATCAAACAGATACCGATACGTCCAACAACCAAGCGAGTGCTAGTGTTACTGTAAGCGATGATGACTGTTTAACAATTTACAATCAAATCACGCCAAACAACGATGGACGAAACGATTTCTTTAAAGTAACGTGTATTGAAGATTATACCAATAATGTACTTAGAATCTACAACCGTTGGGGAATTGAGGTGTACCATGCAAACAATTATCAAAATGATTGGGATGGTACTTCAAACGGACGTGCTACAATCAACAAATCGGATAAACTACCAACAGGAACGTATTACTATGTCCTTGATTTAGGTGATGGAAGTAAAGCACGTGCAGGATGGTTGTATATCAACTAAAAAAAGAAAAGCCAATTTAAAAGAAGAAAAATGAAACAAGGGATATTAAAGGTCATCGTACTGTTAGGAGTGTTGGTGTTGAGCATGGAGGAAGCTTCT
>NZ_JAESVF010000037.1:0-572 GCF_038433465.1 Joostella sp. CR20 | reverse complement strand
CAACGGGTCGTATAACCGTCAGTTACGGATAAATATACGAAGTTTTTCGGTTCAGAACTGTCGTTAGCAATTCCGAGTGGATTCTGACGTAGTCGAATCCGCCGTAATTGAGGTTATACATTGTTGTAAACCGTATTTTTATTCCTTCTCCAATTTCAACCATTTATTTTTTCCGATTGTTAATGATCCAACAAGTCCAATAAGAAACAATATTAAGACTCCAATTCCAATATTTTTTGAAATTATATTGTTTGTGTTAAAAATCATTATTCCTGTTAAAGGAAACATTGCTCCGAAAAGTGGAAGTTTTCTGTTGAGAAATTTATTTCCGCTAACAATTATTTTCTCATTTTCGGTTAAATTCCGCAATTCCATTTCTTCACTACCACACCATTGAATTTTCGCTTTCAACCTTTCGTCCCTAAATTCATTCGGTATTTCTATAATTTTTTCTTCTCCGTTTTTCAGTTCAGTCAGAGTTTTTTTTCCAATCTGTATTTCATACGAACAGTTTTTGTTGAAACTCTCTTTAGGTCTATGTAACGTAATTTTCTTCATATGGTTTACAACGG
>NZ_JAESVF010000036.1:0-576 GCF_038433465.1 Joostella sp. CR20 | reverse complement strand
TTATCATAACCATTTTTTATAGCTATTTGTCCTGAATATTTATACGCTGGATTATCTGTTGAATGGTTCATTACCACTCCCCAGAACCAATTATAGGGTTCTGGAGCATTTGTTGCCTCATGGCTTTCATAAAAACCGCTTTGCCATAATTCATTCCAATTTGTTACTCTTATAGGGTCGTCAACAACTAGAGTTTTTGTCCTTACTTCTCCGTTTATATTCATCGATCTATTACTAGTTAAAACCCCATTATCTGAATATAAACGTACTGAATAATCGCTTTGATCTGCGCTTATTTCATGAAAATCTATATACTTCCCGATTTCTATAACTCCACCAGATCCTATATAGGGTGCTTTATTCCAATAATTTTGAGAGAATGTCAAATTAAAAAAAAGCAACAATAGCACAGTTACTATTTTTAACATCTTTTGTTGTATTTTTAAACTCATAATACTTATCTTTTAATTTTATTCAATTGTGAATTCTCAATTTTAAGCTTTTCAATTTCATTATGTAATTGTATTGTATACAACGTTAATTCCTCAATTTTTTGCAACAGCTTCGCATTCATTT
>NZ_JAESVF010000035.1:0-582 GCF_038433465.1 Joostella sp. CR20 | reverse complement strand
GAATTAAAAGAACTTTGTTATCAATACCGTTACGATAATCGTAATCGTTTAGTCGAGAAGCAACTTCCTGGTAAGGGTAAAGAATATATAGTTTACAACAAATTAGATCAGCCTATATTAACACAGGATGCGAATCAAGAAGCAAAGAAAGAATGGTTATTTACCAAATACGATGCCTTTGGAAGAGTTGTCTACACAGGGAAAGATTTAAACAACACCTCTAAGCGAGAAGCTCTACAAGGGGCAGCAAATAGTACAGCAAAGCAGTTTGAGCGAAAAATTTCCTCAGCTACGAGTTATGGAGGGACTCCTGTGTATTATAGCAAGGAGGCATATCCTCTTAGTTTTGATCAAGTATTAACGGTTAATTATTATGATAATTATATTTTTGATACCGATGGCTTATCTGTTCCCACAAGCGTACTAGGTCAAGCGGTAGATACTCGAACACAATCCCTAGCAACTGGTAGTAAGGTACGAGTTTTAGATACGAATCATTGGATTACAACAATTTTTGGATATGATAAAAAAGGGCGTGTTATTTACACGGCGAGTAAGAATTCGTATTTAAGTACCACAACG
>NZ_JAESVF010000034.1:0-582 GCF_038433465.1 Joostella sp. CR20 | reverse complement strand
TGTTGTGGTACTTAAATACGAATTCTTACTCGCCGTGTAAATAACACGCCCCTTTTTATCATATCCAAAAATTGTTGTAATCCAATGATTCGTATCTAAAACTCGTACCTTACTACCAGTAGCTAGGGATTGTGTTCGAGTATCTACCGCTTGACCTAGTACGCTTGTGGGAACAGATAATCCATCGGTATCAAAAATATAATTATCATAATAATTAACCGTTAATACTTGATCAAAGCTAAGCGGATATGCTTCCTTGCTATAATACACAGGAGTCCCTACATAACTCGTAGCTGAGGAAGTTTTTCGCTCAAACTGCTTTGCTGTACTGTTTGCTGCCCCTTGTAAAGCTTCTCGCTTGGAGGTATTGTTTAAATCTTTCCCTGTGTAGACAACTCTTCCAAAAGCATCGTATTTGGTAAATAACCATTCTTTCTTTGCTTCTTGATTCGCATCCTGTGTTAATATAGGCTGATCTAATTTGTTGTAAACTATATATTCTTTACCCTTACCAGGAAGCTGTTTCTCGACTAAACGATTACGATTATCGTAACGGTATTGATAACAAAGTTCTTTTAATTC
>NZ_JAESVF010000033.1:0-613 GCF_038433465.1 Joostella sp. CR20 | reverse complement strand
TGTAATTGTTACTGTTTGTACATCACATCCATCAAAAGAAGAAGTGATGGTTACATCCGTTCCTGCTGGAATATCAGTAATCATATTCGTACCTACAGTTCCTTGGTCTGCTGTTACAGTAACTCCTGTACTTGCTACAAAACTTACACTGTAAGTCGTCTGATCCTCTGAACATGTGGTTCCGCCGATACTCATTTGTGGCATGCCACATGGATCATCACAATTAGCTGGGCTCGCTACGGTGATAACAGTCTCACAATCACCACTGGTTGCTGTAAGAACAATCGCTGTGCCGATAGCTCCTGTTACCGTGCCATCTCCATTATCCGTTCCGCCAGTAACTACCAATGTAGAATTAGCATCTTTCGTATAACTTACTGTATAGCTCGTGCTTCCTACACCATCACAAACCGCTTGACCTACAGTTAAGCTTGGCTGTACACAATCTGTTGGGCAAGTCGCTGGAATACTCACGCTTTGTGTGGTTACACAACTTGTACCACTGGTAGCAGTAATTGTTAATTCCGTACCAAATGGAACACCACTTACCGTGCTTGTTGTCATATCTACAACTCCTGCACTGGCTGTAACCGCTTCACCATTGCTGATAAAG
>NZ_JAESVF010000032.1:0-625 GCF_038433465.1 Joostella sp. CR20 | reverse complement strand
CCAAAGGGATAATAATTACTCTCCTCCACAATCTCACTCGTAGCAATACTTCCATTATTATCCGCATCTTGGTAGGAGAGTCTAACGTTGCCTAAGTGGTCTTTATACTGGTACACATAATTATATCCTGACCCTTCGGCATCTACATAGCCCTCTGCATGATTGAAAAACTGTAAGTTTCCATTCTCATAAATGTAATTCCCAGCATAGTCTGTTGTCGCTCCACTACTCACAACTTTTTTTAATTTTACACCTGTTGCATCGTAAAAATACGAAATACTTCCTTCACTTGTCGTTACCTTGGTCGGTAAATTTAAATGGTTGTAGACTATGTTTGTAATTCCCTTGTTCTTATCACGTATTAGATTTCCGTTAACATCCCTTCCGTAGTCATTATCGGTATTGCTTCCATCTTTAAAACCATAGTTCTTATTTCCTGTATCACTTACCTTTACTAAAAAGTTCCCGCCTGCATGATAAGTGTAGCTCAATTTATCCATCGGGTTACTCAGCGTTCCAAAAGAGGTTGCCGCCCCATTGATATGACCATTTCTAACTAGACTCGTTATATTTCCATTCTTATCATATGAGATACTTCCTAATGTATAACGGTCGGTTTGTCCAT
>NZ_JAESVF010000031.1:0-1219 GCF_038433465.1 Joostella sp. CR20 | reverse complement strand
ACACCTGACTGTCCAGACTGTACCGATACGAATACAGCGATTTTGGAATCTTCATTGCAACTTTTCAAAGAAGGAGTATATCAAGATACTGATGGGAATGATGTGGTTAATGTAGGAGATGAAGTTCTATATACTTTCACAGTAGTAAATACAGGACAAACACCAATTACAGGTGTTACAATAACGGATCCATTAGTAACCGTGCAAGGGGGACCAATAGACTTAGCTGTGGAGGCTCAAGATAGTACTACGTTTACTGCTATTTATACAATTACGGAAGCTGATATTGAAGCGGAAGCTGTATATAACTTGGCAACTGTTACAGGTACTAATCCTGATGGAAAAAATGTAACTGATACTTCGGAAGATTTAACACCAATAGCTCCAAATAGCCCATTGGTAGACCCTACATGTCCAGACTGTACCGTTACACCACTTCCGATTGATCCAGACCCTACTCCAGAAGAAAATGAAACTGATATTGCAGTTACTAAATCTGTAAACGTAGTATCAGCATATGTAGGAGAAGAAGTGATTTTTACCGTTACAGTTAGCAATTTAGGAACTATTGAAGCAACCAATGTGGTTGTTACTGACGAGCTTCCATCAGGATATCGTTTTACGGAGAGTTCAGTAAGTAAAGGAAGTTATGATCAGGTAACAGGCGCGTATACGATTTCGAGTTTAATGCCTAATGAAACAGTGACACTTAGCATCACTGCAGAAACAACCTCTGTGGATGCGTATATCAATGTGGTTACACTGACTGATTTAGATCAAACGGATACAAATCCTTTGAATGATGAGGCAATTGCTATAGTTGAGATAAATAGTGACTGTTTTAAAATTTTCAATGTGTTTACACCTAATGGAGATGGACGTAATGATTATTTCACCATTCGTTGTATTGAAAATTATCCTAATAACGTAGTGAGAATCTATAACCGTTGGGGAATTGAAGTGTTTGAAGCCTTGAATTATCAAAATAATTGGGATGGTACTTCAAACGGACGTGCTACAATCAACAAATCGGATAAACTACCAACAGGAACGTATTACTATGTGGTTGATTTAGGTGATGGAAGTAAAGTACGTACAGGATGGTTGTATATAAATTAAAGATTAAGAGAGTATAAATTTTATTAGATAGATGATGAAACAAGTAAGCTATAAATATATTTTAGGGATCTTGATGTTGTTGAGCGTATATTCTGTATCC
>NZ_JAESVF010000030.1:0-1389 GCF_038433465.1 Joostella sp. CR20 | reverse complement strand
TGTCTTGTCCTGAAATAGCGATACACAAATTTCATCGTTATGGAAAACTATCAAGGAAGTCGCTATGTAAAGCGCACCCAGAAAGACTATTCAATGTCTTTAAAACTTCAAGTTGTTCAAGAAGTAGAGCAAGGAAGAGCGACCATTACTCAAGTACGCAAACAATATGGCATTCAAAGTCATGGAACTGTTTTAAGTTGGCTAAGAAAATTTGGTAACTTTGATTGGGAGAATCAAAACCCAACCAACATGCCAAAGTCACCCGAACAAAAGATAATGGAACTTGAAGCTCAAGTTAAATTATTAGAAAAACAAAAAGCGCTTTTAGAAAGGCAAGCTTTTGTGGCTGATAAAAAAGCCATCATCTTTGATATGATGATTGATATTGCTGAACAAGAGTACAAAATCGACATACGAAAAAACTCACCTCCCGAACAATCGACCATTTTAAAGAAAAAGAACAACAAACAATAACGTTTGCCTGTACTTTGTTCGGGATAGATAGACAGGTTTATTACAGAAAGATAAAGCGTCGTTTTAACAAGCAAAACAAGGCTCGGTTAGTTGTTGATATGGTTTTAAAGATTAGACAACAAATGCCAAGAATTGGAGCTAAGAAGTTGTATTATTTACTGTATCAAGACTTAAAGGCATTAAAAATCGGTAGAGATAAATTTATAGACATTCTTAGAGCCAATCATTTGCTCATTATCCCAAAACGTTCGTATCATATTACAACAAACTCACATCATCGTTTTAGAAAATACAATAATCAAATAGTAGATTTAGAGATTAACAAGCCAGAACAAGTTTGGGTATCTGATATCACTTATATAGGGAAAAGAGAAAAACCTTGTTATCTGAGTTTAATAACCGATGCGTATTCTAAGAAGATAGTTGGTTATAATGTATCTGATAATCTAAATACGGAAAGTAGTTTGGTAGCATTAAGATTGGCTATAAAACAAAGAAAAAATAAGGATTTAATTTTAATACATCATTCGGATCGAGGGCTTCAATATTGTGCCAATGAGTATCAAAAAGTACTGAGTAAAAACAGAATAAAACCAAGTATGACACAAAATTCTGATCCATATGAAAATGCTGTGGCAGAAAGAATTAATGGTATTTTAAAACAAGAATTCAACATTGATAAATACCATAAAAATTTACCAATTATGAAACAAATCATAAAAGAAACTGTTGAAATCTATAATGAAAAAAGACCCCATTATTCCAATCATATGCTTACACCAAATCAAATGCATCAGCAATACACTTTGAAAATGAAAATCTATAAATCAAAAAACACTTGCAAAAACGTTTTTGCAAGTGTTTAATTAATTATTTTTATCTAATAAATCTGTATCGATTTTTTAGGACTAGTCA
>NZ_JAESVF010000003.1:0-267859 GCF_038433465.1 Joostella sp. CR20 | reverse complement strand
GTCAATGTTAGCGGAGTAAACTAATTAACTTTAGTACATCCCCCTAGCCCCCTTCAAAGGGGGAATTGTTTTTTAGTTCAGTTGCTAAGATGCAAAGGGTCAGAGGTTCAAAGTGGGAATGAACTAGAAACTAGAAACAATAAACTTCAAACTTTTCAAAGCTCAAACTACCTCCGCGTTAGGGATTGGAGTGACATCCTTTGTGAGTTACGAACAAAGATATAACGCAAAGCCCGACCCGAAAGGGGAACGCCCTCATATGCATAAAAAAAAGCCACACAACTGATTGTTATGTGACTTTGTATAGTTTTGATACTTTTTGAAAGTATGTTACTTTTTGTGAATCTCGACTTGGTGTGGGTAAGGTATTTCAATATTCGCTTTGTCTAGTGCTAGTTTACAACCTTCAACAGTTTGGAAATATACATCCCAGTAATCTGCGGGCTTGGTATAGGGTCTAACTGCAAAATTTACCGAACTATCTGCCAGTTCAACAACATTTACGCTGGGTGCAGGATTCTTTAAAACTTTTGGATTTGAAGTAAGTACTTCCAATAAAACTTCCTTGGCTGTTTTTATGTCCTCGCCGTAACCAACACCTATGGTGATGTCGACTCTAATTTTTCCTTCTTTTGTGTAATTTACAATATTCCCATTCGCCATTGGTCCGTTTGGAATGATAGCCAATTTGTTTTGTGGGGTAATAAGTTTTGTGTTTAGAATGTCTATTTCTTTAACCGTACCTAACTCTCCTTGTGCTTCGATTAAATCCCCAATTTCGTATGGCTTAAAAATGATCAATAAAACACCTCCAGCAAAATTTGACAGTGAACCTTGTAATGCCATACCGATTGCTAAACCAGCAGCTGCTATTACAGCAGCTAAACTTGTGGTTTCTACACCCAATGTTGAGATAACTGTAATTATAAGGAATATTTGTAATGTGATTGCTACTAGGCGTTCTAAAAATTTTTGTAAGGATTCGTCATATTTTTTTCTTGCCATTAAGTTGGTAAATGCCTTTACGATTTTTTTAATGAGCCAAGAACCAATTATGTAGATAAGGATTGCTTTTAAAATAGGAATCCCATAGGTGATTACGTAGTCGATAATTTGTTCGGTTTTTAAATTTTCCATGTCTCTTTTTTATTGTTTATTTTCTTTAATGTGTATAAAATTAACTAAAGAAGATCATTTGTACAATTTATCTTATATTTTATCTATGAAGTGTACTTTTTTTCTTTAAAAACAGTTTCGTGATATTTTTCAGCTACTCTTGTTATTTATGTTTTCTCTATAAGTTTTTAATTTTGATTTTGATAATTTTGGTGTCATGGAACAGTCGGTTAAAGAGGAAAAATGGAACTTTCTAACGCATGCTTTAGGCACAGTGTTAAGTATAGTAGGACTTGTGATTTTATTGCTGAATAATGAACATAATTCTAATTATGCCACTTTTAGTATTTGGGTTTATAGTTTTTCAGCTTGTTTATTGTTTACGGCTTCTGCACTGTATCATTATGTGAGTGTTGTTGCTACCAAAACCTTACTTAGGAAGTTTGACCATATTGGTATCTATTTTTTAATTGCAGGAACGTATACACCTGTATGTTTGATTTCTTTAGCTGATGGAATAGGGGGGCGTTTCTTTTGGATTGTTTGGGGAATTACCGCCTTAGGTGTGGTGTTAAAACTATTCTTTACGGGAAGGTTTGAAGCTTTGTCGTTACTATTGTATTTAGCAATGGGATGGTTAATTGTGTTTGACTTTAACAACCTTATGGAAGTGCTCACCAAGCAACAATTAGTATTATTAATTCTTGGAGGCGTATTTTACACGATTGGAACCGTTTTTTACGCGATAAAGAAAATTCCTTTCCACCATGTTATTTGGCATTTGTTTGTATTGGCTGGTGCAATTGCACATTTTTTAATGATTTTGGCAATTGTACGAGGCTAGTTACGCCTTAATAAAATCTTCGAATTCGTAGTAAAACTCTTCAAACTTCTGCATAGTTTCATTTAAAAACACCATGGTTTCCTGCCATGTATTTTTATTGTGAATGCTTACTCCATGTTTTTCGATATAAATTCTTGAAATTTCCTTCCCATTTTCAAGAAAAAAAACATCAGCATAGATTACTTCAGGTAAATAATTTTCTGTCAAAACAGTTTTTAGAGACTCAAGTTTTTCGTAGTATTTTATTCGGTTTTCTAGATTTGCATCTTCGATATCTAAAGCAACTAATGCCTTTTTTGTGGTAAAGTCGAATTTAAACGAAAAGTCCTTAATCTTGGTATTGTACAGAATCCATTTTCTTGGGAAAGATTTTCCAAATGATATCCAAAATTCTTTACGTAACGCTTTTGATTCTTCTCTACTGAACATGGTATTAAATATAATATGCGATAATAATTCCGAGGAGGATGACAATAAGTTTTCTTGAGTTGAATTTATGTCCTTCGGAACTTTCAAACAAAATTACGGTTGAAATGTGTAAAAATATTCCAATTACAATTGCTGAAATTTCATGATAATATGTTTTTGCCAACTGAAAATTATCAGCAATAAAACTTCCTAAAGGCGTCATTAAAGAAAATAAAATCAAGAATGTTGCAATTTTAGTCGGACTCATTTTAGCATTGATAAAAAAGGTGCTTAAAATAATTGCAATAGGTATTTTATGAATTATAATTCCATAAACCAACGTGCTGTGTTCGTGCATTGGAAAGCCTTCTAAAACTGCATGAATACTCAAACTTATAAAAAGTAACCAAGGGAATTTCTGCATATCGTCATGCAAGTGCACATGTCCGTGTTCGGCACCTTTTGAAAAGAATTCTAAAAATATTTGAAGTAATATTCCTAGCATTATAAACACGCCCGTTTGTTTTGGATCTCCATGGTGATAAACTTCAGGAAAAAGATTAAAAACGGTAATAGAAAGTAAAAATGCACCACTAAAAGCTAAAAAAAGCTTCAAACTATTCTTTTCTTGAAGTTTAAAGAATGCCACTATTAAATAGCCCAAAAGTACTGCTAGTATAGGAAGTATATAGTTTAACATATAAAATAGCCCTATTTTAATGGGCATTAATGGTAATAATTATTTAAGACGGCTAAATTAATGTATTTTTGCGGTTTAAAGTAAGTAAACAATGGCTAATAATTTTAAAATGGTTGCCAAAACCATGTTTGGTTTTGAGGAGATACTAGAAAAAGAACTGCAAAAACTTGGAGCTATCAATATAGAAAAAGGAGTTCGTAATGTTTCTTTTGAAGGTGATAAAGGTTTTATGTACAAAGCGAACCTTTGTTTGCGAACAGCCATTAAAATTTTAAAACCTATCCATAGTTTTACAGTAAGGAGCGAGCAAGATCTTTACGATAAAATTTATAAGATGGATTGGACGGAGTATATGACTAACAGTAGCACTTTTGCTATTGATGCTACCGTGAATTCTGACATGTTTAACCATTCTTTGTTTATTGCTTTAAAAACTAAAGATGCAATTGCTGATAAGTTTAGAAATACTGAGGGGAAAAGACCCGATGTAGATTTAAAATATCCAGATGTTCGTATAAATATTCATATCCAAAAGAACTTCTGTAATGTTTCTTTGGATAGCTCTGGGCAGTCGTTGCACCAACGCGGATACAAAACAGCTACCAATATTGCACCGATAAATGAAGTTTTGGCAGCGGGAATGTTGTTAATGAGTGGTTGGGATGGACAGTCGGATTTTCTAGACCCAATGTGTGGTAGTGGAACAATACCTATTGAAGCTGCCATGATTGCTTGTAATATTCCAGCAAATATTAATCGTAGAGAATTTTCATTTGAAAAATGGAATGATTACGATGCCGATTTATTCGAGAAAATAGTAGAGAGTAGTATGAATAAAACACGTGAATTTCATCATAAAATTTACGGTTTTGATAAAGCACCTTCTGCAGTAAGAAAAGCAAACGACAATGTGAAGAATGCAAATTTAACTGACTATATTTCTATTGAGCAACAAGACTTTTTTGAAACTGAAAAATTGTTTGATGGAAAACTTCACATGGTTTTTAATCCACCCTATGGCGAGCGTCTTCAAATCGATATGGAAGCTTTTTATGAGAGTATAGGCGATACTTTAAAGCAAAGTTACCCAAATACCGACGCTTGGTTTATAACTTCAAATATGGAAGCTATAAAAAATGTAGGATTGCGTCCGTCGCGTAGAATTCGTCTTTTTAACGGAAAGTTAGAGAGTAAATTATTGAAATACGAAATTTACGAAGGCAGTAAAAAAGCTAAGTTTAATAACTATAACAACGATTAAAATGCAGCCAAAAACAAAAGTGTTTATTTATAATATGTTAGCCTTTGTAGTTATCTTCTTAACATTGAGGTTTTCACTTTTATATTTTTTTCCTGAAGTTTCGCATTTAGTAATGGTAATTATAGCAGCGGTGCTAACCAGTGTACTTGCTCCAAAATTTGCGATTGCACATATCGACGGAAAAGATCAGATAAAAATGAAATGGATCTTTATGAAAGGATTTAAAGATATTAATTGATTTTACAAGAGTCTAATTTTCTTCTACTTTAGGAGTTTTGTTTTTCTGTGGCTTATTACTTTTAAATATTGGAATTAAATAAGAAATAGCGTAGTTGTAGCCAACGCCAAACCTACTGCCATCGGTAACTTTATTAAACCCTGGAATGTATAAGTTTGGAAATTGATTAGCTTCCGTTTCGTTGATTAGGAAGTTCAAACGAACACTTCCGCTTAGGAAAATATTTCTAATAAGTTCAACTTTAAGTCCGAGTACAACTTCTGCCCATTGTGCATTTAAATTACTGTAGGTACCCAACATGTCTTCTCCGTAGTTTAGGTCTTCATAGTTCCAAAACTGATTTGGTGTATACACTTGGTACTCATTTAAAGTTTGATCGAATGTACTCAATCCGAAGCGAACACCAAGATTGATAATATTTTCCATTCCGTACCAGTTTTCGTAGGTATTCCAATCAAAACCTAGTTTAATGTAGCTTCCGCTGGTAGTGAAGTTAAAATTATCTTCTTGTGTGGTTTTTTCTTCGTTTCCTAGTTCTCCCGCGATGTAAAAATTATGAGAAACTCTAAAGTCTCCTACAATCTCTAATCCTCGATATTCATCATCAAAAATAGATCTAATTGGTTTGCTTAAATCAATTCCAACACGTAGTCCATAGCGTTGTTTATATTCTTTAACTTCTATTTTTTCAGTAGCAATTGTATCGGTGCTAACACTGTCAACAACAATGACATTTTCGTTTTGAGCGAAACCAATTAATGTACTTAAAAATAAAAAACTACTAATGATATATTTTAACATGAATGGTGTCTTGGTTTTGTAAGTTTGTTTCTTGGTCGAACGCAGCTATAATCCACTCTTCAGTATTTTGAACTGTATCTTTATAAGCAGGATTTATAATTGTAGCTAAATCTGTAAAGTTTACGCCATAACCACAACCTCTAGAGATGAAATATTCCTGACGAGTATAATTAAACTGAAGCGTATCTTGGTTTCCGAGCTCTTCTGCTGTTTCTTCATCATCTCGAGAGTTGAAAGTGAAAATAAACTGACTGTAATTTACAGCTGTGTTTAGCGGAATACTTACCTGCGTTTGATTTGATCTATCTGTAAAAGTATTGATAATTTCAGCATAACCGGTAGAATCGATTCCTACAATTCTCAATTTCGTAGCCGATTTGAATGCATCTTGATTGTTAAAATTGTAAAAACCTATATTTAAATAGGGTGTCGTTAACGTATCGCCAGGACAAATATCATCTTTTTCGCAGGCAGAAAAAATTGCCAAACCAACAGCAAGTATAAATACAAATGCTAAAAATTTCTTCATTTTAAAAATTTTCTATCATTCCTGAATAAAATTCAACAGGAAAGCTATTATCTTTTTTCTAAAAGTACAACATTTTCTACATGATGCGTTTGCGGAAACATATCTACAGGTTGTACTTTGGTTACTTTATACATGCTGTCCATCAAGGCCAAATCTCTGGCTTGGGTAGCGCTGTTACAACTTACATACACAACTTTTTGTGGTGCAATGTTTAAAATTTGTTGTACTACATCTTTATGCATCCCATCTCTCGGCGGATCGGTAATAATAACATCTGGAGTACCATTTTGTTGAATAAAAGCTTCGTTAAAAACTTCTTTCATATCGCCCGCGTAAAAAGTAACGTTTTCAATTTGGTTAAATTGTGCGTTTGCTTTTGCATCTTCAATTGCTTCTGGAACGGCTTCTACACCAACCACTTTTTTAGCTTTTTTCGCCACAAATTGTGCGATGGTTCCAGTTCCAGTATATAAATCGTACACCAATTCATTACCTGTTAAATTGGCAAAATCTCGAGTAATTTTATAAAGTTCGTAGGCTTGAGCAGAATTGGTTTGGTAAAAAGATTTTGCATTAATCTTAAATTTTAAACCTTCCATTTCTTCAAAAATATGATCTCTTCCTGCGTAGCAAATAATTTCTTGATCGTAAATAGTGTCGTTAGGTTTTTGGTTAACAACAAATTGTAAAGAAGTTATTGCTGGGAATTTCTCTTGCAGAAAATCTAGCAAAAGTTCACGTTCTTCTTTTTTGTCGTCAAAGAACTGAATAAGCACCATAATTTCTCCTGTTGAAGCAGTTCTAATCATCATGGTACGAAGTAAACCAGTTTGATTTCTCGGATTGAAAAACTCAAAGTTATTTGCCAATGCAAACTCCTTTGTAGCAAGTCGAATTGCGTTTGATGGATCTTCCTGTAGATGACATTTCTTAATATCGAGAATTTTATCCCACATTCCAGGAATATGAAATCCTAAAGCATTTTTATCACCTAAATCTTCATCACTTTGAATTTCTTCTAACGTAAGCCAACGGCTATCAGAAAAAGAGAATTCCATTTTATTGCGATAAAAATATTGTTCTTCAGAACCTAAAATAGGTGTAAACTCTGGGAGTTGTATTTTCCCGATGCGAGTAAGGTTGTTTTCAACTTCTTTTTGCTTGTAAAAAAGTTGATGCTCATAGCCCATATTTTGCCATTTGCATCCTCCGCAAACTCCAAAATGCTCGCATTCTGGCGTTGTTCTTTTAGGAGATTTTGTATGGAAATTGGCTATTTTACCTTCAAAAAATGCTTTTCTTTTTTTAAAAGTTTGTACATCTACAACATCGCCTGGTACTGCATACGGAAGAAAGATAACTCGACCGTCGGGAGCCTTGGCAACGCCTTTCCCTTTTGCACCTGCATCGATTACTTCAACCGCTTCAAAAACTTGTTTTTTATTCTTTCTTGCCATGGCGCAAAAATAGGTTTTTTAGTTCGAATGTATCTTATTATTTTTTAAAAGAAGTGCTATTGTTTAACGCTTTAAGTTGTATTGTTGTTGAGCTGATTTATTTGCTTTTGATTAATAATGATCTCGAATCCATTCAAGAATAGGTGTCATTTGTTTTTTTACGGCACTGCTACCACCGCGGTAATGATTATTCATAAAGCTGAAAATTAAAACCTCTCCAGATTTTGTTTCCAAATAACCACTCAAACAGTAGTTATTGCTTAGTGTACCTGTTTTTGCGTGAATATAAGGCTTTGGATTTCCTTTAAAATACGATTTTATAGTTCCAGTTTCTCCGCCCGTAGGGAACATATCAAAAAGTGTTTCCTGCGGAATTTCACGATACAATTTGTCGAGAACAAAAACCATCGATTCTGGTGTGAAAAGGTTGTACCTCGAAAGTCCAGAGCCATCAACCCATCTCGGATTGTGTTTTAAATCTTTTAACTGATTTTTTAAAATGTGTGTTTGTGCTTTGCTACTGCTCAAGGTATCGCTTAAAGTTGAAGAAGCCAACACCAGTAATTGTTCAGCAATAAAATTATCGCTTACATGCATCATTCTTTTGTAAACCGAATCGGCTTTGATACCGTAAATAACCTTTTTTTCTCCCCTCGGAAATGTATTGGTTAAATGTATTTTTTTCTGAAGTATTTCTCCCAGAATCCCTTTTACTGAAGAAGTATCAGTAATAAACGGAATTTCAACAGTGTCTTTTTTAGATGGAGCGATATAAAATTTGTTAGCGCCTATTTCTCGTCTTCTTTCCGCAGTTTCTACAAATACATTCTTCTGAAAATACTTAGGGACAACAAACAGCGTATCCTTTTGTGCAATTGTTACTACATTTCCGTAGATAGGAAAAGCACTTCTTTCGGGAGCGTAATAAGTGTCAAAATCGTCCCATGCCCAACCAGGACCAAGTTTTGTGTCGCTTAAATTGTTGTTGTAGAAATACAATTCATTTTGATTTTTTAAAAAGTTTATAGCGCTACTATCTTTTAAAAAACTATGTAAAGTAGCAGGGTTTCCTACACCTTGAAAATAAATTTTATTGTTTTCAACTGTATATTTTATAGACGGAAGATACTCTGGCAAAAGTGTATGAGCGGTGTATAGCGTGAAAATTTTTGTGTTACTAGCAGGTGTAAAATATTTATCGCCATTATAATTTATAAGTGTATCGCCACTTTTAGAATTGTACACAAAAAAGCCTGTAAACTGATTTTGAAAAAACGAATCGTTTAAATTACTGTCAATGGTTTTCGAAAGCTTTTTATGCGAAGCACAACTCAGAAGAAAGCAAGAGATTAATAAGAGAAAAATATTTTTCATAGGATTGAATAGCAAGTTATAATAATATAAATTTTATGTAAAAATCGATAAATATTTATGAATATTGTGCGTTTTGTCGAAAAGTCAACATAAATTTTAAGAAAATATTTTGAATATTTAAATAAATATTATATTTGGAATAACCAAATCTAATAACCTATGTTTAAAAATATTTTTTCCTGTGAAGGAAGAATTAGACGAACAGAATACGCTTTAAGCCTAATATTCTTCATTTTAGGTTTTTGTTTATCAATTTTCATTACCAAGAAATATATTGATTGGGTCGGGGCAGAAGATGTAACCGAAATGAATTTATTTTTTTGGATCTTATTTTTCCCATTTGCGTACTTTTTTATAAGTCAAGGAACAAAACGTTGTCACGATGTAGGGAAATCTGGATGGTATCAAATAATTCCATTTTACTCAATTTGGTTATGCGTGGCCGAAGGGGAAGAGGGCGTAAATGCTTTTGGAAGCAATCCGAAGGAAATATGTACTTATGCCGAAGTTGCAAAGGTGCGTGAGACCTCTCGATTTTAACAATTTTGATTTGATTTTAACGTAACGTCAACAATTTTATAATAAAACTAACGTTACTTTTATGCAACCAATTTCTAATAAACAATACTACGATGGCAAGAGCTATGTTTGAATACACCAAAACGGTGTTACAAAAGGTGAGTTTTGATCCGAAGCTTTTTTGTAAAGAATTGGAGAAAGCCGCCAAGAGATTGTTACCTTACGAAGTTGACGAATTAAGAATTTGGCTTAATTTGTATACACAAGGTAAACCAGAATTATCACAATGTTTAATTAATTTTAAATAATAAGACTTAAAAAAATCCGCATTACTGCGGATTTTTTTTGTGTTCTATTTTTTATGAACTGGACTAATGATTTTTACATTCTGAAATGTAATAGCTCCTCTTATTACTCCTGATATAATATCTTTTAAAGCGTTGGTGATATGCATTTTTAGTTCGCTTTTGTGGTAAATCAAACTAACTTCTCTCGCAGGGTTAGGTTCGGTAAAATGACGTAAATGTCTTTTTTGAGCTTCTCCCATATCGAGTGTTTGAAGGTAAGGAAGAAGCGTCATCCCTAGACCTTCATCGGCAAGTTTCATCATGGTTTCGAAACTTCCACTTTCTAGCTGAAATTGCTCGTCGCTAAATCCTTTTTTAGTTTTACAAAGGTTTATAACTCCGTCTCTAAAACAATGCCCGTCTTCTAAAAGTAAAATATCGTTTAAGTCTAAATCTTCAATACCAATTTTATCTAGTTTATTTAGTCGGTGATTATCGGGAACGTATGCTACAAAAGGCTCGTAGTATAAAGCTCTTTCAATTATGTTGTCGTTATCTAACGGTGTTGCAGCAATTGCAGCATCTAAATATCCATCTTCTAACTTTTCGATAAGGGTTTGCGTATTTTGCTCTTCAATCTTTAAGTTTACTTTCGGGTACTTGTTTACAAAATTCTTTAAAAAAAGAGGCAGTAACGTAGGCATCACTGTTGGGATAATTCCCAATCGGTATTCTCCACCAATATATCCTTTTTCTTGGTCTACAATATCTTTAATTCGGTAAGATTCGTTTACAATATTTTTTGCTTGTTCAACTATTTTTTCACCAACTTGCGTGAGCTGAATTGGTTTTTTACTTCTGTCAAAAATTAAAATATCGAGCTCTTCTTCAAGCTTTTGTATTTGCATACTAAGCGTTGGTTGTGTAACAAAACTTTTTTCTGCAGCGTGTGTGAAATTTTGATACTCTGCTACAGCTAGCACATATTGAAGTTGTGTAATTGTCATTCTATTGTTTTAGAAACCAAGTTATATTTGGTAACTACAAAGGTATAAAACCCTTGTAAAATTTTATTATTAAAGTGCTTTTTCATTAATTTGTTTGAAGGGTTATCGAGAATTAATAGCTAAGAAGCAGCGCTAAAAGTATTATGTTTTACTATTTCATAGATTTATTAGGAACAATTTCGTTTACCATTTCGGGAGTTATGGTAGCCATGAATAAACGTTTAGACCCTTTTGGAATTTTCATCATTGGGTTTGTTACTGCCTTGGGTGGCGGAACAATTCGAGATTTACTTTTGGGAATAAAACCTGTTACTTGGCTTATCAATTCTACTTACATGTTTGTGGTTATGGGAAGTGTTTTGCTAGCGGTTCTCTTCCGAAGTAAATTAAAATATTTTAATACCTCCTTGTTTCTTTTTGACACTATTGGAATTGGATTGTACACTGTGGTTGGCTTAGAAAAAGGAGTTGCAGCAGGGCTACATCCTGTAATGTGTATAGCTTTGGGAACTGTAAGTGCTTGTTTTGGGGGTGTTTTAAGGGATATTTTGTGTAATGAAATTCCTGTAATTTTCCGAAAAGAAATTTACGCAACTGCTTGTATTTTAGGTGGAATTAGCTATTTTCTACTCACACTTTTTCCGTTGGAAGGCAATATTGCTTTTGCGGTGCCAATTCTGGTAGTTATTGCAGTTCGATTGTTGGCGGTAAAATATAAACTCCAATTGCCTTCAGTTTACAAAAAAGAAGCTTCGTAGAAATTCTTTATTCAATAATTTCAACCGATTTGATAAGTACGTTTTGCAAAGGCCACTCATCGCTTCCTGCAGGAACGCGGTTAATTTTATCAACTACACCCATCCCCGAAATTACGCGTCCGAATGCTGTAAATTTTCCGTCTAAATGATGCGCACCATTTTTGGCAACTACAATAAAAAACTCGTACGGAGAAGCTAATTTATGCGGATTGTCAACATTGTCGCTACTCGGCATAGACATAATACCGCGGTCATGTTTTATCCCTTTTTTTGTGTCTGGAGGTAATAAATACGAGCCAATACTGTCTCTTTTTAAAGAAGTCGCCATGAGGTCGGTGTTACCACCTTGAATGATAAAATCTTTTACTACGCGATGAAAATAGGTGTTGTCGAAATAATTTTTCTTGGTAAGGTAAATAAAGTTTGCGCGATGGTACGGAGTTTGGTTAAACAAATCGACCACAAAACTCCCCATAGAAGTATTAATTTTAACTACATGTTCGAGGTTTTCTTTTTGGTATTCAAATAGAAAAGGGATGGCATTTTCTTCAGTTAAAACAAATGGTTTTTCTTTTTCCTTTTTCGCCTGCGCTTGTTTTATTTTTGCTGCATCTATTACAGTAGTGTCTTTTACTTTTTCAGCAGAAGGAGTCGTTGTTTTTTTTGCTGAATCTCCGCAACTTGATAAAATTAACAATAGGATTATAACTGTATATTTGTGCATATGAAATTTGCCGATTTTTACGATTTAGTTCCAAAAATAAAAAATATGCCTTTACCAGGGCAAGAATCTCACTATAAAATGGCTCCTTTAATTCGTGCTGAAAAGTTGAAAGGAGTTGATTTAGAAGCTAAAAATCCGCGTAGAGCTGGTGTTGTTTGCTTGTTTTATCCAGACGAAAATTTTCAAACAAAGTTGTTACTCATCTTGCGTAAAACCTACAAAGGGGTACACTCCAACCAAGTTGGTTTCCCTGGAGGAAAAGTAGAATTATCAGATAAAAACATAGAAGAAACTGCGCTCAGAGAAACTTGGGAAGAAGTTGGGGTTTCACCAAAAAAGATAAGCTTGGTAAAGAAAATGTCTGAAGTGTACATTCCGCCAAGTAATTTTATAGTACAACCTTTTATTGGCGTGGCTACCGAGAACTTAGTTTTTACCCTACAAGAAGATGAAGTAGAGGCGCTTATCGAAGTTTCGTTGGATGATTTTTTAAGCGAAACCGCTGTTTTTCAAGAAAATTTAACGACTTCGTACGCAAAAAATATCGATGTACCAGCCTTTAAATTAAATAATTATACCGTTTGGGGCGCAACTGCAATGATGCTGAGCGAGGTTAAAGAAATGTTTAAAAAGCTAATCTAAGGTTTAGATTTTGTACTTTTGTAGTTCTGTTAATACTAGAATAACTGTTAATTATAATGGGATTATTTAAGAAAAATCCTTTCGGACATATATTATTTTTAAAAAAGTGGCTTATCCGTATTGCGGGTTTAATGACGCACAGGCGTTACCGTGGTTTTAATGAGCTACAAATTGAAGGTTCAGAAATTATAAAGAATTTACCCGATAGCGGTGTACTTTTTGTTTCGAATCATCAAACTTATTTTGCCGATGTGGTAGCTATGTTTCACGTGTTTAATGCGAGTTTAAGTGGTCGAGTAGACTCTATTAAAGATGTAACGTATTTATGGCAACCAAAGCTTAATATTTATTATGTGGCGGCCAAAGAGACCATGAAATCTGGTTTACTTCCAAAAATTTTGGCGTATGCGGGTTCTATTAGTATTGAACGAACTTGGCGAGCAGGAGGGAAAGATGTAAACCGACAAGTAAAGT
Source organism: Joostella sp. CR20 (assembly GCF_038433465.1). Taxonomy (NCBI): domain Bacteria; kingdom Pseudomonadati; phylum Bacteroidota; class Flavobacteriia; order Flavobacteriales; family Flavobacteriaceae; genus Joostella; species Joostella sp. CR20. Next base: position 254,720 of record NZ_JAESVF010000003.1, on the reverse strand, counting down.
TTAGCGATATTTCAAACATCAATAAAGCACTAGACGATGGTTGGGTAATTACTTTTCCGCAGGGAACTACGCGACCTTGGAAGCCCATCCGTAAAGGAACTGCTCATATTATTAAACAATACAAACCTATTGTAATTCCTGTTGTGATTGATGGTTTTAGACGTTCGTTTGACCGTAAAGGACTTCGAATTAAGAAGAAAGGAATTTTACAGTCTATGGTGATTAAAGAACCTCTAGAAATCGATTATGAAAATGAAACGATTGATGAAATTGTTGAAAAAATAGAATATGCAATCGAGCAGCATCCATCATTTTTAAAGGTAATTCCAGAAGAAGCAATTGCCGAAATGGAAGACCTTAACAAAACTCGCCAATGGGAGTATTAAAAATAGGGATTTACAGTCTATTTTCAGTTTAAATCAATTTGGTAGATAAAGTAATATTTAGGTATCTTGTACGCTTAATTCAAACTGCACAAAAACCTAAATGAAAACTGAATGAGACAAACAAACCCATTCCTACTATTATTTATTCTTTTCACAGTTTCCCTCACAGCACAAAAAAAATCAATTTCGGTATCCGATTTTGATACTTGGAAACAAATTCAGCACAAACAATTATCGGAAAACGGACAGTATCTGGTGTACGAATACAACCCAGGCATGGGCGATGGTACGTTGGTAATTACGAATTTAACTACTGGAAAAACCGATTCTATTGCGCGTGGATACGATGCTTCCATCAGCGGGAATAGTAATTTTGTAGCTTTTAAAATTAAAGCTCCAATTGACATTCGAAGAAAAGAAGAAACCGAAAAAACAAAGAAAAGCAAACGCGTAAAAGATACGTTGGGGATTTTTGTTTTTAAAACGAATCAAACCTTTAAATACGCCGATAATAGCGGATTTCAATTACCTGAAGAAGGTGGAAATTGGCTGGCGTATAAAACTATTGTAAAGGGAGCTAAACCTGTTGATGTAGAAGAAAATGATACAATTACAGATGAAGCTGAAGCAAAACCAACTAAAAAGAAAAAAGCTAAAAATGATACCGTTTTGGTAGCTTTTAATCCGCTTACGAAAGACAGTATCGCTTTTAAAAATGTAGAAGCCTACACTTGGTCAAAGTCAGAAAATATTTTGGTTTTTAGTCAAGAAGAAAAAGATTCATTAGGGACTAAAAGTACCTTGGTAAAGTTCGATGGAAACACAAAAGAAACGGACACTATTTTTACTTCAGAAGGAATTATCAAACAAACGGCTTTGGATAAAAGCGGGAGTCGTTTAGGTTTTTTACTTTCTAAGGACACTACCGATGTTAAAAATTATCAGCTTTATGTTGGCGCAACGAATGCTATTTCTCAGATTAATGAAAGCTCGATAGCGAAGTTGCCAAACGGATGGCAACCGTCAGATTATCAAAAGGTTTATTTTTCAGACGATAGCAAACGCTTATTTTTTGGAACAGCAAAAGCAAAAGTAGAGCATGTAAAAGATACTTTATTGGGCGTTGAGCGAGAAGGTTTGGACGTTTGGTCGTGGACCGATACCGAATTACAGCCAATGCAAAAGCTAAATGCTAAAAAAGACCAAAGAAAAACGTACTTGGCGGTGTACGATTTTGAAGGAAAAAAAGCCTTGCAATTGGAAGATACTTTGGTGCCAGATGTTCATTTGTATGATGACGGAAATTTAAAATATGCCATTGGAAATACCGATGAAGCGTATAGAAAAGCATCTTCTTGGTCGGCACTTTTTATAAACGATTATTATTTAATTGATACTGAAACCGGACAAAAAACGAAGCTTGTAGAAGGTCAAAATCGTATTTGGATTGGTCCGTCGCAAAAATACGCAGTGTATTACAACAGAAACGACAGCATCTACTACAGTATCAATCTTTCTACTCAAAAACATCAAGCGTTAACAGCACAACTTGAAGTGCCGTTTTACGACGAGTTGAACGATTCACCTACAGACCCACGTCCGTATGGAGTTGCAGGATGGACTGAAAAAGACGAAGCTGTTTTTATTTACGACCGATATGATATTTGGAAAATAGATCCATCAGGAGCGTCAAATCCTAAAAATGTTACTACCAATGGAAGGACTTCAAAAACTGAATACAGATATCTTCAGTTGGATAGAGATGAAGAATTTATTTCACCTAAAAAAGCACTGGTATCTGTATTTAATGAGGAAACCAAAAAGGCGGGTTATGCATATGCAAATCTGTTAAACGAGAGAGCTCCATCAAACATTGTGTTTGACGATTTTAGTTTTGGAACTCCTTTAAAAGCAAAAAATGCAGATGTTTTAGTGTATAGTAAGGAGACTTATACGCAATATCCAGATTTATGGAAAACAACAACTTCATTTAAAAATCCAGTTAAAGTTACCGATGGTCAGCAACAATTAGGGAAATACAAATGGGGGAAAGTAAGTTTAGAAAGTTGGACTAACTACGATGGTGTAAAGTTACAAGGACTTTTATATGTTCCGGAAGATTTAGATCCATCGAAAAAGTATCCGTTAGTATCGTATTTTTATGAAAGACTTTCGGATAGCTACCACCGCTTTTATGATCCTACACCAAGTAGATCTACAATAAACAAGGTGTTTTACCCAAGTAACAATTATATAATTTTTATTCCAGACATTGTTTACAAAGAAGGACATCCAGGAGAAAGTGCTTACAACTGTATTGTAAGTGGAATTGAGGCTATGGAAGCAAAATACAGCTTTATCGATAGCGACCATTTGGCATTGCAAGGACAAAGTTGGGGAGGATACCAAACCGCTTATATCATTACAAAAACCGATAAGTTTGCTGCGGCAATGGCAGGAGCTCCAGTAAGTAATATGACAAGTGCTTATGGAGGAATCCGTTGGAGTACAGGAATGAGTAGAATGTTTCAGTACGAGCATACGCAAAGTAGAATTGGAGGAACGCTTTGGGATGAATTTGATTTGTATGTTGAGAATTCGCCACTTTTCAAAGCACCAAATATTACAACGCCTTTATTGATGATGCATAATGATAAAGATGGTGCAGTGCCATGGTACCAAGGAATTGAATTTTTTGTTGCTTTACGAAGATTAGACAAGCCTGTTTGGATGCTTTCATACAATAATGAACCTCACAATTTGAAAGGAGATAGTTGGGGAAATAGAAAAGACTTATCGATTAGAATGATGCAGTTTTTTGATCATTATTTAAAAGGAGAAAAAGCACCAGATTGGATGACGAAAGGACGCCCAGCTAAAGAAAAAGAATTTAATAAAGGGTATTAGGTTATCGTTTAGTATTTTTACAAAAAACGCTGCAAGGTAAATTACTTTGCAGCGTTTTTTGTTTTTATGAAGAAATAAGAAGAAGTATTTAAACCTCCATTTTCTTAAGTTCGTTGTAATTTCTTTTTAATCGTTTTGTAAGTATTCCGTAGAGGAGGTAATAAATACCTAGGAAAAAACCAATCATAACAGCAGTGAGTATAATAATAAGCGCGCTCATTACTGCTAGCTGTTTAAAAGTGATTTCAGCAATAAATTTATCCCAACCTCCAAATTGACTTATCGTTACAAACAACGCAACAAAAATCATTAAAAGACCTCCAAAAACAAGATTGATAACAACATATTGTCTAACCGATTTACGAGCTTTAAATATGCTTTCTAACAATCCTTTAATAGATGAGGTTGTGGTAACTCGCTTGTAGTTATTATAAAACTGAATGATAAAATATACAATAATAAGCATTGAAAAATATGGAAGATAATCAAGCCATTTCGGCAGATTAAACTCTTTTTCGAATGAAGGATGGTATAATAGCGTTAAGATAATTCCAAAGGCAAGCTCGAGCATGCTAATATAAAAAATCCACTTAATCGAAGAAGAAGACTTCTTTAACAGCATAGCATAGATGGCTTCATGCGAAACCTTAGGAAATTCATTTTCCTTTTTTTGCCAATCTTTTTTTAATAATTCTAATTCGTCCATTATGGATTAAGTATAGTTTTAAGTTTGGTTTTAATTCTGTTCATTTTTACACGGGCGTTTACTTCAGAAATTCCCATAGTGTCCGATATTTCTTTGTAATTTTTGTCTTCTAAATACAAAAAGACAAGCGCTTTTTCAATATCGTTTAACTGTTTTATAGCGTCGTACATCAACTTTAATTGTTGCTCTTCTGTGTCGTCGTAAGAAGTAGCTTTCACTTTGTGTAAAACCGAATCGTAATCTTGTGTTTTTACTTCGCGTTTCGATTTTCTATACAGTGTAATGGCCGTGTTGAGCGCTATACGATACATCCAGGTACTAAATTTTGCATCGCCTCTAAACTTGGGGTATGCTTTCCATAATTGAATGGTAATCTCCTGAAATAAATCGTTGTGAGCATCGGGACAATCAGTATAAATCTTACATATTTTATGTACGATGTTTTGATTCTCTTCGAGTTCATTAACAAATTTATGTTCGAGTTCTTTTGTCACAAAAATGGTTAGCTGTTGTTTAATTAGTAGCTAAAGATAGTAGTTTGTTACATGTTGCATAAAATAATTAGCAGAAAGATTTATTTTTTGATACGGAAAGTATGGTGTTTAGGAAGTTTTTTTAAAAGAATAACTTTACATTTGATGTAAACAATTGTATATGAACATACCACAAACTAGCTTTCCTCGTGTTGTAATTATTGGTGGAGGTTTTGGTGGCGTTGCTTTGGCAAAAAAGCTCGCCAAGCAAGAAATGCAGGTAGTTTTACTTGATAAACATAATTACCACACGTTTCAACCATTGCTATATCAAGTTTCAACAGGTGGTTTGGAACCCGATTCTATTGCGTATCCGATTCGGAAAATTCTTTCAAAATATCCTAATTTTTATTTTCGATTGGCGCATGTTGACGCTGTAGATTCAGCAACAAATACAATTCAAACAGATATTGGTCCGTTAAAATATGATTATCTGGTATTGGCAACTGGTTCGAGCACTAATTTCTTCGGAAATAAAGAAATCGAGGCGAATAGTATGATTATGAAAACGGTGCCTGAAGCTTTAAATTTAAGAAGTTTAATTCTTGAAAACTTTGAAGAAGCACTGCTTACCGATAGTCTTGACCGACAAGATGCGTTGATGAATTTTGTAATTGTAGGGGCGGGGCCAACAGGAGTGGAATTGGCTGGTGCTTTAGCAGAAATAAAAAAAGGAATTTTACCTAAAGATTATCCCGACTTAGATACGCGACGCGCACAAATTAATATTGTGCAATCGGGCGATTCTATTTTAAAAGGGATGAGTGCTAAAGCTTCTGAAAAAGCTGAAGATTATTTGGAAGACTTAGGAGTTCATGTTTGGAAAAATACGCGAGTAACTAGTTACGATGGCGACTTAGTAACAACAAATACCGATTTAACTTTTAATACTGCAACGCTAATTTGGGCTGCGGGTGTAAAAGGCGAAACGATAAAAGGAATTGATGCTAAAGATTGTATCACTTTTAGTAACCGATTTAAAGTTAATGAGTTTAATAAGGTTGAAGGCTACGAAAATATTTTTGCCATAGGCGATGTTGCATGTATGACTTCTGAAGAATATCCGCAGGGGCATCCTATGGTAGCGCAAGTTGCTATTCAGCAGGGAAAACATTTAGGAGAAAACTTAGTAAGCTTTTTAGAGTCTAAAAATCAAATGGTGCCTTTTCAATACAAAGACAAAGGAACCATGGCCACTGTTGGGAGAAACAAAGCCGTTGTCGATATGCCAAACTACAAATTTCAAGGGATGTTTGCTTGGTTTGTGTGGATGTTTGTACACTTATTTTTCTTAATCGGATTTAGAAATCGGGTAGTGGTTTTTACGAATTGGGTGTATAATTACATTCGTTTTGACCGTGAAGCACGACTTATTATTCGTCCGTATAAAAAATATAAAAACACATTAGTAAGCAGTCCAAAAAACACTGCTGAAGATGTTACAGGATAGGATTTAAAACACAAATATTAAGGGACTATATTAAGCTCAGTTTGATAAAAACTAAACTTTTTAGATAGTCCCATAATATTAAAATAACCTCAGTTCGATATAAATGTCAATACGAGTAAGGGTCAACTATTTGCTTTTCAATTATTTAGTAATATTTTCATTTTTGTCTTGACACAAAAACGAAACAAAAAAGTCAAGACAGATTTAAAAAGTACGAGAAAATCTACGGAATCATCCTCCACAGATAAAAAGAACTCGCTACGCTCAAACAGCTTTTTATCTATCAGCCCACGCTGCTTCCTTGATTTTCAATACTTTTTAAATAGGTCAATTTTATTACATATTCATCATTCATATTTCGAACTCACGTTAAAATTGTTTTCTATTCGTCGTAAATATTTTTATAAGGACCATTTGGCACCTCAAAAAACTTAGCATCTACGTAACGATAACCTTTGTCTAAGGTTTTTATTTTTTGTAAATCTTCTTCTGTTAGCGAGATTTGATAACTCTCTAAGTTTTCTTTTATCCTTCTTGGGTTAGTCGACTTCGGAATTACAGCGGTTCCTCTACTTAAATGCCAACTCAAAAGTACTTGTGCAGGAGAGCAATTATGTTTTTTAGCGATGGAAACAATTACTTCGTTTTCGAGTAAATTAGGTTCGTTGTCTTTTTTCATTTCTTGCGAACGATCGCTTGAGCCTAACGGAGAATACCCAGTTAAAATAATTGAATTGTTACTGCAAAACTCCAATAATTCTTCTTGATGTAAGAGCGGGTGTAACTCAACTTGATTAACTTGCGGAGCGTGTGTAGCATCTACCAAGAGATCTTTTAGTTTTTTCATACTGAAGTTTGAAACTCCAATACTTTTTACCAATCCGTTGTTGTAGGCTTCCTCCATTTTTTTCCAAGTTTCGATAATCGGGGCTTCTTCCGGAGTTAGAAACTCTTCGGCTTTGCTCGCAAATCCAACATCAGCTTTAAAAGCAACAGGCCAGTGGATGAGGTATAAGTCGAGATAATCGAGTTGTAAATCTTTTAAAGTTTGTTTTAGTGCTGGTATTACTTTATCACTTTCGTGCGCATTGTTCCAAAGTTTTGACGTAATCCACAAGTCTTCTCTTTTTACCAAGCCTTCCTTAAAGGCTGTTTGTAGAGCCGTGCCAATTTCAGCTTCATTGCCGTAAACCGAAGCACAATCAATATGTCTATAACCAGCTTTGATGGCTTCTAAAACTGCTTCTCCAACTTTTCCGGTGTCAGATTTCCAAGTTCCTAAACCGATGGCTGGAAGCTTTTGTTTGTTTTGTAATGTGTAAAATTTCATCTGTATCTTTTTATTTGGTTATAACAAGTCGGTTAACTTTCACTATTTATGACAGAAGAATCTATCTAAACGTGAAAATTATTTCAACTTAATTAATTTCAAAAACTTATCATTGCACGTATATGCAACTATAAAGTTCTCAATTTAATTGTAGATTTTACGATAACAAAAAGTTAAAAATCTTTTCTCGGATGATGCGTCTGTATTGTTGCTGCTAAGTCGTTTCGGTTTAAATGCATATAAACTTCTGTAGTAGTAATGCTTTCATGGCCCAACATTTGTTGAATGGCGCGAAGGTCGGCACCTCTTTGTAAAAGGTGCGTAGCGAAAGAATGCCTGAAGGTATGCGGACTGATATTTTTTTTGATTCCTGCCACTTCGGTAGCTCTTTTAATAACCGTGAAAATCATGGCACGCGTGAGGTTTTTTCCGCGTCGATTTAAAAAAACAAAATCTTCAAAGCCTTTTTGAGTTGGTACGTGAACTCTAATTTCAGTAATATAGATGTTGATATATTTAATGGTGGCAGGTGCTATCGGAACAAAACGTTGTTTGTCACCTTTTCCTGTCACCTTAATAAAACCTTCATCAAAAAAAAGGTCTGATATTTTAAGATTTACAAGTTCAGAAACCCGTAGTCCGCAACTATACAGCGTTTCGAGCATTGTACGGTTACGTTCTCCTTCGGGAGTACTAAGGTCGATACTCGCAATGATTTCGTCAATTTCTTCGAGGGCAAGTGTATCTGGAAGTTTGCGACCAATTTTTGGCGCTTCAATTAATTCCATAGGATTGTCGGCTCGATAATCTTCAAAAACCAAATAGTTAAAAAAACTTTTCAGTCCTGAAATTAGCCGCGCTTGCGAACGCGCATTGATACTTTTTGCAGTTGTATAAATAAAGTCTTGTATAGTTTCTGAAGTTACTTTTAAGGGCGAAGTTTCTATTTGATGAGCTTCCAAAAAAAGTGTGAGCTTCTGCACATCTAAGCTGTAATTTTCAATAGAATTTTTAGAAAGTCCTCTTTCTATTTTTAAATAATTTTGATAATCTACTAGTGCATGGCTCCATTTCATGGTGTAAAGTTACTGAAAAACTGATTGTATTTATATTTATGTAAATAAACTATATTTTTATAGATTATTTACTTTGTTTAGGTTTGAAATTTATATATTAGTTAAACCAAACAGTAAAATTTTATTAATCATGAAAAAAAATTATGTGATTACCGTATTTGCTTTAATAGCATTTGTATGTGTTTCTAATGCTCAAGATTTTAAATTTGGAGCTAAGGCAGGTCTAAACTTTGCAAATTTAAGAGGGGATGAAGTTGAGGATTTAGATAGCAGGACTTCAATTCATTTTGGAGCTGTTGCTGAATTTCCAATTTCTGAAAAATTTTCAATCCAACCAGAAATCATGTATTCTGCTCAGGGAGCTAAGGGAGAAGAAGATGCTTCAGATTATAGTGATTTATTATCTGGAGATATTGACTTAGTCGCTAAGTTTAATAATTTAAATATTCCATTAATGGCAAAATATTATGTCGCTGATGGTTTTAGTATTCAGGCAGGACCGCAAATAGGATTTCTATTGAAGGCAGAAAGCGAAGCAGAAACAGGAGATTTCTCTGCTAGTGAAGATATTAAAGATAATTTTAAAACTCTTGACTTTGGTTTGAATTTTGGTCTAGGTTATCAACTAAAAAATGGACTTTTCTTTGATGGTCGTTACAATTTAGGTTTAACAAACATAGCAGATTATGAAGAAGGTGATGGGGATGTTAAAAACGGAGTATTTCAATTATCTGTTGGATACTTCTTTTAATTGAACAGATTATTAGTATAAAATGAACGGGAGTAATTGCTCCCGTTTTTTTATGATTAATTTTTTACTTTTACTGAAAATAATACTATGCGACTAATCATCATAAACGGACCAAATTTAAATTTGCTAGGAAAACGTGAACCAGAAATATACGGTTCGCAAACATTTGAAGATTATTTACAATTACTTCAGCAGAAATTTAAAGATATTTCAATTGAATATTACCAATCTAATGTAGAAGGCGAATTGATAAACAAATTACATGAAGTAGGGTTTGATTACGATGGTATTATTCTTAATGCGGGTGCTTATACGCATACATCTATCGGTATTGGAGATGCCATAAAAGGGATTACTACGCCTGTTGTTGAGGTGCATATTTCTAACACTTTTGGTAGAGAAGCCTTTCGTCATCAGTCGTATATTTCTCTAAATGCAAAAGGTGTTATTTTGGGTTTTGGTATGCAAAGCTATGACTTAGCAGTTCAGAGTTTTTTATAGTATTATTGTGTAATCGTTGAATTGTTTAACTGTTAAGTTGATTTTTGTCATATCGAGGCGAAGTCGAGATATCACATTTAGTTTAACTATTTAATCATACCCTTTCTACTCCGCCTATTTGCTGACAAAGGCAGGCTCGAGGTAACAGCAGAAGAATTGTGGAAACGGATTAAAGATAAACAATTGTTAATGTGCTGAATTGCATAATTTTTAAATCTTTCAATCTTTTAATTTTTAATAGTTTTATCAACTATCAACTACCATCTAACTATGCCTCATAAAACATATTTTAACTGGAGTACAGGAAAAGACAGTGCGTTGGCTTTGTACAAAATGTTATCGCAAAATGAGTTTACAATCCAAAGTTTGGTAACCACCATAAACACAGATTTAGATAGAGTTTCGATGCACGGACTTCGAAATGAACTACTTTTCAAACAAGCTTAGTGTATCGGGATTCCGTTAAAAACAATAGCGCTTTCTGGAAATGTTTCGATGTCTGCCTATGACGATGCTATGAAAAAAACAATACAAACTCTAAAAGCGGAAGGTTATACACATACTGTTTTTGGAGATATTTTTTTAGAAGATTTAAAAGCGTATCGAGTAGAAAGGTTAAGAGAAGTAGGCATTAAAGCCGAATTTCCCCTTTGGAAGCAAGACACAAAAGAGTTGTTGTTAGAATTTATCGATTTAGGATTTAAAGCAATAACGGTGTGTGTGAATGCAAAGTTGTTGGGCGAATCGTTTGTGGGAAGAATTTTAGACAAACAATTTTTATCCGATTTACCTGAAGGTGTAGACCCTTGCGGAGAGAATGGAGAGTTCCATACTTTTGTTTTTGATGGTCCTATCTTCAATTCTCCAGTAGATTTTAAACTAGGAGAGAAGGTATTAAAACAGTACAAGCCTACAGATGATAGTGAAGACCAATGCTTCAAAGACGCTGATAGTCAACAGTGGGATACCGCTTTTTGGTATTGCGATTTGTTGGTTCCGTAGAAAAATAAAATAATAAAAAATGCCTCGTAAAAATTACGAGGCATGGAATAAAATCTATAAATGAAAACGATAATTAAGTAAATGAAAAGTTTATAGATTTTTTAAAACTTGTATCCAACTCCAACTTGGAATGTATGGTTTTTAAACTCAGTTCCAGAAGGAAGATTATCTTCTTGAGCAATATTTGTTACCCCAAGGTTGTAACGCCCGTCAAAGAAAAGTCCGTTATTAAACTCATATCCTAAACCAAAGTTTACTCCAAAGTTTACATCGGTAATATATTCGTTAATGTTTACAGTTTCGTCGTATACTGTATAACCGTTGTTACCAGCTTCAACTCTTTGCTCTGCATTTAATAAGAAACCAATTTGTGGACCAACTTGTACATTTAATCCGTTGTAGATTTCGTATTTAAACATAACAGGTACATTTAAGTACTCCAATCTCATTGTGTATTCTTCAGATGTAACACCTGCAGCATCAAAAGTTTTGAATGTTTCGTGTGCTCCTTGAGAAGAATATAAAACCTCTGGTTGAATAGAGATTCTGTCTGTTAATCCAAATTCAGCAAAAACACCTCCGTAAAGACCAACACGGTAGTTGTCAATTCCGCCATTGTCTCCACTTAAGTTTGAAAAGTTTGTACCACCTTTCACACCATAACTAATTTCTTGTGCATATGTTGTAGTTGCAAATCCTAGTGCCGCTACAGCGATAAAAAATAATTTCTTCATGTTCAATATTTTTTAAATTCGGATGCAAATATATGTAGAATAAAATCTACAAACACAAAGAAAGTAGTCTATTTTTTAAGGTAAAGGATGGAGGTTGTTGTCATTCAGACTTTTATAAAAATAATTTAACATTTTTGAAATGACTTCGGAAATGTGTTTTGAAGAAAAAATTTAGATTATTGTCAAAAAAAACGGTGTTTACTATTTTGTAAACACCGTTTTTATATTGTTTAAAGAGTATTCTTATAAGTGAATTACCTCTCCGTATGCTTCAGCAACTGCTTCCATAACAGCTTCACTCATTGTTGGATGCGGATGCACTGCTTTTAAAATTTCGTGCCCAGTAGTTTCTAATTTTCTAGCAACTACAGCTTCAGCAATCATATCGGTAACACCAGCGCCAATCATATGGCAACCAAGCCACTCACCGTATTTTGCGTCAAAAATAACTTTAACAAAACCGTCTGCATTTCCTCCAGCTTTTGCTTTACCACTAGCAGAAAATGGGAATTTACCAACTTTAAGTTCGTATCCTTTTTCTTTGGCTTGCTTTTCTGTAAGACCAACCGATGCAATTTCTGGCATTGCGTATGTACATCCTGGAATGTTTCCGTAATCTAAAGGCTCTACATGCATTCCTGCAATTTTTTCAACACATAAAATTCCTTCCGCAGAAGCAACGTGCGCTAAAGCTTGACCAGGTGTAACATCTCCAATAGCGTAATAACCAGGTATGTTTGTTTGGTAGTAATCGTTTACCAATATTTTATCGCGGTCGGTAGCAATTCCAACATTTTCTAAACCAATGTTCTCAATGTTAGTTTTAATTCCTACAGCCGATAAAACTATGTCTGCTTCTAAAACTTCTTCACCTTTGCTAGTTTTAATAGTAGCTTTTACGCCACTTCCAGAAGTATCAACTTTGGTAACTTCTGCCGAAGTTTTAATTTTTACACCTGCTTTTTTAAAGCTACGCTCTAATTGTTTAGAAACGTCTTCATCTTCAACAGGAACAATGTTTGGTAGGTATTCTACTACAGTAACTTCGGTTCCCATAGAGTTGTAGAAGTAAGCAAACTCAATCCCGATAGCTCCAGAACCTACAACAATCATTTTCTTTGGTTGCTTAGGGAGCGTCATCGCCTCGCGGTAACCAATTACTTTTTTACCATCTTGAGGAAGACTTGGTAATTCTCTAGAGCGTGCTCCTGTAGCAATAATAATGTGGTCGGCACTATACTCGGTAGTTTTTCCGTCTTTATCTTTTACATCGATTTTCTTTCCAGATTTTAAAGTTCCAAATCCTTCAAGTACATCAATTTTATTTTTCTTCATCAAGAACTGAACACCTTTGCTCATTCCTTCAGCAACATTTCGACTTCTCTTTACAACAGCGTCAAAATCCTTATCAACATCTTTTACCTTGATACCGTAATCGTCAGCATGTTTTAAGTATTCAAATACTTGAGCCGATTTTAAAAGGGCTTTCGTTGGGATACACCCCCAGTTTAAACATACACCTCCAAGGTTCTCTTTTTCAACAACAGCAGTTTTAAAACCGAGTTGCGATGCGCGAATGGCAGTAACGTAGCCACCAGGACCACTACCTAAAACGATTACATCGTATTTACTCATATCGTAGATTTTTTGTTTATCTAAAATTTTGCGGTTACGAAGTTACGGAATAACTTTCTAAAGGGTAAATTTTTTTAAGTTTTTGGACACTTCATCACAAACCAATTAAAATCGTGATAGTTGGTTGGTTAATTTATGGTAGAAATCCAAACCGACCTATTTAAAAAGTTTTGGAAATCAAGGAAGCAGTAATGGGAGAAAGATAAAAAGTTGTTTGAGCGAAGCGAGTTCTTTTTATCTGTGGCGGTTGTTTCCGTAGATTTTTTCATGCTTTTTAAATCAGTCTTGACTTTTTTGTTTCGTTTTTGTGTCAAGACAAAAATGAAAACATTATAAAAAGAAAAAGATTTAAAGTTTCATTTTTAATGAATTGAGGTTGATCATGAAACCCTTCATTCTGTTAAAATTTCTTCAAAACATCCTTAACAAAAACCTAAAATCAGTTTTTACATTTTATTTATCGCTTATTTTCGACTTTAAACAATACTTTATGAAGCACTTATACTTTTTTTTATTTTGTTATTTAAGTTCAATGTCGCTGTTTTCGCAACATACTTTTGAAGGGAAAATTATAGATTCGGTTTCCAAAGAGCCAATTCCGTTTGCCACGGTTTCTTTAAACAATGAAAATGGAGTGATTTCAACAGAAACTGGAGATTTTGTTTTGAATGTCGACCAAGATTTTAAGCCCACCGATTCGATTTTTATAAGTTGTTTGGGGTTTAAAGAAAAACATTTCTCGGCGTTAAATTTTTCTGCGGAAGTAATTGCTTTGGAAGTAAACGAAATAGAACTAGATGAAGTAATTGTACTGAATAAAACGTACACAGTTGACGAAATTATTGAAAAAGTGCAGGATAGTTTAAACAAAAATTACGATACCGATTTTGTGGAGCAACGCATGTTTTTTAGAACGTCTGATTATACCAATGTGTTGGATAAAAATGTAAAGATTAAGGAGAGTTCTATTCCAGAAATTAATCAGCAATTTACCGACAGTATTTTGAGCGCACTGCCCAATAAATCGTCGTATCATACCGAAATTTTGGCAGATATGTATGTGAAATTGGAAGAAGAAAATCAGCAATTAAAATTGGCTATTGTAAGAGCTTCCGAGTTGTATGATAAAAATAACGAACTGTCTTTTAAAGGAGTGGAAGAAAAGTTGCAACGCATCATGCGAAAGCACGTAAAACGCGATTCGTATTTTAAAATTAAATCGGGAATTATAGGCGCCAAATCCGATATAGATTCGTCATTCTTTGAAGATGAATCTTTAGATACGTTGGTAGCACATCAGCAGGAAAAAGAACAAAAACGCAAAGAAAATTTTTTGAAATACAGAACAGGCTATTTACAAAATGTACTTCGTAAAAACTTTGTTTACGAGGATAGCGATTTAAACTTTATTCACAAAGATAGAAAGTACGATTTTAATCTAGACGATGTTGTGTATGTAAACAGAAACTTGGTGTATAAAATAAGTTTTCAACCAAGTGGCGGTGCCGATTTTAAAGGAGTTATGTATGTAAATGCCGACGATTTTGCAGTGATTCGGTTGGATTATGAAAATGTAAAACCCTTAAAAAAAGTAAACCTTTTTGGGATTTCCTACCTCGATTATCTTTTAAAAGGCACTTTTCTGTATGAAAAAAATGCAAGAGGTAAATACAGCCTTAAATATGTAGAAGAAACAAGCGCCGAGAAAATAGGTTTTGATAGACCGTTGTCCATCATCGAAAAGAATAAAAATGTAAAAGGGCGACGCAAGCAAAACGAAGTGGCTACACATGTAGATTTTACGTTAGAGAATGTAATAAAAAATGAGTTGGTAGTTTTTAATACTGAAAATTTATCGGAGGAAACTTTTGAAAACTTTACTCCAGAGCCAAATATCATTCCAACCTATTTACCTAATTACGATGCGTCTTTTTGGGAGGGGTATAATATTTTGCCTCCAAACGAAGCAATTAAAAAATTTAAGAGTTTAGATGAATAAAATTCAGTACCTTTATACAAGAATTCCCTCTTTCCTCTTAGAAATAATAATCATTCAAACAAACTTAAAAAATAAAGCAATGCACTTGGTGTAGCTATATGCTATGACATGTATTGCTTTTAGTTCAGTTGTATACTGAAAACATTTTCCTTGTGGAAAAAAAACAAAACAAAATTTAATTAAAATTGAATTTATGACTAAAAAAATTATTTGTATTTGCATGCTTGCCCTAACGATGGTACATGCGGTAACAGCCAAAGATTTTTATGAAAATCAACCAAGTGCGGTGCAAAATTATGGCGGAATTGTTTGGTACAATTTGGTAACTCCAAACATTGAGGCTTCCAAAACTTTTTATGCCAAAATTTGTAATTGGACATTTAAAGACATCAGTTTAAACGGACAAAACCTAAGTATTATCAGTAACAATGGGAAGCCAATTGGCAGTATGATTGAAATTAAAAATGCCGATGCTTCTACATGGATTGCTTCCGTAAAAACAAGCGATATCGACGCATCGATTAAAAATTTTAAAGCACAAGGCGGACGTGTGATTATCGATAAGTTTACGATTGGTCAATATGTTGGAGAACAAGCAATTTTAGAAGGACCATTGGGAGAGAAGTTTTCATTTATCCAAACTGCCAATCCTGCAATGTCGTTATTAGAAAATACTGAAGGAAAATGGATTTGGGAAGAATTATGGAGTTCAGATGTAGATACGAGTATTAATTTTTACACTAAGGTACTTCAGTTAGATGCTACCTTAACAAAAGATGATAACCGACTTTATTGGGTATTTAAAAATAGTAATGACGAAAGTGTAGCCGGAATGATGAAAAATCCGTTAGAAGGAGCAACTTCACAATGGGTTCCTTACATCAAAATATCTGATATTAACGGGACTTATACAAAGCTTCAGCAAACCGATGCTCATGTGTATATCAAGCCAGATGTTAATGTTAGACAAGGAACAATTATAGTTTTTGAAGACCCGCACGGAGCAACTGTTTGTATACAAAACTATACTAAATAGTAGCTTTTTTCAGAAATAAAAACGATACAATTAGAGTTAAAATATAAATATTCAATCTGACTTTTAAAATATTACAGATGAAAAAAAGATATAAGTTTATTGCAATTATAGTAATGATAATTAGCGTCGTTACAATTACATCGTGTGCAAATGCGCACATTTCTAGTCACGCTGGAGTAGACGTAGTTTGGGGTTCTCACGGCCCAAGAGTAGTTCCTAGTATGGGAATAGACGTTTACGGAGGCGGAAGACGTTAACAAAAAGATATATCAAAAACCACCACAATACACCATAAATTAAATAGTAATGAAATATATAAATTTGAATTATGGACATAAAAAATGTTACAGTAGCAGGAAGTGGTGTGTTAGGTTATCAAATTGCTTTTCAAGCAGCCTTTAAAGGTTTTAAAGTAATTATTTACGACATAAACGATGAGGTAATTGAAAGAGCAAAAGCTAAATTTAATAATTTAAGAGAATCTTATAAAAAAGACATTAACGCAACTGATGAGCAGCTAGATCAAACGTATAGCAATTTAAGTTATACTTCTGATTTAGCAGCATCGGTAGCAGATGCCGATTTATTGGTTGAAGCGGTTCCTGAAAATGTAAATATTAAATTAGAATTTTACGAGAAGCTCTCAAAAGTTGCTCCAGAGAAAACAATATTTGTTTCAAATTCATCAACTTTGGTTCCAAGTACATTTGCTGAGGCAACGGGAAGACCAACTCGATTTTTAAACTTACACTTTGCCAATTTAATTTGGATTCATAATACGGCGGAGGTTATGGGACACCCAGGAACCGACCCAAAAATCTATGATGAAATTGTAGATTTTGCCAAAGCATTAGGAATGGTTATTATTCCGTTGCAAAAAGAACAACCAGGGTATATTTTAAACACATTATTGGTGCCGTTATTTACGTCGGCTGCGAATTTGGTTTCTAAAAATATTACCGATCATGAAAGTATTGACAAAACATGGATGGTTGGAACAGGAGCGCCACTTGGACCGATAGCAATTTTAGATATTATTGGAATTAAAACGGCGTATAATATTATTAAAATGAATGGTGAAGTTAGTAAAAACCAAGAGTTATTAGACTTGGCAGATTATTTACAGGAGAACTTTATCGATAAAGGAAAATTAGGAACATCTACAGGAGAAGGATTTTACAAGTATCCAAACCCAGCATATCAAGAAAAAGATTTTTTAAAGTAGCATGATAAATCTGTTTCCAAAAACAAAGGCTAGTAAATTTACTAGCCTTTGTTTTTTAATTGAATATCCGTAATATACCACACCAAGATTAAAATGTCAGGTCGAGCCTGCCTTTGTCGGCAGACAGGCGGAGTCGAGACCCTATTTAAAGCTGTTATGTCAAATGATCTCTCGACTTCGCTCGAGGTGACAGTGCATTATGACAGATTGCGGACAATCTTATTTTTTATTGAAAAGGTATCCATTTAATGGATATAAAAATATCAAAAAGAATATAATTCCGAAGGCTAGTTCGTACACTTCCCATTTTCTATCCGCAGGAATAATAGCCACCAAAATAGTAGAAATTATAAAAGCTATTGTTTGATGCCACTTTACAACAGGCACTGCAAAATTATCTGCTAGATTTTTAACCCATTCCATTTTTCGATACATAATTGGTAGTGCAATTAAATAAATAACCATTGCAACCATTAGTAACTGACTAAAAATTATTTTATTTACCTTTTTACCTCCAACCACTAAGTTGTGTAAATTGGTTTCTTTTTGTGCGTTGTTTTGTAAAAAATACTCTCCCGATTCGATGCCGAAAATACGTTGTCCCCACGAAATTTCTTCACCAGCGCCAAAAAAGAAAAGAATAGCAAAAAGTAAAACACCTATCTTCCAAGTAGTCGATTTTCCTTTACTAATGCTAAACAGTCGGTAAAAACAAAGTAAACTAACGCAAAGTAGCATAATAGCGGTACCAGTTTCTACAGTTTTATCTTCTGCAGTAAAAACATTATTAAAGTAATCGACGTTTGTAAAGCCTAAATACAAACTGAAAATAAAAACAACGGCTAAAAAGGCGTAGCCCAATTTTTCGGTTTTGTTAATACTCATTTGTTATTTTTTTTTTGATGATATAATAATTGCTCGTAAGTCTGTTTTTGTATGCTTTGTCAGATGGATTTGCAGTGTAGTTAATGTCAAAAGTTTCCACAAATTCTATCTGATGTGTTTTGCCAAAGATACGGTTTAATTTTTCTTCGTTTTCATGGTTGGTTAAAATTCCGAATTCATTTTCCGAAGGGAAATTAATAACCTTATGATGTTCTATTTCTGGAGCTGCATGGCCCAAATGCCAAATCATTTCTGGAGCTGGCTCGCCAAGTGAATATAATTTTAATGAAGTTTGAAGCTTGTCAATATTGTTAAAATTTTCATTTTTGTTAAAAGTATTCGCTAACGGAAAACCAAAAACCATAACAGCCATGATAAAAGCAATGGTTAAGTAAAATACATTTTCAAGCTGTTTCTTCCGAAGAAAATAAAACATAAAAAAAACAATAGCAAAAAGCGCTACGGAAATCAGTATAAAACTTAAATAATACCCATCTAATTTGTCTTTTAAGAAGATAAAACCGCCAACAGGAAATACAATCCCAATAAGTGCTATAAGTCCAAAGTTAAAATACACAGGAGCTTTTTCTCCCTTGGTGAAAGTTTTAAAATTATTAGTAATGTATTCGATATAAAAAGCGGTGTTTAGAGCCATCGGAATGAGAACTGGTAATAAGTATCTCGATTTTTTTTCAGGAATGATAGATAGTAAAACAACTGCGGCAATAGTCCAAGTGAAAGTGAAAATGTAGCCTTGTTTATTACTCACTTTATTTTTTAAATACGGAAATAATAATGCAACAAAAGCAGGGATTGTCCAGATGCCACTTTGTGTGAAAAAACTCCAGTAATAATAAAATGGTCTAACATTGTAGCTTGTCCAATTTGCGGCTTCTTCTGTGGCGATATCTAAAAACGATTTTGGATCGGCGTAACGTACATAAACAAACCACGAACCACCGATTATGAGTCCGATTACAAGGGTTAAAATAAAAGGTAAAATACGATTTCGTTTTACATCTTTTCGGTATGCAACTCCAACTGCAATTAAAAATGGAAGCCATAATGCGTATAACGAAACTGGACCTTTACTTAAAAAAGAAGCTCCAAAAAATACGCCAGCAATTATGGTATTGAACCACAACTTATTATTTTCTTTCAGCATTTTTAGCGTGTAATAAATACTTACAACCATAAAACTGTGCGTGAAAATATCCCATTGTCCATTTCTTCCAGAAAAAATAATATAGAATGACGTTGGAAGAATAAGCGCCGTGTAAAAGCTTAGTTTTTTATTGCTGAAAAGTAGCATTGATATTTTATAGGTAAAATATACCAATAAAATGGCAACTAATGCTGCAGGTAATCGGAGACCAAATAAGTTGTGAACCCCAAATAAAGCTGCGCTAATGGCAGTTAACCATGTTGGTAAAGGCGGTTTTTCATACCTCGGAAAATCGTTCATGGTGGTAAGAATCCAATTTTGATTTACGAGCATCTCTCGAGCGGTTACAAAATTTCTAGCTTCCATAATGTTAACATAAATAACATCGAGATTAGCTAAAAATATAGCTGCACAAACAAGCAGAAAACTTTTTACAGGGTGTTTTTCGATAAACTCAATCATGTTGCTTTTTTAAAATAAATAAATTTCGCGCATAAATAATTGTCCCTAAAGAATGTCCAACCAACAAAACAGGGTCTTTCCTGAAAATAGCATAGCTTAAAATCAACAAAGCACCTATTAAACTTAATAACCAAAAGCCTGCGGGTAGTGTAGATTCTTTTCTTTTTTCTGAATATAACCACTGGTAAATAAAACGAAACGTAAACAATACCTGCGCTACAATACCTAGAATTAACAACCAAAACGGAATGTTTTCGTTTTTAAAAAGGTCGTCTATATCGTACACATTATTATTGTATCCATACACAACAATGATGATTGGAAATACAAATAAAAAAATGCGTAATAACAAGGGTGCTTTTTGCCATTCTCCTTGTAATTGTAGGTTTCTAATGTATATAAAATAGGTAAGTATTTGCCCAAGCATTATTGCAAAGTCGTCGCGAAGCCAACCGTATACAAAAAGTAAAAAGGAAGCAAATAAACTAAGCTTCCAAAACAAAGATGGGGTTAATACTTTTTTGCTTTTCTCGGAGCTTATCCATTGGTAAATTAATCTTCCAGAGAAAAGTATTTGTGCCAAAAAACCAATGGAATATATTGCCCAATTTGCCATTTATCCTTTTTTAGCAATGGTGTAATTAATATATTTTTTCTTCATCCATAAATAGGCAAAACAATCTTGAAGCGGACCAATAAGTCGGTTCCAAAACCCAAATTTTGCTGTTCCTGCAATTCGAGGAAAATGCTGTACAGGAATTTGAAT
Source organism: Joostella sp. CR20 (assembly GCF_038433465.1). Lineage (NCBI taxonomy): Bacteria > Pseudomonadati > Bacteroidota > Flavobacteriia > Flavobacteriales > Flavobacteriaceae > Joostella > Joostella sp. CR20. The sequence continues at coordinate 234,171 of NZ_JAESVF010000003.1, read as the reverse complement.
AATTTTTCCTTCTTGCAATAAAATCATGGCAGGTAAAAAACGGTGTAAGCCTTTAAACATAGGAATTCGTTTGGCATAATCAGTTTTTATAACCTTTAATGGGCAACCGGTGTCGTCCATTCCGTCGTGTGTAAAAGCACGTCTAATTCCGTTTGCAATGGTAGAAGACATATTCTTTACAAACGAATCTTTTCTGTTGGCACGTACTCCAGTTACCAAATCGTATGCTTCGATATGCTCAAGTAAGAGGTTGAAATCTTCTGGAGCTGTTTGTAAATCGGAGTCGATATACCCCAAAAGCGGAGTTTCCACATGATCAAATCCAGCTTTAATAGCAGCACTCAATCCTCGGTTTTCTAAAAAAGAAATATACTCGAAGTTTGGAGAACGCTTACAAATAGTTTCAATAAGTTCCTGACTTTTGTCTTTAGAACCATCATTTACAAAAAGAACTTTGGTAGGTTTTGCAGCAATCTCAAAGTATTTATTAAACTCTTTTTCAACCCTTTCTAGGTTGTCTTCCTCGTTGTAAACAGGCACAATTATCGTAAACTCGTAACTCATATATTAAAAACTATTATGGTTTGCTTTTTACAAACTATTTGCAAATGTAGCTATTTAGCGCCATTATCATAACAAACCAAGTAAATATTGAGCAGCAGCAAAAGGCGTAGTTTTATTTTGTTCGATAGCTTCGATTTGCAGCGCTAGTTCTTTAGCTATTTTTGAATTTTGATAAAACGTTGATTTTAGGTTTTCATCAATGGTTTGGTACAACCAAAATTTATTCTGCGATATTCTTTTACTGCGGAAGGTATCCTGCTCTTTTGAAGTTTTGATATACGATAGAATAAGCTCCCACGCTTTGTCAATTCCTTTGTTTTCTATTGCTGAAGTTAGCAACACCTGAGGCTTCCAATTGTTAGCTTTTGGAGGGTACAAATGAAGCGCTCGCGAAAATTCAGTTTTTGCAATTTTAGCCTTCTGAAGATTATCGCCATCGGCTTTATTGATTACAATAGCATCCGCTAGTTCAATAATTCCTCTTTTAATGCCTTGCAATTCATCTCCAGCACCAGAAAGTTTCAGCAGTAAAAAGAAATCAACCATACTGTGCACTGCAGTTTCACTTTGACCAACACCAACAGTTTCTACCAAAATAGTTTTAAAACCACAGGCTTCACATAAAATAATAGTCTCGCGAGTTTTTCGAGCAACACCACCCAAAGAATTTCCAGCTGCCGAGGGTCTAATGTAAACATGCTTGTTTTTTACCAAATTCTCCATACGAGTTTTATCGCCTAAAATACTTCCTTGCGAAATCGAACTACTCGGGTCGACAGCCAACACAGCAACTTTATTTTCTTCGGAGGCAATGTGGGTTCCGAGCGCTTCTATAAAGGTGCTTTTTCCAACGCCAGGTACACCTGTAATTCCAACACGAATAGAATTATTGGCGTGGGGTAAACACAACGATAAAATTTGGTTTGCCTTTTCGGTATGTGTTGGGTTTGAACTTTCAATTAAGGTGATAGCCTGACTGAGCGCTACAATGTCTCCGTCAATAATAGCTTTTGCAAGACTTTCAGCAGAAATATTTCTTTTGCGTTTTTCTTTAAAATTTGAAATGGCATTTGCATTGGTTATTTCAGTTTTAGAAATACCTTCTTGTTTATTTTGTGTAGTTGGATGTGTTTTTTTGGTTGGCAAGCCAATAAATTTTAAAACAAATTTAATAACTAAAATTATGATAATATGTGTTATTAAAAGTATATTAGAGAGAATTTAAAAAAACAAACAAATGAAAGCATTATACAAAGCGAGTGCAACAGCCACTGGCGGTAGAGCAGGACATGTAAAGAGTGACGATGGAGTAATAGATATGAAATTAGAACTTCCGAAGGAATTGGGAGGTAACGGAGGCGCATTTACAAACCCAGAGCAATTGTTTGCTGCAGGATACGCTGCGTGTTTTGGTAGTGCCTTACAACATGTAGCACGCGAAAAGAAAGTTGATATCGGAACCGATTTTGACGTTGCAGCTACTGTAGGAATTGGAAAAGACGAAGAGCTAGGAGGTTTTTTATTGGATGTAATTTTGGATGTTACCTTACCAGGAATTGACCAAGAAGTAGGGGAGGAACTTGTTAATGCAGCGCATGAAGTTTGTCCTTATTCTAGAGCTACAGAAGATAATATTGATGTGACGCTTAACTTAATGGTGTAATCAATACCAATGTACAAAACAAAAAGCCTCAACATTGTTGAGGCTTTTTGTTTGTTGTTATTTTATACGGAATGTAAAAGTAGTTTCGTTTTTGTAAACATCCCCTTTTTTTAAATGAGTGGAAGGGAAGTGTGGGTGGTTTGGAGCGTCTGAAAACTTCTCGGTTTCAAAACAAATGCTTGGGTATGTTTCAAGCGGTTTGTTAAGTAATATGTCTTCGTTCATTTTCTCGGGAGTGTAAATTACAACTCCAGGTTGGTTAGACGCCACCTCCATTTCGATTCCCGTTTGTTTGCTGTGTAAAATAGCAAGCGGATTGTTTTCTTTTAAAACATAAGTATCGTCAATTCCTTTAAATTCAAAAGTACTTCCAATCTCTCTTGTTGTTCTAAAATCGAAATGCGAGTTTTCTACTGAAGTAAAATCTCCCGTTGGGATTGCATCTGCATCTTTACTTAAAATATGTTCAGCATTAATTTGTAATTCGTGGTTCAGAATTGTGCCATTTCCGTTGAGGTTGTAATAATTATGATTGGTTAAATTCACAATGGTATCTTGGTCTGTAGTGGCTTCGTAAATAATTATAAACTGATTTTCAACCAATTTGTAAGTAACCAAAACTTTTAGGTTTCCAGGGTATCCTTCTTCTTTATCTGGACTTAAATAAGAAAATTTTATACTTGGTTCTTCACCGTTTTCAATGCTCTCGAGCGTCCATTTTTTAAACGAAAACCCTTCTTTTCCACCGTGTAGATGTACATTATTTTCGGTGTAAACATCATAATGGTTGTTGTTAATATGGTAACCTTCTTTTCTAATTCGCCCTGCAAATCTACCTACCGAAGCCCCAATATATCCCGAATTGTTACGGTAATCTTCAAGGTTTTCAAATCCCATTACAACATTCACATCGTCTCCGTTTTTGTCTTTTGTAATGAGTTGATGTACGGTTGCTCCGTAGTCTAAAGTAATAAGTTTTATATATTTATTTTCAATACTGTATTTTTTCATTTACTTAAATTTTATCGGCGTCTTTCTATAATAAAAATCTAACTTAGTAGCAGTGGCTAAAATACAAATTAGCATAGCCAATGCACGTATTTCTGTTATAAAATACGACTGTTTTTACAGATTTTTTTTAAAAAATGAAACGTTTCATTTTTCGTATCGTCTTTAAGATGAATAGTAACTAATACCAACTAAAAGTAACAAGCCGGCATGCTTGAAATCGATTTAATTGAGAAGTGCAAAAACAACGATCGGAAGTCGCAAATGCAACTTTACGACAAATATTGCGACGGAATGTTTTGTGTTGCTATGCGATATGTTAAAAACACCGACGACGCGCAAGATGTCATGCAAGAAGCATTTATCAAAGCGTTTCAGAAATTAAATCAATTTAAGGCAGAAGTTACTTTTGGAGCGTGGTTAAAACGTATTGTAATTAATAAGTGTTTAGATTTTTTAAAATCGAAGCATCAAGAAGTGGTAGCGATTAATGAAAATATGTCTTTGCTGAAAGACGACGATACTTGGGAAATTAATGAAACCATTGATGTAGCGGTTATAAAAAATGTTATTGAGACACTTTCTGATAAATATAAATATGTATTGATGTTATACTTGATTGAAGGGTATGACCACGACGAGATTTCTCAGATTTTAGGAATTAACAATGCAACTTCCCGAACCAATTTATTGCGTGGGAAACAAAAGTTAAAAGGGCTTTTAAAAGAATTAAATTATGGCGAAGGATATTAAAGAGTTATTACAAGCTAGCAAAGACGATTCGGCGTTTCAATTGCCAAAAGGACATCGAGATCGATTTGCAACACTTTTGGATGAAAAACTTCCGCAGAAAAAACAAAAGAATACTTACCTGTTATGGAAAGTTGCTGCTGTGATTGCTGTGGTTTTTGGAGTGGGAATAAGCGTTTATTTCAATACAAACACGGAAGTTGAAACTAATGCTGTTGTTGCAACGCCAACGCAAAACAGTTCCGAAGAAACAGCCAAAATTACACTCGGAGATATATCGCCAGATTTAAAAAAAGTAGAAGACTTTTACGTAGCAAATATTAATTTGGAACTCGCCGATATCGATTTAACCGAAGCGAATAAAAAGCTGTTAGATGGATATATGAACAGACTTTCGGAGTTGAATGATGCCTATAAAGAGCTTACACTCGAACTCAATGAAGTAGGACCAAATAACCAAACAATCAATGCACTTATAAACAACTTACAATTGCGTTTACAGTTACTATATCGATTAAAAGAAAAGATTAACGAACTTAAAGAAACTGAACATGAAAAATTTGAAAAACAAGCCATTTAGTATAAGTGTGTGTCTGTTTTTTATAGCTTTTGGGTTGTATGCGCAAAAGCAATCTAAAACATTTAAAGAGAGTTTTGATGTGCAAAAAAATGCCGTAGTTGAAGTAAATACAAGCTACGCCGATGTAACTTTTGATACTTGGAATAAAGACAAAGTTGAGGTGGAGGCAATTATTGAAATTGAAAATGTTTCAAAAGAAGAAGCCGAAAAGTATTTTAAAGCATGGGGTTTTAAAGCTGAAGGGAATTCGAGTAAAGTGCGAATTACTACCAACAATGGTGTTCGTTGGACTTCGGGAAATAGGGTAGTTGTAATTTCTGATGATGAGAATTTTAACTTTTCGTTTCCAGATTCCATCCCGATGCCTCCAATACCACCAATGCCACCGCTTCCTCCAATGGATTCTTTGGTGGTAATGGCACCTGTTCCACCAATGCCACCGTTGCCTTTCAATTTTGATGAAATGTCGTTTGATTACGAAGCTTATCAAAAAAATGGTGACGCATATTTAAAAGAATGGAAAAAGAAGTTTAACGAGAGTTTTAATGACGATGTAAAAGCTAATTTGGAATCTTGGCAAAAAGAGGTGAAAGCGCAACAAAAAGAGTGGCAACTTAGTCGAAAAGAAATAATGGAAGCTTCTCGGGAGGCTAGAGAGGCTTCAATAGAGGCGAGAAAAGCGTCTACAGAAGCTCGCAAAGCAATGAATGAAGCACGCCGAGAAATGATTAAAATTCGTACTAGTACAGCTCCAGGAAGTCACCAAATGTATTATTTTAATTCTGAAGGGAATGATAATTTGAAAGTGAAGAAAACGATTAAAATTAAAATTCCGAAAGGCGTAAAATTAAAAATGGACGTCCGTCACGGGGAAGTGAGTCTGGCAGAAAATACATCAAATATCAATGCAACCTTGTCTTATTCAAGGTTGCATGCTTTTAATGTTGATGGCGATGCGTCGGTTATAAAAGCATCGTATTCGCCAGTTTTAGTCGATAATTGGAACAAGGGAGAGTTAATGGTAAATTATACTGATGTAGTTACCCTTAAGCAAGTGAATAGTATTAAACTTACCTCCAAATCATCAAACGTTGCAATTCAAAATTTTTCTGGAGATGCTTTAGTTGAAGGAAGTTTTGGCAATTTAGCAATTGAAAGAATCGCTGATGATTTTAATACACTAAATATTCTTTTAGACAATTCTGAAGCGCAATTAACATTACCAAAAACTGCTTTTAATTTTTATAGTAATGCTTCAAATTCCATGATGAAATACCCAAAAGCATTGGTGTTAAATGTATCGAAGCACTACGGAAGTGAAGTAGCAAATGGTTTTTACGGACAAAAAAATAGCAACAAAACTATTAATCTTGTTGCTACTTTTAGTGATGTATCTTTAAAATAAACTGTTTCTAAGTCAGTATTAATGAGTACTGTCTTTTAATAACTCAGGATATAATTTCTGAAATTTACGTAACCTAGGGATCGATACATTTTGCACGTATGGATTGTTAGGATTTCTTTTTTCATAATCTTGGTGATAATCTTCAGCTTTCCAAAACTTTTCAAAAGGAACCACTTGTGTAACTATAGGTTTGCTATAAATTTTTTCGTCTTCTAACTGTTTAATATAGCGTTCTATAATTTCTTTTTCCTTATCATTCTTATAAAATGCAATAGAGCGGTATTGTGCTCCTTTGTCTGGTCCTTGGCGGTTGTATTGTGTTGGGTCTTGCGAACCAAAAAATACGCGAACTAAAGTTTCAAACGATACTTCTTCAGGATTGTAATATACCTCAACAGCTTCTGCGTGACTTGTTAGTCCAGAACCTACTTGTTTGTAATTTGGGTTTTTCTCGGTACCTCCAGAATATCCAGAGACCGCCTCTTTTACACCTTTTACACTTTCGAATACAGCTTCAACACACCAAAAACAACCGCTAGCAAAATAGGCAGTTTCGTATTTTGATAAATCTTGTGGAGGTTTTGTAAATGTTACTTCCGGAATTTCTTCTGCAAGTGGTGCTTCTTTTTTAGTTGAAGACTGACAACTTGTTACTAAAAGCAAAAAAGCAAATAAGAAGTTTAATTGTATAAGTTTCATCAGTATTAATATGTTATGATTGAGAAAAATAGTTCTCATGGTTATGTTTTTTTGGTCGAATTTACATTGATAATCTTACAGGTTTTAGCTTAATTTTAACGCACTGTAAATGTTTTCAGTACAAATAAAAAAGCGATAGAAATTTATATTCTACCGCTTTTAATTATCTTTTTGAATAAAGGCTATTCTTCAACAAGTACCCATTCTCCTTTACTAAGAAGCGGTTCGGCTTGTTTAAATTTAACCGTTTTATTCACTCCTGTCATTACATTTTTAATGGTAACCTTGTCGTTTCTTCCAATTTTTGGACGATCTCTTACAATGGTTTCTGTAACAGGAGGTCTTTGCTGTGTTTGCCCTGCAGCTCTGTTTTGTGCAGCCAACTCATCGCTATTTGGAATTTCTTCTTTTGAAGTTTGGAAGTTTTCTTTCTTTTTCACTTCTCTCGCTTCTTCGATGTTGTTGGTATCTTCCGTAGGAAGTTCTCCTTTGTATAAGAAAGAAATCACCTCTCTGTTTACTTGGTCAATCATCACTTTAAACAATTCGAAGGCTTCAAATTTATAAATTAAAAGCGGGTCTTTTTGTTCGTGTACAGCCAATTGAACAGATTGTTTTAACTCGTCCATTTTACGAAGATGTGTTTTCCAAGCATCGTCAATAATAGCTAGTGTGATGTTTTTCTCAAAATCGGCAATAAGTTTTTTTCCTTCTGAGTCGTATGCATCTTTAAGATTGGTGACAACTTTTAAAGTTTTAATACCATCTGTAAAAGGCACAACAATACGCTCAAATCTGTTGCTTTCGTTTTCATAAACATTTTTGATAACAGGGAAAGCTGTTTTGGCATTGCGCTCAATTTTATTTTGATAATAAGTGAGTGCTGTTTTGTAAACGATATCTACAATTTCTCTAGCCGATTTTTTCTTGAATTCTTCTTCTGTTACCGGAGAAGTAATCGAGAATACTTTGATAAGTTCAAATTCAAAGTTTTTATAATCGCTCGCTAGTTTGTTGCTTTCAACGATTGCCTCGCAAGTGTCGAACACCATGTTGGCAATATCGAGTTTTAAACGCTCTCCTTCTAAGGCGTGTCTTCTTCTTTTGTAAACTACCTCACGTTGTGCGTTCATTACATCGTCATATTCAAGTAAACGCTTACGAACACCAAAGTTGTTTTCTTCAACTTTTTTCTGAGCACGCTCGATAGATTTTGTCATCATGGAATGCTGAATAACCTCTCCGTCTTCAAGTCCCATTCTGTCCATCATTTTTGCAACTCTTTCCGAACCGAAAAGACGCATTAAGTTATCTTCTAAAGAAACATAAAACTGAGAACTTCCTGGGTCTCCTTGACGTCCAGCACGACCTCTTAACTGGCGGTCAACACGTCGAGAATCGTGACGTTCTGTACCAATAATTGCAAGTCCGCCAGCATCTTTAACTTCTTTGATAAGTTTAATATCGGTACCACGTCCTGCCATATTGGTTGCAATGGTAACCACGCCAGGTTGTCCTGCTTCTGCAACAATATCAGCCTCTTTTTTGTGCATTTTAGCATTCAATACATTGTGAGGTATTTTTCTGATAGAAAGCATTTTAGAAAGTAATTCTGAGATTTCTACAGAAGTTGTCCCTACAAGTACTGGGCGACCTTCGCCAACCAATTTTACAATGTCTTCAATAACGGCATTGTATTTTTCTCTTTTGGTTTTATAGATAAGGTCTTGCTTGTCTTTTCTAGCAATTGGGCGGTTGGTTGGAATTTCCATAACGTCCAATTTGTAAATCTCCCAAAACTCTCCAGCTTCAGTAATTGCAGTACCCGTCATTCCAGAAAGTTTTTTATACATTCTGAAATAATTTTGAAGTGTTACCGTAGCAAATGTTTGCGTAGCAGCTTCAATTTTTACATTTTCTTTAGCCTCGATTGCTTGATGAAGTCCGTCAGAATAACGTCGGCCATCCATAATACGACCTGTTTGCTCATCAACAATCATAACTTTGTTGTCCATTACCACATATTCGATATCTTTTTCAAAAAGCGTATAGGCTTTTAAAAGCTGATTCATGGTATGGATACGTTCGCTTTTTACTGAGAAATCTTTGAAAAGCTCTTCTTTTAATTCGGCTTCTTCTTCAGCAGGAAGATTTTTATTTTCTATCTGAGCGATTTCTGTACCGATGTCTGGCATTACGAAGAACTCAGAATCTGTATCTCCAGAAAGGTATTCGATTCCTTTATCGGTAAGTTCAATTTGATTGTTCTTTTCATCGATAACAAACCAAAGTGCCTCATCAACTTTTGGCATCTCTCTGTTGTTATCTTGCATGTAGTGGTTTTCGGTTTTTTGCAATAATTGCTTAATCCCTTCTTCACTTAAAAACTTAATTAAAGCTTTGTTTTTAGGAAGTCCACGGTGTACTCTTAATAATTGGAAGCCACCTTCTTTGGTATCTCCAGCGGCAATTAATTTTTTAGCTTCTGCTAAAACTCCAGTAAGATATTGACGTTGTTTAGCAACGATATCTCCTACTTTTGGTTTTAGTTCGTTAAACTCGTGTCGGTCTCCTTGAGGTACTGGACCAGAAATGATAAGCGGCGTACGCGCATCGTCAATCAATACAGAATCGACCTCATCGACAATGGCATAATTGTGTTCGCGTTGAACTAAATCGGCAGGAGTGTGCGACATGTTGTCACGGAGGTAATCAAAACCAAATTCGTTGTTGGTTCCGTAGGTAATATCTGCTAAATACGCTTGTCTACGCCCTGGAGAACCTGGTTGATGATTGTCGATACAATCTATCGAAAGTCCGTGAAACTCAAATAAAGGTCCCATCCAAGCGCTATCACGACGTGCAAGGTAGTTGTTTACAGTTACCAAATGCACACCGTTACCGGTAAGTGCGTTGAGGTATACAGGAAGGGTAGCCACAAGGGTTTTTCCTTCACCTGTTTGCATCTCGGCAATTTTACCTTGGTGCATTGCAATACCACCAATAAGCTGTACATCGTAGTGTACCATATCCCAGGTTACTTCTTTTCCAGCCGCATCCCAAGAGTTTTTCCAAATAGCTTTGTCGTCTTGAAGTGTAACGTAATCGTTATTTCCAGAAATTTCTCTATCGAATGCCGATGCCGTTACTGCAATAGTTTCGTTATTGGCAAAACGTTTTGCTGTTTCTTTAACAACAGCAAAGGCTTCTGGAAGAATTTCGTTAAGTGTTTTTTCGGTAGCTTCGTACACTTTTTCTTTAAGTGCATCAATTTCTGTATAGATATCTTCATTTCTGTCGATGTCGTTTGATGCTTCAGCTTCTGCTTTGAGAGCTGTTATTTTTTCGTCTAAAGAGGCGTAAGAAGCTTTTATTTTATCTTTAAACTCTTGTGTTTTAGCGCGAAGTTCGTCGTTGGAAAGTTGGGAAAGCGCGCTCTCGAAAGATTTTATCTGATTTAAGATAGGCTGTAGTGCCTTTACATCTTTCTTGGCCTTGTCGCCAACGAAAACTTTTAAAACTGAATTGAGTAAACTCATGTCTTTATGTGTATTTATATTTCAAAATTAAGCAAAAAAAAAGCCTCGACAGAGACTTTTTTGCTTTATAATGTTGTGTTTATTAATATTCATCCTCATTCCAAAGGTAATCTTCCTCTGTTGGATAATCTGGCCAAATCTCTTCAATAGATTCATACATATCGCCTTCGTCTTCCATTGCTTGTAGGTTTTCAACAACTTCCAATGGAGCACCGGTTCTAATAGCATAGTCAATTAATTCATCTTTTGTTGCTGGCCAAGGCGCATCGTCTAAGTATGACGCTAATTCTAAAGTCCAATACATCTGCTATTGATTTTAATTTTGTGCAAAAATAAATTTTTATCGTAAAAAGTCAAGTAAAATTTGTATTATTTACATATTATTTCTAAGAACGTAGTTTTTAGGGTTTTATATTGATAATTAATCAATGTTTTATCACTTATCTTTCAATGTTTCCCTATTTGGAACCCATTTTACCTCGGTTGCCTTAACATCTGAAGTCAACTTTCGTGCCAACACAAATAAATAGTCCGACAAACGATTAAGGTAATGAAGTACAAGTTCGTCAAAAGATTCATTTTCATATAAATAAGTGGCTTTTCGCTCGGCTCTTCGGCAAATGGTTCTGGCTATGTGACAATATGACACGGTTGTGTGTCCGCCAGGTAAAACAAAGTGTGTCATCTGTGGAAGCACAGCATCCATCTTATCTATTTCCGATTCTAAAAACTGAATGTCTTCCGAAGAAATTGTAGGAATATCGAGGCGTTTTTTACCGTTTTTTAAAAACTCCTTTTCGGGTGGTGTTGCTAAAATAGCCCCCAAAGTAAAAAGTCGGTCTTGAATTTCGATTAATGCTGTTTTGTAGCTTTCGTCAATTTCTTGGTCTCTAATGAGTCCGAGCCAAGAGTTAAGTTCGTCTACCGTTCCATACGCTTCAATTCGAATATGGTGTTTCGGAACCCTTGTACCGCCATACAAAGCAGTTGTTCCTTTATCGCCGGTTTTGGTGTATATTTTCATTTATTCTTTTTTATTTCTTTTAGAGGAATATCGGTCTTCAAAGCGCTGTTTTCTACGTTCACTTTTCTTTTTCATGTTACGCTGGTTGTTCAGCCAAACTAAAATGAAAAGGATGGCAATAACAATTATCCAAATAATTTGCGTTTCCATATTGTATGTTTTAGTAAGTTAAGAGTTGTAAATTTACCAAATTACGGGAGGAATTTACAATTTTAAAATTCCGCGGAAACCTCTCGCTGCATAATAAGAGTCGGCACCGTTGTGATATATAAAAACAGTGTTGTAACGGCAATCGCCAAAAATAGCACCGCCTAGGCTTCTAATTTCATCGGGAGTTTGTAACCAACTTGAGGTTTTAGTATCGACAGGAATAACCGATTGTAGTTGGCGATATTGATTTTCTGTCATAAGCTCAATACCCATAGCTGTAGCCACATCGAGAGCGTTGTTGCTTGGTTTGAATTTTTTCCGTGCCTCTAATGCTTCTCTATCGTAGCAATAACTTCTTCTTTCTTTTGGGCTTTCTTTTGAGAAATCGCAAAATATATAGACCGCTGTAGCAGTATCGAAACTTAATAAATTTGGTTCTCCTCCAGTTTTTTCCATTTCGTTAACCGACCATAATTTTTCAGGGTGATTTTTGAATTTAAGTTCGATGTCTTTCCATTCGAGCGCCGGAAACCTGTCTTTATCTTTTAAAAATCGAGTTTCTAAAGTTTTTAAAATAGCTTCTGAAGCCGTTGGTGAGAGCAGTTGCATGCGGCGTTTTTTGTTAGTTGATAATTTCAAATTTACATAAAAAAGCATCGCAGTCGTTTTTTAAAACCGAATACAAAAATCTTCTTTTGCTTGTCCGCTTTTGATAAATAGAAATCCAATGTCGTAAAAATCTATACTGATGGTAAACGTCTCATCAGTTTTTAATTTTTGCCAAAGTAGTTGGGCTTTTTTACTTTCTTGTAGGTTGTCAATGATAAAAAAAGTAGAAGCATCCGTACAATTCATAATGTCTTGAAACGAATTTTTTTCTGCTGAAAAATATACAGTTTTAGTAGTTGTAAATCGATTTTCATGTACCGTTGAAAATGTATTTTCATTTAAAAAATACAACGCCCGATTGATTATTTTTTGTATGCGAGCACTAAAAGAAACATGTTGTTGCCAAGTTTTATAAAGTTTGGAAACCGACCTTAATTTACGGTTGTAAATTGCTTTGGTAATTAATTGATACACAAACGGCGAATGCACTCCATGTTGGTTGGTCGATTTAAAAAGGTATTGTATGTACGAGCTTTTAAAATACAAGGTATAAAGTGCGATTTAAATGTTTAATTTTTATGATTTTCCGCAATCTGTCATAATACACAGTCACCTCGAGCGAAGTCGAGAGGTTATTTGGCTTAACAGCTTTAAATAGTGTCTCGACTACGCCTGTCTGCCAACAAAGGCAGGCTCGACCTGACATTTTAATTTTGGTATGATATATTACGGATATTTAATTTTATCTTTTTTACTGAACACTAAATAAAAAATTACCCTTCCATTTTCATGGAAAGTTCAAACCAAGCTTCTGTTTTTTCGTCCAGTTCAGTCATGATTTCTTGTAACTTAATAGACTGTTTGTCTATTTCGTCGCCTTCCAAAGTTCCTGTGGCAAATACGGCTTCAGCTTCTTTTTTCTTTTCTTCCAATTTTTTTATGTCGCGTTCGAGACGTTTAAACTCTTTTTGCTCTTCGTAACTCAAAGCCGAATTGGCATCTTTCTTCCAAGTTTTTTTGGAGCTTTCTTCAGTAGCAGGTTTAACTTCTTTTTCAGGTTCGCTACTTTCGTATGCTCTGTAATCGGTGTAATTTCCTGGGAAATCTTCAATTTCTCCTTCCCCTTGAAACACAAATAAGTGGTCTACTATTTTATCCATAAAGTAGCGGTCGTGAGACACCACGAGCAAACATCCTGGGAAATCCAATAAAAATTCTTCTAAAACATTGAGGGTAACAATATCCAAATCGTTGGTAGGCTCATCGAGAATTAAAAAGTTTGGATTCTGAATTAAAACGGTACACAAATAAAGTCGTTTTAACTCGCCACCACTTAGTTTTTCAACATAGTCGTATTGCTTTTTTCTGTCGAACAAAAAGCGTTCCAAAAGTTGAGAAGCCGATATTTGTCGCCCTTTTGTAAGCGGAATAAACTCTCCAAAGGCTTTGATAATATCGATAACTTTTTGTTCTGGTTTAGGGTTGATACCGCTTTGTGTATAATACCCAAATTTAATGGTGTCTCCGATGATTACTTTACCAGCATCGGGTTTTAAATTTCCGGTAAGAATATTTAAAAAAGTAGATTTTCCGGTACCGTTTTTCCCGATAATTCCAACACGTTCGCCACGTTGAAAATTATATTCAAATTGGTCGAGAATTACTTTTTCTTGGAAGCTTTTTGAGACTTTGTGAAATTCTACAATTTTACTCCCAAGGCGTTCCATGTTTATTTCGAGTTGCACTTTATGGTCTTTTCGACGTTGGTGCGCTTTTTCCTTGATTTTGTAAAAATCGTCGATACGCGATTTAGATTTTGTGGTACGCGCTTTTGGTTGCCTACGCATCCAATCCAATTCTTTTGTAAAAAGGTTTTTTGCCTTGTCTACAGAGGCCTGTTCTGCTTGGATACGCGCTTCTTTTTTCTCTAAATAATACGAGTAATTCCCTTTGTATTGGTATATTTTACCTTGGTCTAATTCTATAATTTCGTTACAAACACGCTCCAAGAAATAGCGGTCGTGTGTAACCATAAAAAGTGTAATGTTTTCTTTGGCAAAGTATTGTTCTAGCCATTCAATCATTTCTAAATCGAGGTGGTTGGTAGGCTCATCTAGAATAAGTAAATCGGGGGTGTTTAGTAGAATTGTAGCCAATGCCAAACGCTTTTTTTGACCTCCAGAAAGCTTGCTTACTTTTACGTGTAGTGTATCGAGCTTTAACTGAAATAAAATTTGCTTGTATTGCGTTTCAAAATCCCAAGCATTTTTAATTTCCATTTGTTCGAATGCTTTTTGATAAGCTTCCGTATCATCTGGATTTTCGAGTGCTTTTTCGTAATTCTGAATGGTTTTTAAAACATTATTATCAGAAGCAAAAATAGTTTCCTCAATAGTTAAATCGGGATTGAGTTCTGGTTCTTGCGACAAAAACGAAATTCGAATTCCGTTTCTTGAAACCACTTGTCCGGCATCGGGAATATCTTTTCCGGTAATGATGTTGAGCATGGAAGTTTTTCCAGTACCATTTTTAGCAATGAATGCAATTTTTTGGTCTTTGTTTATTCCGAAGGAAATGTCTTCAAACAAAACGCGCTCTCCGTAAGCTTTGGCTATATTTTCTACTGATAAGTAATTCACAAAAATATTTTTTGCAAATTAAAGCATTTTAATGCGAAGTATATTTAATTATTATGATTGTCTGTAATCTATCATAATGCACTGTCACCTCGAGCGGAGTCGAGAGGCTATTTGGCTAAACACCATTAAATAGTTGTGGTCTCGACTACGCTCGACCTGACATTTAAATATTTGTATGATACATTATGGATGTTAAAATTAATTACTGTGGCAAACACTCAAAGCCCATTTACTTTGCAAATGTCCAAACTTTTTAACCTCTTTACGTAAAAGGTGTAAAAACTCTTTCCCTTGCCCGTGGCTAATTTCTAAGTTTTCACAATAATGTAATAATGCAGAAGTTGTATGCTGAAGCGATGAAACCGATGCCATTTTTATCGATAAATCTGGAGAGGTTTCTGCCATTGCAATTTTTGGCGCAAGCCCTAAAGAAGCCATTACGAGCTTGTCGGAAAATTGGTCGCAAGCATGTTCCGAATTATACATCGCTAAAACCGATTTGTCTCCTCTTAAATACTCGACAATTTGCCTACTTAGCTTAAAGATATAAAGCGCCTTCTTGTAAACCGGTAATTTGGTTACATTACGCCTTCGATAGCTATAGCGAGTGTAGTTTTTCTTCATCATTGCTTGTTTGTACAAATTTACTGAGGAACAAAATAAGTTAGATTTAATATTTAAACTTAAAATTGTATTTTACATTAATTATTAAGTATTTTGCTTTATTATTTTTTAATAATTAAAGAAATAAGTTTTAGTATAGTAAATCACTAGACTTTTGTGTTTTTCTGATGATAAGTCTATAAACTAGCGAATATATACATGAATATAGATAACTTAAATTGGTCGATTTTAAAACTGTTGCAACAGAATGCTCGGTTTACCAATGCGGAAATTGGGAGGAAAGTAGGACTTTCATCGCCAGCAGTAGCCGAGCGAATAAAAAAATTGGAAGATCTTGGTGTGATTCACGGATACAGAGCGGAGATTGACCACATCCAAGCAGGCTATCAACTAAAGGCATTTGTGACTTTACGCGCTTTTATGGGGAAATTAAAACCATTTTTGGAGCAAGTAAAAACCTATAAAGAGGTGCTTAATTGCTACCGAATAACAGGGAATGAAAACCTAGTGATGGAGGTTGTATTATACGACCAATTTCACTTGGAAGAATTTATTGATAAATTGATTACCTACGGAGAAGTGCGAACTTCAATTGTATTGTCTAACGTTGTTGAAAACAATCCTATTGGGAAAAATAGGTAGGCTTAAGTTGTTTATTCTTTCAATAATTTAGCGATTTTTAAATATCCAATATGCTGTTTGTCTTCTGGTAGTTTGCTGTTTTGCGTATACACCAATTGGTATTTCTCTTTGTAAACAGCAGGAAGCATTTCTTCAATATTATAAATGTCGTCTACATCGATACCGTATTTATCATCGATGTGCGACTCGGCTCCTTTAAATCCGCAGTGTTTATAAAAAGTAGTAGCTTTTGATTTTTTAATAGCTTCGGTTTTGGTAGGTGCAACCGCCAAAATTTTATAATGATATTCTTCAAATTCATTTTCCTTGTAGCCACCAAGATTGATAAAAAACAATTGTGCGTCGTTTTGCACAGTTTCTTTTCTTTCAGCAATAGAAATTTCAAAACCATCAACCATGGTAACTTCTCTCCAAGCATCGATATGAATTTGCCCTTTTGCTTCAGGCCAAAAAGCATTTATTTGTGGTACCAGTTCTTTTAATGAAGTTCCAATTCCAAAAAAAATATCGTGTTGCTCGGTAAATCTACCTTCTGGTTTGCAACCAATCATCACCATAAAAAGCTTTTTATCCATGTCTGTTTGTTTGATTTTACAGCGATACAAAGATATTTTATTAAAAGAATTTCCAAGCATTCTTTTAGAATCTATTTTTTTCAATACTTTTAAAACAGCTTTTGGCTAAATTTTTGAGGTACCATTTTATATGAAAAAACTACTACTTTTATTTTTTATTAGCACATTTGGTTTTTCGCAACAACCAACTCCTGGAACCATAACAGATTCAATTCAGATTAAATACAATCGAGGCTCATACGCGCTGTATGTGCCGAGTTATTATTCCGCAGAAAAAAAATGGCCTATTATCATGCTTTTCGATCCATCGGGGAGGGGAGCGATGGCTGTAAATCGTTTTAAGGAAGCGTCTGAAAAATACGGATTTATAGTGGCGTGTTCCAATAATGTTAAGAACGGCACTTATCAAGAAAGCTTGAACATAGCTCGGGCTTTTTATGAAGATGTTATTGAAAATCATTCGGTTGATACAAACGCCTTGTTCTTAGGAGGGTTTTCTGGCGGAGCGCGCTTGGCATCTGCAATTGCAGTAATTTCTAATAAAATAAAAGGCGTTATAGTTTGTGGTGCTTCTTTTGCAAATACCGATAATTTTATGCCCAAGGAAAATGATTTTATGTATGTTGGCTTGGTGGGCGATGAAGATTTTAATTACCGAGAAATGCAAAGCGCCAAAGTCTATTTGGATAAATTAAAGTTTGATTCCGAATTAATTGTTTTTCCTGGAGGTCACACTTGGCCCTCGGAGCAATATGTAAACAAAGCGGTGCGTACCCTTGCATTAAAAGCGATGACGCGCAACGTGCTTCCAAAAAATGAAACCAAAATTGCTGAGTTTTTTGCGGAAGATTTGGCTTACAACAAAAGTTTAGTTCAGTTGGGGGAGTCGTACAAAGCATACAACGATTTGGATGAATTGAAGCAAGATTATCGTTTTTATGTTGAAAACGATACGTTAAAGACACTTCAAAAAGAGGTGAAAAATACCAAGGAGTTTCGAACGCAACGTGCTTCGATGTACGAAATCGACCAAGTAGAACCTAGCTTTTATAGCGATTATCTAAATTATCTTCCGCAGGATGTGGCTTCAGGAGAATTAGAATCTTTGGGATATTGGGAGAAAGAAATAAAAACCATCAAAAAAGATTATGTAAATGCAACTGTTATTGAAAAACAGAAAATGGGAAAACGCTTGCTTAACTTTTTAGACATTATTTCTACGGAATTGGGAACCTCTTACGATGAGAAATTACAAATCGATAATTTGTTGTATATTAATATCTTTAAAACATTTATAACTCCAGAAAATCCAGACCCATACCTGAAAATTTTAAAATTTACTGTTCAAAAGGGCGAGTACGGAATGGCATTGTTTTATCTGGAAAAATTATTGGATACAGGTTTTAAAGACACAGAGCGATTGAATGCACAAGAGGGAATTTCTTTATTGAGAATTCAGCCAGAATATAATGAGGTTTTAGAAACGTATGGGTTGAAAACAATGTATTGATTTGTACTTTTTATGACTGTCAGCAATCTATCATAATGTACTGTCACCTCGAGCGTAGTCGAGAGGTTATTTTGCTTAGCATCTTTAAATAGGGTCTCGACTACGCCTGTCTGCCGACAAAGGCAGGCTCACCTGACATTTTAATCTCTTGGTATGATACATTACGGATATTCAAAATGCTTTTAAAAAAAACACCAATACAAATACATTTTTTGAATGAAAACAGCCATTGATAATTTTTCTACAGAATCGGATAAGTATGCAACGTTTAGACCTACTTTTCCGAAGGAATTTATAAACGATATTTGTCAGCATTTACATTACAGAAAATCGGCTTTGGATATTGGAACTGGAAACGGACAAGTTGCGGTGCTGTTAAGTGAGTTGTTCAATCAAGTTCAAGCGATAGATATTAGTGAAAACCAGTTGAAAAATGCAACCCAGGCACCTAATGTTCACTACCAAGTGTCGCGAGCTGAGAAAACCCCATTTTTTGATGAATACTTCGATTTAATTACTGTTGGACAGGCTTTTCATTGGTTTGATTTTGATGCTTTTTTTGCTGAAGTAAACAGAATATTAAAACCTGGAGGCATTATTGCTATTTTTGGATACGGACTTATAAAAGGTGATGATTTATTTAATGAAAAGATGGATGCTTTTTATAACAACACCATTTATCAATATTGGGATAAAGAACGAATTTACATTGATGAAGCTTATCAAAATATTGATTTTCCGTTTGATGAAGTTCAATTGGAAGCTAATTATACAATTAAAGTTCATTGGTCTAAATCGCATTTAAAAGGCTATTTAGAAAGTTGGTCGGCTGTAAAAAAGTACAGAACTGAAAAGCAAATAAATCCTGTAGATGATTTTATAGATGCTTTTCCAAATCGACAGACATTTGATTTACATTTTCCAATTTTTTATAGAATTGGAAGACCAAAGATTACCTGATATTTCAACAGTATTTTAAATAACAAAAGGCTAGGCTTGAGTGTTTTTCAATCCTAACCTTTTTTTTAAATTTAACTTTTGTTAAATGAAAATATCAATAATTCTAAACTAAGTAACTCTATTCAGTTTTCGACTTAAAAACAGAAGCAATAAAAAGCCAATTACGCCTAAGAAAATCATAATCCACCAAGTATAATTAAAGCCATGCGCTTCAATTAAATGGAACCCAGAGTTGTGTCCGAAAATATGTGAAACCGAAAAAGCAATACTGTACATTGCCAAGTATTCGCCTTGGTTACCACGTTTTGACCGATTCAAAGCAAACGCATTTGAAAAAGGGAAAACCAACATCTCACCGAAACTCATCAATATCATTCCGATGATAAGCATACCAATCCAAGTTGAAATATTCAGCATAAAAAAACTTAAAAAAGTAAGTGCAAAACCAATCATGACAACTGTCAGATTTGTTACTTTTTTCTTTTCAAAAAATTGCACCAAAGGCATTTCAAATAAAAAAATTAAAAAGCCATTAAAGCCTAAAAGTAACCCAATTTCGTCTTCTGTTAGTGTAAAAACATTTTTGTAAAATAGTGGCATTGTTGAGAAATATTGCAAGAAAATAAATCCGAACAAAATCATGGATATAAAAAACACCCAGTAAGGACCATCAGTGTAAGCCGACTCTGGAGCTTCATTTTTTACTTCATCTAAAACCTTAGAACGTTTAGGGTTTAAAACTTTCAGCAATAAAAGGCCTGCAAAAAAACAAGTAATACCATCTACCCAAAACAAACCGTCATAACTTAGTTTTGTAATGATAAGTCCGCCCAAAGCGGGTCCAGCCGAAAATCCTAAGTTTATGGCCAAACGAATAAGGGTGATAGAACGCGTTTTATTTTCGGGTTTACTATAGGCGCTTAACGCCACAAATACTGCGGGACGAAACATATCGGCAACGAGCATCACCATAAAAATACCAATGCAAATGCTCCAAAAAGTATCTAAAAATTGAAGCGAAATAAAACTGAGTGCCGAAGCCAATAAGCTAAACACCATAATTTTATAGTAGCCAATTCTGTCGGTTAATTTTCCACCAATCCATGAACCTACTACCGAGCCCAACCCAAAAGATGTCATAATCCACCCTACATCTGCAAGATTGAAGTTTAAATTTTGTGTGAGGTACAACGATAAAAATGGGATAACCATGGTGCCAGCACGGTTTATTAGTGTAATTAATGCGAGCCACCAAACCTCTCTAGAGAGTCCTTGGAAAGACGAAATGTAGCTTAAATAAAGTTTTTTCACTGGTTTAATTTTTGTTTGATAGGAATAAAAAAGCCCGACGTTTTTGTGCGTCGGGCTTGTATATAAAGTTGTTTAAATTACAACATATAAAAGCGCCAACTTTGCAGCAGCGTATACACACATGTGTTTTTATATGATGAAATTAAACGTGTCATTTTGTTTTCTATTTACAACAAAGCTACTTAAAAAAGGTTTAAGTTGTATTTTTGTTTTTAAAAAGAATTTATTTTTAGTTGAATTATAGTGTTAGAATTAACATTTTCTGAAGGATGACCTATTTAAAAAATGTTGAAAATCAAGGAAGCAGTAGGGGTATAGATAAAAAGCTGTTTGAGCGTAGCGAGTTCTTTTTATCTGTGGTAGTTGTTTCCGTAGATTTTCTTATACTTTTTGAATCAGTCTTGACTTTTTTGTTTCGTTTTTGTGTCAAGACAAAAATGAAAATTAAGAGTATCGTCATTATAATTCTTATGTGTTTTTATAACTAAATACACTGCTGAACGTAGATTAATTTAAATTGAATTCACAACAAAATACTTTTAAAATGAAGTTTATTACGTCTTATATTTTTGTTTTTCTTCTGATGTTTGTTTCCTGTAAAGGCGAAAAGAAATACCACGATACCAACGAGCAACATGTTGTTGTTTCTGATACAATTTCTTCGGAAGTAAAAGCGAAACAGCTAAGTAAATACGAATCGGCAGTTGCATTTCAGAAAGAAATAAATGAAGAATATACCAACCCAAAAGAGTCGCCACTTACCAAGGAAGACTTTATCGGTTTTGAAAGTTTAGACTTTTTTACAATTGATACTACATTCAACGTCACAGCAACTTTAGAACGAACACCAAACGCCCAACCGTTTTTAATGCCTACTACAACCGATAAATCTTCAGAAGAAGTTTTGTACGGTATCCTTCATTTCGAATTACACGGAAAGCCATTTCAGTTAAACGTATATCAAAGTTTGCAATTGCGAGAAACAGAAGCTTACAGAGATTATCTGTTTTTACCGTTTTCGGATAAAACAAATGGCGAAACTACCTACGGAGGCGGGCGTTACATCGATTTACGAATTCCAGAGGGAGACACTATTACAATCGATTTTAACAAAGCTTACAATCCGTATTGCGCATATAATAAAAAATATTCGTGTCCAATTGTACCTAAAGAAAATACGTTGGATTATGCAATTACAGCAGGGGTGAAGAAGTTTAAAAAGTAGTTATTGTTTCTTTCGAGCAATAGCGTATAATAAAATCATCCCAGCGAAAAGTACACCGATACGCGCAATAAAATCGCCATAGGTTACATAAAACGTTTTTTTGTTGTTGATGGAAACATTGCCAGCAAGCGCCCCTTTTGCATTGTAAGCAAGTGTTTGGGTAATTTCTCCTTTTTCATTTATAAATGCCGAAATACCAGTATTGGCACTGCGAGCAACACTTTTTCGGGTTTCTATGGCACGAAGGCGGGCATAGCTTAGGTGTTGTTGGTGTCCTTGTGTGTTGTCCCACCAAGCATCGTTGGTAATAATTGCTAGGAAGTTGGCGCCTTTTTCTACATATTGAGTGACAAATTCGCCGTAAATGGACTCGTAACAAATGATAGGAGCTACCTTAACTTGCTTATCATATGATGTAAATACAGAACGTTCTTTTTGTGTAGCACGCATGGCAACAGTTCCACCTAAATCGAGCATTACATCACCAAGTAAAGGCTCTAAAATACTTTTAAAAGGAAAGTTTTCAACGCCCACTACTAGTTTGGATTTGATGTAAGTTTGCGAAGGGTCTTTTTTACTGATTTGCACCGCAGCATTGTAAAAATCAAACCAACCGTTTTGTCCGTAATAATTTGCTGTTACCGAAGGTTTGTCTTGTTGCGGATAATGACGGTAAAAATCAACCCCGGTAATAAATTGCATATTTGGAAACTGACTTACAAATTGCTGTAACACCATCTTTTCAGTAGTGTTGTCAAATTTATTTATCGATGTTCCTCGGGCAAGCGCAGTTTCAGGAGCAATTACATAATTGGTTGTCGGCGTTATATTGGTTTTTGCCAATTCAACCAAGTTTTTTGCCATCTGTACATTCGAAATATCATATTTTTCTGAATACGGGTCGATATTGGGTTGTAAGAGTGTAACCGAAACTTTCTCCGTACTTTCTTCATAATTTTTTAAAATGAATAAAGAGCAGATAATCGGGATTGCAATAAGTAAAACGTGTGAGGCAAGTCTTTTTGTAAGGACTTTTCTGTTTTGAGTTGCTTGATAATTTTCAATCGCTTTGAAAATTCCGATGTTGACAATCCAAATCCAAAGTGCACCGCCAAAAACTCCAGTGTATTCGTACCATTGAATCCACGTTGTATATTCAGAAAAAACATTTCCAAGATTTAGCCAAGGCCAAGAAAAATCCCAATTGAGATGAAACTTTTCGAATGCCATCCAAATGGCGGGTAAAAATATTATATGAACTTTTGCTGGTAAACGTTTCGCTACAAAATGATACAGCCAAAAAACAATTGTCATTAAAAGGGAGTTTACGGCTAGTGCAAAAAACATCCCGAACGGAGTTGAATACCAAATCCACCAAGTGGTAATGCTATTCCAAATTATAAATGTGAGGTATGCGGTGAAAAATACTTTTGTTCCTTTTCTTTTATAAGTTGAAGTGCGTATGTTTTTTTCAGCTAAAAGTAAAGGTACAAAACCAACAAAAGCTAGGAGAGCGACTCCGTATGTTGGCCAAGCAAGAGCTAAAAGTAATCCAGAAAGTATAGCGAGTAATATGTTTTTTTTCATGAAAAAGAATTAGTACTGCTAATATCTTAATAATATTTGACAGCGCCACAAAAACACGGGGTGTTGTTATTGTGATTGTATTTTTTTAAAGCAGATTTAAAGCTTGACGTTTAAAAGTATTAATTTTACAATGTTGAAACTTATACTCATGAAAAAATTTATCCCTAACGGAATTACACTTTTAAATTTATTATGCGGAACAATCGCCGTTATTTTGGCAGTTCAAGGAAACTTAATTGCTACTGCTTTTTTTGTTTTTGCGGGTATCTTTTTTGATTTCTTTGACGGACTTTCCGCACGCTTGTTAAATGCGCAAAGCGAACTAGGGTTACAACTCGATTCTTTGGCAGATATGGTTACTTCTGGCGTTGTGCCAGGAATAGTGATGTTTCAGTTGTTTAATTTAAGTGCAGGAAGTTATACTTGGGGAGTTCCAGAAACCAATAGTTTAGTTGCTTTTGAAGGTTTTCATTTAATGCCACTTTCTATACTCGGACTTTTAATTACGTTAGGTTCGGCGTATCGATTGGCAAATTTTAATATTGACGATGAGCAAACAACCTCGTTCATTGGGTTACCAACTCCTGCAAACGCACTTTTTATCTTGTCGTTACCCTTAATTCTTCATTTTCAAGAAACTACTTTTTTACATACTTTAATTTTAAACAAGTGGTTTTTAATTGGTGTAACACTTGTGAGCACTTATATGTTGAATGCTAGAATTCCGCTTTTCGCTTTAAAATTTAAAACTTGGGGTTTTAAAGAAAATAGCGTACGGTATGTGTTTTTAATTTTATGTGCTGTTTTATTGCTATTGCTTCAGTTTATAGCAATCCCGTTGATTATTGTTATTTACGTACTCTTGTCGGTAGGGATGAGTTTTCAGCAAAAAGCTAATGTGACAAGTAAAAAAGACTAATGTTTAAACATAAAAAAACTGCTTAAAGGGAAGTTTAATTTCCACAATTAAGCAGTTGTTGTTTTATTTTTTATTCTGAAATTACTCAGCAAACTCAAATGTAGCAAGTGGTGCCATACGAGCTTTTGTTATAGAAAGAACACCATCTTTTATAATGTAAGTATCGGCTTTTTGAAGAACCCCTAAAAACTGAGTTTCAACCGTCATATCCATACAAGCTTTGCGAGTACTTATCATTTGAGAAGTTCCAAATCTGTTGCCTTCTTTTAAAGAATAAGTTCCAGAAAAAGAATTACAACCAGAATTTCCAAAAACTCTACCTTCTTCAGTATTAAATTCAATAAATGGTTCGGTACCAACTTTTCCTATTTCAGCAACTGGTTTTCCCATTAGCGTTACCAATTTCCATTTTTTGTTGGTAAGAGCGTTATCGGTAATCATAGTTTTTTTCTTTAAAATGTATTTGTCTGCCAATGTTCCTTCAATTACAGCACCCGAGTTGTCCAACTTCGTTAATCTGCTTTCTCCAACTGCAAACTGTAAATTAGCATCGTTATTCAGTGTAATTTTATTTCCATCTTCATTCCAAGAATACGTTCCTGTTTGCTTTTCAGTTTTACTTTCTTTTCCTAAATAAGACATTGAAGATGTAAACGTATTGTCGTTTTTCAGTTCGATAGAAGTTTTTATTCCCTCACAATCGGCACATGGTAAAACACCTTGGTATGTACCAGCATAATCCAACGAAATTTCGCTTGTGTGCATGTCAACTACTTTTTCTTCTGAAGTTGTAGTATCGGTATTTTCTTTTTTTGTGTTATCGTTGCATCCTACAGCGGTAAGCGCTGTAAAAAGCATACTCATAGAAACTACTTTTAAATTCATCATTGCTTGTGTTTTTAATTTTTATAAAACCTTAAAAGTGTAGTTTGGTTTTTTCTGAAAATTTCAGTTAAATAAGTAGATTAAAAATCTAGTTTTTTCTTTCTGAGCTCGAAGTTTTGTCCGAGATACACTTTTCTAACCATCTCATCGGCAGCCAGTTCTTCTGGAATTCCAGCTTTCAAGATGTTTCCTTCAAACATAAGGTACGAACGTTCGGTAATTGCAAGGGTTTCTTGTACGTTGTGGTCGGTAATTAAAATCCCGATATTCTTGTTTTTAAGCTGAGCTACAATTCGCTGAATATCTTCTACCGCAACAGGGTCAACTCCTGCAAAAGGTTCATCTAAAAGAATAAAACTTGGGTCGGTTGCAAGTGCACGCGCAATCTCGGTACGTCTACGCTCTCCCCCCGAAAGTAAGTCGCCTCGGTTTTTTCTGATATGTCCTAAACTAAACTCATCGATTAAGGCTTCCATTTTCATTTGTTGCTCTTTTTTAGAAAGTTTGGTAAGCTGAAGCACACTCATAATATTGTCTTCAATACTTAATTTTCTAAAAACAGAAGCTTCTTGTGCCAAATAACCAATTCCATTTTGCGCACGTTTGTACATTGGATAATTGGTAATTTCTTGGCTGTCTAAAAATATTTTTCCGCCGTTAGGCTTAATAAGACCAACAATCATATAAAAAGAAGTGGTTTTTCCTGCTCCGTTAGGACCAAGTAATCCCACAATTTCTCCTCGGTTAACTTCCAAAGAAATTCCTTTAACTACTTTACGTCCTTTGTAGGACTTCATGATATTTTCAGCTCTTAGCTTCATAGATTGTTGCTTGCTTTATGTACGTAAAAATATATATTTTAGTTGTAATAGATGTACAGTTTAATATAGGTTTAGGAATTTTTCTGCTCTAAGGCGTCCCAAAATTCGTAGGCTTTTCGCAAGTGCGGAATTACAATTGTACCTCCCACAAGTGTTGCAATCCCAAGCGCTTCAACAACTTCTTCTTTGGTAAGTCCTTCTTTGTGGCTCGTTTCGAGGTGGTATTTTATACAATCGTCGCAACGCAAAACCGCAGAAGCTACCAATCCAAGCAATTCTTTGGTTTTTACATCGAGCGCTCCAGGCATGTATGCGTTGGTGTCGAGGTTAAAAATACGTTTTATTAGTTTGTTGTTATCCTCTAAAATGCGGTCGTTCATTTTCGAACGGTATGCATTAAATTCATCTACTATATCAGCCATTTTTTGCTTTTTCTTTTTTTAGTTTTCGTTCTTCTCTTTTCAGTACAATTCTAGAAATATAAATACTGAGTTCGTATAAAATTATAATCGGAATTGCTACTACAATTTGACTTGCTACATCTGGCGGAGTTATTACTGCGGAAAGAATAAGCACGATTACGATAGCTATTTTTCGATATTTTTTTAAGAATTCTGGAGTTACAAGACCAATTTTGGTAAGGAAATACATTAAAATAGGAAGCTCAAAAATGAGTCCGCATGAAATAACTGAAGCTCTTATAGTTGAAATATACGATGATAAATCGATGTCGTTAAAAACTTCTTCACTTACATGGTAATTGGCTAAGAAATTTATCGATAAAGGAGAAATTACATAGTATCCAAAAAGTACTCCTAAGAAAAATAGAAACGAAGCAATTACAATAAATCCACGCGAGTTTTTGCGTTCTTTTTCATAAAGTCCAGGGCTTATAAATCGCCAAAGCTCCCATAAAATATACGGAAATCCAATAATAAATCCAGCCCAAATAGATGTCCAAATATGCGCAGAAAACTGCCCAGCCATTTGTCTACTTTGTATTCTAAACTGTGGTCCTTCACAAAAAGATTCGTCCATTCCTAAAGCTTTAGAAATGTTGCAAAAAAACTGATATGTAGGAAAATCGGCTTTCTTTGGTCCGAAAAGTATAGTGTCGAAAATAAAATCTTTGGCAATAAAGGCTACAATTCCAATAATTAAAACACCAAAAGTGGCTCGTATTAAATGCCATCTAAGCTCTTCAAGATGGTCTAGAAAAGACATTTCGTCGGTGTTACCCGTTCCAATTTGTTTTGTCATTATAAAATTCCTTCTTTAATTAGGTCATGAATATGGATTACTCCATAGTATTGATTGTTTTTTTCGACTAATAATTGAGAGATACCAAATTCGTCCATAATATCCAAAGCATCAACAGCTAAGATGTCGGCATTGACAGTTTTCGGATTTACTGACATAATGTCCATAGCTTTTAATCCGCTTATGTTGTCATATTTTCTCAGCATTCTACGGATGTCCCCATCAGTTACAATTCCAATAATTTTATTGTTTTCTGTCACTGCTGTTACCCCCATTAATTTTTCAGAAATCTCAACAATAACATCTCGCACGTCGGCATCTGCATCAACCTGAGGTTTAAAATTTGCTGCGGCAATATCTTTTACACGCAAGTACAATTTTTTACCAAGGGCACCTCCAGGATGATATTTGGCAAAATCTTTACTACTAAATCCGCGAAGTTCTAACAGGCAAATTGCCAATGCATCTCCCATTACCATTTGCGCTGTGGTACTGGTAGTTGGCGCTAAATTGTGCGGACAAGCTTCTTTTTCTACATGTGCATTTAATATAAAATCTGCTTGTTGAGCAAGGAAGGATTTTTTGTTAGAAGTGATGGCGATAATTTTATTTGGCCCTTCTTTAATGAAAGGAACAAGCACTTTAATTTCGGCAGTATTTCCACTCTTCGAAATACAAATTACCACATCGTCTTCCAAAATAGTTCCTAAATCTCCATGGATGGCATCACCTGCATGCATAAAAACAGCAGGGGTTCCTGTGGAGTTTAAAGTGGCTACAATTTTGGTGGCAATAATGGCACTTTTTCCAACTCCTGTAACGATTACTCTACCTTTTGAATTGTATATATACTCTACGGCGTCAGCGAATTCATCGTCAATAAATTGGGCAAGGTTTTTGATGGCATTACACTCGTTATCAATGACCTTTATAGCATTGGTTTTGATGACACTCTTAGTATTCAAATTTTAATTTTTTAGAATTTGTTATAACTAAAGATTAATAGTATCTTTAGTAGTGCAAATGTATATAAAATAGTAAAACGAAAGGATGAGTTCAGCTGAAATTGACTTACAGGCAGCGCTTAAACAGTATTTTGGATTTAGTCAGTTTAAAGGTTTACAAGAAAAGGTAATACAGAACATTGTAGATGATCATAACACGTTTGTGATAATGCCGACTGGTGGAGGTAAGTCCCTCTGCTACCAATTACCAGCGCTAGTTAAAGATGGTACAGCCATCGTAATTTCCCCCTTAATTGCACTGATGAAAAACCAAGTGGATGCCATTAGAGGAATTTCTTCCAACCATGGTATTGCACACGTTTTAAATTCTTCACTCAATAAAACGGAAGTTAAACAAGTAAAGGAAGACATAACTAATGGAGTTACAAAACTATTGTATGTCGCTCCAGAATCGCTTACAAAAGACGAATATGTCGAGTTTTTTAGAACGGTTAAAATATCTTTTGTAGCCGTAGATGAGGCCCATTGTATTTCCGAATGGGGACACGATTTTAGGCCCGAGTATCGAAACATTAAAACTATTATTCAACGTTTAGGAGATAATATTCCTATCATCGCGCTAACTGCTACTGCAACGCCAAAAGTTCAGGAAGATATCTTGAAAAACCTTGGAGTGAGTAGTGCGGAAGTGTTTAAAGCGTCGTTTAATAGACCAAATTTATATTACGAAGTACGCCCAAAAACCAAAAATGTAGATGCCGATATTATTCGTTTTGTAAAACAGAACGAAGGTAAATCTGGAATTATTTATTGTTTGAGTCGTAAGCGCGTAGAAGAACTCGCGCAAACGCTTCAGGTAAATGGTTTAAAGGCAGTTCCATACCACGCTGGGCTCGATGCCAAAACACGCGCCAAACATCAAGATATGTTTTTGATGGAAGATGTTGATATTGTGGTGGCTACCATCGCTTTTGGAATGGGAATTGACAAGCCAGATGTTCGTTTTGTAATTCATCACGATATTCCGAAAAGTATAGAGAGTTACTACCAAGAAACGGGTCGTGCTGGTCGTGATGGAGGCGAAGGTCACTGTTTGGCATTCTATTCTTATAAAGATATAGAAAAACTAGAGAAGTTTATGAGCGGGAAACCTGTAGCAGAGCAAGAAATTGGCCATGCGTTGTTACAAGATATGGTAGCTTACGCCGAAACTTCAATGTCTAGAAGAAAATTTATCCTTCATTATTTTGGTGAAGAATTTGACGAAGTAAATGGTGAAGGTGCCGAAATGGATGATAACATTCGTCATCCGAAGAAAAAGCACGAAGCCAAAGAAGATGTTGTAAAACTTTTGAAAGTAATTAAAGATACCAAAGAAAAGTACAAAGGCAAAGAGATTGTAAATACGCTTGTAGGAAAAGTTAATGCCCTTATTAAGTCGCATAAAACCGATGAGCGTCCGTTTTTTGGCTGCGGAAAAGAGCACGATGCATCCTACTGGATGGCACTCATCAGGCAAGTGTTGGTAACAGGAATGTTGCGTAAAGAAATTGAGCAATACGGAGTGTTACACGTAAATGAAAAAGGAGATGAATTTATCAAAAATCCGACTTCTTTTTTAATGACAGAAGACCATACCTACGACGAGACTACCGACGATGCTATTGTTACAGCAGGAAAAAGTGGTGGTGCCGTAGCCGATGAGACATTGCTTAAAATGCTGAAAGATTTAAGAAAGCAACAAGCAAAGAAACTTGAAGTTCCGCCGTTTGTAATTTTCCAAGATCCATCTTTAGAAGATATGGCTTTAAAGTATCCTGTAAGTTTGGAAGAAATGAGCAATATCCATGGCGTTGGCGATGGAAAAGCTAAAAAATATGGGAAGCCATTTGTACAAATGATTGCAAAATATGTGGATGAAAATGATATTATTCGTCCAGATGACATGGTGGTTAAAACCACGGGTGCTAACTCTGGATTGAAATTATACGTTATTCAAAACATAGACCGCAAACTTCCGTTGGATGATATTGCTGCTTCAAAAGGTTTAAAAATGGACGATCTGATTAAAGAAATGGAACAGATTGTTTATATGGGAACCAAGCTTAATTTGGATTATTGGATTAATGAAATTTTAGACGAAGACCAACAAGAAGAGTTACACGATTACTTTTTGGAGGCCGAAGATGATAAAATTTCAAATGCCATGGAAGAATTTGATGGCGAATATGAAGACGATGAAATTCGTTTGTATCGTATTAAATTTATTAGCGATGTAGCGAATTAAGCTATAAAAAAGAATTGTAATCTCCGCTTTCGATCAGTTGAAAACTATCTGTAGCGATGATTAAATGATAAACAACGGCTTTTATTTGAGTGGTACCAACTTGAATGAGAGCCGTTGTTTTTTTGTAATAATTAAAACTTGGGTCGTCGATTCCTTCATAATCGTCTAGAAGTTTTTCTAACTGTTTGTTGGTAGTTTCAACTTTAAAAACATCGCCGTAAATTAAATTCTTTGAAGTGGTTTCGAAAACCGCACCAGGGAAATTTCCTAAATTATAAAGCCTTCCAGGTGTATTTCCTTTACCGATATAAACACTATTTGCATGTAGTTTTTTTGCAATAGGATTGTTTGACTTTTTCCTTAAGGTTCCGTAAACAAAAAAATACATCAGTTGGATAGTTTGTAATAACGATCAATACAATTGTCTTCTTCGTTATAAAATTCCTTGATAAAATTAAAAGTAGAGTCTAAAATACGAACCGAAGTAACATTCTCTTTGTCCACATAAGCAACAATCTCTTTAATTTTTTTCACCTCAAAAGCATACTTAATAAGTCCGTTGGTAACTTCTTTTCCGTAGCCTTGTCGCCAGTGTTCTTTTAGAAGTCGGTAACCAATTTCGTACTCATCTTTTTCATTGCGCACCAAAGCAATAGTTCCTATAAATTGTTCGGTAGCACTGAGTGTAATTGCCCATACCCAAAAGTCGTTTTTTGGGAGTTTATAAAACTTTAAAATGTTTAAGAGGTCTTTTTTATTTTCTTCCAAAGAATACGTTTTACCGCCCACATATTTCATAACTGCTTGGTCGTTTTGCATTTTATGAAACAAGTCGAGATCGCTTAAAGTGAGTGCGCGAATTGTTAATCTTTGGGTAGTAAATATCATACGTTAAAGGTATGATAAAATACTAAGAATCAAAATGTTTTAACTTGTTGACTTGTAATTAAGAAACACTATTTTCTAAAAGTTCCAAACTGTAAGTATCGGCATTGAGTCGAGCTTCAATTCCAACTGGCAAGGTAATGTTGTGGTCAACATGCCCAATTGGGAAACCGTAAACAGCAGGGATATTTAGGGTTTTAATTCGGTCTAAAATAACTTCTTTTAAAGAAAAAGAATTGGAACGTTTTGGATCGTCGCATCCTTTAAATACCCCAAGTACAATCCCTTTGGCGTATTTCATGGTTTTAGAATTGAGTAGTTGTGTTAACATTCGATCTACACGATACGGATCTTCGTCAATTTCTTCAATAAAAACAATCTTATCGGTATAATCTACATCAAAATCGGTACCTGTCATTGCTGAAAGTAGCGAGAGGTTTCCGCCAACAAGTCGGCCTGTTGCAGTTCCTGGAGTAATTACATAATTCTCGAAAGTAGAATCGGATTGCGTAGTACTCGCAGAAAACTTTTCAGTAGTTACGATAATTTTATTAGACGGATTTTCTAAAATACGAGAGGTTTCAAGTTTGTTGAAATCGTTGTTGAGCGTTGTTCCAACTGGGCCGTGAAATGTTACAATACCTGTTTTTTGGTAAATGCTATTTAAAAGCGCTGTAATATCGCTAAACCCGAGGATGATTTTTGGATTTTGCTGAATGTAATCGAAGTTAATATCTTTTAAAATACGTGTACATCCGTAGCCACCACGCGCACAAAATATAGCATCGATTTCTGGATTGAGAAACATTTCGTGAATGTCTTCCACACGGGCTTTGTCGGTATTACTAAAATAACCATAATTCCCCGAAATACGAGAGGTGTATACAGGTTCAAACCCCATTGCTTTTACATTGGTAATGGCATTTTGTAATGCTTTATCAGACAGTGCGTAACCAGGAGCAATAAGTCCTACTTTAGCTCCTTTTTTAAGATGCTTCGGAAGAATATGATTGTTTTCTTCTTGTGGTTGTATGGTGTTATTTTGTGCAAAAACACTTCCTATTGGGGTTACTGCCAAAGCCGAAACTTGTGCACTACGTCTGATAAATTTTCTTCGATTCATACCTTTTAACTCGTAAATTATAATTTCAAAACTACTTATTTTTTTTGGTTCGTCGTGTGTTTTTACAATTCATCTATAAAATCCTACAATTCGGAATGTTCTTTTTTGTAAAGGCTTCAACTTATTACAACTTTGACCTTGTAAAACCAAAACAGCATTATGATACAATTACTTTTTTTCATTTTACAATTCTTTTTTAATATGCTCGCTTAGGGTTTTTAAAGAATTCATCAATCATCAAAAAACGAAACAGTCAACTTTAAAATGAAGCCATATGAGGAATTAGTAAGATTATTCAGAATTAAAGAAAAACGGAAACTTACAAAGCTTTTAAGTAACTTTAAGTTTTCAGAAGAACAAAAAGTATAAAACAAATTACAACAAGTGAAACTTATAATTAAAGATTTTGGACGCGCATTTCTTTTGGGAATGGTTATCTTTTTAATCATTAAAATAGTGTCGTTTGCCTACGGAAATGAATTAGTGTTCGATAAAAATTTGGTCACGAATTTTTTTATAAACCAGCTGTATAGTATTGTTTTATACTTTGTTAACGCCAATTACATTCGGTTTTTGTTTAAAAAATTTGGTAAAAAAATCAACTCATTCTCGATTGTTTGGCGATTTGTTTTAGGCACCTTGCTTATCACATTAGTATCGGTTTTTATATTGAATTCTGTAATCTTGATGCTGAAGTATGATGTATCGTTTACAGTTTCATTAACCATGCAAGACATTGCAAATTATTTAGCTCCATTGATAATCACCATTATAATTTCGGTACTTTTTGTGGCTTTCTTTTTTTATAAAACAAACCAAGAAACAAAAGTAAAAGAGCAGAAAGTAATTGCAGGTCGTGCTACGGCGCAGTTTGATGCTTTGAAAAATCAGTTAGACCCACATTTTTTGTTTAACAGTTTAAATGTTTTAACAAGTTTAATAGAAGAAGACCCGCAGAGTGCCCAAAAGTTTACCACTTCTTTATCCAAGGTGTATCGATATGTTTTGGAACAGAAAAATAAAGAATTGGTTACGGTAGAAGAAGAAATTCGGTTTGCGCAAACCTACATTAGTTTACTGCGGATGCGTTTTGAAGACAGCATTGTATTTAAGGTGTCGGATGCGTTATTACAAAGCGATGCCAAGGTTGTTCCGCTTTCGCTACAATTATTGTTGGAAAATGCGGTAAAACACAATCAAGTTACGCCAAGCAAACCTTTAGAGATTTCTATTTCAGAAGAAAATAATTATTTAGTAATTACCAATAATTTACAACCAAAATCGGTATTGAAACACAGTAGTGGTGTAGGCTTAACAAATATTCAGCAACGATATTATTTATTGACATCTCGCCCTGTTGAAATAGCAAAAGACAATCGCTTTTTTATCGTGAAAATACCAATGTTAACAAAACAAATAGCAACAATGACAACACAAGAATCATACATACAAGATAAAAGATACAGTCGCGCAAAAGAGCGTGTAAATGCCATCAAAGGTTTTTACGGAAACCTTATCGCATATGTAATTATCATTCCATTTTTAGGATGGCTCAACTACCGAACAACCAGTTTTCCGTGGGTGATTTTTCCTGCAATGGGGTGGGGTTTCGGACTCTTAATTCATGCGATGGAAGCTTTCGGGTTTAATCCGCTATGGGGAAAACGCTGGGAAGAGCGAAAAATTAGAGAATTTATGGAGAAAGATATTTAATTGATAACCATGGAAAATTTAGAACAACAAAATAAATACCTCAGAGCGAAAGAGCGTGTTGAAGAACTTAAAAAGTTTTATAACGGACTTACTGCTTATGTTTTGATAAATGCATTTTTGGCAGGGGTGAATTACTGGTTAGACGGATGGAATTATCCGTGGTTTTTATGGTCGGTTATTCCTTGGGGAATCGGAATAGTGTTTAATGCTGTAAAGGTTTTTGGATGGAATCCTACATTTTCTAAAAATTGGGAGGAGCGAAAAATTAAAGAATTTATGGAAAAAGACACCGAAAGTAATCAATACTCCCGTTGGGAATAAACTTGTTAGATTATGGAATTAAGCGAAAACGAAAAATATCAAATAGCCAAAAAACGAGTAGATAATTTAAAAGGATTTTACTGGCACCTCACAATTTTTATCATTATAAACACGTATATCTTAGTAAATAGTTACATTTCGTCGACTTATAATAATCACGATTTTTGGAACTTAGGAACCTTTTCAACGCTGTTTTTCTGGGGAATAGGATTGTTTTTTCATGCGTGGGGAGTTTTCGGAACCAGATTTGTGTTTTCTAGGAATTGGGAAGAAAAACAAATTAAAAAATATCTAGAAAAGGAAGAACAACAACAAAGAGAATGGTTGAAAAGAAACCGTTAAAAAAAGCATATGAACGTAATTATTATTGAAGATGAAGCGCCCGCAGGAAGACGACTTCAGCGAATGCTTGAAAAATTAAATGTTGAGGTAGCAACAACGTTACAATCGGTTGCCGAAGCTATTTTGTGGTTTAAAAACAATCCGCAACCAGACCTTATATTTTTAGATATTCAATTGTCCGACGGACTTTCTTTCGAAATATTTGATGAAGTAACCATTACGAGTGCTATTATTTTCACAACTGCATACGATGAGTATGCGCTTCAAGCTTTTAAGCTCAACAGTATTGATTATCTTTTAAAGCCTATTGACGAAGATGAGTTGAAGCAAGCTGTAACAAAATATCAAAATTTCCAACCTGTAAAATCCGATGTGCAACTCAATTTTGAAGATATTAAAAAGTTATTGGTTAACCCAATCGAGCGCACGTATAGAAAGCGTTTCACAGTAAAAGTAGGGCAACACTTAAAGTTAATTCCTGTAGATGAAGTGGTGTGCTTTTACAGTGAAAATAAAGGTACTTACCTACACACCAATCAAAACCGAAGTTACTTACTCGACACTACTTTAGAAGCTTTGCAAGACGAACTTCCTCCAGAAAAATTCTTTAGAGTGAGCCGAAAATTCTGTATTCATATCGATGCCGTAAAAGACATTATAAATTATTCAAACGCGCGTTTACAGGTAAAACTTAACCAATTTGATGCCCAAGAAATTATTGTAAGCAGAGAACGCGTAAAAGATTTTAAGGATTGGTTGAGTTAAAATAACGTGAGTGCTACATAAGAATGATGGATATGTAATAAATATGACCTATTTAAAAAGCATCGAGAATCAAGGAAGCGGTGTGGGTTGATAGATAAAAAGCTGTTTGAGAGTAGCGAGTTCTTTTTATCTGTGGCGGTTGTTTCCGTAGATTTTCTTATGCTTTTTAAATCCGTCTTGACTTTCCTGCCTTCCGCAGGCAGGTTTGTTTCGTTTTTGTGTAAAGACAAAAATGAAATTATTATTAAATAACTGAAATGCAGGTGGTTGCATTTACTTTATGTTGACATTTATATTGTACAGAGGTTTAAATAATCTTTTATCAGCATTAAAATATTTTTTGTAGCTTTTCGTCTGTAATTTATTACTGTTTTTCTATGAATAATCGAAAAATAATAAAGATAATCGGACTGATAGCTTTGCTGATTGTAATTTTAATGAGCACAGGTCTTGGGTATTTGTATTATAAATATGAAGGTAGGTATAACGTCAATAGTGATAAATATCCTTATCATGTTGGACATATTGATGCTGAATCTACAATTATAAATGATTCTTTTGAGCTATGTGAGGATGCAGGTATCGTAGGGACTTACTCTAGTTCTGCTCCAAAAATCTATAAAGGCAGTAAATATAGTTTTAAACAAAAAATTCTTTCAAAATATCAAAATAATGAATATCCCGATACTGGCTACCTAAATCTTCGATTTCATATTAATTGTAATGGAGAAATAGGAGATATGGAAGTAAATGAATTGAATTTGGAGTTTGAAAGAATTGATTTGGCAGATGAAATGGTTGAGCAATTGATAAAGCTTACGCATTCGTCTGAAAATTGGGATTTGTATCTCGAAAATGCCAATTACTATATGTATTTAATTTATAATATTGAAAATGGAGAGATTGTTGAAATTTTGCCTTAGCGGATTATTTATAATTTCTTTGAGTTGCACTACTTCAGATTTTAATAATTTATCTACTGAAGAACGAAAAGAATTAGCAAAAGAAAAGTGGGAAGCTAATAATACATACCAAGGAAGTCCTGCATCACAAACACTTTTTGATGAAATTATAGCACTAGACTCTCTGCATTGCGATGCTGTTAGAGAAAAATCAGTTCCCTATTTAAAAAGAGGAATGGCGTTCGAATGGAAACCTTTGTTTGATAATGCTGTTGCCTGCAACCCAAAAGTTTGGCAACCCATGCGTGGCTATTTGTACTTGTATTTTTATCGAGATTTTAAAAGAGCAATTAAAGATTTCAATGCGAGTGATATTTTAACTCCAAATTTTGTCGATGCTCCACAGGGGCATAGTGTTAATTATTGGAGAGGAATAGCGTATATTGGACTTGAAGATTATGCAAATGCCATAGTGTTTTTTGAAAAGCATATTAATACTGAATTGGAAACTTTAACTGAAGATTGGATAGAACCGTCAGCTTTTCTTTATTTAGGAATTGCTCAATATGAATTAGGAAACTTACAGGATGCTGAAGTGAATTTTAAAAAGATGCTCAAATACAATCGAGAGCAAAGCGCCGATGCAAATTATTATTTAGCGTTGCTGAATTATAAATTGGGAGATAAGACTACTGCATTGAAACACGTTGAAAAGGCAATAGCCGATTATAAATCAGGAATTTTTAGATATAGAGATTATGTTGAAGAAATTAGACAAATATATCCTCAACAGCTAGAGAGCTTGAAGGCTGAACTCTTGTGAGGCTAAATTTTTCTGAGAAATTTTATTAAAATTATAACACTTCTTATAGCTTGAAATAAGCTATTTTCCCTCAAAAATCCTTACTTTTATAAAGCTATGAAAACACGTAAAAGACAAGGATTTATATTTACAAAATATGAAGCTCCCGAGCAATCTCCTTTCGAAAAACTCTTCGAAATCTTTAAAGAGCTCATTACGCATACTTCTGGAGATTTTAATGAAGCAATCGATTGGCTTCGAGAACTCGATACCGAATACCAACTTACCGACGATGAGTATACCATTGACGATTTTATAGAAGACTTAAAACGAAAAGGGTTTATTCAGGAGGAAATCGACCCAGAAAATGGTGATGGAGGGCAAGGGGAAGGCAAATTTTCCATTACTGCAAAAACCGAACAATTGATTCGGAAACATGCACTCGACCAAATTTTTGGAAAACTGAAAAAAAGCACGAGTGGAAATCATCGTACCAAACACTCGGGAAGAGGCGATGAGCATACGGGCGATTTTAGAGCGTATCAATTTGGTGATGCACTCGAGCGTATCTCAATGACCGAAAGCATGAAAAATGCGCAAATAAACAACGGTCTCGATCATTTTTCTTTAAATGAAAGTGATTTAATTGTTGAAGAAACGCATTACAAAGCGCAGATGAGCACCGTACTTATGATTGACATCAGTCATAGTATGATTTTATACGGGGAAGACCGCATTACTCCTGCTAAAAAAGTAGCCATGGCATTGGCAGAACTTATCACTACTCGATACCCAAAAGACACACTCGATATTATTGTTTTTGGTAACGATGCTTGGCCAATTTCTATTAAAGATTTACCATATCTAAAAGTCGGTCCTTACCACACAAATACCGTAGCTGGTTTACAATTGGCGATGGATATTTTACGCCGAAAGCGAAATGCCAACAAACAAATTTTTATGATAACCGATGGGAAGCCAAGTTGCATCCGCCAATCTAATGGCGATTATTATATGAATAGTGTTGGTTTGGACACCTATATAGTCGACAAATGTTACAGCATGGCACGGCAGGCACGTAAACTCAACATCCCGATTACCACTTTTATGATTGCTCAAGATCCTTATTTGATGCAATTTATTCGTCATTTTACTGAAGCCAATAAGGGGAAAGCCTTTTTTACAGGGTTGCAAGGGCTTGGAGAAATGATTTTTGAAGATTATGAAGCCAATCGAAAAAAACGAATTCGTTAATTTTTTAAATGAATTCAGTATAAAAAAGATATAACACAGCATGAAAGATAAAGAAATACAAAAAATAAAAACTTTAGGAACATTAGTTGCCTCTGGATATAAGTCAAAACATATAAAAGATGAGTTACGAGATAATCTTATCAAGAAAATAAAAAGTGGAGAACCTACTTTTACAGGAATTCATGGGTATGAAAACACTGTTATTCCAGAGTTAGAGCGTGCTATTTTGTCGCGACATAATATCAATTTGTTAGGACTTCGAGGACAAGCAAAAACACGTTTGGCAAGACAGATGGTCGATTTACTTGACGAGTGGATTCCAGCTGTAAAAGGTTCTGAAATTAACGACGATCCGTTGAATCCAATTTCACGATTTGCAAAAAAAGCAATTGAAGAACACGCTGATGATACTCGAATTGTTTGGATCCATCGAAGCGAGCGCTTCTATGAAAAACTCGCTACACCCGATGTTACAGTAGCCGATTTGATAGGTGATGTAGATCCTATAAAAGCGGCCAACCTAAAATTGTCGTATGCCGATGATCGCGTGATTCACTACGGAATGATTCCGCGTGCCAATAGAAGTATTTTTGTAATCAATGAATTACCCGATTTACAAGCGAGAATTCAAGTAGCATTGTTTAATATTCTTCAGGAAGGCGATATTCAAATTCGAGGATTTAAACTGAGACTTCCGTTGGATCTTCAGTTTATATTTACAGCAAACCCAGAAGATTACACCAATCGTGGAAGTATTGTTACGCCTTTAAAAGATAGAATCGGTTCTCAGATTTTAACACATTATCCTGAAAGTATTGAGATTGCTAAAAAAATTACGCAACAAGAAGCAAAGTTAGAAGCAACTCAAAAAGAGTCGATTTACGTTCCGTCATTAGTGTATGATGTTTTAGAGCAAATAGGATTTGAAGCTCGTAACAGTGAGTACATCGACAGTAAAAGTGGAATTAGTGCGCGTTTAAGTATCTCTGCTTTTGAAAATTTAATGAGTACTGCCGAGCGTAGAATGTTACGCAATAATGAAGAACAGACGAGTATACGATTAAGCGATTTTATGGGAGTAATTCCTGCAATTACAGGAAAAGTAGAATTGGTTTATGAAGGCGAGCAGGAGGGAGCAGGTTTTGTTGCACAGCAATTAATTTCTGATGCTATTAAAACAATATTTCCAACATATTTCCCTAAAATAGAGAAGTTGGAGCGTCCTAATACGCCGAGTCCTTATGATGAAATAGTTACTTGGTTTTTTGAAGGAAGTGGTTTTGAGTTGTTAGACGATGCCACAAATGAATACTATAAAACTCAGTTAAAAGAAATTACGCCTTTAGAAACCTTATTGAAAAAGCATCAGCCGACGGTAAGTGAAGAAGATAGTTACTTTTTTAAAGAGCTAGTTCTTTGGGGGTTGGTAGCTTATAAAAAGTTGAGTAAACACCGATTTACAGAAGGTTATCAGTTTAGAGATCCCTACGGAAGTTATATCAATGGTTTATAATTAAAAATTCTGAAGCTGTCTAAAAATATTTTAAAAAGTCATTCTAGATTCATTTTATAATCTCATCATAAGTCCTAGGTTCATATGATGAGATTATTTTTTACTGAAAACGACCTATTAAAAAGCCCGAAGACAGAAGGCAATAGGCGATAAGCCATAAGCAAAAAAGAAAAATAGTAAAAACGTCATTCTGAACTTGATTCAGAATCTCATCATGCTAGTGTGAACCTGAATCGAGTTCAGGTTGACAAAAAATTAAACTTAGAAAAAGTCTCAGTTTTTATTTGTTTTCATCTAAAAATAACAACCACTCCGCCAATCTATCTGGCCAAGTTTTTAAGTGTGGATGCTCAAGTCCTAATCCGAATCCATGACCACCAATTGGGTATAAATGCATTTCAGCAGGAACCTTATTTTCTTTTAACGCTCTGTAAAAATCTAAACTGTTTTCCACTGGTACGGCACCATCATCGGCGCTATGCACAATAAAAGTAGGTGGTGTTTGCGGTGTTACTTGTAGTTCGTTTGAATATTCTTTTACGAGTGCTTCCGAAGGATTTTCTCCCAATAAAGAAATACGAGACCCCATATGCGTATATCTCTCATTCATGGTTACAACTGGGTACATCAAAATTAAAAAGTCGGGACGTGCACTTATCGTTTTGTAAGGATCATTAGGAATCTTTGTATCGGTGTTAAAATGTGTCCCGAGAGTAGACGCCAAGTGTCCGCCTGCAGAAAATCCCATCACTCCAATTTCATCTGAATTCAATCCCCATTCAGTAGCATTTTTTCGAATAATTTGTACCGCACGAATAGCATCTTGTAGTGGAACTTCAGTTTTATTAATAACGCCACTGCCTACTGGTAGTCGGTATTTTAAAACAAAAGCGGTAACACCTTTCGAATTAAACCATTGTGCAATTTCGGTACCTTCCCAATCGTATGCAAGTCTTTGGTAACCACCTCCAGGAAGTATAATTACAGACCTTCCGTTAGCATTTCTTTTACTTGGTAGAAAAGCTTCTAATGTTGGATTTTGAACATTAGAAATGCGTAAAATTTCGCTCTGATCGTGAATTTCTTTTTCTTCGGAAGGAATACTGTTTGGAGTTTCAGCTTCGTAAAGTGGAATAATTTTTTCTTGTGAAATCATGTTTTGGACACAAAAAGGAAGTATAACAAATAGACAAAAAAGGCTTCTTAAAATATTAGTTGGCATCAGATTTATTATTCAAATTAAAAATTAAAAATTTCTTTTTTTCCTGACTTTCATCAGAAGTTGCTCGTAAAATACAATCTTCAATAAATTTCACATAAGTGTTTTTACCCTCAACAAGAACTCCTCTTGGAATTCGTTCGTTTTCACTATGGATGTTATCGAGGTAGCTCATATCTAAACTGATAGGAGTAGCGGTAAAAGTCGTAATTCCTTTTGCTCTAAAAACTCCAGCGTCGCTTGTGTTTGGGAGTATAATTGTAATAACATCGGTATCGGGGTAGTTTTGCTCGATGGCAGTTTTTAAACTTTGGTAATACGTACTTTTATCATCCGACGATTTCATTTCTGGTTGCGAATGAATAATAGAAATTTCAATATCGTCGTTTTTTAATCGCTTTTTGACATCGGCAAGAAATTCTTCTTTTGAAGCATCAGGTAAGAGTCGGCAATCCAACAGAGCAGTTGCTTCCGTAGGAATTACATTTACCACATCATTATTACTGTCGATACTCGTTAGCGTGATTGTATTTGAAAAAACCGAAAACAATTCTGGTTGTTCCCTCAGTTTAGGTGTGATAAACATTTTGAAAAGCTTTGGATGACGCATGGCAAAACCAGTAAGTCCTTTTTCGAGCTTTCCAATATCTTTCAGCATTTTAATATTTAAATCGTTGTAAATGGCCTTTTGTTTTTTACCTAAAAGATTGTCTAAAGCTTCCACCATTTCTCGGTTTGCGTAGCGAAGTGGCGTTACCGAA
Source organism: Joostella sp. CR20 (assembly GCF_038433465.1). Taxonomy (NCBI): domain Bacteria; kingdom Pseudomonadati; phylum Bacteroidota; class Flavobacteriia; order Flavobacteriales; family Flavobacteriaceae; genus Joostella; species Joostella sp. CR20. The sequence goes on along the minus strand of NZ_JAESVF010000003.1, from coordinate 192,370 downwards.
CCATGAGCCGATGAGTTTATTTTGAGAGTTAGTTTCAACCATAACGACCTCTTGTGCGCTACTGAAATTGGAAAAACAGCTTTGTCTGGATTGGTTTGAATAGCACCTTTAATAGCAGGAGGACCTTCACCAATAACTACTGCAGGATTGAGTTCTTTTAAATGATTTGCAATTACATACTCGGCACCTCCAGTACATTGCGTTTCTTCACAAGAAACAGGAAGAAAAGTAACGTTGAAAGGCAGTTGTTGGTCTTTGTATTTCTTGAAAATTTCGATGACGCTAAACAAATGCATTATTCCATTTCCTTTATTATCCCAAGCTCCTCGTCCCCATATTTCGGTATCTGTAATTTCTCCTGAAAAAGGTGGATATACCCATTTTTCTAGGTCTCCAGCAGGAACAACGTCGATATGGTTTAAAAGCACAATGTTGGGTAAATTGCTTGAAAGCGGATAAATTGAAGCAGTAAAATTGTACTGAGCATCTTCATTTCCCATTTGCTGAATGTGCAATCCGTTTTCAATACAAATGTTCTTCAACCATTCACCGGCTTCTTTTTCGTGTCCGCTTATAGATTCAAACTGAATATATCGACTCAAATAATTTTCAATATTACTATCGGAAGGAATACCTAATTCCGAAGAAGGATTTATGCTAGTTGAATTTTGCGAATACGTAACTTGAAGGGCTAAAATAAGTAAGATAAAGTGACTTAAAACGCTATTTTTTTGTGGCATAAGATCTGCTAAAGTTTGAAAACAAGATATTGATAAAATATTGTTTTATAGAAATATTTTTCCGTTAAATGTTTAAATTTTTTCAAGGTTTGCAGGGTGTAGAAATAAAATATCAATTTGATTATTTATTGACTCAAAAGTAGCGCTTTATTTCTAAACTATAAATAAGCTAAAGGGATTTAAACTAAAAAGATGCCTTCTCGAAATGTGCAAGAAGGCATCTTAGATGTACCTAAAACATCTATTTATGTATGTTGAGATTGACTATTGTTCAACCCATTCTCCATTTTCGTTTGCAAATAGAATTCCCGATTGATCACCCATGGTTACTTCCAATTTATAGGTTTTTTCATCGTTTACATATGCTTTGGTAATGGTTGCTCCAGCATAATCCGCTTGTAGCGATTCTTGAACTGCAGTTGGAATTTCACTCACCGCAATTTCTTTATAATCATCTTGAAGTGTTACAACAGCTACATCGTTGTTTGCTGTTACTGGTGTTGTTGCAAATGCAGTTAAACTTCCTAAAGCCATTGCTGCTACTAATACTACTTTTTTCATGATATTAAAATTTTATGGTTTTACTTATTTGTAGTGAATAGTGCTACAATTGTACCATTACTTTTTAATAATGAAATAATCTTATTTTTAGCTAACAATCAGTAAGTTGTGTTTTTATACTGATTTTGCGTGTTGTGTAAAAGGCGTGTAAACGAACCGAAGCTTGTGTAACGATTACACAGAAAAGTTGTGTTTTGTATTTATTTCGGATGTAGTTTTGCTATTCAACCATAAATAATGCATTTACAAAAAATAGCTTTCCATTTTCCCAAAAACCTCTAAAAAGAGGATTGTCTACAAAATACACCACTGTACCTTTTCCGACTTTCTCTGTGCCAAATACAACACTATTCGGTTGCTTTTTCTGTGCATTAACTCCTGCAAATCCAGATAAAGGAGCACTTGTGTTTTCAAGGTAAACAGCGTTTTTAGTAGTTAAATAGTTGTAGGCGTCTCCGTTAAGTTTCATGCTGTAATAGGTATCTGTATATCCAAAAGCCAACGGATGTGTAGTATCTACTTTCGCTTTATAAATTGCTCCTGTAATGAGGTTTTGTATATAATTTCGGGCACTTAAAGCATAACTTTTAGGTTTAGAAATACTATCGTTTTCTTCATCTTCTTTTAATGAAATTGAAAAATCATCATCCGAAGCTAAACTTTTATTTGCCTTGCCAATTGCAATAAGCTTCCCTCCATCTTTAATCCAAGTTTTTATTTTTCTTAGCTGTTCTTCTTTTAATGAACTTGTTTCAGGAAGAATTAAAATATCATACGCATCTATGTCAATATTACTAAAATACGTTGCATCTAAAACTGTAACGGGATAGTGAAGTTGCTGTTCAAAAAAGTGCCATACTTCTCCAAAATTTAAAGTAGAAACTTTTCCGCCAGAAAGTAGGGCAACTGTAGGTTTTGAGATTAAATCAACACTTCCCGAACCAAAATCTTTCCCTTTATTAACAAAACCCGTAGTTGTGCTAGTAAGTATTTTATGGTGTTTTTCGGCTATTGTTTTTAAAGTGTTTGAAAAGTTTTTTACAGTTGAATTATCACTATTTCGAACGATTAAACTTCCGCTTTTAAATTGTGTTTCATTTATACTAAAAGGTTCTTTGGTGTATCTTACACGAATATTTTTTTGTAATAAATCAGTTAAAAAGCGCGCATCGTCCATACTGTTCCAATCGGTAACATAGGCATACGAATTCTCTTCAAAAGTAAAAGCAGGAACAAATAATTTATCGGTTTCCGTAGTAATAATATTTTTTGTTGCCACAGCATCCAATCCATAAGCGTAAGGAAGCGACCACGCCGTAATATCGTAGGTAAGCGAGTCGGTAAGCATAGTTTCGGGCTCAAATAAAACCGTAATCAACGTAGATTTTGGCTGATTGGTACTTATTACCAATTTTTGGTCGTTATTATCGAGAGTTGCTGTTTTCTTACTTTTATAATCAAAGCCTTTTATTTTTTCTGAGGTAAAACCGTACGAAATTTTATGTACATCGAGCAGTTTGGTCAACATAGAGAGTTTGTCCACATTTCCAGCGAGCACATAACTGTTGTATTCATAGTTCTTTTCCGTATAAAAATCATTGAGTTCTTCGTTGAGTTTTTTAGCATTTTTAGAAGCCATTTCAACCGTCGAAATTCCAGTAGTAAAGTGGTGCTCTATTCTATTTTTAAGTGTTAGCGTATCGCCATTAGCCGTTTTAACTGCAAGTCCAGCTCTTCCGCTACCACCTTGTTCGTAGGTCATTCCGATAGCTCCATTGTAAATTGGATACGTGTCGCCATAGCTTGGGTAGAGTAAATCAAACTCTTCTTTGGTAAAATACAACCACCCATTATTATCAAAGTAGGAAGCGTGATTCTTTCCAATTTCCGTCTGAAAATTGCGTTGCCATTTGGTAATTACTTCATGCATAGGTTCCGAAGCAGGAGCAAAATAGTAAGGACTGTCCATGCTTTGTTCATGAAAATCTACATGAATATGCGGAAGCCACTCGTTGTAAAGCGGTACGTATTGCTGACTCTCCTTTTGTGTTACCCAAGCCCAATCTCTGTTTAAGTCAAACATATAGTGGTTAGGACGACCAGAAAGCCAAGGCTCGTTGTGTTCTTTTGAGTTTTTATCAACTGTAAAAGGAGTGTTTTTGTAATTGTAGTACCAATTTACGTAGCGGTCGCGACCATCTGGATTCATACACGGATTAAATATAAGCACGGTGTTTTTTAACCAATCTTTTTGAGTCGTCAGAAGTTCGTATATCGTTTTCATCGAAGCTTCCGTACTTACCGCTTCATTTCCATGCACATTGTAACTCATCCAAACAAGTGCAATTTCCGAAGCCGATTTTCCTTCCAAACTCTTTAAATGCTCTTGTTTTATTTCTTCTAAATTGTGTATGTTTTCAGCAGTCGAAACAAAAGCAACCAACAATTTACGACCTTCATAGGTGCTTCCGTAACTTTTAAGTTGCACCATGTTTGGCAGTTGTTCCGCCAAGTATTTGTAGTATGCAACCACTCGATGGTGCCTTGTGAAATTGGTTCCCAGTTCGTATCCTAAAAATTCAGAAGGCGATTGTATATTTTGCGCAAAAGTGCAAAGAGAAATTAAAAGTAGGGTGGCAAAAAACCGATATTTCATAGCGATTAACTAAAAGTTGAGTATACAGCGAAGATAAATTAATTACATTAATTAATATGATTTCAAAAGACTTATAAAAATTTATCGAATTGACCTATTAAAAAAGTTTTGAAAATCAAGGAAGCAGTAGGGGTGAGAGATAAAAAGCTGTTTGAGCGAAGCGAGTTCTTTTTATCTATGGTGGATGGTTCCGTAGATTTTTTCATGCTTTTTTAATCAGTCTTGACTTTTTTGTTTCGTTTTTGTGTCAAGACAAAAATGAAAATGATACTATTCAGAATTACAGCATTTACTTATGTATGACTTAAAAAATCGAATTAACTAAATTTTAGCATTAAAAACAGCACTTCACTTTATATTTACAATTTAATTTGGGCGCTTCCCAAAAATTATGAAATTTCATAATTTTGGGTCGGGCTTTTCGCTGTATCTATTTTGCTATATTTTTATCAATTAAAAAAGCGGTAACCGTAAGGAAACTATATTGTAATAGACAGATGCAAGAGCAAAATAGGATGTCGCTTCAATCCCTAGCGCAACTATTTGCAAAATAAAACAACAAATACCTACAACACAAATGCGCTAAAAAGTGTAAATTCAACTTTAAATTGCGTGTATTATATTGAAAAAACAACGATGCCAACAAACTATATTTCATTTAAAGAAACAGGATATTTTTCAAACCTTATTTGCGATTATCTTAGCGAAAAAGACGCGTTAAAACCATTTTATAATCGTTTTCCGAAGCTCGAGAATTTTAAAGCGCAAATCGAAGAAAAGAAAGCTTCTTTCCCTAAAAAGCATCGTGAAATATTGGTTTCGGTTTTACAAGCACAATACCAAAATGTAGAAACATCTGAGGCTACCCAAACACATATTTCGGCATTATCCGCAGAAAATACTTTTACAATTGTTACGGGGCATCAGTTAAATTTATTTACAGGACCGCTGTATTTTTTATACAAAATTATAAGCACCATTAATTTAGCAAAACAACTTCAAGAGACTTATCCAGATTCACACTTTGTGCCTGTTTATTGGATGGCAACCGAAGACCATGACTTTGAAGAGATTAATTACTTTAATTTCCACGGAAAGAAATTTCAATGGAAAGGGCCAGAAACCAAAGAAGTTGGAGGAGCAGTGGGCGAGTTGCCAACCAAAGGGTTAGAGCAAGTTTTTGAACTCTTTAGTCAGGAGTTAGGAATTGGAGCCAATGCAGAAACGTTAAAGCAATGGTTTAAAGAAGCTTATTTGCAACATGATAATCTTACCGATGCCACACGATTTTTGGCAAATAAACTTTTTGGGCAACGCGGACTGGTAATTATTGATGGAGCCGATAAAAGCTTGAAGCAACTTTTTATTCCGTTTATGGAAAACGAATTGTTTGAACAGACTTCTCAAACAGCGGTTAGTAAAACAATTGAAAAGTTAAATGAAGTAGATACTTTATATAAAATACAAGTAAATCCGCGAGCCATTAATTTGTTTTATTTAGACGAAGGTTTGCGAGAGCGAATTGTAGAAATCGACGGGAAATTTCAAGTAAATGAGACCACTATTTCATGGACAAAAGACGAACTGAAAGCACATTTACAAACACATCCCGAACGATTTTCACCCAATGTAATGACGCGTCCTTTGTATCAAGAAGTAATACTTCCAAATTTGTGTTACATAGGCGGTGGTGGAGAGCTCGCATATTGGCTAGAACTAAAAAGCTTTTTCGAAAGTGTTTCAGTGCCTTTCCCAATGTTGTTATTGCGTAACTCAGCATTGATAGTTACAGAAAAACAAGCTCAAAAACTCGATAAATTAAATATAACTTTTGAACAATTGTTCTTAAAAAGACACTCTTTCATCAACCGAAAAGTAAGAGAAATAAGTAATATCGATATTAATTTTGATGCACAAAAAGAACATTTGGTGGCTCAGTTTCAAGAGATGTATCGATTAGCAGAATTAACCGACAAGTCTTTTTTTGGTGCTGTAAAAGCCCAAGAAGTAAAGCAACTTAAAGGATTGGAGCATTTAGAAAAACGACTTTTAAAAGCTCAGAAGAAGAAACTTTCTGAGCATGTATCTCGAATTACCGAAATTCAAAACGAATTATTTCCAAACGAATCATTACAAGAGCGAACCGAGAATTTTGCCAATGTGTTTGATGCTTACGGAACTACTTTTATCGATACGTTGTTTGAATCTTTAGATCCACTTCGTCAAGATTTTGTTATTGTAACTTTGTAAGAATTTGAAAATTTAAAGAAGTTACTTTTTAAGTTGGTTGTTATTTTCCTGCCGTTATGCGGGTTTGTTTAGTTTTTCAAGTCTTTATAAACCGTAAATTCTACTCAAAACAGAACAAAACCGTACCTTTGCAAAAAAGAGATTTTTTATGCACAATATAGATATGGATTCTGTTGAAATGACGCTCGATGTCATGAAATATGCATTGAACAGAATCACAATGATTTCCCCAGAATTAGGAAAACCCAAAAAGGAAGAAGAATTAAAAGCATTAGTAGGAGAGACCGTTACCGAAAAAGGGATTGGAGGCGAAAAGGCTTTTCAACTTTTTAAAGATGTTCTTATCAAAGCAACGGTGCCAATTGATCATCCAAGACATTTGGCTTTTGTGCCAGCCTCACCGACGAGGGCTTCTATTATGTTCGATTTGGTAACATCAGCATCTAGTATTCACGGAGCTTATTGGATGGAAGGTGCAGGTGGAATTTTCTGTGAAAATGAAGCTATGAAATGGCTTGTTTCTTTAACAGGACTTCCAGAGGGTGCTTTTGGTGTTTTTACCAGTGGCGGTACAGCTGCAAACCTTTCGGCAATGGTGACTGCTCGTGAGAATTGGCGAAAAGACGAATCGAATGTTGGTGAAAAAGGACTCATAATTACTTCGATTGGAGCGCATTCTTCAGTAAAATCGATGGCAAAGGTTATCGATGCTGATGTGATGCTTATCGATACGGAAGACTGTATGACTAAAGATGATTTACAAAACAAACTTAACGCACTTACGGCACACGAACGTAAGCGTTTATTTGCAGTTGTAGGAACAGGAGGGACGACCAATGCTGGAATTATAGACGACCTTGATGGAATTGCTACAATTTGCGAGCAAGAAAATTTGTGGTTTCACGTAGATGCCGCTTACGGTGGTGGAGCACTAGCAGCCGATTCGGTTCGACACCTTTTTAACGGTATCGAACGTGCCGATAGTATTACCATCGATCCGCATAAATGGTTGTTTTCTCCATACGATTGTGGTGCAATTATTTATAAGAATCCGGAGTTGGCAAGACAAGCGCATTCACAAGAAGGTTCGTATTTAGATATTTTTAAAGATGAAGGTGCGCAAGGTTTCAACCCTTCAGATTACCAAATACAATTAACACGTCGTGTACGAGGATTACCTTTGTGGTTTTCGTTGGCAATGCACGGAACCGATAAGTACAAATGGGCTGTAGAAGAAGGTTTAAATCTAGCGAAGTTAGCTGGTAGAATTATTACTGAAAACGAACATGTGGAGTTGGTAAGAGAGCCAAGTTTGTCGTGTGTTTTATTCAGAAGAAAAGGATGGACGCCAGACGATTATCGAAACTGGACCTACAAAAATCATCGTGATGGTTTTGCTTTGGTTACACCAACAAAATGGAAAACTGGTGACAGTTTTGAAACTGTGGCTCGTTTTTGCTTTATAAATCCAGATACAACAGAAGCCGATATTCGCGCTATTTTGGATACCATGAAACCCGCTTCTATAGAATAGTTTAATTCAAATTGAATAGCAAGGATATTATTATAGACAAAAACTGACCTATTAAAAAAGTTTTGAAAATCAAGGAAGCAGTTAGGGGGAAAGATAAAAAGCTGTTTGAGCGCAGCGAGTTCTTTTTATCTGTGGTGGGTGGTTCCGTAGAATTTTTTATGCTTTTTTAATCAGTCTTGACTTTTTTGTTTCGTTTTTGTGTCAAGACAAAAATGAAAACTTATTAAATAATACTTTTATTAAAAATAATTCAAATAAAAAAGTCCGTTAAAAGATACTTTAACGGACTTTTTTATACTTCATCAACTCGATTATCATCAAAAGCAGAAGGGAGCATTTTAGGAATTAACTTTATAAAAATAGGTAATAAAATAGCGCCTCCAGGTAAAGCAAAAATAGCTAGAGATGGAATGGTTTTAAAAATGTCTAACAACTGTTCTTTTATTTTTTTTCGTTCTTCGGCAGTGAGATCTGTAGTTGTAGATTTTCCAAGAAGTACCAATAACTCTTTACTCCCTAACAATTCTTTTTTTAACCGTTTGCTATTCCGTGTAATTAGTTTTTTTACAAGCGTGTGTGAGTTGTCAAAAAACTGTTTAACGGGGTTTGCATTTTTAAATAGCGAAACTTCATCTTTATATTTTTCAAAAAAGTTACCAACATGTAAAACCGCTTCAGTAATATAGTTTTCGTCAATTTTAAGGTCTTTACCTGTTCCGAAGATAAACTCAGATTCCTGATAATTTATAGAGTGATCTTCCCAAGCAGAAAGGCAAACCATATCTAAAAAGTACATTTTTTCAAGTTCAGAAAAATCCTTTTTGAGTAAAATGCGGTAACTGCCATCAAATTTACTTTCATCTATTTTATTGTAAAAAAGAGAAGCTTGTAACAGTTTTAATAATTGCTTGTCGTTTTCGTTCTTCTCTTGTTTTGTACTGATGGCGTGCAGCGCAAGATTGATTAAAATGAGTTCGATTTCTTGAGCGTAGTTCCGCAAATTACTTTCGCCTTTGATGTATTTTTCATACACCAAAATATCGATGTAAAGTAAAGAGTTTGTAAGTAGTTTATTGAAGTTTTTTGTTAAGATATTGTCTAAGATGTAAACCCGCTCGTGTATGATTTTTTCAAGTCGGAATGCATTTCTTTTTTCAGCAAAAAAAGTTTCGAAAAAAGATAGTTTTTCAGCTTCTAATTGTTCGTAAAATGAAATTAAATGCTGAAGAAATTCCTCAAAAGTAGCGTCTGGGTTATAGATGTAAAAAGTGTTGTGTAAGGCAGCAAATAAGTTAAGCTTTGCCAACTCGTCTTCCGATAAATCGTTTGCGGTAGTAAGTTGCTCAAACGTAGCTACATTGGCACCGTAAACAAAACCAATTTCACGAAGTTTGTTGTACAACATTTTACTAGTGGTGTACAAGTTTTTTTTACTTTTTGTAAGCGATGCAAATTTATTTATCCAACCTTGGGCAGAAGGGTTCATTGTATGAAAATTTCTTATGTAAAAATACAATAGATATTATAAAAACAACCAATAGGAGTTAGGATTCTTATGTAATTTTGGGAAGTCTTTTTTTAGTTAAAATATATTTTATTACTTTATAATTTTAAAGGTGATTACTGAAAGTCGACCTATTTAATTTTAATAAATCAACACATGAAAAAATACAAGCCAGAAGTAAATAGATACGAACAAATGCAATACCGAAGATGCGGTAAAAGCGGGATTGATTTACCTTTACTTTCGTTAGGATTATGGCATAACTTTGGTGATAACGACGACTTTGACAATGCAGCTGAAATACTTCGAACAGCTTTTGATAACGGAATTACACACTTCGACTTGGCAAATAATTACGGACCTCCGTATGGTTCTGCTGAAAAGAATTTTGGAAAAATATTTAAACGCGATTTTAAAAAGTATAGAGACGAACTTTTAATTTCAACCAAAGCAGGTTGGGATATGTGGCCTGGACCTTACGGAAACTTTGGTTCGCGTAAGTATTTAATTTCGAGTTTAGATCAATCTTTAAAGCGCATGAAATTGGATTATGTTGATATTTTTTATCATCATCGTCCGGATCCAGAAACGCCTTTGGAAGAAACTATGGGAGCACTCGACCAAATTGTGCGACAAGGAAAAGCTTTGTATGTTGGAATATCACAATACAATGCCGAAGACACTAAAAAAGCAGCTAAAATTTTAAAGGCACAAGGAACACCTTTTTTAATTCATCAACCTCGCTATAATATGTTGGATCGTTGGGTTGAAAACGGACTCTTGGATGCGTTAACTGAAACAGGAATAGGAAGTATTGTATTTTCTCCTTTAGAGCAAGGAATTTTAACGTCTAAATACTTAAAAGGAATTCCTGCAGATTCGCGTGCAGCGATCGAAGGAGGGTATTTGGATGCTTCACAAATTAATGCGGAGTTGGTTTCTAAAATTAAAGCGCTTCATGATATTGCAGAAAATAGAGGGCAAAGTTTGGCGCAAATGGCTATTGCTTGGCTTCTAAAGGATGAACGTGTAACTTCGGTGTTGATTGGGGTTAGTAGAGTTTCTCAGTTAAAAGATAATATCGAAGCTTTGAAAAACTTAAGTTTTACAAAAGACGAACTCACCATGATAGATGAAATTATTTTGGGTAAATAGTAAAAGTCTAGATACAACAAAATAAAAAAATAGTGTAGTTGTTATGGCTACACTATTTTTTTTATGACTCTTAATTTGTGTGTATGTGTTTTAGAATCTACATTAAAAATTCCGGTATGGTCTAAACGATCAATTCTCACTTTACCGTGTGCGTGGATAATGTAGTTATCTTTCATAATTATACCTACATGCACAATATTTCCTTCATCATCATCAAAAAATGCAAGATCTCCAGGTTCGCTTTCTTCTATAAAACTTAGGGCTTCACCTTGTTTTGCTTGCTGTGCAGCATCGCGTGGAAGTTTATAACCATTCAGTTTGTAAACCATTTGTGCAAGTCCAGAACTATCAATCCCGAATGGAGTTTTACCACCCCATAAATATGGTGTGTTGAGGTATAAAAAAGAGGTTTCAATAAGTGCTTCTTTTGGAAGAATACCTTGCTTTGTTTCCCCTTCAAAATTAGTCTGTAAGTGTGCAATAGCATTTACATTGCATCCCATTGGGATAGGAAGTAAGTTGTTTTGCTGATCAAAAATAAACTCAACTAAATCTGCCGAAAGCACAATTGTTTCTTTACTGATGGTTTCATACAGCAATTCATCAATAAGTTGGTACTGAACATTTTCAATCCAACCTTCGTAATTATCAAAGGCTAGTCGAATTTTACTCCAATGTTTTCTTCGTTCTAGTACTTTAAAATGTTCCCCATAAAGTACCTGAGAGGTTAACTCTCCAGTATGTTGGGGTTCGTTTCGTAAAGGAACAATACTTAAATGGCAAATTCCGTATTGCATTTAGTTGATGTTGATTTAAATAGCAAATTAATTTCTTTCGATAACAATTGCAGAAGCACCTCCGCCGCCATTACAAATAGCTGCGGCTCCTTTTTTGGCGTTATTTTGCTCTAAAACGCTGAGTAAAGTTATTAAAATTCTAACTCCAGAGCATCCAAGCGGGTGCCCCAAAGAAACAGCACCTCCGTTTACGTTTACATTTTTATCGGTAAGACCTAAAATTTTCATGTTTGCCAAACCAACAACCGAAAAAGCTTCATTGAATTCGAAAAAATCAATATCGTTTAATGTTAAGTTTGCTTTTGCCAATGCTTTTGGCAATGCTTTTGCTGGAGCTGTAGTAAACCATTTTGGTTCTTGCGCAGCATCAGCATAACTTAAAATAGTAGCAAGCGGTTTTACACCGAGTTCTTGCGCTTTTTCTTCACTCATTAAAATTACAGCACCTGCACCATCATTAATTGTAGAGGCATTGGCAGCTGTAACCGTTCCGTCTTTACTAAAAGCGGGTCTTAAAGCTGGGATTTTATCTAATTTTACGTTTTTGTACTCTTCGTCTTCTTTAAAAACAATGGCATCGCCACGACGTTGAGGAACCTCCACAGGAACCACTTCGTTGTCAAATTTTCCTTCTTCCCATGCTTTTGCTGAACGTTGGTACGATTGAATGGCGTATGCATCTTGGTCTTCTCTTGAAAACTCATATTCGGTAGCACAAGCATCTGCACAAACTCCCATTGCATTTTGGTCGTAAGCATCAACAAGACCATCTTTTTGGAGTCCGTCTTCCATCTTTCCAGGACCAAATTTCACCCCGTTTCTCATATGCACATAGTGCGGAATAGAACTCATGTTTTCCATTCCTCCAGCAACAACAATCGAAGCATCGCCAAGAGCAATAGCTTGAGCAGCTTGCATAACGGTTTTCATTCCGCTTGCGCAAACTTTATTTACAGTAGTGCAAGGCACCGTATTTGGAATTCCTGCATAAATAGCGGCCTGGCGTGCAGGCGCTTGCCCTTCGCCAGCTTGTACTACATTTCCCATTAAAACTTCGTCCACTAACGCTGGGTCTAAGTTTATCTTTTCTAAAGCTCCTTTTATGGCAATAGCGCCTAATTTTGGGGCTGGAATTGATGAGAGTGTTCCTAAAAAGCTCCCAATTGGTGTACGTGCAGCCGAAACTATTACTACTTTTTTCATCTATTCTAATTTATTTGTTTAATCGGTCTGATTGAATTTTGCTATTTCACTTTTGGTTTCAGTTAACCGAAACAGCATCAGTCAAAAGGCGATTATTTTATCCCTCAAAATCTTGCTTCGAGGTAGTTAATCACAACTTTATTCTATTCAGAAAAAAATAAAAAACTATTCATTTTTATTTTGAATGCCAATATCCGTGATGTATCATACCAAGATTAAAATGTCAGGTCGAGCGTAGTCGAGACCCTATTTAAATCTTGTTAAGCCAAGTAACCTCTCGACTACGCTCGAGGTGACAGTGCATTATGACAGACTGCGGACAATTATATTTTTATTCTTTCAATTACAAAAGCAATAGAATAAGACCGTTTTGTTGTTGCGAATTTAGTTAAATTAAAAAGATAAACATAAAAAGTTCGTTTTTAATAAATAACAATAAGGACACTATTTTTTGTTACATTTGAATATCAATACCTAATGGATGAAGCATTTTTTAGACAATCTTTATAAAAATCAATCTTTAATTTACAAAGGCTTTTTATTTATTGCCACCATTGTTCTCGTTGTGTACATGTTTCCAAAAGGAGGGAAGTTTAAGTACGATTTTCAGAAGGGAAAACTTTGGCAATACGAAACCTTGTATGCGCCATTTGACTTTGCAATTTATAAAACGGATGCCGAAATTAAAGATGATAAAGCTGCTATAAAAGCAAATCATCCAGACTATTTTAGGTATGAAGATGCTGTTAAAGACGCTGTTTTTAATGGGTTTGATGAAAAGTTTTCTTCTTATTTTTCTTCGGAAGATTATAATGAGAAGACACTTGAAAAATTAAAGTCCTTCGGGAAAGAACTGCTAGAAACAATTTACGAAAAGGGTGTAGTGCAAAATAGCAACGATTACAATGCTGATAAAGTGGTAAACGTTGTAAAAGGGAATGAAGAGAAAACTATTCTGTTCGGAAATTTTGTAAAACTAAGTCAGTTAGACCAACTCATTAGTGGGTTTATTGAAAACAACAACCTTGAGGAGTATAAAGATTTATACAGCAGTATTTACTTTGATGTAATTCAGCCCAATGTGTTTTTTGATGAAGGTTTAACCCAAAAAACATTGGAGCGAGAGTTGCGAATGGTAACTTCTACTCGAGGAAATATCGACAAAGGAAAAAGAATTGTTGCAAAAGGAGAAGTTGTTGAAGGTGAAAAATACAATATTTTAAATTCGCTTCGTAAAGAATATCAATCTAAATTATGGAATGAAAACAATTACAATTGGATTGTTTTTGGATACACAATTTTAGTAGGTTTAACGCTCTTTATGTTGTTGTTGTTTTTACAAAAATACCGTCCAGATGTATTTGTAAACAACAATAAAGTAACCTTTATATTCTTTAATATTTTGGTGATGATATTTTTAACCACCACCGTGGTGAAATTCAATGTGCAATACGTCTATGTGGTTCCGTTGTGTATCATGCCATTAATTTTAAAAGCATTTTTCGACCCTCGATTAGGACTTTTTACACATGTGCTCACCGTACTTTTATTAGGCTTTATAGTTCCCAATAGTTTTGAGTATGTGTTTTTACAGATTATCGCCGGAATTGTAACCATTCAAACTATTTCAGAATTGCACAAACGAGCTAATTTGTTTATTTCTGTGGCGCAAATTACGTTGGTTTACATTATAGCTTATTTTGCTTTTTATATTATTCATGAAGGAAATTTCGATTCGCTTCATTGGGTAACTTTCGGACTGTTTGTGTTAAACGGATTGGCAACCTTGGCAGCGTTTCCGTTAATTTATATATACGAAAAACTATTCTCATTAGTGTCCGATGTGTCTTTATTAGAACTTTCAGATACCAATTCAAAACTATTAAAAGAACTTTCAGATAAAGCGCCAGGTACATTCCATCACTCTTTACAAGTTGCCAATTTAGCTGAGGCGGCAGCCAATGAAATCGGTGCAAATTCAATGTTGGTAAGGGTAGGGGCTTTGTATCACGATATTGGGAAGATGAACAATCCTGCGTATTTTACCGAAAATCAAACCACAAGTTTGAATCCGCATAACGAATTGTCTCCAGTAGAAAGCGCCAAAATTATTATCAACCATGTTATTGAAGGAATAGAACTTGCTAAGAAGAACAATTTACCCGACCGTGTAATTGATTTTATCCGAACACACCACGGTACTTCGTTGGTTTATTATTTTTATAAGAAAGCTTCGGAAGTTGATGAGATGGTAAATAAGGAAGACTTTCAATATCCTGGTCCAATTCCATATTCAAAAGAAACAGCAATTTTAATGATGGCCGACTCAGTTGAAGCGGCTTCAAAGAGTTTGAAGAATCCGACTTTTTCAATGATTAATCAGTTTGTCGATAAAATTATAAACAAGCAAATTGAAGAAGACCAATTTTTAAATGCGAACATAACGTTCAAAGAAATTCAGTCGATAAAAAAGGTGTTGAAGCAAAAATTAACCAACATTTATCATTTACGAATAGAATATCCAGAATAGTATTTTGTTGGTTTTTAGGAGCGTATTAAATAGTTTGAAAATAATTTTAAAAATAGTTGCATTGTTCTAAGCGAACTATTACATTTGCATCCGCAATTTAAGGTTGTGTGTTCATAAAGATATTAAAGAATTAGGAGAGGTGCCGGAGTGGTAACGGAGCAGATTGCTAATCTGTCGACGGGTAACTGTCGCCAGGGTTCGAGTCCCTGTCTCTCCGCTTTTTTATAAAATAATAATTGTTTTTGCAATTGTTATAGATAGCCATCGGGGTGTAGCGTAGCCCGGTTATCGCGCCGCGTTTGGGACGCGGAGGTCGCAGGTTCGAATCCTGCCACCCCGACCAAATTAGGTCGCGTAGCTCAGTTGGATAGAGCATCTGCCTTCTAAGCAGACGGTCCCAGGTTCGAATCCTGGCGCGATCACTTGAAAGTCTTACTAGTTTTAGTAAGACTTTTTTGTTTTTAATATAATTTTCCAGCCGTTTTTCAGTTTAAAGAAGTTTAGATCCTAAATAAAAAAGAGTGATTATAGATATATTAATAGCAATGCTTTGGAGTATTTCCCCTTTTGGAGAAGCAAAAGTGGGTATTCCTTACGCTGTGTTTAATGGCGTAAACATGTATGTGGCTTTTGTGGCTTGTTTTGCGGCAAATGTATTGGTGTTTCCTGTTATGACTTTCTTTTTAGATTATTTAAATAGGTATTTACTTCGTTGGGGTTTTTATAAACGTACGGCGCTTAAAGTTGCACGTCGTGTAAAAAATGGAGCAGGCTCAAATATTAAAAAGTTCGGATTTTGGGGTATTATTTTATTCGTAATGCTACCAGTTCCAGGAACAGGAGTTTACGCAGGGAGTATTGCTTCGTACTTATTTGGGATGCCATACAAGCAAGCTTTTTTAGCCAATACTATTGGGATTTTCTTTTCGTGTGTGATGGTAATGGCAATGACAATGGCTACTTACCATGGAATGAACTAAGTTTGAATTCGCTTGGCGCAACACCAAACTTCTTTTTAAAAGCTGTAGAAAAGTGCTGCGGGTTTTTGTAGCCTATTACTTCGGAAACCTGACTTATTGTGCTGCCGTCTTCTTCAAGCAATCGTTTGGCTTTGTTCATTTTTAGGTTGTTAATACATCCAAATACCGTTTCTCCATACAGCGTTTTGAAGCCTTTCTTTAAGGTGAATTCATTCGTTCCAACCGTTTTTGCTAGTCGTTGGATTGTAATTGGCGTTTTGTAGTTTTTTAGCAGGTATTGCTTAGCTTTTTCGATTTTAATTAAATCGGATTCCGATATAACTTTATTTTTTTCTGAAGAAGTTAAATTGTACTGTTCCAGCTGAAGCAATAACAACTCAAGCACTTTAGCGTGTAAAAATAGCTTTCTGTAGGTGCCTTCTTTTGGTAAATCTTTTATATCGTCAATGATTAATTGCATGGCAGAATTAATCGTGTTATTCTCACATTTAATGCAACCTGTTTTATTGGTTTCTATAAGTTGTATAAAATCTTCAAAGTTTCCTTCGGAAGGAATTAAATCTTTAAAAAATTTAGTGTTCAGCTCAATTATTAAAAACTCAGATTTGGTGTCTTTAAACTTTATCTCCGTTTTATTATTCTTGCAATGAAATAAATTGTGGGTTTTGCTTGTGAACTGCTGACTGTTGTTGGATTGGTTGAAATACACTTTTGAGTTCCCTCTAATTATGAAAATCATTTCAATAACACTGTCTGTGTAATTACAAACCAGTTGAAGTTCTTCTTTGTTTACATCAAACTCGCTAACACCAATTTTAAATTCTGTATATGTAAGTTCTTTAAACCAGCCTTTTATAGATTTTTCATCAAAAATAGTAGTGGTTTCGATAGCGGTTTTTGCATCCTCCGTAACGTTTCTTTTTCCGCAGTTAAAATCTGTAGGGTTTAGACTGCTTTTGTATATTTCAAGAACTTTCATTTTTCTTAA
Organism: Joostella sp. CR20; assembly: GCF_038433465.1. Classification (NCBI taxonomy): domain Bacteria; kingdom Pseudomonadati; phylum Bacteroidota; class Flavobacteriia; order Flavobacteriales; family Flavobacteriaceae; genus Joostella; species Joostella sp. CR20. The sequence continues at coordinate 175,472 of NZ_JAESVF010000003.1, read as the reverse complement.
TCAGTGGGTTTTGACTTTGTTTAAGTCGGGTGGTTTCTTCTACAAAAGTAATTATTTAAAATTAATCTAAATAAAATATTAGTTTTTTATTAACTTATAAATTCTGTTTATGAGATGTAGCTCATGTATCTGTAACATTAGCAATAGACTAGGATTGTCTAAAATGACTTTTGTGATTTAAGTTTCGTTCTGAATTTTATTTTTTCCGTATTGCGTATAAAGCGTTCCGTATTGCGTAGGTGTATTAGCATTGAATAAAATACATTTGCATTATTTAAAATTAGTCTTAATAAGCCTATTTTTAAATTATATTTTAAGATTATGATTAAAACAGATATACTGATTATTGGGGCGGGTCCCACAGGATTATTTACCGTTTTTGAAGCAGGATTGTTGAAGCTGAAATGTCATTTAATTGATGCATTACCACAACCTGGAGGACAATGTTCTGAGATTTATCCGAAAAAGCCAATTTACGATATTCCTGGTTTTCCAGAAGTATTGGCGGGCGATTTGGTAACCAATCTCTTAGAGCAAATAAAATCGTTTGAGCCAACTTATACGTTGGGAGAACGTGCCGAAACGATTGAAAAGTTGGAAGACGAAACTTTTATTGTTACAACAAATAAAGGGACAAAACACCACGCGCCAGTAGTTGTAATTGCTGGAGGTTTAGGAAGTTTTGAGCCTCGTAAACCACAAATCGACAACATCGAGCAGTTTGAAGATAACGGCGTGGCATACATTATCAAAGACCCAGAAGTATATCGCGATAAAAAAGTATTAATTGCAGGAGGAGGAGATTCCGCTTTAGATTGGTCTATTTTCTTAGCAGATGTAGCTTCGGAAGTGTACTTGGTTCATCGTAGAAACGAGTTTAGAGGTGCTTTGGATTCCGTAGAAAAAGTAGCAGAGTTATCTAAAAAAGGAAAGATAGAACTTATTACCGAAGCAGAAGTAACACAGTTGCATGGCGATGGAAAATTGGAGGCCGTAACGGTGAAACATTTAAAAGATGGAGAATCGCATGTGGAGGTTGATAATTTTATTCCGCTATTTGGATTGTCACCAAAATTAGGACCGATAGCCAATTGGGGATTAGAGATTGAAAAGAATGCCATCAAAGTAGATAATTCATACGATTACGCAACTAATATTCCTGGAATTTACGCCATTGGCGATGTAAATACATATCCTGGAAAATTAAAACTGATTTTATCTGGATTCCACGAAGCTGCGGTAATGTGCCAGAGTGCATACCAACGTATTTTTCCAGATAAAAAGTACATCATGAAATACACCACAGTTGGTGGCGTACAAGGTTTTGATGGCACTAAAAAGGAAGCTAAAAAAGAAGTGGTAAAAAGTATTAAGTAATTATTATATGCTGTCATTGTCTGTTTTTTTTGTCTTTATGGGGTTTTACTTTTTGTACATCACCTCTCAAAGATCTGTTTATACAAGTTCGTTAAATGTATATAAGTGGGGAAAAGACAATCCTTCAAAATCAAAGTTAATAGGAGGTTTTTGCTTGCTCATTGGCTTGGTTTTAGAGCTAATTGTGTTAGGTTTTGGAAGTGGTATCTTTTCATTTTTTGTGGTGTTAATGACTTTCGGAAGTTTAATTGTTTTAATAAGTCCGACTAAATTCTTCTCAACTAAAAGTCTACTAATTATAGCCGTACTATCAATTTTACTTGAAATAAATATCTAAAATATGCCAGCTAATAAAAAACATTTATCATCTCCTTTACAACGATTTTTAAAAATTACAGCAGGCTTTATCGGTGGTTTTGTAATTACAGAGGCACTACATATGGTTTTGGCAATTTATTTTGATACTGCATCTATGATATTTACGGTTCGCTATATGGGCTTTATCGTTTGGGCGGCATTAATGATTGTAGCTTTTTTAGCCAAAAGCGGATGGAAAATATGGGGAATTTACTTCGCGATTTCTGTTGTGTTAGGGCTCATTGTTTTCTTCAATAATAATATTAATACTTTATAATTTTTTTCATGTCTAACAGAATTTATAACATTCTATTTCATACGCATACAATCAGTGGTATTTTTATAAGTGCTTTATTGTATCTCATATTTTTTACGGGTTCTGTATCATTTTTAAGAGATGAGATTAATGCTTGGGAACGTAACGAACCTATTGAAAAAGGTTATTTTGAGCATATAGATTTTGATGCTGCGCTTCAGAAATTAAAAACAGAAGACACTCTTTATAGCAGAGATATTACTTTTTCTCAACGTTTTTTTGAACGTAGAATTAGTGTGTTTATGACGCAGCCTAAAGACACTACCATTGAAACTAAAAAAGGTGGAGGTCGTCGTAGAGGCTTTTTCTACATGGACATGGATAATTATACTAAATCCGACTATGCATCTGGGTATTCGTTGGGAGAGTTTTTTTATCGATTGCATTTCTTTGCTCAGCTTAACTTTTTTGGGCGTTCAGGATATTTCTTAGCAGGTTTAGTAGCTTTCTTTTTCTTATTTGCTGTAGTTACAGGTGTTTTGGTGCATTGGAATAAAATAGTATCGAGTTTTTATGTATTTCGTCCCAAAGCAAAACTCAAAACAATTTGGACAGATGCGCATGTTGCATTAGGAGTTATTGGTTTGCCTTATCAATTTATTTTTGCAGTTACAGGAGCATTTTTAATTGTTGGGTATATGGTGATGTTGCCGCCTATGCAAAAGTTTCTTTTCAATGACAATGCACAAGAAATGCAAAAAGTTATTGAAGTGCCTGCTCTAGAGACTTATGACTATTTTGGAGATCCGTTAACGAAAGAGTTTAATGTTAACGAGTTTATTAAAACTACAAAAGAAAAGTGGCCGTCGCTTAACATTAATGGTTTTAAAATTTTTAACTACGGAAACGAAAACATGCACGTTCAGGTAATGGGTTCACCAAAATATACTGATGGTTTTGTAGGGACTGGTTACCAAACTTTTAAAGTAGAAGATAATTCTTTGGTTAGTGAAAAAGATCCGTACAATAACATTTCATATGTAGAAGGTGCTAACGATGTTATCAAACGCTTGCACTTTGGGGATTATGGCGGGTATGCAATGAAATTTATTTATCTAATTCTTGGGTTTATAACATGTTTTGTAATCATCTCTGGAGTTTTGATTTGGTTGGTTGCTCGCGATAAAAAGAATTTAGAACCTCGTAAAAAGCATTTCAATAATTGGCTTGTGCGTGTGTACATGTCGAGTATGCTAAGTTTGTTTCCTGCTACGGCACTTACATTTATCCTTGTAAAATTATTTGCAGACGATTTTGAAGGTGTTCGAATGAGTTTTATAAACCGAACTTTCTTCTGGACTTGGTTAATTATTGGAGTGTTATTGCTACTAAAAAGAAGCAATTACTTTACCAATAAAGTATGTTTAATAACGGGGGCTGTGTTTAGTTTGTTTATTCCAATTGCAAATGGAATTAAAACAGGAAATTGGCCATGGGTTTCGTATTCACACGGATATTCTCAAATTTTGGTTATCGATCTTTTCTGGATAATTGTAGCGATACTTTCTTTCGCTGTATTACTAAAACTCAAGCGAAAATAGAAACGCATTACGCACAGAATTATTCCCGATTGCGTAGGTAATTATCCGTTTTGCGTATCATTTTCAACTACTGAAATGGATACTTTTGCCGAAAATTATATTTTTAATAAGTCTAAATAAGAACTAATATGCTGATTACTTGCATAAAAAGATTAACATTTGTCGCCTTTTTAATAAGTACGTTAGTTGCTTTTTCACAAACGTCAAATGTACGTGTTTCAGGAAGTGTAACAGATGCTTCTGGAGTACCTGTAGCAGGTGCAACAGTATTACTTGAAGAACTTTCAAAAGGAGTAACAACTAATATTGATGGGCATTATGAGCTAAATGTAAAAGCTCCAAGCGGAACCTATACACTTAAAATTTCTTATTTAGGATTTGAAGAACAAGAAGTTGCTGTGAATTTAATTGCTGGAGAAGAGATAAACTATTCAGTAGCATTAAAAGAATCGTCATACGATTTAGATGAAGTTGTTGTGTCGGGTAAAAGTGTTGTAAACCAAGTTAGAGAAAAGGCATTTAACGTAAGTGTGGTAGATGCTAAAGAACTACACAATACAACCCTCGATTTAGGGCACGCATTAGATAGAGTTTCAGGAATTAGAGTTAGAGAAAGTGGAGGAGTAGGTTCTCAAATGAATTTTTCTATCAACGGATTTAGAGGAAAACAAGTACGTTTTTTCATTGATGGTGTTCCTATGGATAACTTCGGAAGTTCATTTCAGTTGAATAATATTCCTATCAATTTAGCAGAAAGAATTGAAGTTTACAAAGGGGTTGTTCCTGTAGGTTTGGGGTCTGATGCTTTAGGAGGAGCTGTAAATATCATTACAAATTCTTACACAAAAAATCATTTGGACGCGTCGTATTCCTACGGATCGTTTAATACCCATCGATCTACTTTAAACGCAATTTATGTTTCTAAAAACGGATTTACAGCACAATTAAATGCGTATCAAAACTATTCAGATAATTCGTATAAAGTAACTGTAGATGTTGCCGATATCAATACAGGGGAGTACTACCCAAATCAAACAGTTAAACGTTTTCACGACCAATATCACAACGAAACAGTAATTGCCAATTTTGGAGTTGTAAACAAATCGTTTGCAGATCAACTTTTGTTCGGAATTACGTTGGGTAATAATTACAGAGAAATTCAAACAGGAGCTCGTATTGTTAGTGTTTTTGGAGGGTGGCACCGTAGAGGAAATGTTATTATGCCGAGTGTAAAGTATAAAAAGAACAACTTTTTGATTGAAGGTTTAAATGTGCGAGTTAACGCAAACTATAACTTAGGTCAAGAAAAAAACATCGATACACTGCATAGAAGATACAACTGGTTTGGAGAGTACAAAGAATATGAAAATCCAGGGGGAGAACGTTCGTATTCGTTGTACAAATACAGAAATAATAATGGTGTAGGAACTGCATCTTTTGATTATACCATAGCAAACAAACACAGAATTTCTTTAGGGAATACATTAAATACCTTCAATAGAGAAGGTAAAGATGAGTTAAACCCAAATAACAATACGTACCAACAGCCAAGAAAAACAATGAAAAATATTCTTGGATTGAGTTATGGTTACGAAACCGAAAATTGGAATGCTTCTGCTTTTGCAAAGCAATATTTTCAGCAAAATAAATTTACACAATCTTACAATCCAACAGGAAACTATGGTGATGTAGCTTACCGAGATCAAATTAGTATTTATAATTTCTTCGGATATGGATTTGCAGTTTCGCACTTTTTCAATGAAAACTTTCAGATGAAGGCTTCTTTTGAAAAGAGTTACAGACTTCCAGATTCAGAAGAACTTTATGGGGATGTTATAAACCTTCAAGGGAATATCGATTTAAAACCAGAGCACAGTTATAATTACAATTTAGGGGCGAGCTATTGGTGGCATTTAGATAACCAAAATCATATCAACTTCAATTTAAATGGGTTTTATAGAGATGCGAAAGACTTTATTCGTCCGCGTTTAAATAACAACCAAACAATGCAGGTGATGGATAACCTTGGAAGTGTTACCAACCTCGGAATTGAAGCAGAAGTGCGTTACGATCGTGGAAGACATTTTACTGCTGGAATGAATTTAACATACCAAGATTTAAGAAATAACACCAAATACGAAGAAGGACAAACCACCGAAAGTATTGTTTATAGAGACCGAATTCCGAACATGCCTTACTTGTACGGAAATGCAGATGCAAGCTATACTTTCGAGAATGTTTGGGGTAAAGGAAACTTGTTGAGTATTGGTTATAATTTGTTGTATGTACATGCATTTTACTTGTATTGGCCAAGTTTAGGTTCGGATAAGTTGGATATTCCTGAACAGATTTCGCACGATTTAAATGCAACATATACGTTTAACGAAAAGCTTCAGTTTACGCTAGAATGTAGAAATATTTTTAATGCTGAATTGTACGATAATTTCAGTTTACAAAAACCAGGAAGAAGCTTTACAGGGAAATTAAGATACACCTTTTTATAAAATATAATGGTGGCGTTATAACCGCTAGAAGCATTTTTAATGATTCAGAAAAAATACAAAAATGCATTATAACAACTCACGGAAATATTAATTTTTATTTTAAAATTACAAAGATGATCAAAAAATCAGTTTATTTTTTCAGTTTATTATTAGCTGGAGGTTCGTTGTTAGTAGGATGTAGCGACGATGATAGTTCGGACAACCCAGGTGGTGGAGAAAACCCAGATCCAGAAGCGGCATCAAAATACATCATTACGGCAACTCCAACAGCATCAGAAGGGGTAGCAGATTATATTTTAACTGCCGATGATTTATCGCAAGGAAGTATTACTACTGCCGGAAATGGAATTGAGCAAGATGGTACTTACCGTTACTACATCACTACAAACAATAAGTTTTTTAGTATGTTATACGGACAAGGAAATCCAGGTGCTGTAACAACTTACCAATTGGATGGAGAGAGCAACTTACAAAAGTTATCAGATTTCCAAACTGAAACAGTTCAGGCTTTTGGCGCGGTTAACGACGATATCTTAATGATTAAAATTGCAAGAAACGCAGAGTCGCCATACGCATACTGGTACCAAGTGAATACAGAGTCTTCTACAATTACTTCAGAAGGACAAATCAACACGCAAGAGTTGGCAAATAAAGAAAACGGAGAGCTTGCATTTTTCTCTTGGATTACTCAAGTTGGAGACAAAGTGTATTTACCATACTTTACAATTAAAGGATGTTGTAACGATTCTTTCGGAACAGAATATCCAGACGAAGCAAACATCGCTGTTTACTCATACCCAGAAATGGAATTGGAAACAATTATTCACGATGATAGAACTAGCTACATAGGAAGATATTTTGATAACGGACTTTCTGTTGATGAAAATGGAGATGCTTATGCGTTTTCTGCTGCTGTAGCAACTACAAACGGAGAGTTAAGTTCTACAAAAGCGTCTGCAATTACAAGAATTAAAAGCGGAACTACAGAATTCGACGATTATTATTTTGATATCGAAGCTGCTGCTGGTGGAGCTTATATTACCGACCATATCTATATTGGAGGCGGTAAAGTATTAGGTATTTTAAAAGATGAAAAAACTTCTGCTTATGCAACTGGAAACAGACTGGCTATTATCGATGTTTACAACAAAACTCTTGATTGGGTAACAGGTATGCCGGCTGCAAGTACTATTTTAAACATTACTAAAGGAATGGATAACTTAGTGTCTGAAGATAAAAGTACTGTTTTTGTTGGTGTTACAACAGAAGAAGGAAGTTCTATTTACAATATTGATGTAGCTGGAGTTAGTGCTACACAAGGTATTGTTGTAGAAGGTGGTTTAGTTACTGCTATTAGTAAGCTTGAACCTGCTGAATAAGTTTAAGTTAGCTTTAAGTTTGATTAAAAAAGTCGTCTGAGCAATTGCCTAGACGACTTTTTTCATTTTATATTGATAACCTATTATAACTTAGAATTAATCAAACGGTTCCATTTTTCTGCATAAAGTACTTCGGGAATCAATTGTTTTGATTCGTTTATATCGTACACAATTAAATTGTCTACTGTTTTAGAATCTTTCTGTAACTCAATTACAATTTTAGTTACTGTGGTGCTTCTGTTTTTGTTTTCACTCTTTCTTTGTATGTTGAGTTTACTTGTTTCCAGATCTTTCAAATAGATGGTTTTTAACTCATTTTTCTCGCTTGTTTCTCTGTAGTAATACAACACGTTTTGTTGTTCATCCATAGCAAAACAAACGTCTAAAATCTGCTCGTAAACAGTAATTTTCCCTTGTCTTTGTTTAACTTCTTCTAAAATTGGAGTTAATAATTTTTTCGAATTTCTTTTAATTTGACTTCCTAAAAGAATTAAAGGAATAAGGCATGCCGCAAATATTATGACACCCCAAGTAATTGATGATAAATCCATCGATATATATTTTTTAAGTGAATGTTTTTACGCTCCAACTTGTTGAAAAGAGGAGTGTGTAAGCTTTAATAAGAAGAAGCTATTCACCAGAAAAAATGAAAAGGAAAGATGATGATTTTTGTGGTAAGATGCGTTAAGATGTACTTGTAACCAACATACAAAACATTGTTGTTAAGTGTACATAATTGCAAAACCTCAAAGTCAGCACCAAAGTCTTTGTTTATTTTTCCGCTTATATTGGTATAACCAATAATGTGTTCAGAAAAATTAAGAATTCCAACTCCCAAGTATTTATATCCTAACGATATGTTTTCAGTAGGGAAATTGTTTTTTGCGTGATTAAAAGTTTTATTTGAATCCACAGCACGTACAGGAGCACTTGTGTAAATAAGTGCGCCTAAAATGGCTATCGATATTATTTTCCAAAACTTCATCCTGCAAATATATGGTATAGTGTGAGTATAAAAGTATATTTTTACATTTTCTAAGTGTTTTAACATTAAATTAGAGGTATTTAGTTCACTTTTAGGATTTTTAATGTGTAGTAAATTTCTTAACTTGTATGAGTGTTTTAAAAAAATAAATTATGAAAGTTGTATTTAAAATCATGGTTATATGTTTGTTGGTTTCGTGTGGGAGCACTCAAGATCCGGCAACAGTTGCTAAAGAGTTGGAGGCTGTAGATGCACTTTTAAAAGAACCAGCTTTCCGTATAGAAAATCAATGGGCAATGCCTCAAATAAGCTCAAGTATGGTGCGGTTGAGCAACAGCGGAATTATGGGACCAGGAAATAATTTGCAACGTGTAGATCTTACCGGAAATGCCAATTACCTTGAAATTAAAGGAGATTCTGCAAAAGCATATCTTCCATTTTTTGGAGAACGACAAATGGGTGGTGGTTACAATACCGATGGAGAAGCGATACAATTCGATCAAAAAATAAACGATTTATCAATAGAATATCTGCAAAATAAACAACGTTACAGAGTTGCGTTTACCGCTCAAAATGGTACTGAATCTTTCGATATAACCTTATTTGTTTTTCCAAATAAAAAAACCTCACTTTCTGTAAATAGTACGCAGCGAGACCACATAACCTACGACGGATTACTTTCTGAAATTCCACAAAAGCAATAAACCCAAAATAAAAGTACAATTTTAGTAATTTAAGTAGATGAAAAACACGTATTGGAAGTATGTAATAATTGGGATTGTTTTTATTTTTTCTTCGGAAATAAAAGCGCAAGAAATACAAAAAGATTCGCTTCGGAAGTGGGAAATCGATTATGGTAAAAAAGGATTTGAATTTAAATCTACAGACGATCGTTATTTATTGCAAATTCAAAGTAGATTACAATTTAGATTTGCTACGCCAGACGATCAAGATCCTATTACTTTTGATGACTACGACGACGAAAATAGCAACCTTTTTAAAATAAATAGAGCGCGTTTAAAAGTTGGAGGAAACGCTTATCAAACTTGGTTAAAATATTATTGGGAGTACGAGTTGAGCAGGTCAAATTTACTCGATTTCCGAATTATGATCGAAAAATGGGAGTGGCTTAATTTTAAAGTCGGGCAGTGGAAAATTGAATATTCCCGTGAGCGTAGAATAAGTAGTGGTGAACAACAAGCCATGGATCGTTCTATCTTAAACCGACCTTTTACGGTAGATAGACAGCAAGGTGTTGAGTTGTACGGTAGGGTTAAAGCCGAAAAAGAGTTTTTAGACTTTAGTTATTGGGCAGCGGTTTTAACGGGTGTTGGTAGAGGTGCTACCGAAAACGACGATAAGCATTTAATGTATTTTGGGAGGTTTCAGTGGAATTTTTTAGGCGAAGATTTAGGTTTTGAAGGAAGCGATATTGAAATACACGAAAAGCCTGCTGCAATAATTGCCATTGCTGGAGTAACCAATAGGAGTCCATATACCAGATTCTCACAAACGGGCGGAGGCTCATTGGTTGGTTTTGAAGAGGAAGAAATTGGCGAGTATCGTGTAAACCAATACAATATTGAGACCGCTTTTGTGTATAAAGGTTTTAGTTGGCAGTCTGAATGGCATCATAAAAACATTATTAATAAACTTGAAAATGATGCTGAAACTAAGCTAGAAGGTTTTTATTTACAGGCGGGTTATTTAGGACATTCAAGCATAAACTGGTGGCCTAAACCATTAGAAGTTGCTGGGCGATATTCTCGCTACCAACCAAATACAGCGCTTTCAGATAATTATCAGTATGAAAAAACACTAGCCTTAAACTGGTTTTTTACCGAGCATAAAAATAAACTAACCTTCGAGATTAGCCATTTTGATTACGAAACACAAACAGGTGATGTAGACAATAAAATCCGATTTAGAATTCAGTGGGATATATCACTTTAATATTGTGCTCTGTACTGTGAAGGTGTAACTTGCTTTAATTCTTTAAATTTTCGGTTGAAGTTTGTTATGTTCTGAAACCCACAAGCATCAGAAATACTAGCGATTGACATGTCTGGATTTTTGTATAACAGTTTGCATGCGTGTTCGATTCGTATTTCTATTAAAAACTGAAAAAATGTTTTATTGGTTCGCTTTTTAAAATACCTGCAAAAAGCATTTTTTGTCATCGATGCTTTTTCAGCAATTTCATCAAGAGTGATATTTTTATTGTAATGCGTCATGGCGTGTTCAAACACAGCTCTCATGCGTTTTCCTTCATCGTCACTGTATATTTTTTGATATACAAATGACGAAAGCGCAACAAACTCAGACTTTAAAATTTCATTGATAATTATCAGCAGCGAAGCAATGCGTTCAATTTTATTCTGACTGCTTAAAGTCTTGAAGATTTCAATGATTTTATCTTTATTGCTCGTTAGTTTCATCCCGAGCGCAGCATTTTTAAAAAACGAATCGATTTCTTTAAAATCAGGAATTCCAAAAAAACTTTTTCCAAAAGAATCTACCGTAAAAAACAGCGTGTACATTACCGATTTTGAAGTGAGTTCAATATCACTTTTAAACACATGTGGAACGTTACTCCCGATAACTAAAATATCGTTTTCTTGATAATGATTAATGGTGTCTCCAACAATGAGTGTTCCAGTTCCTTTTACAATAAAACTTATTTGTATTTCTTCGTGTTGATGTAATTGATCGTAAAAAATTATTTCGTGATCTTCTTGGTAAACAAGTGCCTCTTGCTCTGGTTTTGGAATTTTAAATGGGAGAACTTTCAAGTGGTGTTATTTGTGGTTATTACTCAAAAATAACAAAATAAAATTTATTTAGGGTAATATAGTATTGTAAGTTGAAAGATTACATTTCAAAGTTGAATCCTTTTTTCGCAAGTTTTGTATAGATTTCAGGATCAAATTTGTAAAGTTTTGCTGCGCGATGCGAAACATCTTGTTGCTTCTCTTTTAAATCAACAAGGAGTTTCATTTTTAATATTTTTCTACGGAAATTAGGTTTGTCGAGTTCAACGCCTAAAATTTCTTGATACAGCTGCATTAACTGGTACAAAGTAAATTTTTCAGGAAGTAAATTAAAACCAATAGGGGCAGTTCGCACTTTATTTCTTAGATGCGCAAGGCTGTATTTTAAAATTTCGTTGTGGTCGTAAATAAGGTTTGGAGTATCTTCAATTTTATACCACTTAGCATCAGAAGCTGTAAAACCAGCTTTAACATCGTAATCTTCTTTTTTGATAAGAGCGTAATACCCAATGGTGATAACTCTTCCGAGCGGGAAACGATTTGGATCGCCAAAAGCTTTTAATTGTTCAAGGTATAAATCAGAAATTCCTGTAAGCTCTTTTAACAATCTATGAGCAGCGTTGTCAATGCTTTCATCTTCTTTAATCCATCCTCCAGGTAATCCCCATTTTCCTTTGCTTATTCCTTCAGCATGCTGAATTAATAAAACCTCAAGTTTACCTTGTTCAAAACCAAAAATAGCACAATCGATCGTAATGGCATTCATTACTTTTTGCTCGATTATTTTTCCTGATTCTTCATCAATAAATTTTTTAATCATTTTAAAGAAGGTCGATTTGTTAATTATGCATAAATACAAAATAATTTCTATATGTCATATTATCGATAATAATATTACAAATTATTTACATTTAACTATATTATTTTGATAATATGGAAATAATTATTTAGTATTGTAGTCAAATTAACTATAAGATATAGTTTAAACGACTATTAATGAACAATCAAACTAACCTAAAACCTAGCAATGTTTATTTAATTACAGCCGTTGCTAGCCTCGGAGGCCTACTTTTTGGCTACGATACTGCTGTTATTTCAGGAGCCGTAGGCGGACTTAGAAGCTTCTTCGTTTCGCCATTATCAGAAAGTGCTCAAACTGCAGCGAGTGCAATAATAGAATTTAAAGGATTAATAGCCATGTGTGCGCTGGTAATTTTTTTACTTTTTAGTTCTTTCATCTTCAAATTCTTTAAAAAAGCAACCGCAATTATAGTATTATTAGTTTCGGTATTCCTTATCGGAATTTTACTTTACAACAACTTTTTATCCACTCCAAATGTGTTAACCGAAAACCTTGAAAATTCTATTTTAGGATTTATGGTAAGTAGTGCTTTGGTGGGCTGTATTATTGGTGCAGCGTTGGGAGATAGAGTTTCAAACTCTATTGGCCGTAGAAACGGACTTATCGTTGCGGCGCTGTTGTTTATCATCTCGGCATTAGGGTCTGCGTACCCAGAAACACTGCCGTTTCCAATGGTTGGAAATTTAACCACTTTTATAATTTATAGAGTTATTGGTGGTATTGGTGTAGGGTTGGCAAGTATGTTAGCGCCACTTTATATTGCCGAAATGGCACCTGCCAATATGAGAGGAAAATTGGTTTCTTGCAATCAGCTCGCAATCGTTAGCGGAATGTTGGTGGTATATTTTGTAAACTACTTTATTGTTAAGGGTCAAGAAGATAGCTGGATTGATACTGTTGGATGGAGATTTATGTTTTTGTCGGAATGTATTCCTGCTGTTTTATTTTTCTTCTTTTTATTAATTGTGCCAAAAACTCCGCGTTTCCAAGTGTTAAAAGGAAATGATGAAGCAGCAATTGCAGTATTGACAAAATACAATGGTTCCTCTAAAGCAACAGAAATTTTAGCCGATATTAAAAAGTCATTTAAAGTGAAAAAAGCACCGTGGTTAAGCTACGGATGGGCAATTATTATCATCGGACTTTTACTTTCTATTTTTCAACAATTCGTAGGAATTAATGTAGTGCTTTATTATGCGCCTGAGATTTTTAAAGGAATGGGTATGGAAACCGACGCTTCGATGATGCAAACCATTATTGTTGGTGCTATCAACTTATTGTTTACTGTTGTTGCAATGTTTACGGTAGATCGCTTCGGAAGAAAAATTTTAATGATTATCGGAAGTATTTTCATGGCAATTAGTATGCTTGGTTTAGGAACTGTTTTATATGCTGATAATAGTGGAATTGCAGCGCTACTCCTTATGTTACTTTACATTGCAGCTTTTGCGATTTCTTGGGGGCCTGTTACTTGGGTTTTACTTTCTGAAATTTTCCCGAATAAAATAAAAGGAGTGATGGCAGTTGCTGTTGCTGTGCAATGGTTGGCAAACCTTGTAGTTTCTTGGACATTCCCAATGATGAACAACAATACTTATTTGAACGATATGTTTAACCACGGATTTGCATATTGGATTTATGGGTTGATGGCAGTTTTATCGGGTGTTTTTATCTGGAAATTCGTTCCAGAAACCAAAGGAAAAACATTAGAGGAAATGGAAAATATTTGGGGACAATCGTCGGAAACGGTTTCAGAATCATAATAAAGTAAACATGTATTTTTTAGGAATAGACTTAGGAAGTTCTTCAATTAAGTTAGCTGTTTTAGATGCTGAAACAGAAAAGTGTATCGTATCGATTTCCGTTCCAGATTACGAACTTGAAATTAACGCTCCAAAAAATGGTTGGGCAGAACAAGACCCAAACATGTGGTGGGAGCATGTTAAAGACGGAATTTCGAAATTACATACCGAGCACGGAATTGATATAAAAAAAATTAGCGGAATCGGAATTGCATACCAAATGCATGGTTTGGTGTTAACCGATGAAAACATGACCCCTGTTCGCTCATCAATTATTTGGTGCGATAGTCGAGCAGCGGTTATTGGAGATGCTGTTTATAATGAAATAGGAGCAGAAGCTTGCCAAGAACAAATACTTGGAAGTCCAGGTAATTTTACTGCTTCCAAATTAAAATGGGTAAAAGAAAATCAGCCAGAAATTTATGCCAAAGCTAAACACATGATGCTTCCTGGCGATTTTATTGCAGCGAAGTTGACTGGTGTTGCCCAAACGAGTACTTCTGGATTGTCGGAAGCTGCTTTGTGGAATTTTAAAGAAAACAGACTTGCAACTGAAGTTTTGGATGCGATGGGGATTTCAGAAGAAATTATTCCTGAAGTGGTTTCAAACTTTGGAAATCAAGCGGTTATTCAAAAAGAAGTTGCGCAAGCTTTAGGATTGTCTGAAAATGTTCAGATAAATTACAGAGCAGGCGATCAACCAAACAATGCATTGTCGTTAAACGTACTAAATCCTGGTGAAATTGCTGCTACGGCAGGTACTTCGGCAGTAGTTTATGGTGTGAGTAACACCGACGATTACGATGCTAACAACCGTATTAATACCTTTTTACATGTAAATAATTCTTCGTCTGCAAAGAAAAACGGAGTAATGGTGTGTATTAACGGTTCTGGAATTTTGTACCAATGGCTTCGTAAAACCTTATCAGAAAACACAAAAAATCTTATCGATTATAACACCCTAAATGAACTTGCTTCTCAAAGTGAAGTAGGAGCAAAGGGACTTCGTTTTTATCCGTTTGGAAATGGTGTAGAGCGAATTTTTAATAACAAACCAGCTTTTTCAGGAATCGATGGGTTGAATTTTAATATTCATCAGAAATCAGATTTGGTGAGAGCAGCCTGCGAAGGAATTGTTTTTGCACTGAATTATGGTTTTGAAATTATGCGAAATGTTGGTGTTGAAGGAAAAGTGGTAAAAGCTGGGAAAGCAAATTTATTTTTAAATCCTGTTTTTAGAGAAATTTTTGCCAATACAACCAATACTACGCTAGAGTTATACAATACTTCTGGAGCTGAAGGTGCTGCGAGAGGTGCCGCTTACGGATTTGGATATTTTTCAACACTAGAAAAAGCTTTTCAAGGACTAGAATGTTTAGAGCGAACAGAGCCAAAAGCTTCATTAGTTGAAGCATATCAAGAAGTGTATCAAGACTGGAAAAATCAGATAAAAATAAATCAATAAAAACTAAAGCATCGTTTTTTCTGCTGAATAAAGAAAACGATGTAGCAACAACATAAAAACTAAACACATGAAATCTACATTTTTTAAGAACATAGACAAGATTCAATTTGAAGGAAGAGAAAGCGACAATCCATTAGCGTTTAAATGGTATGATGAGAATAAAGTAGTAGCAGGAAAAACTTTAAAAGAACATTTAAGATTTGCAACTGCATACTGGCATACATTTAACAACAAAGGAGGAGATCCGTTTGGAGCGCCAACCGAAACTTTTGCTTGGGACCAAAGTAACGATGTTATTGGTAGAGCAAAAGATAAAATGGATGCTGCTTTTGAATTTATGAGCAAATTAGGAACTCCGTTTTATTGTTTTCATGATGTAGATGTTGTAGATGAAGCACCAACACTTGCTGAGTTTGAAGGAAGAATTCAAGAAATGGTTGCTTATGCAAAACAAAAGCAAGAAGAAACGGGTATAAAATTACTTTGGGGAACTTCAAACTTGTTTAGCAATCCTCGTTTTATGAATGGTGCTGCTACCAATCCAAATTTTGATGTAGTTGCTTATGCGGGAGCGCAAGCAAAAATAGCAATCGATGCAACAATCGCCCTTGGCGGAGAAAATTATGTTTTCTGGGGAGGTCGCGAAGGTTACATGAGTTTGTTAAATACTGATATGGGGCGTGAGTTAGACCACTTAGGAAACTTCTTAAATATTTGTAAAGACTATGCTAGAAAACAAGGGTTTACAGGGACTTTCTTAATCGAGCCTAAGCCAATGGAGCCTACAAAACACCAATACGATTTTGATTCGGCAACTTCAATTGGATTTATCAATAAATATGGTTTACAAAACGATTTCAAACTTAATATTGAAGTAAATCATGCAACATTAGCAGGACATACTTTTGAGCACGAACTTCAAGTTGCTGTAGATAACGGAATGTTAGGAAGTATCGATGCGAATAGAGGAGATTACCAAAACGGATGGGATACCGATCAATTCCCATTAAACTTATTCGAAATTACTGAAGCGATGTTGGTTATTCTTCAAGGAGGAGGAATTCAAGGTGGAGGTGTAAACTTCGACGCAAAAGTTAGAAGAAACTCTACCGATCTTGAAGATAAATTTATCGCTCATATCTCTGGGATGGACGCATTTGCACGCGGATTAATCTGTGCAGATCACATCTTACAAAATACAGACTATAAAAAATTACGCAAACAACGTTACGAAAGCTTTGATAGCGGTAACGGAGCAAAATTTGAAAATAAAGAGCTTTCATTAGAGCAACTAAGCGAAATCGCAAGAGCTAATGGAGAGCCAAAACAAATAAGCGGAAAGCAAGAATTATTTGAGCAAATTCTAGCCAACGCTTTTTAGTAGCTAACTGATTATTTTATTCTAACAAATTATTTATTATGGAAAAACAAACAGATTTTTTTTGTGCCAAAAATTTTCTGAAAGTAGCAGTATTGCTTTTTGTTTTCCTTTTACAAACGAGTTATGCGCAAGCGCAAAGCATAACAGTAAAAGGTACAATTACATCTGCTGAAGATGGAATGCCTATTCCTGGAGCAAGTATCATGGTTGATGGTACAACAAAAGGAACAACATCAGATTTTGATGGGCTTTATCAAATTGAAGTTCCTGAAGGAGGAGTGCTTCAATTTACCTACATTGGTTTTGTGAGTCAAAAAGTGCCTGTTGGTTCGCAAACAACTATCGATGTAGCTTTAAAAACCGACACACAACAACTGGATGAAGTAGTTGTTATTGGTTATGGGGTTCAGAAAAAAGAACTTGTAACTGGAGCAAACCTTCAAGTATCTGGAGACGATCTTCAAAAGCAAAGCACAACAAATGCCTTACAAGCTTTGCAGGGTCAAACTCCTGGGGTACAAATTACCTCTACTTCTGGGCAACCAGGAGAAGGAATTAATGTGGTAATTAGAGGGCTTGGTTCTACAGGAAGCAATGCTCCTTTGTATGTTGTAGATGGAGTTTTAACAAACGATATTTCATACCTTAACAATGCCGATATTGAAAATATTTCTATTTTAAAAGATGCCGCATCTGCAGCTATTTATGGTTCGCAAGCAGCAAACGGAGTTGTTTTGGTAACCACTAAAAAAGGGAAGAAAGGACATGCTCAAATTACTTTCGACCACTATTATGGTTTACAAGAAGTGCCACACGTTATGGATATGGCAACCGGAAAAGAATATGCTACGTTGCTTAACGAAGCAGCTTTAAATTCTGGTAGTAACCCAGTGTTTACTAATGCTCAAATCGATGCTTTAGGTGAAGGAACTAACTGGATGGAAGAAATGTTTTCAACTGCCAAAACCGAAAACTATACCTTGGGAATTACAGGAGGAAGCGATACATCTAACTATTCTTCTTCTCTGTCTTATACAAATCAAGAAGGAATTGTAGGTGGAGCAGATTTATCAAACTACGAGCGTTATAATTTCAGATTTAATTCTGAACACAAATTATATGACGACCGAATTACTTTTGGTCAGAACTTAAGTTTTGCATACATCAAAAATAATGGAGTAGGTGTTGGAGATCAATATAACAATGCGTTAAGAGGTGCTTTCCAAGCGAGCCCATTAATCCCGATGTTTGATGAAAACGGAAACTATTACAACACTGCTGGAGCATCTGAAGTATGGTTATCTGGAATGTCTAATCCATACGCATCAATGGTTTACGGAAATCAAAACAGAAGCGAAACACAAAAAGTTCTTGGAAATGTGTACATGGAGTTTAAATTGGCAGAAAACTTAAAATTCAGAACAAGTTTAGGGTTAGATTATTTCTCATCTCAAGGACATTCATTTAGTCCAATTTACCAATTATCTGCGTACGATTTTAACCAATTCTCAACGGCTTCACAAAGCATGAACGAAGGGAAATCGTTAATTTGGGATAACTTATTAACTTACACATTTGATGTAAAAGAAGATCATCATTTTGAAGCGATGTTAGGTACATCTTCATTTAAATACGATGGTGTTTCTATGTACGGAAGCAACGTAAATTTAGTATTCGACGATTTACAGCACGCATGGTTAAGCAATGCGACAAACTCAAACGGAGCGCAAATTTCGCTTTCTGGAGGTCCAGATTCAGTAGTAAAAAGAATGTCTTACTTTGGACGTTTAAACTACAATTTCAAAGAGAAATACTTACTTAACTTTACATACAGAGCCGATGGTTCTTCAAACTTTGCAAGTGGTAATCGTTGGGGATTCTTCCCTTCTGTTTCTGCAGGATGGATTATGACACGTGAAGACTTTTTAGACGATTCAGAAGTATTAAACTACTTCAAGCTTAGAGCTAGTTGGGGACAAGTAGGAAACCAAAATGTTGGTAATTTCCAATACTTAGCGCCTATTACATACAGCGGAAGTAACTATACTTTTGGTGGAGAAGAAGGTGTTTTAACGCCAGGTGCTTACCAAAACAGATTGGCAAATCCTGAGTTACAATGGGAAACTTCAGAGCAATTAGACTTAGGGTTTGATGCACGTTTCTTTAATAATAAATTGACTGTTAACTTCGATTGGTACGAAAAAACAACTAGAGATTGGTTGATTAGAATTCCAACATTAGCAACTTCTGGGGTTACTTACCAATGGACAAACGGTGGTGATGTTACCAATACTGGGGTTGAGTTGGCGTTGTCTTACAGCGATAGAATTGGCGAAGACTTTAGTTTTAATATTGGAGTGAATGGTGCCTATAACCAAAATGAAGTTGGTAATATTCCTACTGAAGATGGAATTATCCACGGTGAGATTAACCAACTTTGGGACAACTCACCAGAATTTTATAGAGCAGAAAACGGACATCCGCTTGGATATTTCTGGGGATATAAAACAGACGGTGTTTTCCAAACTGAAGAAGAAGTTGCAAACTACCAAAGTAGCAACGGAAACCAAATTCAGCCAACAGCAGTTCCAGGAGATTTAAGATATGTAGACACAAACGGAGACGGTGTTATTAATAACAGCGACAAAGTAGAAATAGGAAATCCAAATCCAGATTTAACGTACGGGGTGTCTTTATCTGCAAATTACAAAGCTTTAGATTTTTCGGTTCAAACCAGTGGTGTAGCAGGAAACCAATTAGTACAATCGTACAGAAATGTTTCTAATGCCTACGGAAATTTACCAGCAGAATACATTGAGCGTTGGCATGGACCAGGGTCTTCAAACGAAATCCCTAGACTTACTTTAGATAACAGAAACTTTTCTCAGTTTTCTGATATCTACGTAAAAGATGGTGACTTTTTTAGAATTAGCAATATTACTTTAGGTTACGATATTGCAAAAGGTGTTAATAAAGAAAACTTCTTTGCTAGCCAGTTAAGAGTTTACTTCTCTGTATTGAATGCCTACACGTTTACAAGTTATAACGGAATGGATCCAGAGGTGGGTTATGGAGTTTCTACAAACGACTATAACTTTTCATCTGGGGTAGATGTTGGATACTATCCACGTCCGAGAACTTACATGATGGGACTAAACATTAAATTCTAAAAAACAATGAAACATCCGTAGGATTTCTTTCAGAAGTAAAACGGATGTTCCATGTGACTTTTGATAAACAATAATTATTGACACATGAAAAAACTTAGCATATTTACCATAAGCATAGCCATGTTAACATTGGGTTCGTGTACAAAAGATTACTTAGACACCGAGCCGTTGACAGAGCTAACAGATCAAAATTTTTATAAAACCAAAAGCGATGCCTATGATGCGCTTGTAGGTTGTTACGACGGAATGCAAATTGCAGAGGGAGCTTCGGCAATACCATTTGCATTAGTTTCTGAAGTTATTTCCGACGATTGCTTTGGAGGAACAGGAAACTCAGATACCTACAGCTACCAAGCTCTAGATGAGTTCGACCCGAGTAGATCACCTTCAGATGTAGATTTCTTTAACGATACATGGACAAAGTATTACGCAGCAATTTTTAGATGTAATTCTTTGTTACAAAAAATGGATCAAATAGATTGGGAAGGCGATACAGCTTTAAGAAATACATACGAGTCGGAAGCTCGATTCATCAGAGCGTATATGTATTTCGACCTTATGAGATTGTTTGGAAGCGTACCATTAATTACAGTTCCTACAACAGACAACGTGCCACAGGCACCTGCAGAAGATGTTTATAAAGTTATTGCTGAAGATTTACAATTTGCAGCAAATAACCTTGAAAATGCTGCATATACTTCTGTAGAAAGTGGAAGAATTACCAAATGGGCTGCCCAAGCGATGTTAGCCAGAGTTTATATGTTTTATACAGGTTATTACAGCGCTTCAGATTTAGTTGGAGTTGTAACAAAAGCTGAAGCTTTAGCTGGTTTAGAAGATGTAATTGCAAATAGTGGTCATGGTTTGGTTGAAGATTTTAGTGCGCTTTGGCCAGCAGCATCTCTTGAAGATTATGCAGGAGAAGATAACAAAGAAGTTGTGTTTTCTGTAAAATACACTTACACTAGTGATTACGACGGAAATACAGACGGAAACCATTGGATGGTATTCTTCGGAATGAGAGAGTTTGATTATTATCCTTACGGAAGAGGTTGGGGAGTTACAGCTACTCCAGAAGTGTATAACGCCTTTACAACTGGAGATGCTCGTAGAGATGCTTCAATTATTGCCGTTGCTGAGGATAATATTCCTTTTGAAAATCAAGATAAACAAAGAGAATATACAGGGTATTACAACAAAAAATATACCCCAATGATTGACGAAGATGGAAACAGTGTAGCCGAGCAAAACGGAGCTGTAAACTTCCAAATTGGTCAGTTTCAAGATTATTTTGTAATTAGATATGCCGATGTACTTTTAATGGCTGCCGAACTTGGAAGTCCAAATGCACAGCAATATTTCGACGAAGTTCGTGAGCGTTCTTTAGGTGAAAACTTTACGTCTGTTGCAGTAACACAAGCTAATATTTATAAAGAAAGAAGACTAGAGTTTGCTTTTGAAGGAATTAGATATTGGGACTTACTTAGAAGAGGCGTGAGTACAGCAGCTTCAGAAATTGCCGAAAATACAACCGTACTTAACGGCGGTATTGAAACAACAAAAGTTATTTCAGCAGGAAAAATTCAAGCTACCAATGGTCTGCAACAAATTCCGAATACGCAAATAACATTGTCAGACGGAGTATTGAAGCAAAACGCAGGTTGGTAATCGATAAATTATAAAATTAAAGACATGAAAACAATATATAAATTAAGTCTTCTTTTAGTTGCAATCGGACTTATCTATAGCTCTTGTGACGACCATGAGTACGAAATGGGTTCGAAGCTAGCTATCGATAAGATAGACTTTACAATCGAACAAGATTTAAGTATCGATGCTGGAGGAAATACTGTAATTCTTACCAGTAATACCCCAGAAATTATTCCTATTTGGGATTACGGTACAGGAAAATCAAACAGAGCAATAGACACTATTAACTTTGCTTTTGCTGGGGAATATGTTATTAAATTTTCTGCAATGACCGAGGGTGGAGTTGTAGAAGCAGATCCTGTAACAATTACTGTTACTGAAGATAATTTTAACTATGTTCAAAATCCACTTTGGATTAAACTTTCTGGTGGTGTTGGAGAAAGCAAAACTTGGGTGTTAGATTTAGATGAAAACGGAGTTTCTAAATATTTTGTTGGACCACAGTATTTCTACGGAACCGATAACGGATGGCTTGAAGATGGAAACGAATGGAGTGGTGGAAGCACTGGTTGTTACGGAGACGATTGTTGGAATTGGAGTCCAGATTGGCAAGGTAACCAATGGCTAATGGAAGCTGGAGATTACGGTACTATGACTTTTAGTTTAGATGGAGGTCCGTTTGTAAGTGTAAATCATTTAATGATGCCTTCTTTAGGTGAAGAAAACGGTACTTACTACCTAGATGCAAATGCACATACCTTAACTTTGACAAATGCAGAAATGCTACATAACCAAGGAAATGACGCTTGTGTAGATAGTTGGTCGTCTATTAGAATTTTCTCTCTAACAGATGACACCATGCAACTTGGAGTGCTGAGAAAAGATAGTTGCGACGGTGCTGCAATGCTTGTTTATAACTTTATTTCTAAAGAATATAGCGATAATTGGGTGGCCGAGTAATTTAAACACATAATTAATATGAAACTGTCTGAAGTAACTTGTTTTTTGTCAAAGCCTTGACATTCTTTATGGTTTTTCAGACAGTTTTTTAACAACAAAAACATGAACATCCCTTCATATTTTAAGTTAGTTTTATTTGTTGCATGTATTGGATTTTTCAGTGCATGCAATTCTTCATTACAAGGAGACAACATTGCAGAAAGTAGAATAGTCAGTTTTAACGATGGGTGGTCGTTTCATTTAAACGACAGTTTGCAGGACAACGACACTATTTCAAATACTACAAAATGGCAAGATGTAAAAGTGCCACACGATTGGAGTATCGAAATGGATTTTGACGAAAACAGTCCAACAGGTCACGGTGGAGCATACCTTACTGGTGGCTTAGGTTGGTATAAAAAGTCGTTTAAAATTAGTGAAAACGATAAAGATAAACGCCTTTCAATTGTTTTTGATGGGGTGTATTCTTATAGCGATGTTTGGGTGAATAATCATTATTTAGGAAACCGTCCAAACGGTTATGTTGGTTTTGAGTACGACATTACACCGTATGTAAATTTTGGAGATAAAACGAACGAAATTATTGTAAGGGTGAACAATAAAAATCAGCCGAATTCTAGATGGTATTCAGGATCTGGAATTTACAGAAATGTATGGCTGAAAACTACACACAAAATTCATGTAGCACAGTGGGGAACTTTCATTACTACGCCTCAAGTTTCTGCTGAAAAAGCAACAGTTCGCATTGAAACGGATGTGAAGAATGAAACGCTTCAGCAGGAAAATGTATCGATAGTGCAAACAATTTACAGCGATGAAACGGTGGTGGCAACATCAGAAGAAAAAATCGATGTAAATTCAAGTAAAACACAAAAAAGTATCCAAACATTAACGGTTGAAAACCCTAAACTTTGGTCGGATGTTTCGCCAACTCTTTATAATACAGAAACCAAAATATATGTAGGCGAGCAGTTGGTAGATACGTACCATACTTCCTTCGGAATTAGAAGTTTTAAGTTTGATTTGGAAAAAGGATTCATCTTAAACGGAACGCAAGTAAAAATTAAAGGAGTTTGTTTGCATCACGATTTAGGACCTTTGGGAGCTGCTGTAAACACAAGAGCTATTCAACGTCAGTTGGAAATCATGAAAGAAATGGGCGTAAACGGTATTCGTACAGCGCACAATCCGCCAGCACCAGAGCTTTTAGATTTATGCGACCAAATGGGCTTTATTGTTATGGACGAAGCTTTTGACATTTGGGAAAAAAACAAAAATCCTTTTGATTATGGAAACGATTGGGATGATTGGCATCAAAAAGATTTGGAAGACCAAATTCTAAGAGATCGTAATCATGCGAGTATTTTTATGTGGAGCATCGGAAATGAAATTCCAGAGCAATGGAGTGAGCGTGGTGCAGAAATAGGTCGCGAATTATCTAAAATTGTAAAAAGCTTAGATACTACGCGCTTGGTAACTGCAGCGATGAATCCTCCAATTCACATTCAAAATAAAGAAGTTACACTTCAATTTGAAGAAACTGCGGCACAACCAAATGCGTTGGCAGGGTCGGGAGCTCTAGATATTATTGGGTATAATTATGCGCATCAAACGTATGAAGACCACCAAAAGAATTTCCCGAATACTCCATTTATTGCTACCGAAACGACTTCGGGCTTACAAACTCGTGGACATTACGATTTTCCTTCAGATACTACCAAAATATGGCCAGTTCGTTGGGATAAATTGTTTACTGAAGGAAATGCCGATAATACAGTTTCTGCCTACGACCAAGTAAGAACTCCATGGGGATCGTTACACGAAACCACTTGGAAAATTATTAAAAGAAACGATTATTTATCTGGATTTTATATCTGGACAGGGTTCGATTATTTAGGAGAACCAACTCCTTATGTTTGGCCTTCAAGAAGTTCTTACTTCGGAATTGTAGACTTGGCAGGTTTCCCAAAAGACGTGTATTATATGTACAAAAGTGAATGGACAAACGAGCCAGTACTACATTTATTACCACATTGGAATTGGGAACAAGGGCAACTTATAGATGTTTGGGCATATTATAACAATGCCGATGAGGTTGAACTTTTCTTAAACGGAAAGTCCCTCGGAACAAAACAAAAAGAAGGAGAAGATTTACATATTATGTGGCGTGTTCCATTTGAAGCAGGAACATTAAAAGCAATTTCTCGTAAAAACGGAAAAGTTGTGTTGGAGCGTGAGATTAAAACTGCAAGTGAACCAGCTCAATTAAAGCTTACTGCCGATAGAAATACCATAAAAGCAGATGGAGATGATTTATCGTTTATTACGGTAGATATCCTGGATGCAGATGGAAATTTTGTGCCTACAGCCAACAATTTAATAAAGTTTGAAGTAGAAGCAGGCGATGCCACAATTGTAGCGGTTGCCAATGGAGACCCTACCAATCACGAATCGTTTAAAGGGAAACAACACAAAGCTTTAAACGGAAAATGTTTGGTGGTTGTTCAGGCTGGTAAAACAGCGGGAAGTGTAACATTAAAAGTAACTGCAGACGGATTAACGTCGAATACAATTACGCTTCAGTTGCAGTAAAAACTATAATAAACTAATTTCTTCGGAAGAAGATATTCAGAAAAATTAAATAAATGAAAAAACTAAACCTAATTCAATATACACTCGGCGTATTGTTGCTTTTGGGAACTGCTAAAAACAGTAATGCCCAAATTCAAAATGCGGATGTTTTGAATGCTCCAATCGATGTGAGCGAGTATTTTTACGACTATCAAAACACTTTTTATTTTGCTGATAAATTAGCGAGTTTCGACCCAAAAACAGGAAAAGGAACAGTTGCTTACCAACGTTACCAATACCAAAGCAAGCAGGCTTTTAACAATATGCTGATGAAACCAGATACGGTTCCTGCCAATGAGTTCCCAGCAACAGAATACGAGGCGACACCAAATTTACCGTTCGAAATTCAGTTTATTTCTGATAGAACAATCCGAATTAAAATGACCTCAGGACCGCAATTTAGTCCTCAAAAAGAGTCGCTAATGTTGGTTAACGGTCAAGCGCCTCAGAATCCAGATCAATGGAATTATTCTAAAATTAAAGACGGACACAAATACACCAGTGCGCATGGAACTGTAGAAATTCATACCAATCCGTGGCATGTAAAAGTATTTGATGAAAACGGGAAATTGCTAACAAGTACCTTACACACAACCGATGTTACCAATACCTACACGCCTGTGTTACCATTTTCGTATGTTCGAAGAAACAGCGATTATTCAAGAAGTTTTTCTGCAGCGTTTACATTGCAACCAGACGAAAAAATATTTGGTTGTGGTGAGTCGTTTACGCAGTTTAACAAACGCGGACAAAAAGTGGTTTTATACACCGACGATGCCAATGGTGTACAAAACGAAACTATGTATAAGCCAATTCCATTTTACATGAGTAGTAGAGGGTACGGAGTGTTTATGCATCATTCAACACCAATTACGGTCGATTTTGGAAAGTATTTTAGTGGCGCAAATGAAATGATGATTGGCGATGACGAAGCCGATATTTTTATCTTTTTAGGAGAGCCAAAAGATATTTTAGATGAATACACCAATCTTACAGGAAAGTCGGAAATGCCACCACTTTGGTCTTTTGGTTTTTGGATGAGTAGAATTACTTATTTTTCTGAAAAAGAAGGAAGAGAAGTTGCTAAGGAGTTGCGTAAAAATAAAATCCCTAGTGATGTTATCCATTTTGATACAGGTTGGTTTGATGTAGATTGGCGCAACAACTATGAGTTTGCTTCTGATAGATTTGACAATCCGAAGAAAATGCTTTCAGATTTAAAAGACGAAGGGTTTGAAGTTTGTCTGTGGCAATTACCATATTTCACTCCAAAAAACACCTTGTTTAACGAGATTGTAGATAATGGATTGGCAGTGAAAGACCGCAAAGGAAATCTTCCGTATGAAGATGCAGTGCTCGATTTTTCAAATCCAGAAACAGTTGCTTGGTACCAAAACAAATTAAAAAACTTATTCGATTTGGGCGTAAGTGTTTTTAAAGTAGATTTTGGTGAAGCAGCGCCTGCAAACGGAATTTATCATTCAGGAAGGACAGGTTTTTATGAGCATAATTTATACCCACTTCGTTATAACAAAGCAGTTGCCGAAATCACTAAAAAGGAGAAAGGCTATACACTTATTTGGGCGCGAAGTACTTGGGCAGGAAGTCAGCGTTACCCATTGCATTGGGGTGGAGATGCTGCAACAACCAATACAGCAATGTCGGCTACCTTACGTGGTGGACTTTCGTTAGGACTTAGTGGTTTTAGTTTTTGGAGTCACGATGTAGGAGGGTTTGTAACCAAATCTCCAGAAGATTTATACCGCAGATGGACACCTTTCGGAATGCTTTCCTCGCATGTTAGAAGTCACGGAGAGCCACCAACAGAGCCTTGGTTGTACAATAAAGACTTTTTGGAAGCCTTTAGAAAAGCCGATAATATGCGTTATGAATTAATGCCATATATCTACGCGCAAGCAAAAGAGAGTTCGGAAAAAGGATTACCAATGATGCGTGCTCTTTTTGTTGAATTTCCAGAAGATGCAGGATCTTGGTTAGTCGATAACGAATACCTTTTTGGTTCGAGTATGTTGGTAGCGCCACTTTTTGAAAACGGTACTTCGAGAGATGTGTATTTACCAAAAGGAACTTGGGTAGATTACCAAACAGGAAAAACTTACGAAGGTGGATGGCACCATATAGAAGCGGGAGATATTCCAATTATTGCATTGGTGAAAAACGGAACAGTGATTCCTCATATCAAACTAGCGCAATCTACCAAAGAAATGGATTGGAGCAACATTACTTTAAAAGTATATGCTTCTGCTGAAACTACTACTGCTAGCGGGCTTGTGTATCTTCCGGAGGGAGAGAAAATAGAAACTGTAGAAGTGGTGAAAGAAGGAACAAACTATAATCTGAAAGGAAATCCGTTACAAGGAAAAACATCTTTCAGCATAAAATAATAATACTAACAGCGACAGTAAATACCCTTTTGAAATGATTTTGAGAGGGTGTTTGTTAAGCTTTGCAATACTAAAACAAACATAATGAAACCTAAACATTTAATCGCATCGGCAGTAGCTTTAATAAGCTTTGCTTGCCAGAAAGAGCAGCCAACTCAGTATGATGTATCATCTCCAGAGGGAGTGAATAAAATATCTTTTTCTTTGGAAAACGGTACACCAACATACAGTGTTTCTCACGGAACAAAAACAGTTTTAAATCCATCAAAATTAGGATTTGTATTTAAAGATGGAGACTCGTTACACACCAATTTTGAAGTAGCTGGAATTAAAGAACGTAAGTTTGATGAAACCTGGGAACAAGTTTGGGGAGAGAAAAAAGAAATTAGAAATAATTATAATGAGTTAGTTGTTGAGCTTCAAGAAACAGCAGCTGCAAAACGAAAATTAAATGTAGAGTTTAGAGCTTTTGATGACGGGATTGCCTTCCGTTATGTATTTCCAGAGCAAGGAATTCAGGATAGTATTTTTATCATGGACGAGCTTACAACGTTTAATTTAAAAGACGATGGAAAAGCTTGGTGGATTCCTGCATACGGGGAGCAGCGTTATGAGTATTTGTTTAACAACGACCCGGTAAGTACGTTGGATACGGTGCATACGCCTTTAACGATAGAAAGCAAAAACGGATTGTCGCTTAGTTTTCACGAAGCTAATTTGGTAGATTTTGCCAGTGCAACTTTAGCACGTACTGAAGGAACTACTTTAAAAACCGATTTAGTGCCGTGGGCAGATGGTGTAAAAGTACGTACTACAAAATCATTTACAACACCGTGGAGAACGATTCAAATTGGAGAAAAGCCAACCGATTTAATCACTTCGTATTTAATTTTAAACTTAAACGAGCCAAATAAAATTGCAGACACAAGTTGGATTAAACCTTTTAAATATTTAGGGGTTTGGTGGGCTATGCACATCGGAAAATATACTTTCTGGGAAGGAGAAAAGCAAGGAGCAACCACTCAACATGCTAAGGAATATATCGATTTTGCTGAAAAAGTAGATATCGACCATCTTTTAATTGAAGGATGGAATAAAGGATGGACACCAGATTGGTACAAAAATGCAATGCACCAATTTAGTTTTACAAAAGAAGCTGATAATTTTGATTTAGAAGCTGTTACCGATTATGCAAAAGAGCACAATGTTAGAATTATAGGATATCATGAAACTGGTTCAAACATCAATAACTATTTACAACAAATCGACAGTGCATTTGCATTGTACAATAAAGTAGGTATTCACGATGTGAAAATCGGTCATGTAGGTTCGTTGTTAAAAATGAAAGAATGGCACCACGGTCAGTTTGGAGTGAATTATTTTAGATATGTTTTAGAGAAAGCAGCAGAATACCACTTAACTGTATTGTACCATGAGCCAATTAAAGATACTGGAGAACGTAGAACTTTTCCAAACATGATGGCGAGAGAAGGTGCACGTGGACAAGAATACAACGCATGGAGCGATGGAAACCCGCCAAGTTACACAGCCACTTTGCCATATACAAGGTTACTTTCTGGACCGATGGATTTTACTGCTGGAATTTTAGATGTAGAAGTAAAACAAGGATACCCAGGAAGGCGTGTACACAGTACTGCAGCAAAACAATTAGCCTTATTGGTTACTATATTTTCACCAATTCAAATGTTGGCAGATTTACCAGAAAATTACGAAGGGCAACCTGCATTTAAGTTTTTACATGAAGTGCCTACAAATTGGGAAGATACTAAAGTGCTTAACGGAGAAATAGGAGAATATATCACAACTGTTCGTAAAGATATCGATAGCGACGATTGGTATTTAGGAAGTTTGACAAATGAAAAAGCTAGAGATTTCGAAATTTCTTTATCATTTTTAGATGAAGGAGCTACTTACGAAGCAGAGATTTATGCGGATGCTGAAGGAACCGATGAAACTCACAATCCAGTAGCAATTGCAATTTCTACAAAAGAAGTAAAAGCTTCAGATAAGCTAAACTTAAAACTTGGTGCCTCTGGAGGTGCAGCTATTAGGTTTAAAAAATTATAAAGCATGAAGAAGTATTGTTTTTACTTTTTAATACTATTAACAATACCATTAGTAGCACAGCAAAAAGGTTATCAATACCCTTTTCAAAATCCTAATTTGGATACCGAAAAGCGTATTGATAATTTGCTGTCGCTAATGTCATTGGATGAAAAAATTCAGGCGTTAAGCACCAACCCTTCGGTGCTACGTTTAGACGTTAAAGGCACCGGGCATGTGGAAGGTCTTCACGGGCTCGCATTGGGCGGACCTGCACAGTGGGGAGGTAAGGGAAAAGAGCCTTTGCTTACTACAACTTTTCCTCAGGCTTATGGTCTTGGAGAAACTTGGGACACCGAATTGCTTCAGAAAGTTGCCGCTGTAGAGGCCCTAGAAACACGTTATGCTTTTCAGCATTACAACCGTGGTGGTTTGGTAGTACGCGCACCAAATGCCGATTTGGCAAGAGACCCAAGATGGGGACGTACCGAAGAAAGTTTCGGAGAAGATGCTTTTTTTAACGGGATGATGACTGTTGCCTTTGTAAAAGGTTTACAAGGCAATAACAAAAACTATTGGCAAACGGCTTCGCTTATGAAGCACTTTCTAGCCAATAGCAATGAAGATGGTCGTACTTATACTTCGTCTGATTTTGATGAGCGTTTATGGCGTGAATATTACTCAGTTCCTTTTAGAATGGGAATTATTGAAGGAGGTTCGCGTGCTTATATGGCTGCATATAACAAGGTAAATGGTATCCCAGCAATGGTTCACCCCATGCTGAAAGACATTACAGTTAAAGAATGGGGGCAAAACGGAATTATTTGTACCGATGGTGGCGCTTTTAAATTGTTACTTTCAGACCATAAATATTACGAGGACAAATTTTTAGGCGCTGCAGCTACGATAAAAGCGGGGATTAATCAGTTTTTAGATGAATTTACCGAAGCTGTATATGGAGCAATTTCTAATGGATATCTTTCTGAAAATGATATTGATGAAGTATTAAGAGGTAATTACCGCGTGATGATAAAGTTGGGAATGCTTGATGCTTCAGCCAATAATCCGTATGCTAAAATCGGACTTGATACAGACACTGAAGATCCATGGTTGACAGAAAGTCATAAGCAACTAGCCTTGGAAGCGACTCGAAAATCAATTGTGCTTTTAAAGAATGATCCAGCCAAGCAATTACTTCCTCTTAACAAAAATAACATTAAGAAAGTTGCCGTTATTGGGCAGTATGCAGACGATGTGTATTTAGACTGGTACAGCGGAACTCCGCCATACAAGGTGAGTCCGTTACAAGGAATAAAAGCAAAAGCAGGAGAAAATATTGAGGTAACCTACGCCAAAAATAACGCTGACGGGAAGGCTGTAAAAATAGCTTCGGAAGCCGATGTAGTAATCGTTGTTGTAGGAAATCATCCCTATTGCGATGCTGGTTGGGCAGATTGCCCAGTGCCTAGCAACGGAAAAGAAGCTGTAGACAGGCAGGCAATAACTTTAGAACAAGAAGATTTAATTAAAGTTGTACACCAAAGCAACCCGAATACCGTGGTTGTGTTGCAGAGTAGTTTTCCGTATGCAATCAATTGGACACAAACGAACGTTCCAGCGATAGTACATATTACACATAATAGTCAGGAAACAGGAAATGGTTTAGCAGATGTGTTGTTTGGCGATTACAATCCGGCAGGAAGACTAACACAAACTTGGGTGAAGGATATAACCGATCTTCCAGATTTAATGGATTATAATATCCGAAACGGAAGAACATATATGTATTTTCAAGGAACGCCTTTATATGCTTTCGGACACGGATTAAGTTATACTTCTTTTTCTTATGATAAGATTGACATCAGCAGTGAAACTTTTGCTAAAGATGAAGAAATAGCCGTAAAAGTAACGGTTAGCAATACAGGAGATAGAGATGGGGAAGAAGTGATTCAGCTTTATGTAAAACATCTCAACTCCAAAATTGAGCGTCCAATTCAAGAATTAAAAGCTTTTAAAAGAGTTGAAATAAGTAAGGGAGAAACTAAAACAGTCTCGCTAACACTAAGAGCAAAAGACCTTGAGTATTGGAATACCGAAAAGCAGCGTTTTGAACTCGAGCCAGAACAAATAGAAATTTTGGTTGGTGGCGCTTCGGATGCTACGGTACTTAAAAAACAGATTTCGATAAAAGAATAATATACGTATTTATGAATAATAAAATTTTATGCCTTTCGGCTGCATTGATACTTTCTTTAGTGTCATGTAAAGAAGATAAAACTGCAGATGTTGCTGTTTCTACGGAAACAATCGAGGCTTATGCAGGTACTCCAATGACGGATGAATATGATGCGAAAATCGATTCGATTGTTGGGCAGATGACATTGGAAGAAAAAGTAGGATTGTTACACGGATACACGATGTTTACAAATGAAGGAGTGGAACGCCTTGGTGTACCAGAACTTCATATGGCAGACGGACCTTTAGGAATTCGTGAGGAACTTCAGCGTATGAGTTGGGCACCACTTGGGTTGGATAACGATTTTGCAACCTATTATCCTGCTGGTGCCGGACTTTCAGCAGCTTGGAGTCCAGAGCTTGCACATACTTTTGGTAGAAGTATTGGAGAAGAAGCTCGTGCTCGTGATAAAGATGTTTTACTTGCTCCTGCTTTCAATATTATTAGAACTCCGCTTGGAGGTCGTACCTATGAGTACATGACCGAAGATCCTTTTCTTAACAAAACACTTATTGTTCCTTATGTAGTAGGGGTTCAAGAAAATGACGTAGCGGCTTGTATAAAACATTACGCAGCCAATAATCAAGAAACAAATCGTGGTACAGTAGATGTACTTATGGACGACCGTACGCTACGCGAAATTTACCTTCCAGCTTTTCACGATGCTGTTGTAAAAGCCAACGCATACAGTGTAATGGGAGCTTACAATAAATTCCGAGGAGATTATTTATGCGAAAATCCTTATATGCTTCAAGATGTTTTAAGAGATGAATGGGGTTTTAAAGGTGTTGTGATTTCAGATTGGGACGCTGTTCACACTACTAAAAAAGCACTTGAGGCAGGAACAGATTTAGAAATGGGAACCAATGCGCCTTCGTTTGACGAATTCTGGTTTGCCAATCCTTTAATTGAAGCTGTAAAGGAAGGGACTGTTTCTGAAGCTGAAGTTGAAAAACATGCAAAGAGAATTTTAAAACTGATGTTTAATGTAAAGGCAATGGGGAATACCAACAGCCGAGCTGAAGGAAGCATAGCTACTGAAGCACATTATCAAGATGCATATAAAATTGCTGCGGAATCGGTAGTACTTTTAAAAAATACTGAAAGTTTATTGCCAATTAATACTGAAGAAGTTAAAAGTATTGCTGTAATCGGAGCCAATGCAAAGGCAAAACATGCGCAAGGAGGTTTTGGAGCTGGAGTAAAAACAAAGCGTGAAGTAACTCCTTTTGAAGCATTGACTGCCAAATTACCACAGTCGGTTACAGTAAATTATGCCGAAGGTTATAAAACTTTATTTAAGCCTAAAAGAGAAATGAAGTTTGGAGATGTAACGCAAGAGGCTAAAGAAACAGTAACAGATTTGGACCCTGAAATGGTTGCAGAAGCAGTAGCAGCTGCGAAAAACTCAGATGTGGCTGTGCTGTTTGTAGGAGCAAACCGCGATTATGAAACAGAAGCAAGCGACCGACTTGACCTTAGTTTACCATTCGGACAAGAAAAACTTATTGCCGCTGTAAAAGCTGCCAATCCTAAAACAATTGTAGTTTTTATTGCAGGGGCACCGTATAATATCAATGAAATAGAAAGAGAAAACGCTACCATTGTTTGGAGTTGGTACAACGGGTCTGAAGGTGGAAATGCACTTGTTGATGTGTTGTTGGGAACTGTAAATCCTTCAGGAAAATTACCTTGGACAATGCCTAAGCAATTAGCAGATTCGCCTGCGCACGCTACCAACAGTTTCCCTGGTGGGGAATCGGTTACTTATAACGAAGGGATTTTAATTGGGTATCGTTGGTTTGATACCAAAAACATTGCACCGCTTTATCCTTTTGGTTATGGGTTGTCGTATACTTCTTTTGAATTGAAAAATGCTAAAGCAGATAAAAATTCATATAAAGAAAATGAAATTATTACTGTTTCTGTAGATGTTTCAAATACAGGAAAAGTTGACGGAAAAGAAGTCGTTCAGTTGTATGTTTCTAAAACAGATTCAGCTATTGAACGTGCTGCTAAAGAATTAAAAGGTTTTGATAAAGTGTTGGTTTCAGCAGGAAATACCGAAAAAGTTAATATTCAAGTGCCAGTAAAAGAACTTGCTTATTACGATGAAACTAGTAAAGGTTGGGTAGTTGAAAAAGGAAACTACACTTTCAAATTAGGAAATTCTAGTAGAAATATCACTCAAGAAGTAACTATAACTATTGAATAATTTTATAATGATAAAACGCAATCTATTATTCATAGCAGCATTTGTAATACTTACAGCCTGTTCAGAAAAAAAGGCAACACCCAAAGCTGAAGCTAAAGTGTATGAAGCCAATTGGGATTCGCTTGCTAAATACGATGAAACTGCTGAATGGTTTAAAAATGCTAAATTCGGAATTTACGCGCATTGGGGAGTGCTTTCTGTGCCTTCGTATGCCAACGATTGGTATCCTAGAAATATGCACATTGTAGGTACCAACGAATACAAACATCATGTTGAAACTTATGGAGAACCAAAGGAATTTGGTTATCATGATTTTGTACCGATGTTTACTGCTGAAAAATTTGACGCGCAACAATGGGCTTCTCTTTTTAAAAAGGCAGGAGCGAAGTTTGGAGGGATTGTAGCCGAGCATCACGATGGATGGTCAAACTGGAAAAGTAGCATCAATCCGTGGAATTCGTTCGATAAAGGACCTCATAAAGATATTGTTGGCGAACTCGAAAAGGCTATTAAAGCTGAAGATATGAAGTTTGTAACATCTTTTCATAAGGCTAGAAATCTTCAAATTTTTCAGAAAGATTCTACAAAATGGTTAGATGATACTTCGTATTTTCCGTACAATCCAGATATGCCAACTTCATCTGAAGATCCAGAGTTGAGTATAATGTATGGAAATATTACTCCTGAAAAATTCTATCAAAATTGGATGGGAGAGCTTAAAGAAGTTATTGATAATTACAGCCCAGATTTAATTTATTTTGATAGTAAACTCACCAAAATTCCTGAGCAATACAAACAAGAATTTACTGCGTATTATTTTAATAATTCAGTAAAGGAAAACAAACAAGTTGTAATAACTCATAAAGAGGGAGAACTACCCAAATCTGTAAGTGTAGAAGATTTTGAAAAAGGAAGAATGAACAAAAAAACTTCGGAGTTTTGGCTTACCGACGAAACTGTTTCTGTAGGAAGTTGGAGTTTTACAAATACTTTAGGGTTAAAATCGGCTAACGAGATTATAGATTTATTGGCAGATATTGTGAGTAAAAACGGAGCTTTAATGCTAAATGTTTCGCCAAAACCAGATGGTGAAATTCCTTTGGATCAACAAGAAATTTTATTGCAAATAGGAGATTGGTTAAAGATTAACGGAGAAGCCATTTATAGTAGTCGAACTTGGGATGTTTTTGGTGAAGGGCCAACAAAGCAAGAAAAATCAGGGATGTTTTTAGATAAGCTTTCGTATACCGAAAAAGACATTCGTTACACTCGAAATGGAAATACAGTCTACGCAATTGTTTTAGGATGGCCAGGTGAAAATACTTGGGTTGATTTAACAGCTTTTAATTCGCCTAAATATCAAAATTTACAAATCGAAAAGTTATCGATTTTAGGTTCCGATTCAGAAATTGAATTTAAGAAAGATACAGAAGGACTACACGTTAAAACACCATCTAAACTTGTAGATGATAAAGCTTTTGTTATCAAGATTGAAATGAAGTAGAAATCTACTTCTCTTAAAACTTTAAAGTTTAAAAAAATGACCTATTTAAAAAAGTATTTAAAATCAAGGAAGAAGTAGGGGTGAGAGATTAAAAGCTGTTTGAGCGAAGCGAGTTCTTTTAATCTGTGAAAGATGGTTCCGTAGATTTTTTTTACTTTTTTAATCAGTCTTGACTTTTTTGTTTCGTTTTTGTGTCAAGACAAAAATGAAATGAAGACAAAAAAAGCTGCCTAATTATATTTAAAAAGTGTCATTCTAAATTTAATTCGGTTTCTCAATAAATTCTTTGTTTAATGAGAAACTGAGTCAAGCTCAGTTTGACGAATATTAAATATTCAGGCAGCTTTCTTATATTATAAACTCAACTTACTTGCGGCAGCCTTATCTACCATCCAAGTTACATTTCCGTTTTCAGCATTAATAAGTTGCGACGGGTATTGGTTGCTATTGCGTTCACCTTCGATAACTTCATATAAAGCATTCGATTTTTTGTCTCCAAATACAATAAAAACAATTTGTTTGGCTTTGTTAATAAGTGGAGCAGTAAGCGTAATACGGTACATATCTTGTGGCGCTAAAAAATAAGCAGCCACCTTTTTTTCGGTTTCTTTCAAGATGATTTCTTGATTTGGAAATAAAGATGCCGTATGCCCATCGTCTCCCATTCCTAAAATAATTAAGTCGAATCGATCTCCCAACTCTAAATGATTTTCTAAAATAGCTTCATATTCTTTTGCGTAAGCTTCAGGAGAAACATCTTTTTTCCACATCGGGAAGATATTTTCCTTCGGAATAGGAATATGGTTTAAAAAATCTTTCATCGCAGCACCTGCGTTACTCTTTTCGTCATCTAGAGGAACCCAACGCTCATCACCCCAAAAAACAAACACTTTGTTCCAATCAACTTTACTTTTATACGCATCAGAAGCTAGTAAACGATGTAATCCCGCAGGAGAAGAACCTCCCGTAAGGGCTACTGTAAACGAATCTTTCTGCTGAATAGCTTCGGTAGCTTTTTCGACAAAAAGGTCGGCTAATTGCGTGTTTAAATTATCTGTATTTTCAAAAACTTGAATCATTTATTTTTTGTCTTTTGTATGTTTGTTAACAGCCCACACATGTCCTTGTCTTGCAATAAGGGCTTCCGCAGTTTCTGGTCCCCAACTTCCTGCTGGATAATCTGGAAAGTCTAGAGAATCTCTATTTTCCCACGCTTCTTGAATGGTTGAAATAACATCCCAAGCCTCTTCAATTTGGTCGGATCTCATAAATAAAGTGGTATCTCCAACCATCGCATCGAGCAATAAAGTTTCGTAAGCTTCTGGAGTTTGTTTCGATCCCGTATCGTAATCGAAAATCATTTCCGAAGGATTCAAATTCATTTCTAAACCAGTTCTTTTGGTCATGAAACGAAGTCTAATATCCATTTGCGGTTGGATATTAATTGTCAATCTATTTGGTTTGATACTATCCACTTGCGTTGCTGGAAACGAAGCGTGCGGAACAGGTTTAAATTGAATAGTGATGGAAGAAGTTTTTTCTTGCATACGTTTTCCCGTTCTTAAATAAAACGGAACGTTTTGCCATCTCCAATTATCGAGATAAAACTTAATAGCCGTAAAAGTTTCGGTATTCGAGTTTTTATCGACACCATTTTCTTCTCTATATCCAGGTACTTTTTCGCCTTTTATCCATCCTGCGCCATATTGTCCTCGAACTGCGTAATGATGTACTTCATCTGGTTTTATTCTTCGGATAGCTTTTAAAGCATCGTACTTTCTATTTCGAATTTCTTCAGCATCAAATGAAGCAGGTGGCTCCATTGCTACCATACAAAGTATTTGTAGCAAGTGGTTCTGAATCATATCTCTAAGCGCACCAGCACCTTCGTAATAACCTCCGCGGTCTTCAACTCCAACTTCTTCAGCAACAGTGATTTGTACAGAGTCGATGTAGTTTCTATTCCAAAGTGGCTCAAACAACGTATTTGCAAAACGAAAAGCCAAAATATTCTGAACAGTTTCTTTCCCTAAATAGTGATCGATTCTAAAAATCTGTTCTTCATCAAAAGTTTGCGTAAGCATTTTATTGAGCTCAACTGCCGATGCTTTATCGTATCCAAAAGGTTTTTCAACAATAATTCTATCTTTAGTTTTATCGCTTGCCAAGCCAGAACTACTTATGTTTTTTGTTGAAGTTTCGATAAATCGAGGCGAAACCGATAGGTAGAACAATCTGTTGGAGCGAACATCCCAAGCATCGTCTTTCTCATCAATTTTTTTGAGAAGCTCTTTATAAGAAGCTTCGTCGTTAATGTTTGAAGGAAAATAATGTAACGATTCTTTAAACTTATTCCATTGCTCTTCATTCGGAACACCACTTCTAGAAAATTCTGCTAAACCTTCGTAAAGATTTTCACGGTATTGGTCGTCGTTCAATTCGGTTCTTCCAAGCCCGTAAATTGCAAAATTTTCAGGCATCCAGTTTTCGATAAATAAATTGTAAAATGCAGGAATAAGTTTTCGCTTTGCGAGATCTCCTGTTCCTCCAAAAATTACAATAATTGTTGGGGTTGCCTTTTTATTTGTTTTCATCAGTTCTTTTTTATTTTTTCAAAAAGGTTACCATTCGGTATGAAAAATACCTTCTTTATCGATACGTTCGTATTTATGAGCTCCAAAATAATCTCTTTGTGCTTGAATTAAATTTGTAGGAAGCGTTTCACTTCTGTAAGCGTCAAAATAAGCAAGCGTAGCGCTAAATACAGCCATCGGAATTCCTTTGTCTATACCTGTTTTTACAACTTCTCTAACCGCTTTTTGTTGCGTATTTAACGTAGATGCAATATTGCTGTCTAACAATAAATTAGGAAGTGCTGTGTTTGCTTTGTATGCTTTTCTGAAATCTTCTAAAACTTTCGCACGGATGATGCATCCGCCACGCCAAATTTTAGCAACCTCTTCAAGGTTTAATCCGTAGTCAAACTCAGCAGAAGCAATGGTAAGTTGTGCCATTCCTTGCGCATAAATTGTTACCATGGTAAAGTAAAAAGCATCTTTAAATGTAGCAACAATACTTGCCTTGTCGGTATTGCTAGCATCACTCCAAGGATATAGTTTTGAAGCTGTTACACGCTCTTCTTTGTATTTAGAAATGTCGCGCATAGTTACTGCCAAGTCGATTGACGGAACTGGCGCTTGGATATCCATTGCATTTTGTGAAGTCCATTTTCCTGTTCCTTTAGACTTTGCAGTATCCGAAATTAAACTTACCAAACGTTTTCCGGTAAGGTCGTCTTCTTTTTTAAGAATATCCGCAGTAATTTCGATGAGGTAGGAGTGTAGTTCCGATTGGTTCCACGACTCAAAAACTTCTTGTAATTCGTTATCGTTAAATTGGAAACCTCTTTTTAAAACATCGTAGGTTTCAGCAATAAGTTGCATAATGGCATATTCAATTCCGTTATGCACCATTTTTACGTAGTTTCCTGTAGAACCACTTCCAAGATACGTTACACAAGGTTCGCCATCAACTTTTGCAGCTACAGCTTCAAAAATAGGACGTAATCTTTCGTATGCATTTTCATTTCCGCCTGGCATCATACTCGGTCCGAAACGCGCTCCTTTCTCTCCACCAGAAATTCCCATTCCGAAGTAATTTATACCTTTTGCGTTGAGAGTTTCTACACGGCGATTAGTATCTTCAAAAAACGAGTTTCCACCATCTACAACAATATCGCCTTCTTCTAGATGAGGTAATAGCGAGTTGATAACGCTGTCAACAGGTTTTCCTGCTGGAACCAATAGCATGATAGCTCTTGGTTTTTTTATCAGTTGAACAAATTCTTTTGTATCTGTAGTTCCTTTAATTGTATGTTTTTCGTTGGCTTCATTTTCTAAGGAAGCAGCTTTTTCAGCATCAAGGTCTAATCCAGCAACCGAGAAACCGTGATCTGCCATATTGAGCAGCAAGTTTCTTCCCATGACACCAAGACCAACCATACCAAAATCAAAATTCTCCATAACCTACTATTGTTAATTTATTTCTTTAAAGTTGTTTTTTTCAATTTCTAAAACCTTGT
This sequence comes from Joostella sp. CR20, assembly GCF_038433465.1. Classification (NCBI taxonomy): domain Bacteria; kingdom Pseudomonadati; phylum Bacteroidota; class Flavobacteriia; order Flavobacteriales; family Flavobacteriaceae; genus Joostella; species Joostella sp. CR20. The sequence continues at coordinate 135,816 of NZ_JAESVF010000003.1, read as the reverse complement.
TTAATCTTCTTTGAAAGCGCTCTTCGTTTTGAAAATTTGCTTGTAAAAAAGTTTCTGTTAGTTCCCAAATAAGTGCCGACCCAATTACTCTACCACCAAGACACATGAGGTTCATGTCGTCGTGTTCAACACCTTGATGAGCCGAGTAATTTTCGGTAATTAAAGTGGCGCGTACGCCAGGGAACTTATTGGCAGCAATAGAAACTCCTACACCGCTTCCGCAGATTGCAATTCCTTTTTTTATTTTTCCTTCGGAAATAGCTTTTGCTAACGGAATGATAATATCAGAATAGTCGTCGTTTGCATCAAAAGTGAAAGCACCAAAATCTTCAAAAGTGTATGAATGTTCTTTTAAAAGTTTTTTTAATTCTTCCTTCTTTTCAAATCCTGCATGATCGGCTGTAATTCCTATTTTCAAACTATGAAGCTATAAAGGTTTAGAAAGTATAAAATTAAGTAATTCTGAATGATTAGCGTAATTTTATTTATTTATATAACGATAGTTTAACCAAATAGTGAATTCTATAAAGTTTGGTGTAAGGTAATTAATGCAAAAAGCTATAAAATGGATTAATTTTATAGCTTTTTGTATGTTTTTATTATGAATCTTTTTCTTAAGATTTTATTTTTTTAGCATCTCTGGAGTAGCAACAGTTCTAAAACCAAGGTGCTCTTGGCCAGAGTCTAGTGCAGTTGCCATTCTTGCTGAAATACGATAGCTCGAGCAATACGACTCGCTACATAAAAATGAACCTCCTTTGATAACTTTTTCTTGAACGTACGGATTGTTCGGGTTGTATGCTTTGGTAGCTCCTTTTGGATTTTGAACTTCTCCTTTTTGAAGCATTTCGTTGTAATAATTTACATTGTACCAATCTTGCGTCCACTCCCAAACATTTCCTGAAATTTCATAAAGTCCGTATGCATTTGGAGGAAACGATTTTACAGGAGCTTTGTTTTCGTAGCCATCGGCTTTATCGTTTGTGGTAGGGAATTCTCCATTCCAAGTATTCGCTTGCGAAACAAGTTTGTCTTTTTCGTCGCCCCAGGTGTACATGGTATTTGTTGAACCAGCATGCGCAGCCAATTCCCATTCTGCTTCCGTAGGCAAACGTCTACCAGCCCATTTGCAATAGGCAATTGCATCTTCATAAGCAATGTGCACCACTGGGTAGTTTCCTTTACCTTCGATGGAAGTGTCTGGCCCTTTTGGATGTTTCCAATCTGCCCCGATTTTCCATTCCCACCATTGTGAAAAATCATATAAATTAGGAACGCTTGTTTTTGTTTTTTTGAAGATAAGCGAACCAGGTTGTAAGATAGAATCGTGTGGTCTTGGAGTTCCTGGAGGTACTTGTTTTTTTATTTCTTCCCAATCGATAGCTCTTTCGGCAACCGTAACATATCCAGTTTCTTCAATGAATTTTGCAAATTGGTCGTTGGTAACTTCTGTAATATCCATAAAAAAACCATCAACTTTTACTGGGTGAGCGGGTCTTTCGTGGTTTAAAGCAAATTCGTCATCGTTTCTAGCACCTTGGGTATAACTTCCGCCAGGAATCCAAACCATTCCTTCTGGAGTTTTTACATCCGATGGTTTTTCAGTAGTAACAGAAGCGATTTCGGTACTATTGATACTTTCTGAAGCGGAGTTTTTATTTTCTTTACATTGAGAAAAAATCAGCCCAATGGAGCAAATTGTTGCGATACGAATTATATTCATTATTCTTTTTTATTTTCTATGATACCAAACTTACAAAAGTCTTTTCAATAAAACATTTTAATTTAATTGTTATTGAAGGATTTGTTCGGGAATGCTGGTGGTTCTGGAACCAATCTAGGGTCTTTTTTAATTAATTCTAACAAGTGATTTATAGCTGTTTCGAGCTGAGCATCTTTTCCGTTAAAAGTTTCATGAGGTAAATTATCGACTTCAATATCTGGTTCAAAACCATGTCCTTCAATAACCCATTCGCCTTTGTCATTATAAACTCCCATCATTGGAGCTCTTGCAATTCCCTTATCAGATAGTTGATTTACACCACTTAGCCATATTTCGCCACCCCAAGTCCTTGTTCCTATGGCTTTACCGAGATTTAACTCTCTAAATCCTTCTGCAAACGCCTCACCATCGGAAGCGGTATTTCCGTTTACTAAAATAACAATATGCCCTCTAAATGCGTATTGCATATTCCAATAAGGTTTACCAGATCTTTGCTTCCAATACATCCATGCTTTACGAAGTAATTTTTCTAAGATGAAGCTTTCAATATTACCTCCTCTGTTGTTTCGAACATCTATAATTAAACCTTGTCTATCAAAAACAGGGTAAAACTCTCTATACCATTGATTAAGGTCTGGAGCAGTCATGGCTTGCAGATGCACATAACCAACCTTGTTATCGGTTTTATTTTCTACTTCTTTTCGTCTAGAATATTCCCAATCTCTGTAACGTAAACTGTATTCATTTTTTATAGGTTTTACAATTACATCTTCAGCTTTTCCTTTGATGGTTAATCGAACTTGCTTGTTTTCTTTATTTCTGATGAGTGCACCAATATCGGTTGTATTGATAACATCTTGTCCGTCTATAGCGGTGATAATATCTCCAACATTTATATCTAGCGCCGGATTGTCTAATGGAGATTTTTCATCAGGATAATCGGGATCAGCTTTATATATATGTTCAATTTTATATCCGTTATTTTTAGTGTCTCTACTGAATTTAGCTCCTAAACTAGCTACATTAATATCGTTTTTATCTTCTCTTGTATCTCCGCCACGAACACTGGTATGCAAGGCTGAAAGTTCGCCAACATATCTTCCTATAAGGTCTGATAACTCTTCTCTTGTAGTAACTCTATTTAATAAAGGCTTGTATTTATTTAGCATAGCATCCCAATTAACACCATGCATGTTTTGGTCGTAAAAATAATCTCTTTCCATTCTCCATGCATCTACAAAAATTTGTTCCCAATCTTCTTTTGGAGTTATTGGAAATTTCCAATTTTCTAAACTGATTTTACTCTCATCAAGGTCACTTACCTTTTTTGAAGTTGTTTTAAACATGTAGTAGTTATTACTCTTTTTAAGTAATATATTAGACTTGTCTCCAGACAAATCAAAACTCTGAACATCGTTTACAATTTCTTCTATTTTAGGAGATTTATTTGTAATTTCTATTGTTGCTAAATGTGTTTTAGCACCAATTCCTGTTTCTCTTTTAAGTAGAAAAATGTTGTCTTTAGAAACTTGTAAATTACTATAATTTCCAGCTTTTATAGGGATTTCATAAAGCCTGCTGATGATGTTGTTAGCATCAATTTTGACAGTAACAGTGTTTTCTTTATCTTCTTCTTTGCATTTAGGTAGCTTGGTCAATTCATTTTCTTCTGTAAAAGGGGTAGTAGTACCTTCAGTTAAAGGTATGCAATAAAGCTTTTCGCTCGCATCAAAATATGGTTCAGGTTGTCTGGTTCCCCAAGGAGATCCTACCAAAGAAGTAAAACTCCTATCAGAAAGAAAATAAATATACTTTCCGTCTAAACTCCATTGCGGGGATTTGTTGTTTGCTCGGTCGGTTGTTATCGGGAAATTCTCTTTAGATGCGATATTGTACACATAAATTTGATCCATTGTGTTGTATGCCGTTTGTACATAGGCGATGTATTTACTGTCTGGCGACCATGAAATACTACCAATACCTTCATTCTTTGTAGGTACTTCAACACTATTTCCTGTATCGATAGTTAGTATAAATAGTTTGTTTTCAAGGTCACTGTAGGCAATGTGTTTACCGTCGGGAGAAACCTCGCCTTCATATCTTAAAACGCTACCGTTTGTAGAAATTTGCTTTTCTTTTCCGATTCCGTTTGCAGGAAGCGAAACAAACTCAAATTCGCTTGACTCATCAGAAAGAGCGTAAATGTTTTCATCGTCATGCGAAAAAATAGCATCGCGATAACGAACATTGCTTTTTTGAGTGAAGTTTACAATTCTTCCTTCTTTTGTAGGAAAAACAAAAACTCTTCCTCTAGATGTAATTGCAATTTTATCTCCTTTAAAATTGGGTTTTACAGAGGTTATATATTTTTTTGGGTTTTCTTCCCATTTTTCTTGTAATTGAGAAAGGTCAGAAGCAATTTTAATATCAACTTTATTATTGGTGTTTTTACTGATGTCGTAAAGCCAAATATCTGCACCTAATTGGTATACAATTTTTCCTTGGTTTTGTTGGGCGTAGCGAATGTCAAAATCTTTATGAAAAGTATGTTGTTGTAAATCACTTCCGTTTAGGTTTACCGACCAGATGTTCATTGTTCCATCTCGGTCTGTTATATGATAAACTCTCTCGTTGAAATACATCGGATGATGACTTTCACCAGCGTAATCGTTGGTTAGTTTTATGGCCTCAGTACTACCTTTTTGAAATTTCCAAACCTGTCTGGCTGTTCCTCCTTTGTAACGTTTTGTAACATTTCCGTGGTCGGCAGGGCGTACAAAAAATACAGTTTTTCCATCGTTACTGAAAGAAGCTTCACTTGCTTGACTTAACGGAACTATTTCTTTTTGCTTCGAGTTAATATCAATAGTAACCAATTGTCTGTTCGGAAGTGTAGAAAATGCTCTTGTGTCGTAAACTATTTTTCCATCTGGAGTCCATCCATTTACCAATGAAAAATCACTTTCATAGGTCCATCTTGTAGGAATTCCTCCATTTATAGGAATTGTGTACACTTCGGTCGGCCCTTCATAATTTGCAGAATATGCAATAAGTGTCCCGTCGGGAGAAAATGCAGGCGCAATTTCTTCTTCTAGATGCGATGTAATTCTTTGTGCGATACCACCATTTTGAGAGACTTTCCATAGATCACCTTCAGCAGTAAAAATAATAGTGTTACCATGTATGTTTGGATACCTGTAATAGCCTTCAAAACCTTGGGCTAACATTGAAGAGTTTAAACTAGTTGCAAAAAAAACAAGAAGTAAAGCAAGTAATTTGTATGCTTTTTTGGAGGATTTTAGTGTTGTCATTAAAATTACATTAAGTTGAAAATGAATGGGAAAATACTAATTTTATTTGAATAGGAATGTATTTGTTTTAAAGCAAAATTATTTTTTCTGAATTCATAAAATAAGCTGCTTTTTATAGGGAGAATTTTAATGGCATATCGCATAACTATAACTTATGATTATATAGTTTTATAATATCGATAATTAAAATTTATTGCATGTAATTAGGGTATATTGCACTCGAATTAAAAAAGAAACAAAATGGATTTACAAGGAATTAATAAAATAGGACTAGAAAAAGAAGGATCAAAACAAATTGCTGAAAGCTTAAACGAGTTACTCGCAAATTATCAACTATTTTATATGAATGTAAGAGGTTTACATTGGAATATTAAAGGCAAAGATTTTTTTGTGTTACACGAAAAGTTTGAAGAACTTTACAATAGTTCTCTTGAAAATATTGATGAAATAGCTGAGCGTATTTTAACGCTAGGAGTAACACCATTACATTCTTATAAAGCTTACACAAAGATTTCTAAAATTGAAGAAGCTGAAAATATTTTTGATAGTACTACTGCATTACAAACCGTTTTAAATGGCTTAAGACAATTGTTGATTATTGAACGTGAAATTTTAGCTGTGGCTTCAGAAATAAATGACGAAGGAACTGTATCTTTAATGAGCGATTATATTACAGAGCAAGAAAAATTGGTATGGATGTTTTCAGCAGTGGTAGCGCAATAAACACCTTGGTTTTTGGTGTTTTAAATTGAAATAATTAAGTTGAAAATAAAAAATAAGTTATGAGATTTCATACAAGAAAATGGGTAAAACCAGAAGATTTAAATGCAAATGAAACCCTTTTTGGAGGTAAATTGTTAGCGTGGATTGATGAGGAAGCTGCTTTGTACAGTATCATTCAGTTGGAAAACAATTATGTGGTTACCAAGTATATGTCTGAAATTAATTTTATCTCATCGGCTAGAAAAGGAGATATTATAGAAATTGGAATCGAAGTAATAAAATTTGGACAAACTTCGTTGACACTAAGTTGTGAAGTCCGAAATAAAATGACACGACAAACCATCATAACAATCGACAAAATAATTATGGTAAATTTGGATAAAGAAGGAAAACCTTTGCCACACCACAAAACAAAAATAGAATACGTAAAAGACAGATTGAAGTAATAACTTCCTGAAAAATATAAAAGGCTTTCGATATCGAAAGCCTTTTTTGTGTTATAGGGAGGTGACGTTTATTATACATGAGCTTTTTAACTTTAGAAAGCTAACGTATACATGAGAATTTTAAAATCCGTTTATTTCAAACTCTATATATTTAAATGTGCTTCTATTGTATGAAATGTTGGTATATACAACTCCATAATAATATGTGCCATTTTCCCATTTTTTTCCGTCAGTAATTGGGTTAGGCTCTGGAATATTGTTATCCGTTGCGGCTCCTATTTCAAGCGCAAAACCATAATTCCAATGTCCTGTATTGATGTTGTTTTTTAAGGTGATAACTTCTTCTTCATCGGTGTGTTCAACAACTTCAGTTACGATAGCTTTAGAAAAATCGATTTGCTCGATAGTTTCTGGCAAATGGTTATAACTTTTTTTAATTAACAATGCATACATTACACCATCGCCTTTAACGCTTCCAATTTGTAAAGCAGACCATATAGATTCTCCTTTGCTGAAAAATGCGTTGTCTGGATCTTTAAAATCACCATTGTTATAGAAGCTATTAAATCCTGATTTCCCATCAGCATCAATTTTATCAATACCAAAAACACTCACATATGGAGTTACTTCTGGATAATCGGAAGCATCAATAATGTTAATTTCTCTAATTTCTTGAACATTGGTTCCGTTTTGATCGTTTACTGTTATAATAAAATCGTATTTTCCTCTAGGAGCATCTACTGGAATATCAAAGTGTCTATGTAGTGTAGCATTCTTTAATCCTGTAATTCTTTCAGTAAAAACTACTTCAAAAGACCAAGTTGCATCATAAGTTTCTTCACTTCTCTGTTCTATATTTATTTGAACATTTTCAAGTAAATCACCTGCAAGGACTTCAGCATTAAAATGAAAATCTTCGCCAATAACTCCGATTTCATTATCATGAAGACCTACTTCTATTTCTGATATTGTTGGAAGTGGTTTAGGGGTGTTGTCCTCATCATCTTTACTACAAGAGGCGAATACAAATAAAATTACAGGGATACTTAGTAGTAGGGTTTTAAGTTTTTGTGTATTTTTCACAATTAGTACTTGTTTTATATTTAGTTTCTATTTTGTTTATTCAACGATTTTAATGTCTACAGAAGTCCTAGATTGCCACCCTGTTTGGTCGGTAACAGAGTAAGCACAGTGATAATCTCCTGTGTCAACATCATCTGGAATAGTTATTAAAATGTCTATTTCGTATGAAGTTTGTCCGTCAGGAATACTAAAATTTTCCATATAAATTAATGGGTTTACAGCCTCTTTGAGAGCGTCTAACTCACAATCCGCTCCTTGGTCGTCATGTGTATGATGATCAAAATTATGATGGAGATCTAAACTGTAGGCTGCTAATGCCATATTATCTGTAACTAGAGCTTTAAAATGATAGCTTTCGCCACGTTTTAAAGTTTCGCAGGCTTGAGGGAATCCGCCTTCGTAATTAACAGTAATGGTTGGTTTTTGTTCGTCTTTTTCTACATCGTCACTAGAACAAGAAACTATGGTGAAGAGCATCAAGAAAATAGTGACAGTTTTTAATAAAAATTTCATCTTAAATAAGTTTTAAAAACAACCTCAAACAAATTATCTGTTTGAGGCTGTTTATGAATTATTACTCTGTTACATCAATATGAGATTCGAATGTAGTAGTATTTCCATTTTCATCTTCAATAGTGATTGACATATGGTATTCTCCTGCTGGAGCTGTAGCTGGAACATCGATATGCTCATGGAATTCTACTTCTGTTAATTCGTGGTATCCTTCTTCGTAAGTTTGTTCGAAATCCCATTCTACTTCTCCTTCTGCTAGAGTAAGTCCGTGAGCGTGGATATCAACTAAAATATTATGAACACCATTTACGGCATTAATCATAAATTCAGCATGAAGATCACTACCTCTTGCTACGGAAGAATCGATTGAAACATCGCTAATTGTAATTGGATCTAGGATATCTAAATGTCCTTCAACCTCGGTGCTGTTTCCTGCTTGATCTGTTACAGTTAAAACCACGTGGTATTCTCCTGCAGGAGCTGTTGTTGGGATGTCGATATGCTCATGGAAAGTTGGATTGATTACAAGATATTTTTCATCTGTGTAAGTTTGCTCAAAATCCCATTCTTCTTCTCCCTCTCCAACTTCAAGATCGTGCGCATGGATAGAAACGGCAATACTGCTTACGGTAGCTTCCGCATAAATTTCGGCTTCCATATGAATATCCGAACCTATGTATGCGTATTGATCGCTTCCATGGTCGCTACCACCCATTCCGTATTCGAAATTCGAAATCTCTGGAGCTCCATTGCTTAAATTATTATCGTCGTCACTGCTACAAGAGGAAACGATAATCCCTAAAAAAAGTACTGCTAAAAATTTAAAATTTAACTTCATAATCATTGGTTTAAAATATTAATTAAAATGTTTGTGTTAGTGAAATTGATATGTTTCTACCAGCTTCTGGAACATCTATAAGTCTGTAGAAACTGGTGTGATTAAAGTATTTTGTATTGAAAACATTGTTGAGTTTGAATCGTAACTCCAACGGGTTTTTATTTGTAAATGCGTTTATTTTTGCTTGCATTGCGAGGTCTAAAACTTGGTACCCGTCTGTTATTTCTTCAGGCGGAACAATTTCTTTTTGAGTTGCAGTAACTTTGAAATTCGCACTAAATGTAGTTTGTTGTAGAAATAGCATGTTAGCTATCTCATAACGCGCCGTAAACAGTCCTGAAAGGGGAGGGGAAAACGGAATTGTAAATCCTTTTTTTGGTCCGCTTGTTTGTTCTGAATACACATACTCTGCAGAAGCGCTTAAGTCTAGCTTGTCAAACAGTGTTGTGTTAACCTGCATTTCACCTCCGTAGCGTATCACTTCGCTTTGCGTATACTCATAAATCTGCAAAGTTTCGTAATAGTTTGACGTAGGATTTAGGTAAATAAAATTGCTGAAATAGTTAAAAAACGGACTCGCACTTATACTGAAATTTTTAAAGTTGTGACTCACTTCAAAATCAAACTGATAAGATTCTTCTGGATCGAGATTTATATTCCCCTTTTCATATCGATACATATGATAATTTACCCCATCTGAAGCTAGTTCGTTTGCCAACGGCATACGGAAGCTTTTTCCTATATTGAATTTATAAGATGTTTTTTCCTGCTGATAATTAACACCTACAGAACCACTAAAATTCCCAAAGTGTAAAGACTCGTTTTGTGCGCGTTGCTCATATATATAAGAAGTAGATCCATCAGGGTTATTCACTGTTGAAGGATACCAATCGTAATATGCATCCGTATTCATAAACCCATAATCAAAACGAACTCCTCCTAAAACATGAAAGTTCGGATTAACTTCATATTGGTCATAAACAAACGCCCCTAAAGTGTAGCGTTCATATGCTGGTATTAAAAAGCCCCATCCGCCGATATTATTATTTTGTAATTCAGCCTGTAACCCTGTTGAAAGCAAATGGTTGCCAAGAGCTTTAAGTTTGTCTTTAACATTTAGGGTGTACGTATTTTTATTAAAAATTCTTTCAGTGGTGTTGGGAGGTGTAGGCATATACCCATGCGGAACAGGCTCGGAATGTTCTTCTCTATAATTGTTTTGATAGCCAACATCCAGCGTAAGCGTATGCGTGTCAAAAAAGATATTTGTATTGTTGACAATTTTAAAATGGTTAACCGTGTGATACGGCAAATCAATATCTCTGTTAGAACTATCGTAATCTATATCTGAGGTTCTAACTTCCAAACCGTGAGCATTTGCAAAGAATCCGTTTTTTGCATTTACATTGCTGATGAAGGTTTCTGATTTTATTCTGTCTGAAATAAATCCGAAACTCGCACTTGCATTGGCTTCTTTTCCTGCGGTATTTCTTAAATGATTTTTATATAAATCGAATACATAACCTTCGTAATTGATGGTATTTGCGGGAACTTTATAATCTCCGTAATCTCTGTAAGTTAAACGTCCACGGAAAAACCAATGTTCTTTTCTAGATGCTATTCCGCTAGAAATCCCGAATAAATCATTGTTGCTTTCTGCTAATAAATTTACATCTCCCGAAAAGCCTTTCGACGGAACAGCAGAGGGTTTAATATCTACAACTCCTGCAATAGCATCCGACCCATACATTAAAGAAGCGGGCCCTTTAATGATTTCTATGTGTTCAATTCCGTATTGATCGATTTCCAGTCCATGATCGCTTCCCCATTGCTGTGCTTCGTGTTTTACACCGTTTTGAACAACACTTACTCGGTTAAAACCTAAACCTCTAATAATTGGTTTAGATTGCCCAGAACCAATATTAATTGTGCTTACACCAGGAATTTTACTCAATGTTTGCATTAAGCTATTTTCTCGGTTAGACTCGAGAAACTCTTTTGAAGCACTTATGGAAACTACCGAAGAATTATCAACTTTTTTGCTTTGTAATTCTACTTCTTCCAAAAGGACATCTTCGCTTTCTAGCGTTATAATAAAGTCGCTTTTATCAGCAAATAAATCTATAGGGATTGTAGCTGTTGCATATCCTAAATGTGTGATTTTTAAATTGTGTTTCCCCTGTTGTAGTCCGTTTAAACTGAACGTTCCATCATCAGCAGAAACAGCATAGATGTTAGCAACCGAAAGGGTAGCTCCCGAAATAACTTTGTTTGTACTTGCATCAAGAACCTTCCCGTTTATAGTGTAGGTTTCTTGTGCATGCGCGTATGACCATAAGAAAATACTTAGGCATACTCCCAATAATTTTTGTAACATTAAATATGAATGTGAAATTCTTATTCAGCTCATTATTAGAGCTTTATTTTGGTAGATATAACTTTGTAATGTATTTAGATACAAGAGTAATACAAGCGCCAAAAGCACTATATTATTCTGAAAATAAATAGATTGTAAAAATTATATGTAAAAGGTGAGGTTATACAGTAGGAGGAGGCCTAGAGAAAAGGTGCTTTGCAATATCCTGTGGAGAATATTGAAAGTGATACGTTGTAGAAGTACGTGTTACAATCTCTACGTTAACTTCCGTTACTGTATATTCTGGTGAGTCCGATGGTAGTAAAGGTGTATGATCGTTGGTAATGATATGATCACAAATCGTACAATTTATAACATGGTCTTTATCTTCATCATGAGACAAGACATGTAGTCCAGCAAATTTTATAGAAATAAAAAGTGCGAGGAATAAATAGGAGACGATATGTTTGAATTTACCACTCATCTGAATCGCAAACTTACAATAAAAAAATATCTTAAAAGCAATTAAACGTTTTATCTGAAAACATTTAATGTTAAATTAAAGTATAGTGTATGGAATAAAAAAGCGATTTCTAATTACTGTAGAAATCGCTTTTACTTAAGTTTAAGAACGCTTGTTCTTTTGTAGCGAGGACGGGAGTTGAACCCGTGACCTCCGGGTTATGAATCCGACGCTCTAACCAACTGAGCTACCTCGCCATTGTTTTTATGTGTCGCCTTTTTCTGTTAGGCGGGTGCAAATATATAAACAAAAAGTTAGCAATCAAATCAAACTTGAAAAATATTTTTATTTAAAAAAATACACCAAGTTAATTAGAAATAATTATATTGTCGCTTTATAAAATATGATTTACGTATGGAAGAGAAAGTAAAGTATGAATTAGAGTTCCCTATACACTCCTCACCTCAATTATTGTATCAATATATATCTACACCTTCAGGGTTGTCAGAATGGTTTGCCGATAATGTAAATTCTCGTGGAGAATTCTTTACATTTATTTGGGATGGTTCAGAAGAACAAGCAAAATTACTTAGAAAGAAAAGCGGAGAGCTTGTTAAATTTAAGTGGGTTGAAGGAGATGAAGATACCTTTTTTGAAATTAAAATTGTAGTAGATGAAATTACCAAAGACGTATCTTTAGTGATTACAGACTTTACAGATGAAGATGAAGTAGAGGAAGCAAAAATGTTATGGGAAAATCAAATTTCCGATTTAAAACAAGTATTAGGTTCTGTTTAGGAATCCTAAATCTTTAAAAGTATATTTGTGCCTTGAAATTTTCAAGGCATTTTTTTTATGGTAAATTTTAACGGAAATATAGTAGCCAATAATACAAATTTTTTAAACGAAGAAAATAGAGCGCTTAAATACGGTGATGCTTTGTTTGAAACCATTCGCGTGGTTAATAATAAGGTTTTCTTTTGGGAGTCGCATTACCTTCGTTTAATGGCGTCTATGCGTATTTTACGTATGGAAATCCCGATGAATTTTACTATGGAATTCCTTCAGGAGGAAATAGAAAAATTAATTGCTGAAAACAATCAACAGCCCAAAGCGCTACGCGTACGGATGACTGTTTTTAGAAATAACGGTGGTTTATATACTCCTTCCGATAATAATGTTTCTTACATCATAGAAACAAAAGAGCTTCAGAATCCGTTTTACGTGTTAAATGACGCTCCATACGAAGTAGAGCTTTACAAAGATTTTTATGTAAATTCTGGACTTTTAAGTACCTTAAAATCTACCAATAAAGTTTTGCATGTGTTGGCAGGAATTTTTGCTGAAGAAAATAACTATCAAAATTGTTTGCTTGTAAACGATAAGAAAAATGTAATTGAAGCTACCAACGGAAATTTATTTTTAGTGAAAGGAAACACTATAAAAACACCGCCAATTACAGAAGGTTGTTTAAACGGAGTTTTAAGGCAACAACTCATTGAAATTATAAATAAAACTGAAGAATTAGAATTGGTAGAAGAAGCTATTTCTCCATTCGAAATTCAAAAAGCCGACGAGTTGTTTTTAACAAATGTAATTTCAGGAATAATTCCAGTAAGTAAATACCGTAAGAAGAGTTTTACCAGTACGGTAGCTAAACAATTGGTAGGGAAGTTAAATGCAAAAGCGCGATTACAAGCTTAGTTTAACATTGGGTTTTCTGGTGCGTTAGACCAAATTAAATAGTCGCCACCCAGCTCTAGCATCTTTTCTCTCCAAAAGTACAATGGTGCTTTTTTAATGATATTGCTTTTGTACTTGTTTTCAGAAACTACCCAAGAGTTGCTGGTGAGTTCTTTTTCGAGTTGCATAATATCCCAACCCGAATATCCTAAAAAGAATTTTATTTCGGAGTCTTTAATATCGCCACTATTTATCAAGTCGATTATAGTTTCAAAATCGCCACCCCAATAAATTCCATTCGATATTTCGATGCTGTTAGAAATAAGGTGAGGTATTTTATGAATAAAATATAAATTATCCTGCTCCACAGGACCACCATTATACACTTTTAGCGATTTTGTAATTTCCGGAACAAGTTCGTTCAGTCTAAACTCCAAAGGTTTATTAAGTATAAATCCTATGGACCCTTCGTTGTTGTGCTCGGCGAGCAAAACTACTGACCTATTAAAAGCTACATCGCCAATTATAGAGGGTTCGGCAATTAGCAAATGGCCTTTTTTTGGAGTTAAAGCAACCATAAGCTGTTGTTTTTATTTTAAATCTATAAAAAAAAAGAGCAATCTTCAAAAAAATAATGTGCTTTTTTTAGTTGAGAGCAAAAAAAAGCGTCTCAAAAAAGACGCTTTCTATAACTATATTGAGCTATATAATTAGTTTACAGCACTTGCTAATTCAGCACCTGCTTTAAATTTAACTACATTTTTAGCAGCAATTTTGATAGTTTTACCAGTTTGTGGGTTTCTTCCTTCTCTTGCTGATCTTTGAGATACAGACCATGATCCAAATCCTACTAAAGATACTCTACCACCTTTTTTAAGTGTTCCTTCAACACTTCCTAAAAAAGATTCTAATGCTTTTTTTGCTGCAGCTTTAGTGATTCCTGCGTCAGCAGCCATCGCATCGATTAATTCTGTTTTGTTCATAATTTTAAAGATTTAAATGAATATAAGATTAAACATTTATTTAATTTCCTACACAAAATTATACGGATTTACTTCCCACGCAAGTAATATCAAAGGAAATCAAGGATTTTGTTAATAACTTAGAGGGATTGTTAATAAAGTTGACACTTTTTTACTACAAAACGCTCGTTTCAACTATAATGCGGGTTTACAGCATTTTTGCCGTTGCTTCAAATTCGTAACCGTTTAAAATGTCTTTTATATCCATTTTTCGCTTTCCTGGTAACTGTATCTCTTTCAGTAAAATAAAACCATCTTTAGTAGCTACTTTTACTTCTTTTTTATCTGTTAAAATACTTCCTGGAGCTTCATTGTGTAGTTTAATTTCTTTTTCTACGTCAAAAAACTTCACATTTATAGGATTTTCTTCTCTATTTTTTAAAAAACTCCATGCAGTTGGATACGGACTCAAACCTCTTATAAGGTTGTAAATTGTATCGGTAGATTCTTCCCAGTTTATTTTTGTATTCTCTTTATTGAGTTTATAAGCAGTTTTTAAATCTTCCTCATGTGGTTGTAATTTGGTTGTTACAGTACCATCAGCAATCGATTTTAGTGTTTTTACAACTAAAGACGCTCCCGTAGTCATGAGTTTGTCGTGTAAACTACCAGCATTTTCGTTAGGTAAAATTTCTACTTCTTCTTGAAGAATTACCGCACCAGTATCAATTTTTTTATCAATAAAAAACGTAGTAACCCCAGTTTTTTCTTCGCCATTTATAATAGCCCAATTAATTGGAGCTGCACCTCGATAGTCAGGTAAAAGGGAAGCGTGTAAGTTAAACGTACCGTGTTTAGGCATGCTCCAAACGCTTTCAGGAAGCATTCTAAAAGCAACAACAACTTGCAAATTGGCATCAAGTGCTTTTAATGTTGCTAAAAACTCAGGATCTTTTAAATTGGTAGGTTGTAAAATAGTTAAATCATGCTCAAGGGCGTATTTTTTTACAGCCGATTGTTGTAGTTTTCTTCCTCTTCCAGCAGGTTTGTCGGGAGCTGTAATCACTCCAACAACTTTATA
This sequence comes from Joostella sp. CR20, assembly GCF_038433465.1. Classification (NCBI taxonomy): domain Bacteria; kingdom Pseudomonadati; phylum Bacteroidota; class Flavobacteriia; order Flavobacteriales; family Flavobacteriaceae; genus Joostella; species Joostella sp. CR20. Next base: position 120,634 of record NZ_JAESVF010000003.1, on the reverse strand, counting down.
ATTAGCTTCGATAATACTGTGAAGTGTTGCCACAGCAAAATCGGGTGTTCCCATAAATACAATTCGTAATTGCTCGCTCATAATATCTGATCTCAAAATTGTGAATGCTCAAAGATACTGAGTTTCATAAAAACGCCATCGAAACTGCTATACAATATAATATTGATTGATATGATTAACCGAAATAACTTCCTCTTGCGACAATTCTTTTAAAGCTTCAAGAATGTAAATCTCTTTAAAAGTGATGTTTTCAAGAAGTTCTTTGGAGCTTAGAGGGGCTTTCTTCAGGCATTTTAAAACTTCTTCTTTCGCGATGGATAAAATATCGGTTGAAAGTTGACTTTTCTTCTGAAGGCACACCGAACAAATTCCGCAGTTCTCGGCATTTTCTTCATTAAAATAAGTAAGCAGTTGCACACTTTTACAAACTTTGTCGTTGTGAATGTAGTTTAGTACATCTGCAATTTGCTTGGTTTTATGCTCATTTTGTTGTTTGATGAGTTTCGCAATCACATTAATGGTATTATCGTCTTCGCGAGGCACCAAAAATGTAATAGTAGCATCGGTATCAATCCCTTCAAAATCGATAATATTATCTTTTTTTAATTGCTGTAAAACCTCTACGATTTTCTGTTCAAAAGTGTTTAGTTTTTTGGCAATGGCAAGTGTGTTGATATTTGTAGGAATATCGAATATTCCGCCGTAGGTTCTTAAAATGTGCTGTACTATTTTTTCTACGGAAGGATTTTGGTCGAGGTAGTAAAACAATTGCGCATTGGTGGTGATAAACTGTACCGTAGTTTTCTTTAAATGTGTTTCTGTAAGCGATATAACCGAATGTTTATCGAGCATTTTTAAGCCATTGTATGCCAGACGAGGGTTAATTTTATAGGTTTGGCAAAACAAATTGAAGTTGAGTGGAAACGATTGGTTAACACCTTCTCCGTATGAAATTTGAAAATAATTGTTCAGTTTTTTATACAGCAGTTTTACAAAATCGACACTCGGGAGTGTTTTTATAAACTGGTTTTTTAATTGGTCTTCGTCGCTTTGGTTTTTCAAAATTACTGCAACCGATTTTTCGCCGTCTCTTCCAGCTCTTCCAGCTTCTTGATAATAGCTTTCTAGTGCATCAGGAAAATTTAAATGCGCAACAGTTCGTACATCGGGTTTATCGATTCCCATTCCGAAAGCGCTCGTTGCAACCATAACTTGCACTTGGTTGTTAAGCCAAGCGTCTAACTTTTTGTTTTTTTCGGTATTTGGAATTCCTCCATGAAAAAACGTCGCGCTAATGCCAACTCTGTTTAAAATTTCACTAGTTTCTACCGTAGCTCTTCGAGTACCTGCGTACACAATAGCAGTGCCAGGGTTTTCTTTTAAAAGTTGTTCGAGCTTCGAAATTTTATCTTCCGAGTTGTAAACGCGGTACGAAATGTTTTCTCGTTTAAACGACTTTTTTACAACAATAGGTTTTTCAAGATGCAAATTTTCAACGATATCTTCAGCAACCAATTTTGTAGCCGATGCGGTAAGCGCCATGACGGGCACGTTGGGTTGTAATTCTTTTAAAATAGCCGTGTTTCTGTAGGCTGGTCTAAAATCGTTTCCCCATTGAGAAATACAATGCGCTTCATCAATTGCTATTAAATTTACATTCATAGCTTTAATGCGTTCTTGAACGATGTCCTGCTGAAGACGCTCTGGAGAGAGGTATAAAAACTTATAATTTCCGTAGATACAATTATCGAGTAAGGTATCTACTTCAGAAAAACTAATGCCACTTGTAAGCGCAATGGCCTTGATGCCTTTTTCTTTTAGCGTTTGTACTTGGTCTTTGATTAGAGCGATAAGTGGCGAAACAACAATGCAAATACCGCTGTTTACCATTGCTGGCACTTGGTAGCACAAAGATTTTCCTCCGCCTGTAGGAAGCAAAACCAACATGTCTTTTTGTTTGAGTGCATGCTGAATAATTTCTTCTTGTGGATTTCTGAATGAAGTGTATCCCCAATATTTTTGTAGAATTTCTAGCGGATTTTTTACAAACTCCATTTACTTATATTTAATGCTCTGTAGTGGTTTTACAGATGGCTCAATACAAATTTAGCTCTTTCTTCGACACTTCCAACAGGAACTTCAACAAGCGAGTAACCACAATCTTCATACATTTTTTTTAGATGAATATGGATTTCTTGGGCTTGTTCAAAATTTTCATACCGTTCGTTATCCGACGTATAAATGGCTTCCCAAGGCGGGAGTAAAAAAACTTTATCGTATCTGTAAGTGTCGCAGGCTTCTTTAAAATAGCTAGGGTAGGTGTCTCCAGCATAATTCATGTAGGCAGGAACATCTGGAATTCCTCTGTCAAAAAACACAGTGCCTGTGAGTGCTTCCGAAGCTTTGTGTTGTTGTATTCTTCCTTCGAGTAATTTGTTGCTAAAAAGTAATCCGTCTGTTAAAAAAAGTTGCTCAATACCTTGTTCGCGTGCTTCGAGGGTTACTTGCCTAGAGATTTCGAGCAAGCATTGGTGTCCGTTTTCTTTTAAAAAATCTATAACTGATGTTTTTCCGGTACCCGGTCCTCCAGTAATTACTATTTTTGTATTTGCACTCATTTTATCTCTTTTGGAGGTTTAGTTTCGTATAAATTTTCAAAAGTATTTTTCAAACTTAAAAGACAGCAAAATAACTAAATGATAACGGAATTAAAAAATTGATTCGTAAATCCTATCTTTGCAAAAAGAAAATTAACACATGAAAGATAAAAAAGAAGTAGAAGCGTTTTATGTGCGCCTGAAAGATGAATTGGATCGAACAACTACATGGCCTTCCTTATATCTTTATAAATTTATTGTTCCGACGAGCGAAGAAAAAATAAATCAGATTGAGCGTATTTTTGATAACCAAGGCGCTGTGATTAAGAAAAAAGAGTCTTCCAACGGAAAATATACGAGTTTATCTATCGAGCTTACACTAGACAGTGCCGATGCTGTAATCGATAAATACAAAGAAGTGAGCGTAGTAGAAGGTGTTATTTCTTTGTAAAATTCTTTCAGTCACCGCAAAATTTATTATTTTGCATACCAATAAAGATGTAAAGTAGCATCTTTAAACTTCATTTATAATTATATCATAACATTTTGGTTGAAAATATAGAATACAATAGCGAACGTCCAAGGCTTATTATTCCTGAATACGGGCGTCATATACAGAAAATGGTGGATTATGCCGTTTCAATTGAAGATAGAGAAGAGCGAAACAAAGTAGCGCAAGCTATTATTGGAGTGATGGGAAACTTAAATCCACATTTAAGAGACGTACCAGATTTTCAGCATAAATTGTGGGATCAGTTGTTTATAATTTCTGATTTTAAACTCGATGCCGATTCGCCATATCCAAAACCAACACGTGAGTTGTTAGACAAACGTCCTGAGCCATTAGGTTATCCACAAAATCATCCGAAGTATCGTTTCTACGGAAATAATATCAAAACAATGATTGATGTGTGTGTGAGTTGGGAAGATGGAGAGCTAAAAGACGCTTTGAAGTTTACCATTGCCAACCATATGAAAAAAAGTTACCTCAATTGGAATAAAGATACTGTTGAGGACAAAGTAATTTTTGACCATTTATACGAATTGAGTGGAGGGAAAATTAATCTAGCGCGTTTTGATGAAGATCTTGCCGAAAGTAAAAACTTGGTGCGCAATAGACCATCGAACGGGAAAACTAGAAATAACAACCCTAGAAAACACCATAACAACAATAAAGGACGAAGCAAAAAACGCTACTAATAAAGTACGACATTTTATATGGGGACATTTAAAATTGAAGGTGGCGCCAAATTAAAAGGCGAAATTACACCACAGGGCGCAAAAAATGAAGCATTACAAATACTTTGCGCAGTATTACTAACCGACGAAAAAGTTACAATACACAACATACCAAATATTATAGATGTTAATAAACTTATTGAATTGCTCGAAAATTTGGGCGTTAAAATTCAAAAAATAGGAACATCTTCATATACTTTTATTTCTGATGATCTTCATTTAGAATACCTTCAATCGGAACAATTTAAAAAAGACGGACGTGGTCTTAGAGGTTCGATTATGATTGTTGGTCCGCTTTTAGCACGTTTTGGAAAAGGATACATTCCGAAGCCAGGAGGTGATAAAATTGGAAGAAGAAGATTGGATACCCACTTTGAAGGATTTATAAAACTCGGAGCAACTTTCCGTTACAATCGAGAGGAATACTTTTACGGAGTGGAAGCTAAAAAGTTAAAAGGAGCTTACATGCTTTTGGATGAGGCTTCTGTAACTGGAACAGCAAATATTGTAATGGCTGCTGTTTTAGCTGAAGGAACAACCACAATTTACAACGCAGCTTGCGAACCATACTTACAGCAATTGTGTAATATGCTGAACAGAATGGGTGCTAAAATAAGTGGCGTAGGTTCTAACTTATTAACCATAGAAGGGGTTGAAAAATTAGGCGGAACCGAGCATACTATTTTACCCGATATGATTGAGATTGGAAGTTGGATTGGGATGGCAGCAATGACAAAAAGCGAACTTACAATTAAAAATGTTCGTTGGGATTATCTAGGTCAAATTCCTACTGTTTTTAGAAAGTTAGGAATTACGCTTGAACAAAAAGGAGACGATATTTATATTCCAGAACATAAAGACGGTTACGAAGTTCAAAACTTTATAGATGGTTCGATATTAACAATTTCAGATGCGCCTTGGCCAGGGTTTACACCCGATTTGTTGAGTATCATTCTAACTGTTGCAACACAAGCAAGAGGAAGTGTTTTGATTCATCAGAAAATGTTTGAAAGCCGACTTTTTTTCGTGGATAAATTAATTGATATGGGTGCAAAAATTATTCTTTGCGATCCGCATAGAGCTACAGTTATTGGGCACGATTTTGAGTCTACTTTAAAAGCAACCACGATGACTTCTCCAGATATTAGAGCGGGGATTTCGTTGTTAATTGCGGCGCTTTCTGCAAAAGGAACTTCTACTATTCATAACATCGAACAAATCGATAGAGGATATGAAAATATAGATGAAAGATTAAGAGCTATCGGAGCAAATATTGTTCGTTTAGACTAAGTTTTTCAGATAAAATAAATTATACAAAAAGTTCCTCCTCGAGGGACTTTTTGTTTTTTAAGTCGTTTGCGTTGAATGGAGCAGTTTCCATAGGAGAATAGAAAAATTGAGCTTCCGAAATTAGATTATTTTCAACTTTGTAAAGGCATAATTCTTCCATTTCTTGTCTGCCAATATCAGAAAAAGTAATATCGCTTGTCATTTTTACCACAAAATAATGGTCGGCTATCAAAGGATCGGAAATAAATTGGCGGTGTATGGCAACGATATTTTCTTCATTTTCGAGATAGTCGTTTACAATGTTGTGTTTTCCTTCCGTAGTAATAGTTTTAGGAAATCCAATTTCACTACTAATGGCATTGATGTCGTACAGTTCGTGATAAACTTGCAAATACAACCCTTGTCTGCAAAGCGAAACAAAGCGTTCGGCAATTTGTTTTGTGTTCATGGCAATATTTTTCAGTAAAGATATAAAGTGTTGTTATTTAAAAAGTTACCTTTACGTTAATCCTGAATTATATTGTTGAGAACTCGGAAAGTTTAACTAAATTCTGTAAATACATCTGTTTTCTCCTTAAAAATATGTAATTTTACAAACCATATATTTCCATTATAATATGAGTCAAAAAGTCTTGCTTTCCGCGAAAGAAATCAATATCATACTTCATCGATTGGCTTGTCAACTCATTGAAAATCACAAAGATTTTAAGAATACCGTTTTAATAGGAATTCAGCCTAGAGGCGTTTTTTTGGCAGAACGTTTAAAGAAACTTCTTGAAAACGAATATCAAATTGCCAATATTGAACTCGGGTACTTGGATATTACTTTTTATCGAGATGATTTTAGACGAGGCGATAAACCTCTTGAAGCCAATAAAACTAAGATTGATTTTTTAGTTGAAGATAAAAATGTGGTTTTTATCGACGATGTTTTGTACACCGGAAGGAGTATTAGAGCGGCTTTAACCGCTATACAATCGTTTGGGAGACCAAATGAAATTGAATTGCTAACCCTTATCGATAGACGTTTTAGCAGACATTTACCTATTCAACCCGATTATAGAGGACGACAGGTAGATGCTATTAACAATGAAAAAGTGAAGGTGATGTGGGAAGAGCAAGAAGGAGAAGATAAAGTATACATGATTAATAAATAGCTGCAAGATGAGCGAATTAAGTGTAAACCACTTACTAGGAATTAAATATTTAAATGAAGCGGATATTCAATTGATTTTTGAAACAGCCGATCATTTTAAAGAAGTAATTAACCGCCCTATAAAAAAGGTTCCTTCTTTACGAGATATTACCATTGCCAATTTGTTTTTTGAAAATAGTACGCGTACTAAACTTTCGTTTGAGTTGGCAGAGAAAAGGCTTTCTGCAGATGTGATTAATTTTTCAGCGGGACAATCTTCAGTAAAAAAAGGAGAAACTCTTATCGATACTGTAAACAATATTTTATCGATGAAAGTTGATATGGTAGTAATGCGACACCCAAATCCTGGTGCAGGCGTGTTTTTATCTAAAAATGTAAAAGCAAGTATTATAAATGCAGGAGATGGAGCACACGAGCATCCAACGCAAGCACTTTTAGATTCGTATTCAATTAGAGAAAAACTGGGCGATGTAGCAGGGAAAAATGTAGTGATTGTGGGAGATATTTTGCATTCGCGTGTAGCGTTGTCAAATATTTTTGCTTTGCAATTGCAAGGAGCAAATGTTAAAGTATGCGGACCAAAAACACTGATTCCAAAATATATTACTTCGTTGGGCGTTGAGGTAGAAACCGATTTGCGAAAAGCGTTAAATTGGTGTGATGTTGCAAACATGCTACGCGTACAAAACGAACGAATGGATATAAGCTATTTTCCTTCAACGCGCGAGTACACGCAACAATTTGGAGTTAACAAGGCGTTGTTAGACTCTTTAGATAAGGAAATTGTAATTATGCACCCAGGGCCAATTAACCGCGGAGTGGAAATTACAAGTGATGTAGCCGACTCAAAGCAAGCTATCATTCTCAATCAAGTTGAAAACGGAGTAGCTGTGCGAATGGCGGCAATTTATTTACTAGCTTCAAAAATTAAACAATAGGGATTATGATAATCGATAGAAATGGAAATACTACGGTAATTACCCAAGAAAGTGTTTCGTTGGCAAAATTTATTGAGCGTTTAAACGAATCGTATGCTACTTATAAAAACGATCATTTAATACTTAATTTACTTTCGTTGAGTAATTTAAAATCGGCCGATTTGGTTGAGTTTTTAGAATTGTCTCGCGATCATCGTGCTGCTAAAAAATCGTTTGTAATAGTTTCTGATTCGGTTGATTTTACCGATGTTCACGACGAACTTGTAGTGGCACCAACACTTGGTGAAGCTTACGATGTTATTGAAATGGAAGATATTGAAAGGGATCTAGATTTTTAACAGCTTGTTAGAAGTCTTCAGAATAAAAAATGAATAATGTAAAACTACATATATTAGGTTGCTACAGCGCAACTCCAAGAGCTTTTACCAACCCAACAGCTCAAATTTTAGAAATAAAAGGGCATGTTTTTTTGATTGATTGTGGTGAAGGAACGCAAGTGCAACTCCGCAAGCAAAAAATTAAATTTTCTCGTATAAAACACATTTTTATTTCCCATTTACACGGCGATCATTTTTTTGGACTTCCAGGTTTGTTGTCTACATTTCGACTTTTAGGAAGAGATACTCCTTTACATGTGTACGGACCAAAAGGAATTAAAGATGCCGTAACTTTAATGCTGAAAGTAGGCAGTGCATGGACAAATTATCCGCTTATTTTTCATGAGTTAACCGAGCCTACTTCCGAAGTAATTTTTGAAGATGAAAAAGTAACGGTAACAACAATACCACTTAAACATCGAGTGTACACCAATGGTTTTTTGTTTGAAGAAAAAGTTGGTGACCGAAAGTTAGACATCAATGCGGTTTTGAACTACAATATCGATAAGTGTTATTATCAGAATATAAAAAAGGGAAAAGACGTAACCTTGGAAGATGGTACCATTGTTAGCAATGAAAAGCTAACACAAGATCCGCCAAAACCTAAAAGTTATGCATTTTGTAGCGATACTTCTTACAAGGAAGATATTGTACCGATAATTAAAGGAGCAACTTTGTTGTACCACGAATCTACTTTTTTAGAGCCACATGAAAAGTTAGCGCTCGAAACGGGGCATTCAACCGCTAAACAAGCGGCACAAATAGCAAAGCAAGCCGAAGTAGGGAAGTTGATTTTAGGGCATTATTCAACCCGTTACAGCAGTTTGGAAGAATTTAAAGAAGAAGCTGCGCAAGTTTTTAGTAATGTGGATCTTGCTGAAGATGGAAAAGAGTTTTTATTTTAAAAACCAGAAAAAAAGAAACAAATGAAAAGCGAAAAAGACCTTAGTGATTATAGAAAAGTGTATCAGAAAAGTGAGTTGTTGGAAGCACAACTTACCGATAATCCGATGCAGTTGTTTCAGACTTGGTTTTATGAAGTTGAGCAGCACGGTGGTGTTGACGAGGCAAATGCCATGACAGTTTCTACAATTGGGTTGGATGGTTTTCCGAAGAATAGAGTCGTACTTTTAAAGAAATATACCGAAGAAGGATTTATTTTTTATACCAATTACCACAGCGAAAAGGGGAGGGCAATTGAAGCAAATCCTAAAGTTTGCGTTTCGTTTTTTTGGCCAAATATAGAGCGACAAGTAATTATAAAAGGAGAGGCAGAAAAGATAGCTGAAAATCTTTCGGATGGGTATTTTGAGTCGCGCCCTAGAGGAAGTCAGCTCGGAGCGATTGTTTCTAACCAAAGTGAAGTAGCAGCTTCCAGAGAAGAGATTGAAGAAAAGTTAAAAGCCTTAGAGGAAGCGTTTGAAGGAAAAACCATAGAACGTCCAGACAATTGGGGAGGTTACATTATCAGGCCTGTTTCTATTGAGTTTTGGCAAGGAAGACCAAATCGACTACACGACCGAATTCGATATACGCTACAAGCCGATTTTAATTGGAAAATGGAGCGTTTAAATCCGTAGAATTCTTTTAAAATAAAGCCTTTCGAAGCTTGATATTTGTAAAAGTTTCCTTAATTTCAAGCATTGTAATTTCGTTTCAATTCCGAAGAAATTAATAACCGAAAACACATGAAACAGCTTTATTTGGTAAGGCATGGAAAATCTTCATGGGACTATAACGTAGCCGATCGCAATCGACCTTTGCAAGAGCGCGGTATTAACGATGCTTTGTTGGTTGCAAAACACCTGAAATCAAATTTCATTCAGCCAGATATAGTTTTTTCGAGTCCAGCAAATAGGGCGTTGCATACCTGTACTATTTTTATGAATTCCCTTGGAATTCCATTGTCAAAATTGCAGGTGAATGAGCAATTATACGATTTTGAAGGACGCGCTGTAGGTGATTTTATAAAAGCATTGGACAATGCTTTTTCTAATGTTATGATTTTTGGACATAACCACGCATTTACAGCAATTTCTAATATCTTTGGAAGTGAAACTATAGATAATCTTCCGACAGCTGGCGTAGTGAAAATTAATTTTGAAGTACAAAACTGGGAAGACATAACAAGCGGAAATACAGAATTAATCATTTTTCCAAAGCAATTAAAATAGATGAACGAGGTAAAACATCAATATATAAATAGAGAAATTAGTTGGTTACAATTTAATGCTAGAGTATTACAAGAAGCTGCAGATACCACGGTTCCGCTAATCGAAAGACTTCGGTTTTTAGGGATTTTCTCCAATAATTTAGATGAGTTTTTTAAAGTGCGTTATGCTACCGTGAAACGTATTGCACTTTCTGGAAAAACAGGAAAAAGTGTTTTGGGAGGTGCGAAAGCTAAAGATTTGATGGATGATATTACGCAGATTGTAATTAACCAACAAACCGAGAGTTTACGCATTTTAAATGATATTGAGCAAGAGTTAGAAGCTGAAAATATTTATATCATCAAAGAAGATGAGGTAACCCCAGAACAAAACGATTTTGTAAAAAATTATTTTTACGATAAGGTGAGTCCTGCGTTGGTAACCATTATGTTGAATGATTTAGATGAAATTCCAAACTTAAAAGACAGTGCGGGGTATTTGGCGGTAAAAATGACCATGAAGTCAACCCAAAAAGTTGAAGGTGTAAAGGGGCTTTTTAAAGGAAATCCAAAGGAGGTACGTTATGCTTTGGTTGAAATTCCGAAAACCATAGAACGTTTTGTAGTGTTGCCAAGTCAAGGAAACAAGCAGTACATTATTATTTTAGATGATTTGATTCGTTATTGTATGGGAGGTATTTTTAATATTTTCGATTACGAATCGCTTTCTGCACACATGATAAAAATTACAAGAGATGCCGAATTGGATATCGATAGTGATTTGAGTAAGAGTTTTATTGAGAAAATTTCGTCGAGTGTAAAAGGAAGAAGAATAAGCGAACCTGTACGTTTTGTATACGATAAGGAGATTGAAAAAGATACACTCAAGTTTCTAAAAGCAAAAATGGGAATAGACGATACCGATAGCGTTATTCCTGGTGGAAGGTACCACAACCGTAGAGATTACATGGGATTCCCGAGTTTGGGAAGAGCCGATTTGATGTATAAAAAGTTTCCGCCATTACCTGTTAAAGGGCTCACTCACGATGGAAGTTTGATAGAAGCAATCGCTAAAAAAGACTATTTGCAGTATGCGCCTTATCATACGTTTTCGAATGTTATTAAGTTTTTACGAGAGGCAGCAATCGATCCGAAGGTAAAAAATATAAAAATTACTGTGTACCGTTTGGCGAGAAACTCTCAGGTGGCGAGTTCGCTTATCAATGCGGTGAAAAATGGAAAAGAAGTAACAGTACAAATTGAGTTACAGGCGCGTTTTGATGAAGAGGCAAATATCGAATATGCGGAGATGCTTCAGTCGGAAGGTGTAAAGTTGATTTTTGGAGTTCAAGGCTTAAAAGTCCACAGTAAAATATGTGTGATTGAGCGTTTGGAAGAAGATAAAATGGTACGTTATGGTTTTGTAAGTACAGGGAATTTTAACGAAGCAACAGCCAAAATTTATACCGACTATACGCTTTTTACTGCCGATCAAGCATTATTAAAAGAGCTAACCAAAGTTTTCGACTTTTTCGAAACAAACTATAAAATCAATAAATACAAACATTTAATTGTTTCACCACATTATACAAAAAGGGCATTTTCAAAATTAATCGACAACGAAATTGAGAATGCAAAAGCAGGTAAAGAGGCTTATATTAAAATTAAAATGAACAGCTTTACCAGTTATAAAATGGTTGATAAATTGTACGAGGCAAGTAAGCATGGCGTAAAAGTACAGCTTATTATCCGTGGGATTTGTTGTTTAATCCCTGGGGTACCTGGTATGAGTGAAAATATTGAAGCCATTAGTATTGTGGATAGATTTTTAGAGCATCCGCGATTGTTTATCTTCGGAAATGGAGGCAACCCTTTGTTTTATATTTCTTCTGCCGATTGGATGACTCGAAACCTCGATTTTAGGGTAGAAGTAGGATGTCCAATTTATGATGAGGATATTAAAAAAGAACTTTTAGAAACCTTCGAAATTTGTTGGAAAGACAATGTGAAAGCACGTGTTTTTTCTGAACGTCACGACAATGCGTACAGAAAGGTAAAGGGCGTAAAATTTAGATCTCAATTTGAGACTTACGAGTATTATTTAAGAAAACAAATTGTAAAAGACTAAGCGTATAGATGTTGAAAATAAGAAAATTTGCCGCAATCGATATTGGCTCAAATGCCGTTAGATTATTAATAAATAACGTAATTGAATACGATCATAAAGAAACTCAGTTTAAAAAGAGTTCGTTAGTGAGAGTTCCCGTTCGTTTGGGACAAGATTCTTTTACCGTTGGCGAAATTTCTAAACAAAATTCCGAACGCATGATTGATACCATGAAAGCCTTTAAGTTGTTAATGAAGGTTCATGGAGTTGAAAAATACATGGCTTGTGCAACATCGGCAATGCGCGAAGCAAACAATGGGAATGAGTTGGTGGAAACCATCAAACGTAAATCGGGTATTGAAATCGAAATTATCGACGGAAAAAAAGAAGCAGCTATTATTGCTTCAACCGATTTGCATGCGCTTATCGAAAAAGATAAAACCTATTTGTACATTGATGTTGGTGGCGGAAGTACCGAGTTTACCATTTTTAGTGAAGGGAAAATTGTAGCTTCAAGGTCTTATAAAATAGGGACCGTACGTTTATTAAACGAAATGATTTCTGCTGAAACTTGGAAAGATATTGAAAAGTGGATTAAGAATCATTCGAAAAAGTATAAGAGTATCGAGATTATTGGTTCCGGAGGAAACATTAACAAGCTCTTTAAAATGTCTGGAAGAAAACCAGGCGAACCGTTGTCATACATTTATTTGAATGCCCAATATCAGTTTTTACAAGAAATGAGTTATGAGGATAGAATTTCTGAACTCGGACTCAATCCAGACCGTGCTGATGTAATTATTCCTGCTTCTCGAATTTATTTGAATGCTTCAAAATGGAGTGGCGCTAAGAAAATACATGTGCCTAAAATCGGACTTTCAGATGGGATAATAAAATTACTTTACAATACCGAGAAAGAACAAAATATGCCTTTGATAAATCAGTAGTTTTTACCCGTGAATGGTTTCCTTTGTTCCGAGGTCTTTCATTATTTGAGCTTCAAAATCTAAAAGTGCTTGCCATTTTTTATTTGTTTCTTCAATACCACCATATTTTCTAGCAAATTGTAAAAACATGGTGTAATGGTTGGCTTCGCTTACCATTAAATTTCTGTAGAAAGTACGAAGTTCTTCATCTTCCAAATGTTCCGATAAAAGTCGGAAGCGTTCGCAACTTCTCGCTTCAATTAAAGCAGCATACAGCAGTTTGTGTACCAAAAATGTAGTTCGGCTTCCGCCTTTAGGGAAAAACGTCATTAATCGGTTTACATACTCGTCTTTTCGGTCGCGTCCTAGTTTCCAACCGCGTGCTATAATTTTATCGTGCACCATTTTAAAATGACTAATTTCTTCTTTTACTAAAGCTGTCATTTCTTGTACGATGTCGGTATATTCAGGAAAAAGAACAATAAAAGAAATTGCAGTACTCGTTGCTTTTTGTTCGCAAAAGGCGTGGTCTGTAAGGATTTCTTCAATGTTTTTTTCAACTATATTAACCCATCTTGGGTCTGTAGGAAGTTTTAAACCGAGCATGGTGCTTAATTTTAATGATATCGCAAATATACCAACTTTCTAATAAATGCAGTAGCGTTACTTATGGCGTTCGTGTTTGCTTTAATTGTGTTGCTACTTCGTTATTTTTTGTTTGAATTAAAACAGCACCTTTTTCACTATGAGCTCCAAAGAGAGCGGCGGCCGTTTTGGGCTCCATGTATTGGATGCTTTTAATATTGCTAGCTGTAATATTTCTTACAATCGGACTCAACGCTGGTTGTTCGTTAATGTCAATTTTATGCGAGTCTATCGTAAATAATATTTTACGACCACATAAGTTATTATTGATATCTGTGTAATTTATTATTGTGGAGCTATGCGGGGTTGTTATTTTAGATTTAAACCTTGTGTATACGGAATCTGCTATTATTTTTTGTTGAATTAATTCTAATTGTTCGGCAAGCGAATTTGTTTGTTTGAACTTTGCCAACCACACTTCGTTTTCCTTTTGAAGATTACATTCTGTTGAAGATTGTGCTTGTGCAATTGAAGTTGTAAAAATTAAAGTGAAAACAATGAGTGTAGTTATGTTTTTTAAATTCATTATCCTGATTTTATTGATGTGTAATGTCATTGCTTTATAGTGGTAAGGAAGTGAATTAATGTGGTATATTTGTGAAAACACAACCTATTTTCAATTTAAAAAATTTGTGCGGATAATCAAAGTCATAAGCGTCCTCTTTATTTTTTTAGTCACATTTTCGTGTACAAAGCAAATCCCGCCAAAAACTTCATTTTATTTCTGGAGAACTACGTATAAATTATCTTCCGAAGAAAAAGAAGCGCTTCAAGAAAATAGCGTTTCTAAACTTTATGTTCGCTATTTTGATATCGACTTAAATAAAGAAAATGAGCCAATTCCGAGAAGTGCAATTAGGTTTGAGGAGTTGCCTGTTGGAATGGAAATTGTTCCGGTGGTGTATATAAAAAATCGTGTTTTTTTAAAAGATACTATTGATCTTGAAGCTTTGGCAACAAAAACATTTAAGTATATTGAAGCTATTTGTGCTTCTGCTAAAATTGATTTTAAAGAAGTGCAGATTGATTGCGATTGGAGTTTAAAATCGCAAGTAAACTACCTTGATTTTATTGAGCTATTTAAACAAATCAGTAAGAAGAAATTGTCGGCTACAATTCGACTTCATCAGGTAAAATATTATACAAAAACAAAAGTCCCAAATGTAGATGAAGGGGTGTTGATGTATTACAATATGGGAACCATAAGTTCCGATTCGTTGAATTCTATTTACGACAAAAGCATAGCGAGACGCTATATAAAAAGTTTAAAAAATTACCCTTTAAAACTAAATTATGCACTGCCAATTTTTTCGTGGGGTGTGCAAATTAGAAACCGTCAAGTTGTTGGAGTTCGAGGAAAGATAAATGAAGCAGACTTAAAAGCAGATGCCAATATTATTGATTTAAAAGATAACTTTTACCAAGTAAAACAATCATTTTACAAAAATGGGGTTTATTACCAAGAAAGAGATATTATAAAAATTGAAGCCATTCAAAAAGCAGATTTGTTGGAAATGGTTTCTGATATTGAAAAATATACAGTAACACCTCCAAACGAAATTATTTATTACGATTTGGATGCCATCAATTTAAAAAATTATGAAAAAAACATCTTTAAAGAAGTTAGCACTAGTTTTTAGTCTTGTTACGATTGGCGCTTACACCATTGTCAACGCTTGTAGTGATTGGGATTGGGGTTTTGAGTATTCGTCAAACTATGCGCCAGAGGCTTTTAATGTAGACACGTCGTACACGCCTTTGTTTTTGTCGCATAGTTCTTTTTATGAAATCGGATTTGAAACTTCGTATGGTTCTCGATTTAATGAAGATATAGTTAAAGATTGGTCTTCGTTTTTGGGAGCTATAATTTCTGAAAAAGATGTGCAGTATTTTCTGCTGAAAGATGAAAGTAATGAAGATGTTAATGAATTGTATCAATATTATTCAACGGGCAATCAAAATTCAGCAGTTAAAAAATGGAAACAAAAAACAACTATTGATAATGCTCGGTTTAAATCGTTTATAGAGTTTTTGTATTTAGCAAAACAGGTAGAGGTAGTTTCGGTTCCAGAAGATGCTTGGTATTACGAACCTGTAACGTATAAGCCGTTGCAAAACAAAACTGTTTTGTCTGAAATCGAAAAGAAATATAATACCGAACAAAACCCTTTTTTAAAAAATAGATATTGGTTTCAAACCATTAAAGCTCATTTTTACAACAGTTTGAGTGTTTCGCCAAGCGAAGATGTATTTTGTTATGCGGTAGATTTTTTCAATACGACGAAAGGGCTCGTTCCGCAGAATTTGTTGTATTACCGAGCTTTGGCGTATGTTGCTGGAATACATTACAAGAAAAAGGATTATAATGTTGCTAATTATTTGTACAGCAGGGTGTTTGATGAGTGTCCGCCAATGCGAACTGTGGCTGCTTATAATTTTCATCCGCAGGAACAAACAGATTGGGAGCAAGCGCTGCAACTAGCAACAACTAATGAGGAAAAAGCAGCTTTGTGGGCAATTCAAGGGTTTTATAAAGATGAAATAAGTGCAATTAGTCATATTTATAGTTTAGACCCTTCCAACAAACATTTGGCGTATCTTTTAACGCGATTGGTAAATAAGCAAGAACGAAAAATTAAGGACTTTTCAAACAGTGTTAGTTTCGATGTTAATAAGAAAGAACAGTATAGTTTAGTCGATAAAAGAGCGTTGGAATTGGTGTCGAAAATTGCACATTCAAACTCTAATGAAAATTCATTTTTATGGTTGTCGTCTTTAGGGTATTTGCAAACTTTAAACGGGGCGTATTCGTCTGCTGAAAAGAGTTTTGAGATTGCTGAAAGTAGCTCGCCGAATACAAAATTGGCGAAAAATCAATTGCAATTACTTCGTTTTATAAATGAATTAAATAAAATTTCTGTTTTAGATGCTACTACAGAAACACAAATCTTGCCGTATTTGCATTGGCTTTATGAAGAAGTTCCAAATACTGAAGAAAGTGAGAGTAAGTTTAGGTATTATAACACCTTAGATTGGAGTAAAAAGTACATTTCGGCTTTGTATAAAAAGCAGGGAAATGACTTTATGGCGGAATTGTTTATGCCAGATTTGGATACTCACGACGATTATTTTTATGATGATAAAAGTAGGTTGGATGCCATGGAGCGTTTTATGCTGAATCAAGAGCATTCAGAGATGGAAACCTTAGCATTAAAATTATATTCAAAAGATATTTCCGATGTGTATTATCATAAAGCTGTGCTGGCAACCTTCGCAAATAATATTCCTGAAGCAATTGTTCAGTTTAAAAAATCTGAAAAAGAAGTGATGCTTTTGGCAAATCCTTTTAATGGATTTATTCAGGACAATCACGATTTTGAACACGCTAAAAATAAACCTTACTCAGTGGAGAAGTTTTTAATTGTAGCAAATGATATGCAAAAGAAAATAAATGAAGGTGGCGATGTTTTTACCAATAGTATGTTGCTCGGAAACGCATTTTACAACATAACACATTTTGGAAATGCACGTGTGTTTTATGAAGCTAGTACAATGGTTGGAGGTTATTCTTCTCCCGACTACTTTAGGAACGCAAGTATGCGCTTAATTACCGATTGTAGTTTGGCAGAGAGTTATTACAAACAGGCTTTTAAACATGCAACTACCAATGAGGAAAAAGCAAAAAGTGCTTATATGCTTGCAAAATGTGAGCGCAACGCATATTACAATACAAAATATTACTATCAAGATATTAATCCTGGTTATTGGAGAAATCGAGATGATGAGACAGACTTTTTAGCGTGGAGCGGATTCCAATTGCTTAAAAACGATTATGCTGATACAAAGTATTTTGAAGAGGTAATTAATGAATGTGGTTATTTTAAAACCTACATTGAAAAGAATTAGGGAACTGTTAAATATCGAGGTCGAACTCACGACGAAGCTTGTCTAATAACGGATTTTTCTCTCGTAACTTTTCGTATTTTTCCATAGGAGTAAAGGCGTATTGCTTTGCAATTTCTTCGTTTACGGTGATTAAAAGTTCGATGTCGTAATTGTTGAGGTTCTTTTTTAGAAACTCCATTAGCGGGTATTGGTCGCGCTCAACTTCCTTTTTAAGGGTGTCGTTGGCAAGTTCAATCCAAATGGTAGTTTTTCCTTTGAGTCTCGGAATGTCAGACCCCAAGGCAGCTCCTAAAATTTTTTTCCCTTCATCATCAATCTTTTTTACATATTGCTCCCAATACATTTGCATAGTTGGCTCGTCAAAAGGGTCTGAAGGCAGATTGTCTTCATCTAAAACTTGGTCTTTTTTTGCCAATTCATGAGCTCTTTTCTTCTGAATACTCGATAATGAAAGTCCAGAGACCGCTTTTTTGTATTCGATTTTTACTTCTGGAGCAGTGTTTTTTTGTTTTTCTTCGGAAGAAATTGTTTTTGGAGTAGTTGAAGTAGGGCTAACTGTTTTCGGAACAGTTACTTGTACTTCACTCTTTAAATCATTTATTTTTTCTGAAGATACTTTGTAAAAAGACGGCGGAATTATGTAGTTGCTACCTTTTTTTTTTTCTCCATCTTGGGTGATGGAGGCGAGTTTCATAAGGCAAAGTTCTACAAGTAAGCGTTGATTTCGACTGCTACGATAATTGAGGTCGCATTCATTACTTATTTCAATACCATCGAGTAAAAATGCTTTAGGAGCTTTTTTACTTTGCTCAAGATATTTCTGTTTGGCTTCATCTCCAACCTCTAAAAGTTGAATAGTAGCTTCATTTTGGCAAACTAGTAAATCTCTAAAATGAGATGCAAGTCCGGCAATAAAGTGATGTCCATCAAAACCTAGAGATAATATCTTGTTGAAGTTGATAAGTAAGTTTGGAATATCGTTTTCCAAAATCAAATCGGTTATCTCAAAATAGGTTTGATAATCGAGAACGTTTAAGTTTTCGGTTACAGCTTGGCGTGTTAAATTTTTCCCTGTAAAACTTACGACTCTATCAAAAATAGAAAGCGCATCACGCATGGCACCATCTGCTTTTTGAGCGATGATGTGTAAAGCGTCATCTTCGGCTTCGATTCCTTGGTTTTCGGCAATGTAGTGTAAATATTCTTTGGCATCTTTAACGGTAATTCGTTTAAAATCGAATATTTGACATCGCGATAAAATCGTAGGGATAATTTTATGCTTCTCGGTAGTTGCTAAAATAAAAATAGCGTGTTTTGGTGGTTCTTCTAATGTTTTAAGAAAAGCATTAAAAGCCGCTTGAGAAAGCATGTGCACCTCGTCGATAATGTACACTTTATATTTTCCAACTTGTGGCGGGATTCGAACTTGGTCGATAAGGTTTCTAATATCATCCACCGAGTTGTTGGATGCGGCATCGAGCTCAAAAATATTAAAGGCAAAATCTTCGTCTTCGGCATGTGTACCGTCGTCGTTTATTTTTTTTGCCAAGATACGCGCACAAGTAGTTTTTCCTACACCACGCGGACCACAAAACAATAATGCTTGTGCTAAATGATTGTTATCGATAGCGTTAAGCAAGGTGTTGGTTATGGCCTGTTGGCCAACCACATCTTTAAAAGTTTTTGGTCTGTATTTGCGTGCAGATACTACAAAGTGTTCCATTACCACAAATATAAAAATTGATATGGGATAAATACTTTTTTTCTATTGATTTTGTTGCTGAATTATTAACAATGGTTTGTTTTTTATTAGCTATAAGTGATAAGGGATATGCTGTAAGCAATAAGCCATTAGCTATAAGCTGTAAGGTTGTGTTTTAAATTGTTTTGAATAGTTAAAGAGTGAAGGAGGTAAGGAGGAAAGGTTTTTTTATAGATTTTGTTTCTTCAAAATTGTTTTAACTAAACTAAGTTTAGAAATACTTTCTTTTCATTTTTGTCTTGACACAAAAACGAAACAAAAAAGTCAAGACTGATTAAAAAAGTATCAGAAAATCTACGGAACCATCCTCCACAGATAAAAAGAACTCGCTTCGCTCAAACAGCTTTTTATCTCCCGCCCAGACTGCTTCCTTGATTTTTAATACTTTTTAAATAGGTCAGTTCTTCAATACTAAAATTTTTATTTAACTGTTTTAGAAAGGTTAAAGAGGTAAGTAGGAAAGGTTTTTTAAGTTTTGTTGCTTTGCGACTTTGAATCTTTGATCCATAGATACTCAGGACAAAGTCATTCCGAACGAGGTACGAGGAGGAATCTCATCTTGCGGAATGTGAATTTGCTTGATTGTTAAATTGAAGGAGTAAAATCGCAAAGGTTTTTAAAACCTTTGTGATTTAATTGATGTTGTAATTCTTTTGGGGTAAGGATTGTAGCGGTTAGCTTTTAGTAAGCTTTTGTTTATGGCTTACTAAAACTAGTAGCGGAAAGCCTGGTTGCGAAATGGAATGAGCAAACCCCTATAATTATTATTGCAATTAGTGCTGTGTAAAATGGTGGAAAAGATTAATTTTGTGCCGCAGGTCTCCTTATCGCTTTGTTTACAAAGAGGAAAGTCCGGACACCACAGCGCAGCATAGCGGCTAACGGCCGTCGGTCGAAAGACTAGGACAAGTGCAAAAGAAAGGATGTACAGGTAATGCTGTAGTGAAATCAGGTAAACTCTATGCGGTGCAACGTCATGTATACCAACGGTTGAGGGTTGCGCGCCCGATGTTGGAGGGTAGGCGGCTAGAGCGGTGCAGTAATGTAACGCCCAGATAAATGATAAGGGTCTATTTATAGATACAGAATCCGGCTTATGACCTGCTTTTTTCTTATTTTTTACTCGAATTCAAAGAAACTGAAAACACTGCCTCCGTATTTTCGTTGGTCGGTGTAGCCTTTGCATTCACTTAAATCGGTGTGTTTGGAATGCTCGATAATAAGGAGTCCTTCTTCGTTTAAAATATTGTTTTCGCGTACGAGGTCGACTATTTTACTGAATTGCTCTAAGGTGAAGTCGTATGGCGGATCGGCAAAAATAATGTCGGCAGTGATGGCTGTTTTTTCTAAAAATGTAAAAACATCACTTTTGATGGTTTGTATTGGAAATTCGAGTTCTTCTTTTATTTTACTAATGTATTGTACGCATCCCGAATGTGCATCGACCGATGTGATAACTTCTGCGCCTCTGCTTGCAAATTCGTAACTGATGTTTCCGGTTCCGGCAAAAAGGTCGAGTACGGAAATTTCGTCAAAATAAAACTGATTGTTTAAAATGTTGAAGAGTCCTTCTTTGGCAAAATCGGTAGTTGGACGAACGGGTAACTTCATGGGAGCCATGAGTCTTTTACCTTTGTATTTTCCTGAAATGATACGCATTAAAGACTGTTTAATAAAATATAAAAGTTTGAGCTGTTGGTGTTTTTTGGGAGGCTGTAGGTGTTGGTTAGCAACTGTTTGTTGTTTATGCTTAGGTGTTTTATGTAGGTGTATGCAATTTTGTATAAATCGCTTTCCTCGGTAATATCGCCAAGCAATAGGGTAGGTGTTTCTTCTGGGTTTAGGTTGAGTTGCTCGATAGTGAAAAGCAAATAATAAATAAAGTCTTCTTTTTGCTGATATGTAAAAGTGTTGTAGTGTATTAATTTTTTCTGATTCAATACAACTATTTCAAAATGACTTTTACTTACATATACATAAATAGTTTCTTGATTGCTTTTGTTGGCACTATTTATTAAGGTTTCAACTAAAATAGAGGAAGCGTGTTTGTATTCAAAATCGCCAAATTTGTCGAATATATAATTGTTTACGTTAGCAAAAGGGACATACACATTATAAATATCGTACGATTTTAGTTCGTCGTAACTTATAAAATCGTTTTCAAGAATTTTTACATTGTACTTGAGGTAGTCTGAAAGATTACGCTCGTTGAATAGTGACTTTGGTATAAACGATGAGAGTTCGTTTTCATGTACTACACTTACTTTATCGAGCGAGTCAGTCGCTATTTTTTCTTCTGAAAACCAAGCTTCGAGATGCGAAATAAGTTGCTCTGGATTTGCTTTTTGGTCGAAGTGAAGTGTTTCTAACAATTCAATTTTATGAGAAGCTCCGTTTAGGATGCAAAAAGAAAGTCCACTCAAGCTAACTTGAATGGACAGTTCTTTAAATGAATTGTTAAGTATATTACTTGTTTTGTTTTGTGTCATAATATGGAGGCCAGTTTGCACTTGTGCTTACTTCTTCAAGGCTACCCACTTTAATTTCAGGACCGTTTACTTCTTCTACAGAGATGGCTGCTTTTTCTTTTGCAACTAAATCTTCTGGTTGATCGTATAATAAAACGTCTTTGTTTAATTTTACTTCAAATACAGGAGCTGTAAATCCGTTAGTAGTAATTGTTTTAGCATCCATAGTAAATGTCTCGTTGTTTTGAGCGTATGGAATAGAAGCTAAATTTTTGTAAGTGTCTTTACCACCAAATAAAGAATCTTTTACAGAAACAAATCCTAAAGTGTCAATAATTTTAACCTCTCTCTCCATATCAATACGGTAAGTTTTATCGTATTCCATGTATGAAGAGTCTCTTTGTTGTGTAAGTGTAAACTGTGCGGTATCAATAAATTTGATAAGTCCAGGAAAATCTTTTGAGAATTTTCCAGTTACAGTTCTGTGAGCTTCTTGAGCATCTCTAATTTTCTTCAGTTTATTAATTACGGCTGTGTATCTTTCTTTCTTTACTTTATCGAACTTGATAGGTTCCATTACCGAAGTGTAAATTTTATACCCGAAAAAGATACTTACAAGCCAAAGAGCAATTTGTAATACTGTCTTCATTTTTTATTAATTTGTATTAATGAGGTTTACGCAAATCTACAATTTTTTTTTATTCATAAAAGAGATAGCCTAAAAAAACATTACTAATTTTGGGTCTGAAATAGATTTTATGGACGCGGCATCATTTTACAAATTATTAAAAGAACAATTTCCTCACCAACCAACATTAAAGCAAGATATTGTGCTTCAGCAACTTTCGGATTTTATTTATGCTGAAGATAAAAACGAATTGTTTCTGATGAAAGGATTTGCGGGGACTGGAAAAACTACTATTATTGGTGCGCTGGTTACCAATTTGTGGAAAACTTTAAAAAAATCGGTGTTATTGGCGCCTACGGGGCGTGCCGCAAAAGTAATTACCAACTATTCAGGGTATTCGGCGCATACCATTCATAAACATATTTACTTTCCGCGGAAACAATCCGGAGGTGGCGTTAAGTTTGTTTTGTCGCCAAATAAACATAAAAACACCATTTTTATCGTGGATGAAGCATCCATGATTCCCGATTCGCCGTCCGATTCAAAAATGTTTGAAAACGGCTCTTTATTGGATGATTTAATTCAATATGTATATTCTGGACATAAGTGTAAACTCATTTTTATTGGAGATACTGCACAGTTACCACCTGTAAATTTATCGTTGAGTCCGGCATTAAACGAAAACACTTTATCGCTTAATTATAATAAGGAGGTAAAGAAAATTGAATTGGATGAAGTTGTTCGTCAGCAGTTAGACTCCGGAATTTTACTCAATGCCACCAATTTGCGCGAGCAATTACAAGATGAATTTTCAGACGATTTTAAATTTGAAGTAAAAGGATTTTCAGATATAGTGCGCTTGGTGGATGGATATGAAATTCAAGATGCCATTAACGATTCGTACAGTGAGCACGGAAAAGACGATACCGCAATCATTGTTCGCTCTAACAAACGAGCAAATTTGTACAATCAGCAAATTAGAAGTCGGATTTTATTTCTAGATAACGAACTCGCAACTGGCGATTACCTAATGGTTGTAAAAAACAATTATTTTTGGTTGAAAACTTCTTCGGAAGCAGGATTTATTGCCAATGGAGACATCATCGAAGTCTTAGAAATTTTTGCAATTAAAGAGTTATACGGATTTAAGTTTGCTGAAGTAAAAGTGCAAATGGTTGATTATCCTAAAATGAAACCTTTTGAAACCGTTTTGTTACTCGATACTTTAGATGTTAATTCGCCATCACTTTCTTATGAAGATAGCAATAGGCTGTACCAAGAAGTAATGAAAGATTACGAAGAAGAAACCTCAAAATATAAGAAGTTCTTAAAGGTAAAAAACAACAAATATTTCAACGCTTTGCAGGTTAAATTCTCGTATGCTATTACTTGTCATAAAAGTCAGGGAGGGCAGTGGAGTACGGTTTTTATAGAACAACCTTATTTGCCAAATGGCGTAGATAAAGAGTATTTAAGATGGTTGTACACAGCCGTTACACGTGCAAAAGATAAGCTGTATTTAATAGGTTTTAAAGACGATTTTTTTGTCTGATTTTTGTTTGTAGTCAAGTTTAAGCTCTTTTCTTGTAAGAATATTTGATGTTTTATTTCGATTAAAATTCTTATTTTTAAAGAAAATATTAAGAATGACATCAGAAACCATTATAAGTATATTTTTAGGAATTGGTTTAGCAGCTTCTGCAGGATTTAGAGTGTTTTTACCACTTTTTGTTTTGAGTTTAGCAGCGCATTTTAATGTGTTGACGCTCAGTGAAGACTGGATGTGGGTAGGTTCGATTGCTGCTTTATTAACGCTTGGAGTCGCTATGTTGATAGAGATTTTCGCATATTACATTCCGTTTATTGATAATCTTCTCGATTCTATTGCTGTGCCTTTAGCCGCAATTGCTGGAACGGCAGTCATGGTTTCTACAATTACCGATTTATCTCCCGTTGTTACATGGGCAATGGCTATTATTGCGGGGGGCGGAACAGCAACTTTAGTAAAAGGAGCTTCAGCAGGAACGCGACTAACTTCATCTGCAACCACAGCAGGATTAGGTAACCCAATAGTTTCAACTGTAGAAACGGTAGGTTCCTTCGCTTTAGCGATACTTTCGATATTTATACCGATTATAGCTATTGTGTTGGTAGTCATTATCTTACTGTTTATTTTTTGGTTTTATAAAAAACTCAAGGCCCGTAGCAACTAAATTCTCAATATAATCCTTATTTTTGTTAACTCTGAAAGGTTATAAATGATGAAAATTATATCTATGATACCGGCTCGTTATGCCGCCTCTCGTTTCCCAGGAAAATTGATGCAAGATCTTGGGGGAGAAACTGTTATTCTTAGAACTTACAAAGCTGCGGTAAATACTAAACTTTTTGATGATGTTTATGTAGTAACCGATAGCGGAATTATCTTTAAAGAAATTGAGCAGAACGGAGGAAAAGCAATTATGAGCATTAAAGAACATGATTGTGGAAGCGACCGAATAGCGGAAGCGGTAGAAAATATGGATGTCGATATCGTAGTGAATGTGCAAGGAGATGAACCTTTTACCGATAAGGAAAGCCTAGAAAAAGTTATCGAAGTTTTTAAAGAAGATAAAGAAAAGGAAATCGATTTAGCGTCTTTGATGACAAAAATTACCGATTGGGATGAAATTAATAACCCAAATACTGTAAAAGTTATTACCGATAGTAGGGATTTTGCATTGTATTTTTCGCGTTCTCCAATTCCGTACCCAAGAGATAAATCTGTTGATGTGAGTTATTTTAAACACAAAGGGATTTATGCGTTTAGAAAACAAGCAATTGTAGACTTTCAAAAGCTTCCGATGCTGTCTTTAGAAGCAACCGAAAAAATTGAGGCAATCCGTTACTTAGAGTACGGGAAAAAAATTAAAATGGTGGAAACCGATTCTGAAGGGATTGAAATTGATACTCCTGAAGATTTAGAACGTGCAAAAAAGGTATGGAAGTAGATTATTCAAACATAAAAGTTATTGGCTTTGATGCTGATGATACGCTTTGGGTAAATGAAACCTATTTTAGAGAAGCAGAAGAAAAATTTGCTAAATTACTCTCGAGTTACGAAACTGAGAATAAAATAGATCAAGAGCTTTTCAAAATGGAAATCAATAACCTAGATATCTATGGATATGGGGTTAAGGGTTTTATGTTGTCTATGGTTGAAAGCGCTATTGATTTGTCGAATGGACAAGTGGATAATGCAACCATTTCAAACATTTTGAATCTTGGTAAAGAGATGCTTTTAAAACCCGTGGAAGTGTTAGAAGGTGTTGAAGAGGTTTTAAGCAATTTGGTTGATAACTACCGATTGATTTTATTAACAAAAGGAGATTTATTAGACCAAGAAAGAAAATTAGAAAAGTCTGGACTTTCAAAATATTTTCATCATATTGAAGTTTTAAGTGATAAAAAAGATGAAAATTATAAGAATTTACTCGAGCATTTAGAAATTTCGGTAAAAGAGTTTTTAATGGTTGGAAATTCTTTAAAGTCAGATGTATTGCCGCTTATAAATATTGGTGCGCAAGCAATTCATATTCCATTTCATACCACATGGGCACACGAAATGGTTACGAATGTAGAGAAAAACGGTACCTATAAAACGGTAAAAAATATAAAAGATATTTTACCACTAGTTCATCAGAATTAGTATTGAATAATGAAAGCAACAAACGAAAATAATTCAAAGAGCATACATGAAATATAAAAATTTTCCAATGGTTCCCAGAGTGGTTTTTGGGCGAGGAAGCTTTAGTCAGCTAAATGAAATATTAATGCCGAAGCGTAAAAACTCTGAGGCACCTTTTATTTTTTTAGTTGATGATGTTTTCGAGAACAATAACTCGATAACGTCTCGAATTCCATTGATGTTTAACGATCAGATGATTTTTATCTCAACCGCTGAAGAACCAAAAACCGAACAGGTAGATGTATTGGTGGAGAAAATTCGTGAAGAGTACCAAGAGTTACCATCTGGTATTATTGGTGTTGGTGGTGGTTCAATAATGGATTTGGCAAAGGCCGTTGCCATTATGCTTACCAGCACTGGGAAAACAGCAGATTACCAAGGTTGGGATTTGGTTAAAAATGAGTCTTTGTATCATGTTGGAATTCCAACAATTAGTGGTACTGGGGCAGAAGTTTCTAGAACTACAGTACTTACGGGTCCCGATAAAAAATTAGGTATTAATTCCGATTTCACTCCTTTTGATCAAGTGGTGTTAGATCCAGAACTTACACGTGGTGTACCTAAAGATCAATGGTTTTACACAGGGATGGATTGTTATATTCATTGTGTGGAATCGTTAAATGGAACCTACTTAAATGCTTTTAGTCAAAGTTACGGAGAGAAAGCAGAAGAGCTTTGTCATGAAGTGTTTTATAATGGAGATCTTACAGAAGAAGAATCTCAAGATAAATTAATGATGGCATCATGGCACGGGGGGATGAGTATTGCTTATTCACAAGTAGGTGTGGCGCACGCAATGAGCTACGGACTTTCTTATTTATTAGGGACGAAGCACGGTGTTGGTAACTGTATTGTTTTTGATCATTTGGAAGAATTTTATCCTGAAGGCGTTGCTTTGTTTAAGAAGATGAAACAGAAGTTTGGCATCGAACTTCCGCAAGGATTGTGTGCTAACTTAACCGATGAGGAGTTTGACATAATGATTGATGTTTCTATGAATATGGATCCGTTATGGGAAAATGCATGTGGTAAAAATTGGAAGGAAACTATCACTAGAGAGAAATTGAGAAGCTTATACGAAAAAATGTAATGCGTAGTTTTTCAAAGTGGATTTTTACAAATGTTTTAGGGTGGAAGCTTAATGGAGTTTTTCCACCGTTAAATAAGTATATAATAGCAGTCGTGCCACATACCAGTTGGCACGATTTTTATTTAGGGGTTTTGGTGCGAAGTATCGTGAAAACTCCGATGAATTATGTTGCTAAAAAGGAATTGTTCGACTCGCCACTTGGTTGGTATTTCCGATGGAGTGGAGGAGCACCTATCGATCGGTCTAAAAATAACAATACGGTTGATGCGGTGGCGGAGTTGTTTGAACAGCGAGATGAGTTTCGTTTGGCAATAGCGCCAGAAGGAACTCGTAAAAAGGTTTCGAATTGGAAAACAGGATTTTACTATATTGCAAAGGGGGCAAATGTACCCATTGTTATGGTAGCTTTTGATTATAAAAACAAAGAGGTCCGCGTTGCACCACCTTTTTATGTTTCTGATGATGTGGAAGCCGATTTTGAATTTATGTACAATTATTTTTCGGGAGTAGAAGGGAAAATTCCAGAGTATTCGTTTACGAAAGAATAATATAAAGAGATGAATTTTTTCTGACAAACAAAAAATCCTCGTTAACAACATAACGAGGATTTTTTTTATATTATTTTTTCTGAAGTAGAAGTGATTAATCTTCCGATTCTTCCATGCTGTGATACACGTTTTGAACGTCGTCATCTTCTTCAATTTTTTCAAGTAATTTTTCAACGTCAGCTACTTCTTCAGCAGTAAGCTTTTTAGTTACTTGCGGAATTCTTTCAAATCCAGAAGATAAAATCTCAATACCACGACCTTCTAATTCTTTTTGGATAGCTCCAAAACTTTCAAAAGGCGCATAAATATGAATCCCGTCTTCATCAGCAAAAACCTCTTCAGCACCAAAATCAATCATTTCTAATTCGAGTTCTTCAGGGTCAATTCCGTCAGCAGGAATTCTAAAATTACACGTATGGTCAAACATAAATTCTACCGAACCACTGGTACCTAAGTTTCCGTTACATTTATTAAAATAACTTCGGATGTTGGCTACCGTACGGTTGTTGTTGTCGGTTGCAGTTTCAACCAAAATTGCAATTCCGTGTGGCGCATAGCCTTCAAATAAAACTTCTTTATAGTCTTCGGTATTTTTATCTGAAGCTCTTTTTATGGCTCTTTCAATGTTGTCTTTTGGCATGTTTGCGGTCTTCGCATTTTGAATTACCGCACGCAAACGTGCATTGGCATCGGGGTCTGGACCACCTTCTTTAACTGCCATTACAATGTCTTTCCCGATACGAGTAAACGCTTTAGACATTGCAGACCAACGTTTCATCTTTCTTGCTTTTCTAAATTCGAAAGCTCTTCCCATAAAGTTCTATTGTTATTAATTTGATAGCAAAAATAAATAAAAAAAGAAAATTACCTCTTTTGCCGAGGTTTAAAGTTATCCTTTTATAATTTCTTCAATTTTATTGGCTAGCATAAAGTCTTTTTCTGTAATTCCTTCTGCATCGTGCGTGGTTAATCTAATAGTAAGATTGTTGTACACATTGCTCCACTCTGGATGATGTTGTTGCGCTTCTGCTTCAAAAGCAATTCTCGTCATCATGGCAAAGGCGTCAGCAAAATCTTTAAAATCTAATGAAGTTACCAAATAACCGTCTTCAAAATCCCAATAATCAAGTTTTTCTAATTTGGCTTTTACTTCTGCTTCAGAATATGTTTTCATAGGTTTACTTTTATCTTTATAATTTCAGTAATAAAGGTAAGGAAGATTGTTGGGTTTTTACTTCCTTACCAATTTTAATTGTTTTGCTATTTATTTTTAAAAGAAATAAGAAACTCCAAAGTACACGTCGGTTAGGTTTAAATCAATAAAGAATCGGTTGGATTCGTAAACGCCGAAGTTGTTAATGTCGTTATCATTATTTGTGTGTTGATATCCTGCTCTACCAACTGTAGTTTCTAATGCCCAGTGATCGTTAAAAAAGTAATTAAGTCCAGGTCGTATTCCAACAAAAATACTTTTGGAGGTGAAATTATCTTCGTTATCTGGATCTGTAAGGATGAAATCTTTTGCTTTAGATTTTGAGTATTGAAAGTTTGTTTCTCCTTGAAAAAAGAAAGTCAAATTTTTACCAACTGAAATGTATCTTCTAACAAATGGATTTATTGAAAAACTGTTGGAGGTGTATTCCGATTTTTCCGTGATACTATCATTTTCAAAGTATTTAGATTTGTTTCTATCATAGATATATCCTATTCCAACACCAACTATCCAATTTTTAGCAAAAGAATAACCTGTTTTTGGTGCAATTGAAAATCTAATATTTTCAGATTCCGATGTATTTACATAGTCAGGGTCTTCGTAATTGTAATTCGATTTTCCATTTCCCGTGTCTATAGAAATAGTTCCGCTAGTCATCCATTTTCCCTTCGGGATATAGGCTTTTTCATTTGTGCGATCGATTTGAGAGCTAACTGTAAAAGCAACAAATAAAAGTAGTGTTAATAGTAATTGTTTTTTCATTTTAATATGGGTTTTGTTAATTTAAAAAACCATATCAAACTTTATTCCATTGTAGAATTTAATCGTTACTAAATTGTTAACTAATCAATGTTATTAGTAAGTAATAGATTATCAATTACTTAATTAAAAAGTTTTTCTTACTCCGCTAGACACTTGTTTAAAGCATTTGCTATTTTTTGTTGGGTTTCGGCGCTTAATTTTAAATAATAAGTGCGTGTTTGTGAAAGAGTTTCGTTATTTAAAACATCGTCTTCACGGGCGTAACCGCCATTTAAGACACTTTCTAGAGATTTACAATTTAGTGTGCGTGCCAATTCTTTAAAGTTGTTTTCAATTTCAAAAATAGACTGTTCTGCTAAATGTTTAAGTTTAAGTTGTTCCTCAAGTTCTAATTGTCGGTTTATGCGAGCCTGTTCTGCAAGTTCATTTTGTTGCTGAATTTTTTCTTCTAGAAGACGTTGTTGCTCGATTAATTTTTGTTTTTCAAGTTCCAGTTGCTGTTGTTGCGCTTGTAGACTTGTAGCTTCCGTATTTGCTGAAGTTGTAACAGTGGTCGTTGTATTGTAGTTTACACTTGGCGTTGTACTGGTGCTTGCTTCGTAGTTTACAGCAGATGCGTTTGCAGTACAATAGTCTAATTTGGTCATCAATGTTTGTAAAAACTCGTAACCGTGTTTGGTGTAAAAACGTCCTGCTTCCCAATCGGCTGGGTCTTCGGCTTGTGTCATATTATCGAGCGCATCTAAAATTGGACTTACAGCGTCTTTACAGCCACAACTTTCTACTAAACCTTTGGCTTTTTCGAGTGCTTCAATCGCTCTCCCAGCATAGTATTTTTGATGGTCAAAATTATCGGCATTTAACGACTTTTTGGTGTGTGCAAGTGCGTAACTCGCTTGCGAATAAGCCGATGTACATTGCGAAATGGCATAATTAGAAAACAATACGAACAGTAGTAAAAGCGTATAATTCTTCATGGTAAATAAGATTTGTTAAATTTGGGCAAAGCAATATTACAATATAAATTGTACTTTTAAAAAACTTTGTGGCGAACTTCTATTTTACGGAGGTTTGTATTAATATATTTTCAAATTTATGGATGCTATAAAAACTTCAGATTACAGAGTAGATTCGGCTATTAGACTTAGTAATGTTCCAACTTTAAATAATTTAAATGCAACAGATGATGCGTTGAAAGAACATTTAAAAGACCTCAGAAAAAAGCTAGGGAAGTTTCAGGATATTGTTTATGCACACGGAAAATACAGTGTGTTAATTTGTATTCAAGGTATTGATACAGCGGGAAAAGATAGTCTAATTCGCGAGGTTTTTAAAGATTTTAATTCGCGCGGAGTGGTGGTGCATAGCTTTAAGGTGCCAACCGATTTAGAACGGAAACACGACTATTTGTGGAGGCATTACATTGCGTTGCCAGCAAGAGGGAAGTTTGGAGTTTTTAACCGTACGCATTACGAAAATGTGTTGGTTACACGTGTGCATCCTGAATATTTGTTAGGTGAAAACCTTCCGGAAATTAATAGTGTTGAAGATGTTACAGATGCATTCTGGCATCAACGCTTTGAGCAAATCAAAAATTTTGAAAAGCACATTGCTGAAAATGGAACTATTATTTTTAAATTTTTCCTTCATCTTTCAAAAGACGAACAAAAAAACAGACTTTTAAGAAGACTGAACTTAGAAGAGAAAAATTGGAAATTCTCTCCGGCCGATTTAAAAGAACGTGCCTTATGGGACGATTATCAAAAATATTACGAAGAAGCCATCAATGTTACCTCGACACGCAAAGCGCCATGGTATATTATTCCTGCGGATAATAAAAAATCGGCTCGTGTAATTGTTGCTGATATTCTGTATGACGAATTGAAAAAATATAAAGATGTTGAATATCCTGAATTGGCACCTGAAATCAAAGAACATTTAAACCAATATAAAAATCAATTAAACCAAGAGTAACACATGTTAAAAAAAATAGGAATCCTCCTTATGCTACTGCCGTTTTTGGTGCAATCGCAAACTGAAGACGAAAAACAATTAAGAGAAATTTACACAACTTCATTAACCAATGGTAAGAGTTATTCGTGGCTCGATTATTTGTCAAACCAAATTGGCGGACGTTTGTCGGGTTCGTATAATGCCGAGAGGGCTGTTGCGTACACCAAAGGACAACTCGATTCTTTAGGACTCGATAAAGTTTGGTTACAATCTGTAATGGTTCCAAAATGGACACGTGGAATTAAAGAATTTGCGTATTTCGAAACTTCGCCCGGAGAAACCACTAATTTAGATATTTGTGCGTTGGGCGGTTCGGTTGCAACTCCAGAGGGCGGACTAAAAGCAGCTGTTGTTGAGGTGAAAGGTATTGAAGATTTGGCGAGTTTAGGCGAAGAAAAAATAAAAGGAAAAATAGTTTTTTTTAATCGCCCGATGCAACCCGATTTAATTCAAACTTTTGAAGCTTACGGCGGATGTGTTGATCAGCGATATTCTGGCGCTGCCGAAGCTGCAAAGTATGGTGCCGTAGGTGTTATTGTTCGCTCGATGAATTTACGTCTCGACGATTACCCGCACACAGGAAGTATGAGTTATGGAGACCTTCCAGCTTCGCAGAGAATTCCTGCGGCAGCCGTAAGTACAAACGGAGCTGAATTATTGAGTACAATGTTAAACTTGAATAAAGACACGAAATTGTATTTCCGTCAAACTTGTAAGGTTTTCCCAGACGCACAATCGTATAACGTTATTGGAGAAATTACAGGAAGCGAGTTTCCAAATGAAATCATTACAGTTGGTGGGCATTTAGATTCTTGGGATTTAGGCGATGGCTCTCACGACGATGGTGCAGGCTGTGTGCAGAGCATGGAAGTTTTAAGACTTATAAAGCAAACAGGTTATAAGCCGAAACGTACTATTCGTGTGGTTTTGTTTATGAATGAAGAAAATGGTTTACGAGGCGGAAAAAAATATGCTGAAGTTGCAAAGCAAAAAGGCGAAAATCATGTATTTGCTTTAGAAAGTGATGCAGGCGGATTTACACCACGCGGTTTTTCTTTTGACGCCGATGATGCTAATTTTAACCAAATACTTTCATGGCAAAAACTCTTTAAGCCTTATTTAATTCATTATTTCAAGCAAGGTGGAAGCGGTGCGGATATTGGTCCACTTAAAGGCGAAGGAACTGTATTGGCAGGGTTAAGACCCGATTCACAACGTTATTTTGACCATCATCATGCAGCAAACGATACTTTTGAGCATGTAAACAAAAGAGAGTTGGAGCTTGGCGCTGCAACCATGACATCCTTAATTTATTTAATTGATAAATATGGAACCGTGCAAACTTCAAAAATAAAGGGATAGAAAATCAGTGCAGATTTTATGAACGAACAAAATGCCTATTATTTAAACAAATTAGAGCCTGTAAAAAGTTGTTTGTTGTCCTTGCGGAATTTTATTTTAAAGCAGGACGAAAATATAACTGAAACTCGTAAGTATGGTATGCCGTGCTTTTGTTTTAAAAATAAGGTATTTTGTTATTTATGGACTGATAAAAAAACAGATGAACCATATATTCTTTTTGTTGAAGGAAAATATTTAGAGACTCCAGAATTAGAAGCAGGAAACCGATCGCGCATGAAAATTTTTAGAGTAAATCCGAGTATAGATATTCCTATCGATAGTATTGAAATATTGCTTAATAAAGCATTGGATTTGTATAGAAATGGTGTTATAAAAATAAAATAGTTTGAATAAAATAGGTGTGTCGGCTTCTGTAAGAGTACTCGTAGTAGCTCTTTTTAGTTTTTTAGCAATCATTTTAATATCTTTTTTTAAAGTTGCTTTAGAGTGGGAAGATGCCGAACAAGCATTTTATTCGCAGTGGTTTCGTTTGGGATACGACGACCAACCACCGCTATACACTTGGTTGCAAATTTGTATTAATAAAATACTTGGACTCAATCGGTTTTCGCTAGTAGGTTTTAGAGCTTTTATTTTTTCTGCTACACTTTTCATAATGTATAAGTTTGCGTATAAA
Organism: Joostella sp. CR20; assembly: GCF_038433465.1. NCBI lineage: Bacteria > Pseudomonadati > Bacteroidota > Flavobacteriia > Flavobacteriales > Flavobacteriaceae > Joostella > Joostella sp. CR20. Next base: position 87,052 of record NZ_JAESVF010000003.1, on the reverse strand, counting down.
GTTCATAAAAATGAAAACTTAGCGGTTCTCTCGGTTTTATTACTTTTTTTAATTCCTGTTTTTATCGATTTTAACTTTAGAAGACTTACTCATACTTCGTTAATGTGTTTGTTTTCGCTGAGTTTATATTATGTGTTTTTTCTGCTGATGGAGAACAAAAGTTTGAGAAACTACATTTTGTTGGGTTTGATTATAGGTGGTGGACTGCTTACCAAATATAATTTTGCATTAATAATCCCTACATTTTTAATAATTCCATTTTTTGATGCAGAAGCAAAACAGATTGTTTGGAATCGTTACTTTTTTATCAGTATTGGAGTTGCAGGCTTACTTGTAAGTCCGCATTTGTATTGGCTTTTTGATAATACTCAATATGTTTCTGAACTAAAAATGAGTATGGCTCATAAAACAAAATCGGTTGCAAATCATACTGTTTTTTCTTCTTTGTGGGCGTATTTAAAAAGTTTTATTCAACTAAGTATTTTATTGTTTCTTGTATTTGCTGTTGCTTTTTTTAGACGAGGAATTCAGCTAAAACAACAAAAATGGAATAGTTTGTCAAAACTCTTCATAATTCAGTTTGTTATTGCTTCAGTAGTATTTGTAAGTATCGGTTCGTCAAAAGTTTCAGAACGTTGGTTGCTCCCAATTTTTCTGCCTTTTTTAGTGTTATTGTTTAGTTTTTTTCAGTTTAAAAAAATAACTGTTTGGATAAAATGGAGCTTTCGACTTTTTGTAGTTGTGTTGATTGTTCAACTTGTGCGAACTCCCGTTGAAAAAATGTTGAAAATCGATTCGTCTGTACATCATTCTTTTGAACCCATCGCTTTAAAACTTGACGCTTTCAGTAAAAAACAATGGGTATTGCCAGATGTAACTTATGCGGGAAGTGTGAAATTTGAACGCACTAAAAAAATGGTTTTTTCTTCGGATGATTTTACGTTGCCTAAAACTGTAATTGATAGTAGTAACGCAATTTTTGTTCAGAAAGAAAAAGATGCGAATTTAGAAATTATCGATAGCTTGATAGGTTTCGGGGAAGCTAAAGAAGCGCTATATTTTGGAGTGAAGAAAAAATGATAATTTCAAGTTGAAGCTTTGTGTAAAAAAATACTTTGTTCAACCCTTTTCATTTTCTTTATAAATAGTATTTTTGCGCATGCAAAACAACGTACTCATTTTAGATTTCGGTTCGCAGTACACTCAATTAATCGCAAGACGCGTAAGAGAGTTAAATATTTTCTGCGAAATTTACCCATACAACAATTTACCAGACGACCTTTCTTCATACAAGGCAGTTATTTTGTCTGGAAGTCCATTTTCAGTAAGAGCAGAAGATGCTCCGCACCCAGACTTGTCGCAAATACGCGGAAAAGTTCCGATGTTGGCAGTTTGCTACGGAGCGCAGTATTTAGCACATTTTGGAGGAGGAGAAGTAGCGCCTTCGAATACGAGAGAATACGGAAGAGCTAATCTTTCTTTTATTGCTGAAAACGAACTTTTCTTTGAAGATATTTCTGTAGGAAGTCAGGTTTGGATGAGTCATAGTGACACCATAAAACAACTTCCAGAAAACGGAGTTATTTTGGCGAGCACAAACGACGTGCAAAACGCATCTTATAAAATTGAAGGAGAAACAACCTATGCTATTCAGTTTCACCCAGAGGTTTACCACTCTACAGATGGGAAACAATTATTGGAAAACTTTTTAGTGAAAATTGCTGGTGTTGAGCAAAGTTGGACACCAGATAATTTTGTTGATATGACCGTTGCCGAATTGAAACAACAACTAGGAAACGAGCGTGTAGTGCTTGGACTTTCTGGAGGAGTTGATTCGACCGTGGCGGCCGTATTGCTTAACAAAGCAATTGGAGATAATCTGTACTGTATTTTTGTAAACAATGGTTTACTTCGTAAAAATGAGTTCCAAAGTGTATTAGACCAATACGAAGGAATGGGACTTAACGTAAAAGGAGTAGATGCTTCTGAGCGTTTTTTAGATGCGCTTGCAGGTGTTGAAGACCCAGAGTTGAAGCGTAAAGCTATTGGGCGTGTGTTTATTGAAGTTTTTGATGATGAAGCACACGAAATTAAAGATGTAAAATGGCTAGGACAAGGAACTATTTACCCAGATGTTATTGAGTCGATTTCGGTAAATGGACCTTCAGCAACAATTAAAAGTCACCATAACGTAGGAGGACTTCCAGATTTTATGAAATTAAAAATTGTGGAGCCTTTAAAAATGTTATTTAAAGATGAAGTACGTCGTGTAGGTGCTTCTATGGGAATTGATCCTGAATTATTAGGGCGTCATCCTTTCCCAGGGCCAGGACTTGCAATTCGTATTCTTGGAGATATTACTGCAGAAAAAGTTCGTATCTTACAAGAGGTAGATGCTATTTTTATTAACGGACTCAAAGAATGGGGTCTGTATGATAAAGTTTGGCAAGCGGGAGCTATGCTGTTGCCAGTAAACTCGGTAGGAGTAATGGGGGATGAGCGTACTTACGAAAAATGTGTAGCTTTACGTGCTGTAGAAAGTACCGATGGGATGACTGCCGATTGGGTAAATTTACCATACGAATTTCTACAAAAAACGTCTAACGATATAATAAACAAAGTAAAAGGCGTTAATAGAGTAGTGTACGACATTAGTTCTAAGCCACCAGCAACTATTGAGTGGGAATAAAAAAGCACTTTTGTTAGTCACGTTTTATAGAAGAAGTTGTAATTTTTAACTTCATTCTAAAGCAAAAAACTTAATATATTTTTATGAACCTTAACAGAGTTATTTTTATACTGGCAGTTTTCTTTTGTGTAAGTATGCAAGCGCAAAAGTTTGAAACACATGCTGTAAAAGAAGGAGAAACCTTAGAGAGTATTGCAAAAAAATATCAGGTTACACCGTATGCAATTCTAAAGTTAAACCCCGAAGTTAAAAATGGTGTTAAGGCACATACAATTGTTGTTATTCCTGTGTCCGATAAACAAACTCCTACACAACCTGGAGTAAATCAAAATATCGAGTACACTACTACGGAAACAACAAATTTTATTGAGCACAAAGCAAAAAGAAAAGAAACATTGTACAGTATTTCAAAAGAGTACAATGTTTCTGTTGATGATATAAAACGCTATAACAAAGAGTTGTACAGTCGTCAGCTTAAAAAGAATGAGATTATAAAAATTCCTGTGTATGCTACTTCTGCTACCGGAAATACAATTCCGTCAGTAAAAGAAGGTTTGGTGCCACACATTGTAGCACCAAAAGAAGGACCTTGGAGAGTAGCTTACGAACATGGAATTACTGTTGATTCTTTAAAAGCTATCAACCCAACGATGCAAGAGGTTTTAAAAGAAGGAGATACCTTGTGGGTGCCTTTTGTTGCAGGAAATGAGAAAAAACCTGTTGAGGTAGATGCTTACAATTACTATACGGTACTTCCAAAAGAAGGATTTTATAGACTAAAAGTAAAATTGGGTGTAACTCAAGAAGAAATCGAAGCGCTTAATCCAAAAGTAAAAACCGATGGTTTAAAAGCTGGAATGGTTTTAAAATTACCTAAAAATAAAACAGGAGCGCTTACAGTAAACAACGGTCAACTTATCGAAAAGTTCTCTTTGCTAGATAGTATTAATTATGCTGAAAAATCTACGTTAGCAATTATACTTCCTTTTAAATTAGATGAGTTAAACTTTGAAGATATTGAGAGTAATAAAGAAAAACTCAAAAAAGATAGGTTGTTAAGTGTGTCTTTAGATTTTTATACAGGAGCACTTATGGCGATAGATTCTGTTAAGAAACTAGGACTTTCACTAGACGTAAATGTTTTTGATAGTGGAGCGAATGAAACTAAGGTAAGTCAGCTTGCTTCTAGCGGAAAGTTAGCCAATGCAGACGCAATTGTGGGGCCAATTTTGCCATCTACTTTTAACCGAGTTTCAAGTGCAGTGCGTTCGCAAAATACTCCAATTTTCGCACCTTTTTCAAACAAAGGTTTAGATATGTATAGCAATGTCTATCAAACGCTACCACCAGACGATTTGTTGCGTCAGAAAATGATAGATTTTATTGCTGTGAACGGTTTCAATAAAAATGTAATTATTATTGCTGATGCTAAAAATTCAGCGATAAAATCAAAGTTGCAAGCATTGGTGCCAGGAGCAAAAACAATTACTCCTATAAATGATAAATTTATCCGTTTGGACGAAATTAATCCTTTTCTTTCTTCAGAAAAAGAAAACTGGGTAATCGTTGAAACCAATAGCATTCCGCTACTTACCAACATTACTGGCGTGGTAAATTCAGCACAAACAGAAGCTTATAAAATTACACTGCTTACTACTCTTAAAGGAGATGCTTACGATAGCGATAATATTTCGAATATGCACCTTTCTAAATTGCATTTTCATTTCCCAACAATCGATAAGCTTGCAGATGTAAATACAAGTTTCAGTAAAAAATTTGAAGCAAAATACGGTACAACACCAAATCGTTATGCAACACGTGGATTCGATTTAACCATGGATGTTATTTTGCGTTTAGCTTACAATAAAAATTTAGATTATGTGTCTGCAAAAGTGAGCGAAACCGAATATGTAGAGAATAAATTTGACTATAAAAAAGCAACCACTGGTGGTTACATCAACAAGGCGCTTTACATAGTGCAATACGATAATTTACAAATTAAAGAAGCAAAAAACGATGCCAACCTCAATAGTAACATACTTGGGAGCACTTCGAACTAAATGTGTGCACCTAAAAAGTAACAACTCATTTATTACCGACGCCCCAACCGATAACAACGGAAAAGGCGAGGCTTTTTCTCCAACCGATACTGTTGCGACTTCTTTGGCAAGTTGCATGCTCACTGTAATGGGAATCAAGGCGCGCGATATGGATGTCGATTTAACCGAAACCACTGCAACGGTTACCAAAACAATGGAAGCCAACCCGCGTAGAATTTCTAAAATCGAAGTCGTTTTTGATATCCCAGTACATCTAGACGATAAGAGTAAAAAAATCCTCGAAAAAACTGCAAATACCTGTCCGGTGCACTATAGTTTGCATCCAGATATTCAAAAAGACATTACTTTTAATTGGAAGTAACTAACTAATTATTTTTTGGGCATTCCCACACAAAAAAGTGTGGTCGCGCTTTCGCTACTCGCTTTCCAACAAAAAAGTTGGAAGAGCTCAAACATGCCGCTCAATCGCTAATGCGGAGAGTTTTGCTATTAATGAGTAGGAAAAGTGAAGTTCAAAAACACCCATAAAGTCCCCCTGACTACCGCAGGCAGGCTCAAGGGGATAATAAATTCATCCTGTTCGGAGGCTTAATTCCCCCTTTGAAGGGGGCTAGGGGGATGTAAAAGTTTGAAGAGAAGCTGTATTCAAAAATTAACTGAAAAAGAATCTTTCGTCAAACTGAGCTTGACTCAGTTTCTCATCACATAAAGGGAATGTTGAGGTTTAATAAAGATTTAAAAACACCCCTAAAGTCCCCTCAAGGGGACAATTAATTCCCCCTTTGAAGGGGCTAGGGGGATGTATTAAAGTAAGAAGCTAGAAGTACAAAATAGAAAGTAAATAAACAAAAGCAGTAAATAAATGACTTTTGAACCTCTGCAACTTTGTTACTTTAAAACAATTAGAACACTCATAAAAAAATGAATATCAATTCAAATAAAGAATTTCTTCTTCAATTAGCGCATGCAAAAATGCCTTTTGGGAAATACAAAGGACGATTTTTAATTGATATTCCAGAGCCATACTATGTGTGGTTTCGAAAGCAAGGTTTTCCTCCCGGAAAGCTAGGAGCTCAACTCGAAGCTATGTATGAAATCAAGGTAAACGGTTTGGAAGAACTCATCTATAAAATTCAAAAACTTAAGTAACTCGCTGCTAAATCTTACACGAAAAACAATCTTAAAATCCCTTTCTTTTGAAGAGGGTTTTTTAATTCTTATTTGTATTTTTGCCGCGATATTTTCAATAACTGCTTAGGCAGACAATTCAATTAAGTAAAGACAATGGCAGATACCAAATACATTTTTGTTACGGGTGGTGTTACCTCTTCATTGGGGAAAGGAATTATTGCAGCATCATTAGCGAAACTTTTACAAGCAAGAGGTTACAAAACAACTATCCAAAAACTCGATCCGTATATTAATGTTGATCCTGGTACGCTTAATCCATACGAACACGGTGAGTGTTATGTAACTGATGATGGTGCCGAAACCGATTTAGATTTAGGGCACTACGAGCGTTTTTTAAACGTAAATACCTCACAGGCAAACAATGTTACTACTGGAAGAATTTACCAAAGTGTTATTGAAAAAGAACGTAAAGGTGAATTTTTAGGGAAAACAGTGCAAGTTGTTCCGCATATCACCAACGAAATTAAAGAACGCATTCAAGTTTTAGGAAATAGCGGAGAATACGATATCGTTATTACTGAAATTGGTGGAACTGTTGGAGATATCGAATCGCTTCCTTACATTGAGTCGGTTAGACAATTAATGTGGGAATTGGGTGATAATAACGGACTTGTAATTCACCTTACACTTGTGCCATATCTTTCTGCAGCTGGGGAGTTAAAAACAAAACCAACACAGCATTCAGTAAAAACTTTAATGGAAAGCGGAATTAAAGCTGATATTTTAGTTTGTAGAACAGAGCACGAACTTTCGGATGATTTAAGAGAAAAGTTAGCCTTGTTTTGTAATGTTAAGCGCGAAGCTGTAATTCAGTCGATTGATGCTTCAACAATTTACGATGTGCCAAACATGATGTTGAAAGAAGGTTTGGATGCAGTTGTATTGAAAAAACTTGCTTTACAAGATAATTCGCAACCCGATTTAACACGTTGGAATCAGTTTTTACAACGTCATAAAAATCCGAAAGACGAAGTGCATATTGGATTGGTAGGGAAATATGTAGAGCTTCAAGATAGTTATAAATCAATTTTAGAAGCCTTCATTCACGCAGGTGCAGAAAATGAAGTGAAAGTAAAAGTAGAGTATATTCATTCTGAATATATCGATGCAGATATTCTTCAGAATAAAATAGCAAAATTAGATGGAGTTTTAGTGGCTCCAGGTTTTGGAGAGCGTGGTATTGAAGGAAAAATCGAAACTATTAAGTACATCCGTGAAAATAATATTCCGTTTTTAGGGATTTGTTTAGGAATGCAAATGGCAGTTATCGAATTTGCACGTAATGTTCTCAATTTAAAAGATGCCAATTCTACTGAAATGAATCCTGATACAACCAACCCTGTTATCGATTTAATGGAAGAGCAAAAAGACATTACACATATGGGTGGAACTATGCGTTTAGGAGCGTGGGATTGTAATTTAGCTGAAGGGAGTTTGGTAAGTAAAGTGTACGATAGTAACGCCATTTCTGAGCGTCACAGACACCGTTACGAGTTTAACGATTCATATAAACAACAAATTGAAGCAGCTGGATTAAAAGCAACAGGTCTTAACCCAGAAACAGGTTTGGTAGAAGTTGTAGAATTGCCTTCGCATCCTTGGTTTGTAGGAGTTCAATACCATCCAGAATATAAAAGTACGGTAGCAAATCCGCATCCATTATTTGTAGGGTTTGTAAAATCAGCCTTACAACACAAGCAACAAAAATAGTGTCAGTTTGACATATAAATACAATTTGGGCATATCTTTGCAAACTATATTTTGCAACGTGAATGCCCTTTTTGATGAAAAGGAATTTTTTAAATAGAATTAAATGGAAGAAAAGAAATTTGATTTAAACTCAATTATTGGTTTTATACTAGTTGGGATAATCTTAATGTGGTTTTTGTACAATAACCAACCTACCGATGAAGAAATTCAAGCAGAAAAAGCTAAGCAAGAGCAAGTTGAAAAAGCTAAAGAAGTAGAAAAAAATGCAGCTGTTGTAGAGAGCGTTCCTGCTATCGATATGGCCGATTCTACAGCCTTGGCACAATACAAAGGTTCGTTGGGAGCATTTGCATATTCAGCATCGTTGGCTTCAGCAAATGAAAATGCTACAACAACTTTCGAAAACGATTTGGTTCGTTTTAAAATAAGCAACAAAGGAGGGCAAATTGTAGAAGCCGAATTGAAAAAGTTTAAAACGTTCGATTCTATTCCTGTTTATTTAATTAAAGATGGAAACGCATCTTTTAATTTATCATTCGGAACTACAGACAACCGTACGCTAAACACCAAAGACCTTTTCTTTGAACCTACGTTGACAAAAAGTGGAGAAAACCAAGTGTTGTCAATGAAATTAAAAACTTCAAACAATACATTTTTAGAATATAGATACGAGTTGAAACCAAGTGAGTATATGGTAGATTTTACCATTCGTTCACAAGGTTTAAACGGTGTGCTTAACAGTTCGCAACCAGCGCAACTAGATTGGAAGTTGAACGGAATTCGCCACAGTAGAAGTATTGCTTACGAAAACAGATATACGCGTTTAACATACATGCACGATGGCGATGTAAGTAAACTTGCGCAAGGAGGAGAAGACGATGAAGCAGATACAGATGTAAGTTGGATTTCTTACAGACAACATTTCTTTAGTTCTATTTTAATCAATCCAAATTCTTTTTCAAATGTTTCTTTAACGTCAAAGCAAATGTTTGAAGATGAAAATCCATCAGAACAACACGTTAAATTGTACACTGCATCAACACCTTTAGAAATTCAAGGTGGAGAGTTAAATTATAACTTACATTGGTATTATGGACCAACAGATGCTCGTCAGTTTAAAAAATACAAAGATTTAGATTTAGCTGAATCGATTCCTTTTGGATGGGGAATTTTCGGATTCATCAACAAACACGTATTTACACCTTTATACGACTTTTTGAGTTCTGTTTTTCCTTACGGAATTGCAATTATCGTGATGACTATTATTGTACGATTGGCATTGTCGCCAGTAACTTACAAATCGTATGTTTCTCAGGCGAAAATGAAGGTAATCAAACCAGAAGTTACAGAGATTGCCGAGAAGTATAAAGACAACCCAATGAAGCGTCAGCAAGAAACCATGAAGCTTTATAGTAAGGCAGGAGTGAGTCCAATGAGTGGTTGTGTGCCAGGATTGTTACAAATTCCTGTATTCTACGCGCTATTTATGTTCTTCCCGACGGCTATCATGTTACGTCAAAAATCATTTTTATGGGCAGACGATTTATCATCGTATGATATTATTTACAAGTTCCCAGAAGGATTTAAAATTCCATTCTATGGAGACCACGTAAGTTTGTTTCCAATTTTAGCATCTGTCGCTATTTTCTTCTATATGAAAATGACAACAGGACAGCAACAAGCAATGCAACAACCTGCGCAAGAAGGAATGCCAGATATGGGAAGTATCATGAAAGTGATGATTTATATTTCACCAATAATGATGTTGTTTTTCTTCAACAATTATGCAAGTGGTTTGAGTTTGTACTATTTTATTTCAAACTTAATTACAATCGTGATTATGTTAGTAATCAAGAATTATATTGTTGACGAGGATAAAATTCACGCTAAAATTCAGGAGAATAAAAAGAAGCCTAAAAAAGAAAGCCGTTTTCAAAAGAAAATGCGCGAAATGATGGAACAGGCAGAAGCTCAGAAAAAATAATGAGCACTCCATAAAATAATAAAATCCCCGATTTAAAATTTTAAATCGGGGATTTTTGGTTTTATAAATACGTATTAAAACTTTATCAAATTGCACGAATGAAGACAATAAAAAAGAGCCACCCTAAAGTGACTCCTCTTCAAAAAGCAATGATTGTTTTAATTGGTAGTATCTGGGATTAAAACTTTGTTTGTGGCATGAATTACACCATTTGTAGCTTGAACATCTACTGCAATTACTCCGATATCAGAATTTCCAGCACCGTCTGTTAAGTTTGCTATATTAGCACCAGTGCCTGGAAGTGTAATTGTAATATCGTCGCCTTCAAGTGATGTTACCATCATTCCGTTAGATAAATCTTCAGATCTAGCGTTTGCTCCAGCAACTACATGATGTTGTAAAACTGCTGTTAATGTTGCGCCGCTCGGCACAGATTCTAAAGCTTCAAAAGCTGAATTTACGGGAGCAAATACTGTAAACGGACTATCAGTTTTACCAGAAAGGATACTAACAAAGTCTGGCTGATCATCAGCAGTAAGTGCACCAACTAATGAGCTAAAGTTGGCATCTGCGGTAGCAAAAGTTACAATGGTAGGTAAGCCAATAACAGCATCTACAGCGTGTATTACACCGTTACTTACTTCAACATCTGCGGTTGTTACACTAGAAATGCCGTTCAGCGTAACACCTGAAGCAGTGTTTACATAAATACTGAGGTTGTCTCCGTCTGTATTTGTAGCCAACGTATTTGCATACATTGTTGACAAATCAGTTGACATTACTTCTCCTTGAATAACATGATTTAAAAGGACTTGTTTTAGAACTTCAGTAGGCACATCATCTAGAGAATTAAAACTATTTTCTGATAGAAAAGTGGCGAATGCTTCATTGTTTGGAGCAAAAACTGTTAGTCCTGCATCTTCAGCATTTAAAACGTCTACTAATTCTGCTTTTTGTACTGCTGTTAATAAAGATGAATAGTCTTCATTCATGGAAACAAATCCTGCAATAGTAGGATTCATTGTATCAATAATTGCTTGTGGTAATAATACCTTATCAATTGCATGAACAACACCATTTATCGCTTGTACATCAGCAGCAATTACATTTGCAGGCATATCTGTTGCGTCCATTACTTGCACACCTTCAGTAGTCATGATTGTAATATCTTCTCCTTGTGCTGTGGTAATCATTTGTTCGTTGCTCAATGTTTCTGAAGTGGCATTTGCCCCAACAACAACATGATAGGTTAGTACGGCTTCAAGCGTGGCGTCATCAACTTCATCTAAAGAAGAAACTCCAAGTGTGGCCAAGAGTTCTTCAAAAGCTTCGTTGGTTGGAGCAAAAACTGTAAAAGGAGAACCATCGGTACCAGAAAGTAAGTCGGTGTAAGTAGTTCCGAATCTTTCAAGTGCCTCAACTAAAATTGAAAAGTTACTGTTTGCAGCAGCATGATCAACAATAGTAGGTAGTGTAAGTACGCCATCGACTTTATGAATTACACCATTTGAAGCCGTAATATCAACCATTGTAGGGGAGGCGATGTTGTTAAATGTTACTGTGTTTTCGGTATTAATGTACATGCTTAGCATGGTGTCATTAGGACCGCTAGCTAAAGTGTTCTTGTACATCGTACTTAAATCAGAAGCCATTAAAGTTTCATTAAACACATGGTTTAAAAGAATGTTGGTTAGTGTTTCTTCGGAAACTGCGTTTAGATCTGTAATTCCAGCAGCTTCAAAAGCGGCGTTGGTTGGTGCAAGCACGGTGTATGTACCAGCCTCATCAAGCGTTGTGCTCAGTCCTGTTTTTACGAGAGCAGCTGTTAAAATACTTAATTCAGCATCGGCGCTAGCAGTTTGTGTAATAGTTAATTCTGTTTCAGGAAGGTTTTGGTTGTCGTCGTCATCCGAACAAGCTATGGGTGCTGTAATCATAACCAGGGCAACAACGTACTTCGTAATGTTGAGTAGTGTTTTCATGTTGATTTTCTTTTGAGTTTGATTTATTAGGTTTAATATTGTTTAACGAATTTAATATAAAAGTTAAACAAAAATAAAACATTAACTATTTTTAACATCACTAATTGATTGATTGTAAATGTCAATGTGTTTTATGTTGTTTAATGATTAATGTTTTTTTGATGAACATAAAATTTATTTATTTTAATTGAAAGTTAGACTTGTAATACACGACTAATCCTTCCTACTAATTTTGTAATTTTGCAAAGTATTTGAAATTTGCAAATGAGATGATGGTACGCTAAGAAGAATACTTTAGTGTACTATTGATTTCAGAATTGAAAAAGAATAAAAATATACGCATGAAAAGAGTTATAGTTGGTTTATCTGGAGGTGTTGATTCGAGCGTAACGGCCTACCTTTTGAAAGAGCAAGGCTACGATGTTATTGGGTTGTTTATGAAAAATTGGCATGACGATTCTGTAACAATTTCAAATGAATGTCCGTGGTTAGAAGATAGTAACGACGCGATGATTGTTGCTGATAAACTTGGAATTCCTTTCCAAACTGTCGATTTAAGTGAGCAATACAAGGAGCGCATTGTTGACTATATGTTTAACGAATACGAGCGTGGACGTACACCAAACCCAGATGTGCTTTGTAATCGAGAAATTAAGTTTGATGTGTTTATGAAAATCGCATTAGACTTAGGTGCCGATTATGTTGCAACGGGACATTATTGCCGTAAAGAAACTGTTGAGATAAACGGAAAACCAATTCATCGTTTGTTGGCTGGGGTTGATGGAAATAAAGATCAGTCGTATTTTTTATGTCAATTATCACAAGAGCAATTAAGTCGAACTTTATTTCCGATAGGAGAACTTACAAAACCAGAGGTTCGTAAAATTGCTGCGGAAAATAATTTAATTACTGCGGAAAAGAAAGACTCTCAAGGACTTTGCTTCATCGGAAAAGTAAGACTTCCAGAGTTTCTTCAGCAAAAATTAAAACCAAAAGAAGGGCAAATTATTGAGGTTGCAGCTGAAAGTGTTCTTCAAAAAAAGGAAACGCCATCGTTTAAAACCAAAGCGGAAGAGTTGGCTTACAACGCTCAAAAAGTTGTTTACAATCCTCATGACGGAAAAGTTGTTGGGAAGCATCAAGGAGCACATTATTTCACCAAAGGGCAACGAAAAGGACTTAATGTTGGTGGTACTCCAGAACCTTTGTTTATTATCGAGACCGATGTAAACGACAATATAATTTATACTGGGCAAGGTAAAAATCATCCTGGATTGTTTAGAAAAGCACTTTTTGTTACCAACGACGAATTGCATTGGGTTCGAGAAGATTTAGCGCTAAACCCCGACGAAATTATGGAAGTAATGGCTCGTATTCGTTACAGACAGCCATTGCAAAAAGCCACTTTATATCAAGTGGATGGGGGCTTGTATGTAGATTTCGACGAACCTCAAAGTGCCATCACTGAAGGGCAATTTGTTGCCTTTTATCAGGAGGATGAGCTTATAGGTTCTGGTGTGATAAGTTAATTTTATATATCTCAAAAAATATAGAAGGCTATTTGAAAGTTTACTTTTTAAATAGCCTTGTTTTTTCCAAGTTATCTCTGTTTTCATACTCCCACATTCTCCTTATATTTGAGTATGGAAAACAAAATCACTCAACTTTTCGGAATAAAATATCCAATTATTCAAGCAGGAATGATTTGGGCAAGTGGATGGGAATTGGCTTCTGCAGCTTCAAATGCTGGTGCTTTAGGCGCTTTAGGTGCTGGTTCGATGTATCCAGAAATTCTAAGAGAACATATTCAGAAATGTAAAAAAGCGACTAAAAATCCGTTTGGAGTGAATATCCCAATGCTGTATCCTGACCTCGATAAGCTTATGGATATCATTATTGAAGAAGGGGTGAAAATTGTTTTTACTTCCGCAGGAAACCCTAAAACGTGGACTTCTTATTTAAAGGAACATGGAATAACTGTTGTGCATGTGGTTAGCAGTGTGAAATTTGCCTTGAAAGCTCAAGAAGCTGGTGTAGATGCTATTGTTGCTGAAGGTTTTGAGGCAGGCGGACATAACGGACGAGATGAGACAACTACTTTTACATTAATCCCAATGGTGAAGGAAAAAATTACGATACCGATTATTGCTGCTGGCGGAATTGCAACCGGACAAGGGATGCTTGCAGCAATGGTTTTAGGAGCCGATGCAGTGCAGGTGGGGAGTCGTTTTGTGGCTAGTGTAGAGGCATCTTCTCATATCAATTTTAAAGAATTGGTGGTAAATGCACAAGAAGGAGATACACACTTAACTTTGAAAGAATTAGCACCAGTTCGACTACTCAAAAATAAATTTTATAACGATGTACAAGCCTTGTATGCAAAAGGAACTACCAAAGAAGAATTGGTGAAATTGTTAGGTAGGGCGAGAGCAAAACGCGGAATGTTTGAGGGCGATTTAGAAGAAGGAGAACTTGAAATAGGGCAAATTAGCGGATTGATAAATGACATCCTTCCTGCACAAAAAATTGTTGAGAATATGATTGCTGAATTTGAAGCAGCTAAAAAAGCTGTAAGTCTGCTATAAGCTTATTTACTTCTGCTGAGTTGGCTTCTTTTTTTCTGGCATAGGACCACGCAGGTGGATAATAAGTCCGTTTAAAAAATTACGCAAAATTTGGTCGCCACACTCCATGTATTTTGGATGATTTTCATTTCTGAAAAAAGCACCTAATTCACTTTTACTGATTCTAAAATCTACCAATGCTAGGATGTTTACAATATCCTCGTCTTTTAATTTGTGAGCTACACGAAGCTTTTTAAAAATGTCGTTGTTTGATAATGCCATGCTGCAAAGGTAACGATAGTTTATATTTTTTTCTGAAAGTGATAACCAATAATTTGAAACCCTTGGTTAAAATAAAATTTATGCGACCTGCTGTTGGCAACGTAGGTGTTGAGCTCTATGGTTTCAAACTGATTGGTTTTTGCCCATTTTTCAATCTCCTCAATAAATAATTTTCCAAAACCTTTAGATTGATATGTACTGTCGATAATTACATTGTCGAGTTCCAACTGTTTACCAGAATATAGTTTAATGGTCGTCCAACCACTGCAAACACCAACCAGTTCATTGTTATAATAAAACCCAAAGCATTGATACCCATTAAAATCAAACATTTTTTGCAACATTTCAGTAAGCGATACTTTTGTTTTAGTAGGATTTAATTGCAGGGTTAGCGTTGCAATTTCATCTATATTTTCAGCGGAAAGGAGTTTAATTGTGTACAATTGCGACATTGATTTTTTTTGCAAAAGTAAAGATTAACGACAGATAAATATAATAAAAAACGCCCCAAAACTTGGGGCGTTTTTAGAAAACAACTAAATCCTAAAACCTATAGCTTATGCTTAAAAACAATATTTGTTTTCAGCAGTTACTTTATCGGCAATTGTGTTACGCAATGCAACGATATTTGGAAGGTTTACATATTTTGTAAAACGCTTTAGTCCCATAAGCATCATGCGTTGCTCGTCTCCTTCAGCGAAAGAAGAAATAGCTTCTTTTCCTTTTGTTTGAATTTTTTCAACAGCATTGAAAAGGTTTAATTGCGCCATGGCAATTTGTTCTTTCTGGCTGTCTTCTCCAAAACGTTTTGCATTCTTTTCGGTTCTTAAAATAGCCGATTCTGCCATGTATATTTGAATTAAAATATCTGAAGCAGCCATTAATAATTGTTGGTGTTCTTCCAACGCTGGTCCGTATTTTTGAACTCCAGCACCAGCAACCATTAAAAATGCTTTTTTCAATTTGGCAATCATTTCTTTTTCCTCTGTAAAAAGTGCTGAATAATCTGGAGTATCAAAAGAAGGAATTCCCATTAATTCATCTTTTACAGCCGTTGCAGGACCTAATAAATCAACATGTCCTTTCATCGCTTTTTTGATAAGCATTCCTACAGAAAGCATACGGTTAATTTCGTTGGTACCTTCGTAAATTCTTGAGATACGAGCATCACGCCAAGCAGATTCCATTGGAGTATCGGCAGAGAAGCCCATTCCTCCAAAAATTTGAATTCCTTCGTCGGTAGTATTTTGGCAATGTTCAGATACTGCAACTTTTAAAATAGAACATTCTATTGCAAATTCTTCAACTCCTTTTAACTCTGCTTCTTGGTGCGAGTTTCCTTCTTCTTGACGAATAGCAATTCGGTTTTCAATATCTTTTGCAGCACGGTATGCAGCCGACTCGTCTACGTAACAAGCAGTTGCCATTTCGGCAATTTTAGCTTTAATTGCACCAAATTTTGCGATAGGTGTTTTAAACTGAATACGCTCGTTTGCATATTTTGTAGCTTCGGTGATGATACGTCTTTGAGCATCTAAACACGCCGCTGAAAGTTTAATACGACCAACATTTAGAGCATTCATTGCAATTTTAAATCCGTTTCCTCGCTCTGAAAGCATATTTTCAACAGGAACTTTAGTTTCGTTAAAGAAAACTTGACGGGTAGAAGAGGAGTGGATACCGAGTTTGTGTTCTTCTTCTCCTAAAGAAATTCCGTTAGAAGGATCGTTTTCAACAATAAATCCTGTAATATTTTTATCATCTTCAATACGAGCAAAAACAATGAAAACACTAGCAAAACCTGCATTCGAAATCCACATTTTTTGTCCGCTTATCAAATAGTGTTTACCATCTTCAGAAAGTACCGCTTTGGTTTTCCCGCTATTTGCATCCGATCCTGCTCCTGGTTCGGTTAAACAGTAAGCTCCAAACCATTCTCCTGTAGCCAATTTTGGTACGTATTTTTTCTTTTGTTCTTCGGTTCCATAAAGTGTAATAGGCATGGTACCGATTCCTGTATGTGCGCCGAAAGCTGTAGCAACCGATCCAGTAGCTCCCGAAATATAATCACACACAAGCATGGTGGTTACAAAGCCCATTCCGAGTCCGTCGTACTCTTCAGGAACAGCAATTCCTAATAATCCAAGCTCTCCAGCTTTACGCATTACTTCTTCCGTGAGCGCGTAATCTTTCTTCTCGAAACGTTCTTTATTTGGCCAAATTTCGCGATCTACAAATTCGATTACAGATTCGCGCATCATTTTTTGTTCTTCTGAAAAATCTTCAGGTGTAAATATATCTTCAGCTTTCGTTTCTTTTACTAAAAACTGACCACCTCTGGTTATGTTATTCTTTGTTTCCATATTTCCTCTCCCCAATCCTCTCAAAAAAAGAGAATCTTTACGGTTAATTTTATAATTAGTAATTCATTTTTAATTCAATAAATATCATCTCCCTTTTGGGGAGATAGAGGGGCGTTTAGTTTAAAAACTCATAAACACCAGCAGCACCTTGACCTGTACCAACACACATGGTAACAATTCCGTATTTATTTTTTCTTCTTCGCATTTCGTCAAATAATTGAACTGAAAGTTTTGCTCCAGTACATCCAAGTGGGTGTCCAAGTGCAATAGCACCTCCGTTTACGTTTACGATATCTGGATTTAAACCTAGCTTACGAATGACCGCTAGCGACTGCGAAGCAAAAGCTTCGTTTAATTCAACTAAATCGATTTTATCAAGTGATAATCCTGCTTGGTCTAGGGCTTTTGGAATTGCTTTGATAGGTCCGATTCCCATAATACGTGGCGGAACACCAGCAGCAGCGTATGAAACTAATCTAGCAATAGGTTGCAGATTAAGCTCTTTCACCATAGCTTCGCTCATTACCAAAGTAAACGCAGCACCATCACTCATTTGAGATGAGTTTCCAGCTGTTACACTTCCGTCTTGCGCAAATACAGGACGTAATTTGTTAAGCACTTCAATAGAAGTGTCGGCACGAGGACCTTCGTCGGTATCAACTGTGTATGACTTTGTTGCTTTTTTACCGTTAGCATCAACATACGTTTGCTCGATATTGATAGGAACAATTTGATCTTTAAATTTGCCTTCTTCTAAAGCTTTTAATGCTTTTTGATGCGAATTGTATGCAAACTCATCTTGATCTTGTCTTGAAATTTTATATTCATTCGCGACAGCCTCTGCGGTAAGTCCCATTCCCCAATAATAATCTTCGTTTCCGTTTTTGGCAACTTGATAATCGGGTACAGGTTTGTAACCTCCCATTGGAATGTAACTCATACTTTCGGCACCTCCAGCGATGATACAATCGGCCATTCCGGCTTGAATTTTTGCAGTAGCCATTCCGATAGTTTCCAATCCGGAAGCGCAGTAACGGTTTACGGTTACTCCAGGAACATCGTCAATTTTAAGTCCCATTAGCGAGATAAGTCGACCTACATTCAACCCTTGTTCTGCTTCAGGCATTGCGTTTCCTACAATAACATCGTCGATACGAGTTTTATCGAGTTCTGGAATTTCATTTAACATATGCTGAATAGTTTCAGCAGCCAATTCATCTGGTCTTTTAAAACGAAACACACCACGAGGAGCTTTTCCTACGGCTGTTCGATATGCTTTTACGATATATGCTGTTTTCATTTTTTTGAAATTTTAGTATTGAGTATTAAGATGTTAGTATTGAGATTTATAATTTTTTCTGTAATGAATAGTTCATTTTCTGAATTTCAACTATTAGATTTAAAATATCAGTAAGCTTATCTTCATTTATTAAATCAAGCTTTGTACTTAATATTAACTGTGTATGTAACTCATAAGACGATCCATTTGCAATACTCAAAAAATGTTTAAATTCTTTATTTGAATTTCTTCCAGCTCCTTCCGCAATATTTGAAGGAATTGAAATTACACTTCTTTTTATTTGAGAAGTTAGACCATATTTTTCATCAGAAGGAAGTATTTTAATCACTTTATAAACCTGTTTGGATAGTTCTATTGATTTTCTCCAAATCTGTAAATCTTCAATTTTATGCATGTTTACATCTAATTACTCAATACTCACTTCTCAATTCTTTTTTAATTTCTAAGCGGTTTCCCTGCTTTTAACATGTGTTGAATACGCTCTAATGTTTTGCGTTCCGTACAAAGCGATAAAAATGCTTCGCGTTCAAGATCTAATAAATATTGTTCTGTAACCATTGTAGCCTCAGATAAATCACCTCCAGCCATTACGTAAGCCAATTTGTTTGCAATTTTCTTATCGTGTTCAGAAATATAATGACCAGCGTTCATCGCATCGGTTCCAACTAAAAACATTCCGAGAGCTTGTTTCCCTAACACTTTAATATCGTTGCGTTTTGGAGGTTGTGTATAACCTGCTTCTGCCATTAATAAGGCGTGTTTCTTAGCTTCAGCAATTTGGCGGTCTTTGTTTACCACAACAATATCTTTTCCTTTCTGAAGTAAATTTAAATCGAAAGCTTCATGTGCAGAAGTTGATACTTTTGCTGTTCCGATAGTTAAGAAATGTTCGCGGAGTACATTGGTTTCTACATCATCTTTTCTGAATAAATCTGCTGCGCGAAGTGTCATTTCTTTTGAACCTCCACCACCAGGAATTACTCCAACTCCAAATTCAACCAGTCCCATATAAGTTTCTGCAGCGGCAACAACTTTATCGGCGTGAAGCGATAGTTCGCAACCACCACCAAGTGTCATTCCGTGCGGGGCAGAAATTGTTGGAATTGCAGAATAACGCATACGCATCATGGTGTCTTGAAAAGATTTAATAGCGAAGTTTAATTCGTCATACTCTTGTTCGACAGCCATCATAAAAATCATTCCGATGTTTGCTCCAACCGAGAAGTTTGCAGCTTGGTTTCCTACTACCAATCCTTGGAAATCCTTTTCAGCTAAATCAATTGCTTTATTAATTCCCGCAAGTACATCACCACCAATGGTGTTCATTTTAGAACGGAATTCTAGATTTAAAATTCCATCTCCTAAATCTTCAACAACAACACCGCTGTTTTTCCAAACCTCTTTAGAGGAACGGATATTATCTAAAATAATAAACGCATCTTGTCCAGGTTTTTTAGTTTGCTTTTTAGCAAGAATGTCGTAATAATAGGTAGCACCATCTTTAACAGTGTAGAAAGAAGTGCTGCCGTTTTCTAACATTTCAGTTACCCATTTTGCAGGTTCCTTGCCTTCAGCCTTCATTAATTCGATTCCCTTTTCAACTCCAATAGCATCCCAAATTTCAAACGGACCATGTTGCCATCCAAAACCAGCTTTCATAGCATCGTCGATGCGGTATAATTCATCTGAAATTTCAGGAATTCTATGCTGAACATACGCAAACAAAGAAGCGAAGTTTTTACGATAAAATTCGCCAGCCTTATCTTTTCCGTTTACAAGAATCGGAAATCTATCGGCTACATTTTCTACCGTTTTTGTAAGTTCTAAAGTGGCAAAGTTTGCTTTTTTACTAGCAGTGTATTCCATGGAGTCTAAGTCCAATGAAAGGATTTCACTTTTACCATTTTCTCCTTTTACTTTTTTATAAAATCCTTGTCCAGTTTTACTTCCCAACCATTTGTTATCCATCATGGTTTGAATAAATTCTGGAAGTTTAAAAAGGTCGTGTGCCTCATCTTCAGGACAGTTCTCAAAAATTCCGTTAGCAACGTGTACCAACGTATCTAACCCAACAACATCGACAGTTCTGAAGGTAGCCGATTTTTGACGACCAATCACAGGTCCAGTAAGTTTATCTACTTCTTCAACCGTCATTCCAAGTTCTTTTACTTGATGGAATAAACTTTGAATTCCGAAAATTCCAATTCTATTTCCAATAAAAGCAGGAGTGTCTTTTGCAAGTACAGATGTTTTTCCGAGGAATTTCTCTCCGTACTTCATCAAGAAATCTACAACTTCTTTTTTACATGCTGGTCCTGGAACTACTTCAAAAAGTTTTAAGTAACGAGGCGGGTTAAAAAAGTGCGTAACCGCAAAATGCTCTTGGAAATCTTTACTTCTTCCTTCATTCATAAAATGGATTGGAATACCAGAAGTATTTGAAGTGATAAGCGTTCCAGGTGTACGGTGTGCTTCAATTTTTTCGAAAACACTTTTCTTGATATCTAGTCTTTCAACTACAACTTCAATAATCCAATCAACATCTTTGATTTTAGCAATATCGTCGTCTAGATTTCCTGTAGCAATTCTACTAGCAAATTTTTGATTGTATATTGGCGAAGGCTTTGATTTTAGCGCCGCTGTTAAGTTGTCGTTAACGATACGGTTTCTAACCGCTTTGTTGTCTAAACTAAGTCCTTTTGCCTTTTCTTTATCGTTTAATTCTCTTGGTGCAATATCGAGCAGTAACACTTCGGCTCCGATATTAGCAAAGTGACATGCAATGCCGCTTCCCATAATTCCCGAACCAATGACTGCGACTTTTTTAATTCGTCTGTTCATTTTTGCTTTGAGTTTAGTTTTTTGAAACGTTATTCTGTGTATATTTTTTTTTCTGAAATACATTCGTTGATCGCATCTATAACTTTGAAGAATCCGTATAAATCCGAATCGCTTACATGTTTTACGATGGTTTCATTGAATTTAAGTACTACTTCTTTAGAGTATTCTCTTTTTTCTTTTCCGAATTCGGTTAGGCAAATTAAAACACCTCTTCCGTCATTCGGGTTTGGCTTTCTGGTAATAAGCCCTTTTTCTTCCATACTCTTTAAAGTTCTTGAAAGGCTTGTGCCTTCCATACCCATTTTTGGGCCTAATGCAGTTGAGGGAGATCCCTTTTCTGGGTCGATACTAAGCAAAGTAAACCCTGTAGCCATAGTGCTATCTTGCTTCCCAGCTTCTTCATTATACATTTTAGCAACAGCCTGCCAGGTTGCTCTCAATGCGTAATCAATAGTTTTGTCCTTCATTTTTATTGTAGTGGTAAGCTCAAATATACAAATATTTATTATGCACGCATAATAAATTTAGTCAAAATTTGTTAAATCTCAACATAATGGCTCTAAAACTATTAAGGTAATAAAAAAACTCCCCAAAATTGAGGAGTTTAATAAAAATTTATGTTAAGCTTTTTACTTGTGATCGTAAATTTTATTGTACAATTCAATGTACTTTTCTTTTATAATTCTTCTTTTTAATTTCAAAGTAGGAGTGAGGTGTCCTGCTTCAACGCTCCACTCATCTGGTGTGAGTTCAAACATTTTAATACGTTCCCATCGACCGAACTTTTCGTTGTAATGGTCAACTTCTTCTTGAATACGCTCAATTACTTTTGGATTTGAAATAAGCTCTTTATGTCCGCCTTTAACTTCTATTTGATGTCTTTTTGCCCACTCTTCAACAAAATCAAAATTTGGTTGAATAAAGGCAGCTGGCATTTTTTCGCCTTCACCAATTACCATAATCTGCTCGATAAAACGCGATTGTTTCATTAAGTTCTCGATTAATTGTGGAGCAACATATTTACCACCCGAAGTTTTAAAGATTTCTTTTTTACGATCGGTGATTTTTAAGAAGCCATCTGCGTCGATTTCTCCAATATCTCCTGTGTGAAAATATCCGCCTTCAAGCGCTTCTTTTGTTTTTTCTTCGTCTTTGTAATAACCCATCATTACATTTGGACCTTTACAAAGAATTTCGCCATCTTCAGCAATTTTAACTTCTACACCAGGAAGCATTTTACCAACAGTACCAATCTTCCATCCTTTGTTGTTTTGGTCGTTTACAGAGATTACAGGCGATGTTTCAGTAAGTCCGTAACCTTCCATTACCGGAATTCCTGCAGCACCAAAAACTCTAGATAAACGTGGTTGTAAGGCTGCACTTCCAGAAACCATTACTTTAAGATTTCCGCCAAGTCCTTCTTGCCATTTGCTAAAAATTAATTTTCTGGCAATACCTAATTGGAATTCATACCAACCTCCGTTAGCTCCGTAAGGCTCAAATTGATGCCCAAGTTCGATTGCCCAAAAGAAAAGTTTCTTTTTAATTCCTGTAAGTTCTGTTCCTTTGGCATAAATTTTATCGTACACTTTTTCAAGAAGTCTTGGCACCACAGTCATTACGTGCGGTTTAACTTCTTTTAAGTTGTCACTCATCTTATCAATTGATTCAGCAAAATAAATTTTTATTCCGCAGTTTTGATACAGATAAACAACCATACGTTCAAAAATATGGCAAATAGGAAGGAAGCTAAGCGCAACATCTTTTGGATCTAACGGTACACGCTCTTCACTAGATAATACATCAGAAACAATATTTTTATGCGATAACATTACACCTTTAGGGCGTCCTGTAGTTCCAGATGTATAAATAATGGTTGCCAAATCGTCTTCGGAAACTGCATTTTTGCGTTGCTCAACTTCATCTTGGTTAGAAGTATCTTCTCCGAGCGTTAAAATTTCATTCCAATTTTTGGCTGTTGGCAAATCAGTAAAAGCATACACTTCTTTTAAAAGTGGCACATTTTGCTTGATGGCATTTAGCTTTTCAAGAATTTCATTATCTGAAACAATTACATAAGTTGCTTCGGAATGATTTAAAATATACTCGTAATCTTCTTCAGAAATAGTAGGATAAATAGGTACATTTTGCGCTCCTACTTGTAAAATACCAATATCGGCAATGTGCCATTCGGTTCTATTGGTGTGCGTAATCACCGCAATTTTATCGTTTGGTTGGATGCCAAGTCGAAGTAATCCTCTACTGAATTGATTGGCTTTATCAACGTATTCTTGCGAAGATGTATGTACCCATTCGTCTCCATATTTGGTTGAAAAGGCAATATCTAAATTATATTTTTCCAACTGATGGTATGGAAAATCGAACAAACGGGTAACTTTATTCATATTGTTGTATATTATAGTTCAGTTAGCGAAGTGAAATTACCTTATTTAGTACGTAATTCTTCATAAAACTTTCATAATTTGTTGCGATTGCTTCCTTTTGGTTGCAATATTTGTCCGATGTTTTTGGACGCAAATTTTAAAATAAAAGTAAATGTTTCGCTTGTGCCTCCAAAATTGTTTAGGGGAGGTTAACAGAATTGCAAATTAGGAAATTTGCCGAGTATTTTCAAAAGAACTCATAAAAAAAGGAGTTGATTTATGGCAACTCCTTAATTTTAGTTCGATTAAATAAGAATTATTTATTCTCTAACCATTTTTTTGCATTGATAAAAGCTTCCAACCATGGCGAAACTTCGTCTTTTCTTCCGTTAGGGTAATTTGCCCAGTTCCATTGGAAGATCGAACGCTCAAAATGTGGCATTGTTACTAGGTGTCTTCCATCGTCTGAAACTAACATCGCAGTGTTAAAGTCTGAACCATTTGGATTGGAAGGGTAGCCTTCGTAACCGTATTTTGCAACAATATTGTATTTGTTTTCTTCGTATGGGAAACTAAATCTTCCTTCTCCATGAGAAACCCAAATTCCGAGTTTGCTTCCTTTTAAAGTAGAAAGCATTACCGAATTGTTTTCTTGAATTTCTACGGAAGTGAAGATACTTTCGTGTTTTCCACTTTCGTTATGAAGCATTTTAGGTTTTTCTGAATGGTTTGGATTGATTAATCCTAATTCAACAAAAAGCTGACATCCATTACAAATTCCGATAGAAAGTGTGTCTTCTCTTTTAAAGAAGTTTTCTAGCGCTTGCTTCGCTTTGTCGTTGTACATAAAAGCACCCGCCCAACCTTTGGCAGAACCTAAAACATCGGAGTTTGAAAATCCTCCAACTGCTCCAATAAATTGAATGTCTTCTAGTGTTTCACGTCCCGAAATTAAATCGGTCATGTGTACATCTTTCACATCAAAACCTGCCAAATACATAGCATTTGCCATTTCGCGCTCCGAGTTACTTCCTTTCTCTCTAATAATGGCCGCTTTTGGTCTTTTTCCTGTTACTTCAGGAAGTTTTCCTGTGAAATGCTCTGGGAATTTATACGTTAACGGCTGGTTTTTATAGTTGTTATAACGAGTCTTTGCAACATTATTTTTAGTTTGTTTTTGGTCTAATAAGAAGGATGTTTTATACCAAACATCTCTTAACTGACTTACACTGAATGAAAAGCTATCGGTGTGGTTTACTATTTGTAACCTGTCACCTTCTTGTACTTTTCCGATATTGTAGAACGTAATTCCAGCCTTGTTTAAGGCAGTTTCAACGGTAGTATCGTTATTCGCTTGGAAAACAATTCCTGCATTTTCGTTGAATAATAGTTTAATAGAATCTTTTTCTTTGATAGCAGAAAGATCTAGTTGCGCTCCTAAATTTATATCAGCAAAACACATTTCTAGCAAGGTTGTAATAAAACCTCCACTGGCTACATCATGTCCTGCAAGTATTTGATTGTCTTTTATTAATTGCTGAAGCGTGTTAAAGGCAGTTTTTAAACTTTCGGCACTTTGTATCGTTGGTACTTCGTTTCCGATGCTGTTTAAAATTTGCCCAAATGAAGAACCTCCTAGTTTTAAATTATCATTCGAAAGGTTGATGTAATAAATGCTTCCTCCGTTTCTTTGTAAAACAGGCTCAACAACTTTATTAATATCGTTACAATGTGCACCCGCAGAAATAATAACTGTTCCAGGTGCAATAACTTCCTCATTCGGATATTTTTGCTTCATCGAAAGTGAATCTTTTCCTGTAGGAATATTGATTCCAAGTTCAATAGCAAAATCCGAACATCCTTTTACAGCTTCGTATAAACGTGCATCTTCACCTTCATTTTTACAAGGCCACATCCAGTTTGCCGATAATGAAACCGACTGTAAACCGTCTTTTAGCGGAGCCCAAACAATGTTGGTGAGCGCTTCAGCAATAGAATTTCTACTTCCTGCAACAGGGTCGATAAGTGCAGAAATAGGAGAGTGGCCAATTGAAGTAGCCAGTCCTTCTTTTCCTTTAAAATCGAGCGCCATTACACCACAGTTGTTAAGTGGTAATTGTAACGGGCCAGCACATTGTTGTTTGGCAACACGACCACCAACACAGCGGTCTACCTTGTTGGTAAGCCAATCTTTACAAGCAACGGCTTCAAGCTGTAATACTTGCTCTAAATACGTTTGTATGTTTTCGACGCTGTAAGTAGCATCTTTGTAATTTCTTTTGATTGTTGTATCGGTCATGATGGTTTTTGGCGAACTTCCAAACATATCGCTTAGTGCCAAATCCATTGGTTTTTCACCTGTTGTAGCCGACTCAAAACAGAAAACATCGTTATCGGTAACATCACCAACTTCGTACATTGGAGAACGCTCGCGCTCTGCAATGCGCTGTAATTTTTCGGTATGTTCTTTACTGATAACAAGTCCCATTCGCTCTTGACTCTCATTCCCGATAATTTCTTTTGCTGAAAGAGTTGGGTCTCCAACAGGAAGTTTATCTAAATCGATTTTCCCTCCTGTGTCTTCCACCAATTCTGACAGACAGTTTAAATGCCCTCCAGCTCCGTGATCGTGAATCGAAACAATTTCGTTTTCCTCACTTTCAACCATTCCTCTTACGGCATTGGCGACACGTTTTTGCATTTCTGGATTGGAGCGTTGTACCGCATTTAGTTCGATACCGCTACTAAATTCTCCTGTATCAGCAGAAGAAACAGCAGCACCACCCATTCCGATACGGTAATTTTCACCACCAAGTACAACAATTTTATCCGAAGCTTTTGGTGTTCCTTTAATTGCTTGTTCTTCTTTTCCGTAGCCAATTCCTCCAGCAAGCATAATTACTTTGTCGAAACCAAGTTTACGGGCTTCTTCTTCATGCTCGAAAGTTAGTACTGACCCAGCAATTAGTGGCTGTCCAAATTTATTTCCAAAATCGGAAGCTCCGTTGGAAGCTTTTATTAAAATATCGATAGGCGTTTGGTACAACCATTCGCGTTCGTTCATGGCATTTTCCCAAGGTCTGTTTTCTTCTAAACGCGAGTAAGAAGTCATGTACACAGCAGTTCCAGCCAGAGGTAAAGAACCTCTACCACCTGCTAAACGGTCGCGAATTTCTCCTCCCGCACCTGTTGCAGCACCGTTAAAAGGCTCTACAGTTGTTGGGAAGTTATGAGTTTCTGCTTTTAATGATAAAACAGCATTGAATTCTTTTTCTTGATAAAAATCGGGTTTATCGGCAGTTTTCGGTGCAAATTGTACCGCTTTTGGACCTTTTAAAAAGGCAACATTATCTTTGTATGCCGAAACGATATTGTTTGGATTTTCTTCGGAAGTTTTCTTTATCATTTTAAATAATGACATCGGTTTTTCTACTCCGTCGATAACAAACGTACCGTTGAAAATTTTATGACGACAGTGTTCTGAGTTTACTTGAGAAAATCCAAAAACTTCAGAGTCGGTTAACTTTCTTTCTAGCTTATCAGAAAGTTCGTTTAAATATTTTATTTCTTCATCGCTTAACGCCAATCCTTCTTTTAGATTAAAGGCAGCAATGTCTTCAATTTCTTTTATCGCTTCGGGTTCAATATTAATATCAAAAACCTTTTGGTCTAAGCTATTGTATTTTTGCGAAAGCATTGGGTCAAAGTCTGTAGTGTCTTTAGCGCATGCATGAAATTCTTCAATTCTGATAATTCCATCGATACACATATTTTGAGTAATCTCTACAGCATTGGTACTCCATGGAGTTATCATGGCGGCACGAGGACCAATAAAAAAAGCGTCTATAGACGCCGCTTCGATTTGTGGTTGATTGCCAAATAACCACGATAATTTTGCACTGTTTTCTTGTGAAATGTTGCTGTTGGTTTGAACAGCAAAAACCTTGATTTCTGGGTTTCCGAAGAAAAGAATCATACTGTGTTGTGTTTGTGTCTAATTGATTACAGACCTAAATTTGTAATAAAGCGCAAATTTAAGGAATTACTTCTTATTTTTAGTCGTAAAAAAGAAGGTTTTATTACAGTTTTTTTCGCTTTGAAATTGATCTATAAAAAAAGTGCATTCATAAAATTGAATGCACTTTTTTTATTTTAAAACCTTGTCGATTGCTTCTTTTATCATGGGTTCCATAATGTCGTAGCCTTTAGAGGTAGGATGTACTCCGTCAGAAGCGAGTTCCTTACTGAGTCCCTTTTTATCGTCGACCATGGCTGTGTAATAATCAACATATACAATTTGGTGTTTATCGGCGTAAGCTTTTAACATTTGGTTGAGTTCAATAACTTTTTCTGTTGGATTGATGCGTTCTCTCCAAGGAAAATGATTGGCAGGAAGCGTCGAACAGATAATCGGGATGATGTTGTTTGCCTTAGCCAATTCAACCATCGAAATGATATTTCCATACACATCTTCAAGGGCTATGGGTCCTGTGTTTTCTGCAATGTCGTTTATTCCAGCTAGAAAAGTAACGACTTTTGGTTGTAAATCAATCACATCCCTGCGGAAGCGTAAAAGCATTTGCGAAGTTGTTTGTCCGCTAATTCCTCTGTCGATATACGGGTTTTCTTCAAAAAAATCTGGATGCATATTTTTCCATCCTTCTGTGATTGAATTTCCCATAAAAACTACTCGGTTTTCAGTTGGATTAGGGGCTGGAAGCACTTTGTTTTCGGCTTCATATTTTTCGAAATTAGCAAAAGCTACAGTATTGTCTTGAGCAAAACTATTAAATCCTACAAGTGAGCACAGCAGTAAAAAGTATTTTTTCATGTGTTGTTTTATTTGGTTTGACGGAATTTACCAACTAAGGTTTTGTAGTTCTCTACATTACGATGGCTGGTTTTTGAAATTTAATTGGTTAAATCTTTTCAAATATAAGCATCCTTTTTATTTTTGATTTGAATATCCGTAATGTATCATATCAAAATTAGAATGTCAGGTCGAGCCTGCCTTTGTCGGCAGACAGGCGTAGTCGAGACCCTATTTAAAGCTTGTTAAGCCAAATTACTTCTCGACTCCGTTCGAGGTGACAGTGAATTATGATAGATTGCGAAGAATCTTATTTTTGAAACATACTTTTATAAGATGGAATACAGTATTAAAATATTAAAAGAACATTTTCTGGTCGGAAAGTCGGTATCGATGTCGATTCTAGAAAATAAAACTCAAATGCTATGGAAGCAATTTATGCCCAAAAGGAGAAAAATTAAGAATGTTATTTCTGATGATTTTTTCTCTGTTGAAGTATATCCAAACGATTATTTTGATGCGTTTATTCCAACCAAAACTTTTAAAAAGTGGGCGGCAGTTAAGGTTGAAAATTTTAAAAATCAACCTGAGGAGTTTGAACAACTGTACATTCCAGAGGGGAAATATGCTGTTTTTACATATAAAGGGAAATCGTCTGAGGCCTATAAATGCTATCAATATATCTACGGCGAATGGCTTTCGGTTTCTGGAAATTCTTTAGACAACCGACCTCATTTTGCAGTGATGGGTGAGAAATATAAAAATGACGATCCTACTTCCGAAGAAGAAATTTGGATTCCTATAAAGTAATTACCAACGATTTTCGGCTTGTGGACCTCCCCAAATTATGGTTGCCAAAAACGGATTGTCGATAAACGGATTTCTATTTCCTTGAATTTTTTCAATTTTGTTATTTCTGTTGATTTCAAAGGTTGAAACTGGGTCTTCAGCATTCCATTTTAAAAACAATTCAATACTCCCAACATCTTTAATCGACTCGTTGTAACGTAGGTTTAAATACATAATCATTCGAGCCACATCGCCTTTCCATTCATCTCCCGGAAACCAACTTTTATACTTGAGTTCGTAAGCGCCACTTCCGTCAACAAATTTGTTGTTGCTACGTTGCGAATTGATACTTTGGTCACAAACGCGTAAATGGTGTAAATCGCCTTTGGCAGTGTTCTCGATAAGCGACTGCGGATAGACATGCTCGGTGTTAAAGGTTTGCTTTTTATAGGAGTTTTTTCCAGAAACAAATTCTTTCCAAAAGCGTTCTTCACCAGAATAAATAAGCACTACTTGATCTTTGTTTGTAGGACTCGCATCCACATCGTACAAAAAGTTATGACGTTCTCGATAGGTTAAAATATTGGTGTGCTTTGCAATGGTTTCGGTCGCCAATGCTTCGTATAGCGGAATGCTTCTTAAACTGAAATCGACATCCTGATAATAGTTTTTTAATTCCTTCGGAATAGAAAGCGCAGTCGAATCTTGTTTAGGATTTACCCAAGCCGTAGCTGTATTTTCGGCAGAATTTTGCTTGCAACCAAAAGATAATATTAAAAGAAAAAGGAATGCAATTTTTTTAAGCATCAAGAAACTATTGTTTAAATGTAAAATGTTTTTTTAGATTTTAAAGTTAAAGAGTTAAGAAGGAAATAAGTTAAAATAATAAAGTGTTGTAATAATATTTATATTTTAATTTCTACCTACTGACCACTGACCACTGACCACTGACCACTGACCACTGCATACTGGAACTCTCTACTTTTTCTCTAAAAGCGCCATGTAAAATCCGTCGAAACCACTTTCAGAAGCCAATACTTTTTTGTCTTTTATCAGTTTGAAATCTTTTCCACCTTCCGATTTTAAAAAGGTATTTACTTGGTCTTGATTTTCCGAAGGAAGAATCGAACACGTAGCGTAAACTAATTTTCCACCCGATTTTACCATTTTAGAATAATCGGTTAAAATTTGTTGTTGCGTATTTTTGATGTTCTCGATAAACTCTGGTTGCAATTTCCATTTAGCATCTGGATTTCTACGGAGTACACCCAAACCGCTACAAGGCGCATCGATAAGCACTCTATCCATTGCGTTGTGTAGTTTTTTAATCACTTTGGTAGAGTCAATTTCTCGAGTTTCAATGTTATGAACATTGTTTCTTCGCGCTCTTCTTTTAAGCTCTTTTAATTTGTTTCCGTAGATATCTAGCGCAATAATTTGCCCTTTGTTATCCATTTTTGCAGCAAGGTGTAACGATTTCCCTCCAGCACCCGCACAGGTATCGGCAACACGCATTCCTGGTTGCACATCTAAAAAGTCGGCAACAAGTTGAGACGAAGCATCCTGTACTTCAAAAAGTCCGTTTTTAAAAGCTTCAGTTTTAAAAATATTACCACGCTCTTTAAGCTGTAAAGCATCTGGATATCCTTTGATAGTAAGGGTTTCGATTTCTTCTTCCATCAATAAATCTTGAAGCGTAGCCTTGGTAGTTTTTAAAGTGTTTACTCTAATAATTACATCGGCTTGCTCGTTGAGTGCGTGTAATTCTTTGCTCCATACAGCTTTTCCTAATTCTTTTTCACCTACGGCATCTAACCAATCTGGAATAGATTCTTTGAATTTTCTAATTTTTGAAAGCTCATCAAAACGACCTTTAATTTTTCTGCTAGGTGTGCCCTCTAATTGTTTCCAATCTGGAAGTTTAATTCCTTTTAAAACTGCCCAAACGGCAAAAATACGCCACAAGTTTTCTCTAGTAAAAGGTTCTTTTACTTCAGCAATTTCGGCATACAAACGTTTCCATCTTACAATATCGTAAGTAGTTTCAGCAACAAAACCTCTATCGCGTGAGCCCCATCTTTTGTCGCGTTTTAAAAGTTGTTCAACAACTTTGTCAGCATATTTATTTTCGTTAAAAATTAAATTAAGCCCATCAATTACGGCAAATACAAGATTTCTGTGCAGACGCATATACTTTGTTTTTTATAAAAGATTCTCTGTAAAAGTTTTGGTTTATTTTTTCTGAAACTTCAAACTAATTTCAGTAGAATCCTTCCAATTCCCTCGAGGAGATATGATTGTACTAATAAATAAATTGTTTGCAAAGATATTGCTTTGTGCGTGATAAAACTTATTTTTAGGGCAAATTATATTGTTTTGAAGAAAATATTTATTTGCTGTTTGTTTGTAGTTTTTTCGTGTGCGAAAGAACAGTTTACACCTCACAATTTCACAAAAGTTGAAGTTGAAGAAATTTATTCCGATACCATGAGTATTCGGGCAATTACTATGATGCAAGGCAATTTGGGTTTTGCAGGTTCGAATAATATCTACGGAATTTATAATGCTTCGGACGGAAATGTTGTAACACAAAAAATGAAACACGACTCTCTAAAATTGGAGTTTAGAGCGGTTGCAGCTACTAATTCCGATTTTTATATGATGAGTATTGGCAGTCCTGCAATGCTGTATAAAACTGGTGATACCGGGAAAATGGAGTTGGTTTATACGGAAACGCATCCTGATGCTTTTTACGATTCGATGCAGTTTTGGAACGACCAAGAAGGAATTGCAATGGGCGACCCAACCGATGGTTGTTTGTCGGTTATTGTTACCCGCGATGGAGGGAAGAGTTGGAACAAATTAAATTGTGATGTTTTACCCGATGGTGTAGAAGGAGAGGCAGCTTTTGCAGCCAGCAACACCAATATTTGTGTGCTTGGAGATAACACTTGGATAGCGACTGGAGGGAAGAAAGCACGTGTGTTTTTCTCGCCAGATAAAGCTAAAACATGGCAGGTTTTTGAAACGCCAATAGTACAAGGTGAAGCTACACAAGGTATTTATTCGGTTGATTTTTACGATGAAATGAACGGATTTATAATTGGAGGAGATTATACCAAACCTGAAGAAAGTCAAGCCAATAAAGCGTTAACAACCGATGGTGGTAAAACTTGGCAATTGGTTGCTAAAGGGCAGAATCCAGATTATCGTTCGTGCGTGCAATACATTCCTGGGCGCGAAGCAAAAGAGTTGGTTGCTGTTGGTTTTAAAGGAATTTCTTTTTCAAACGACGCAGGGAATTCTTGGAAACAAATATCCGATGAGCCATTTTACACCATTCGTTTTGTAAATGACAGTACTGCCTTTGCTGCAGGGAAAAACAGAATTGCAAAGCTGAAATTTAAAGAATAGCCTCGCTAAACATATAAATTAGTCGTTTTTACGATGATATTCTTTTCTTAAACGGTCTAAAAGTTTTCTATTAAAATCATCTTCCAATTTTTTAAGGAGGATGATTTTTTTTGCTGAAATAACTTTTTCTAAATCTTTGGTGTATTTTCTATTGAGCTCGTATTCATTGGTTTCGATAGCTTCCAATTTTTTCAAAATGACTTTAGCATCGGCATCCGATAGGTTTTCAAAACCTTCACCACGTAACTGCGGTTTTAGTTTTTTATATTCTGAAAATTTAATCTCGTGCATTTTATTTTCATGCGCGTTGTAAATTGGCCAAAACTTCTCAGCTTCTTCCGAAGATAAATTAAGATGCTCTGTAAAATATGCAATTTTAAGCGACTTAATTTGGTCGTGTTTTGATGTTTTTTGCGCGTATGCTTGTATTGAAAACACACTTATAATCAGTAGGAAAATATATTTTTTCATTTGTATTTATCTGTTTAATGTTGGATAAACATCTAGTTTTATTCTTCGTCTAAAGACAAGTCGTTGTAACTACTTATATTTTCTTCGAGGTAGTTAAAAATTTCGTCTTCATTTATAGTTTCATCAATTTCAATATCATTAAAAGAAACATCGTTAAAAGTATCAGAAATATCGTAGGCGTTTAAACTTACATATCCATTTTCGATATAATCATTAATGTCGGATATCGCAATTTGGTTAAAATCGGTTATTGTGCTGTTACTATTTTTACTGATGAAAAAGCCTATGAGAAACACTGCGGCCACTGCTGCAGCTTTGTAAAACCATGAAAGCTGAATAACTTTTGTTTTTTTCTTCGGAAGGGTTTTAGATAAAATTTCGGTTTCTACTTTTTCAAAATAGCCCTTCGGAACAACAAAACCAGATGCTTCAGGAATGCCAGCGGCAGAAGCAATACGCTTAGACAAACGATTGTCGAATTCTTGAAAATAGTTTTCAGGAATTGCGAAACCTTTAGTTTCCATATTTGTTTTGTCTTTACTCATTTTCGTCTTTTAAAAATGCTTCAATTTTTTTTACTGCCAAGTGGTAGCTCGCTTTGAGACCACCAACCGATGTGTCTAAAATAGCCGAGATGTCTTCGTATTTCAACTCTTCGTAATATTTCATATTAAAAACCAAGCGTTGTTTTTCTGGAAGTGTTGCAATAGCTTGTTGTAATTTTAGCTGAATTTCATCTCCATCAAAATATACATCGGCTTTTAAATTTTCTACCAAATAGCTTTGCAATGCTTCGCTAGTGGTTTGCTGTTCTTTCGCTTTTTTCTTTAAAAAACTAAGCGATTCGTTGGTGGCAATTCGGTATAACCAAGTGTAAATAGCGCTGTCTCCTTTAAACGATTGGATGTTTTGATAGACCTTAATAAAGGTGTTTTGCAAAACGTCGTCGGTATCGTCATGGTTTAAAACAATTTTTCGAATATGCCAATATAAGCGCTCCTTGTAAGTAGATACAAGTTCCTGAAAAGCCACTTCTTGTGTAGTGGTTTCTTTTAAATTTTTAATTAAAATATCTTCTTGCAAAGTGCTTATTTACTCGATAATCGAGATTTAATTGCTCCGAGGCTTCCCTCGAAATAAACTTTTATTGTTTTAAAACTACCTCGTGTGCTTGTTTCAAGGAAGTTTACTACTTAGACTCTAAGTTATTAAAAAGGTTTAATATGAAGTGATAAATTGTTGAGTCGTTAATTTGTAGAAGTGTTTAATGTGTATAAGTTTCGTGTTTTTTTATGTTGAAAATTTAAAATATTTAGTCTCAGTTCGATATAAATACCAATATAGATTAATTTTAACTATTTGGATTTTAGTTATTTAGTGTGATTTCATTTTTGTCTTGACACAAAAACGAAACAAAAAAGTCAAGACTGATTTAAAAAGTATGAGAAAATCTACGTAAACAACCGCCACAGATAAAAAGAACTCGCTACGCTCAAACAGCTTTTATCTATTAGCCCACGCTGCTTCCTTGATTTTTAATACTTTTTAAATAGGTCAACTTTGTAGGATACTCATAATTTTCAAGTCGAAATTATGTTATTTAGCGTAAACCTAAAACCTAAAACCTAAAACCCAGAACCTAATTCCCAAACTCACTTTACTCAAAAGACTGCATCTCGACTAATTTTTGATACACACCTTTGCGTTCGAGTAGTTCTTGATGTGTGCCTTGCTCTACAATTTCTCCTTTTTGCATTACAACAATAGTGTCTGCATTTTGGATTGTTGATAATCGGTGTGCAATTACAATCGAAGTACGGTTTTTCATCATGTTTTCGAGGGCTACTTGTACCAATTTTTCACTTTCGGTATCGAGGGCAGAAGTAGCTTCGTCTAAAATCATAATCGGCGGATTTTTAAGAACCGCACGCGCGATAGAAAGTCGTTGTTTTTGTCCGCCACTTAATTTTCCTCCAGCATCACCGATATTGGTATTGAAACCATCAGGGAGTTCAGTAATAAATTCGTAAGCATTGGCAATTTTAGCAGCCGCTTCAATTTCTTCCTGTGTAGCATCTGGTTTCCCGATACGGATGTTGTTGGCAACGGTATCGTTAAACAAAATAGAATCTTGCGTAACAATTCCCATTAAGCTACGTAAGTTTTTAATAGCAATGTCTTTAATGTTGATGTTGTCGATATCGATACTTCCGTTATTAACATCATAAAAGCGTGTGACCAAATTGGCAATGGTACTTTTTCCGCTTCCAGATTGTCCCACCAAAGCAACAGTATTTCCTTTAGGAATGCTTAGGTTAAACTCTTTTAAAACCAATTCATCTTCGTATTTAAAAGAAATATTTTTGATGTCGATAGCAGAGTCGAAACTTGTCTTTTCGATAGCATTCGGGATGTCTTTAATACTGCTCTCCGTTTCAAGAAGTTCTAAAATACGTTCAGCAGCACCATTTCCTCTTTTTAAACTATAGCTTGCTTTAGAGATGGTTTTTGCAGGCGTTAAAATGTTGTAAGCAAGCATGATGTATCCTAAAAAGAAACTCGCTTGCATACTTTGGTCAATAAAAACTAAATACCCTCCGAACACTAGTAAAATTGCAATAACAACTATACCGAGTAATTCACTCATTGGTGAAGCTAAATTTTGTCGGTTTAAAACACTGTTTGAGTATTTGTAATAGCGCTCGTTTGATGCTGAAAAACGTTGATTAAAAGTA
Organism: Joostella sp. CR20; assembly: GCF_038433465.1. Taxonomy (NCBI): domain Bacteria; kingdom Pseudomonadati; phylum Bacteroidota; class Flavobacteriia; order Flavobacteriales; family Flavobacteriaceae; genus Joostella; species Joostella sp. CR20. The sequence goes on along the minus strand of NZ_JAESVF010000003.1, from coordinate 51,483 downwards.
TCTTCAGCAGTAAAAGCTTTTATTACGCGAAGTCCAGACATGGTTTCTTCTAAAATAGAAAGAAAAGTACCTTGCTCTTGCTGAACTTTTATAGATTTCTTTTTTAGAGACTTCCCGATTTTTGAGATTATAAAACCAGCAATTGGAATAAAAATAAAAACAAATAAGGTTAGTTTTATGCTGAATACAAACATGAAAATAAGCGAGAAAAGAATCGTGAGCGGTTCTCTAACAATCATTTCTAATACTGATAAAATAGAGTTTCTAACTTCTTCAACATCGCCACTCATTCTTGAAATGGTATCTCCTTTTTTCTTTTCAGAATAAAAAGAAAGCGGAAGCGAAACTATTTTGTTGTACATGGTACTTCGGATGTCTTTTAAAACGCCATTTCGTAAAAACGTAATGTAAAACATCGCCAAATAGTTGGATAGATTTTTTAGAAGGAACAGTAAAATGATTACAGAAACCATAATCATAAGGGCGTAAAAACTTCCTTTTTCATCTATTAAATTGGCTAAAAAATAGTTTAAATAGTCTTGTAAAAAGTCTTTTATATGTGCGAATCCTTTTAATACTGGCTTTTGTGCAACAAGTTTTTGGTCGTTAAAAATAACCTGTAACACTGGGATAAGCGCTACAAAAGATAACGTACTAAATAAAGCGTAAAGGATATTGAAAAAAATGTTTAGATAAGCATATTTTTTATAAGGCTTAGCGAAACGAAGTATTTTTTTGAAGTAATTCATTTAATATTTTTATGAGAAATATATAAGGTATTTCAATCTTTATATATCAATAATATAGGATGCAAAGGTACGCTTAATTATGAAATTAGCCTGCCTAAATTAAAAGGCAGGCTAACGGGATTATTTTTTGAAAGATTGTATTAGCTCAGGTTTAACTCTGTAACAATACGCTCTATTTTTTTGTCTAGTTTTTCAACTTCATTATCGTAGTCGGCTACTTTATCTAAAATGCCTTTTACACTGAAGTAGAATTTTATTTTTGGCTCTGTTCCACTTGGTCGTGCTGCGATTTTAGTACCGTCTTCGGTGTAATAAATTAATACGTTTGAAGAAGGAATGTCGATAGACTCTTTATCGCCAGTAAATAAGTTTAAACGAGTTCCACTTTGGTAATCTTCAACATAGTGAACTTTTGAGCTATCTATGGTTTTGATTGGATTTTCTCTTAAATCAATCATCATTTGTTTGATTTCGTCGGCACCAGAAATTCCCTTTTTAGTGAGCGAAATTAATTTTTCTCGATACAATCCAAACTCTTCGTAGCATTTTAAAAGTTCTTTGTAAAACGAACTCCCTTTAGCTTTTGCGTCTGCAGCAATTTCGCAGGCGAGTAGGGAAGCGGTTACGGCGTCTTTATCTCTTACAAAATCGCCAACCATAAAACCAAAACTTTCTTCACCACCACCAATAAACTCTTGCATTGGGTAGTCTTTTACCATTTTGGCAATCCATTTAAAACCAGTTAGCGCTTCTTTGTATTCCACATGATATCCTTTTGCAAGGGCTTTCATCATTGGAGTGGAAACAATAGTGGAAGCAATAAATTGGTTACCATTTATTCTGTCGGAATTTTTCCATTTGTCTAGTAAAAAGCGCGTCATTAACACCATGGTTTGGTTTCCGTTAAGGAGCACCATTTTACCATCGTTGTCTCTTACAGCAATTCCTAGTCGGTCGCTATCTGGGTCAGTACCAATAACCATATCAGCATTGGTTTCGTCAGCTTTTTTTAGCGCCAGTTCTAGTGCAGCAGGCTCTTCAGGATTAGGCGATTTTACCGTTGGAAAATCTCCATTTGGAACTTTTTGTTCTTCAACAATATGTACATTTTTGTATCCAGCTCGTTTTAAAACTTCAGGAATAGCAGTAATTGAAGTTCCGTGAAGTGAAGTGAAAACTATTGAAAAATCGTTTTTTCCGAGTGCGTTAAAACTTCCGTTTTCAACAGAAGCATTGATAAAAGCTTCATCTACTTCGGTATCGATATATTCAATGTTATTTTCATCAGCATTAAAATTTATAGCGTCAAACGACAGACTTTCAATTTCGCTGATAATTTCGTTGTCTTGCGGTGGTACAATTTGTCCTCCGTCTTTCCAATACACTTTGTATCCGTTGTATTCTGGCGGATTGTGCGAAGCGGTAAGTACAATACCACATTGGCAATTTAAATGCCTTACAGAAAACGAAAGTTCTGGCGTTGTTCTTAAATCAGAAAACAAGAAAACTTTAATACCGTTTGCGGCAAAAACATCGGCAACTACTTTGGCTAGTTCTTTGCTGTTGTTACGACAATCGTAGGCAATTACAACTTTTAAGTCTTCCGAAGGAAATGACTTTTTTAGGTAATTACTAAGTCCTTGTGTGTTTTTTCCGAGGGTATATTTATTGATGCGATTTGTTCCAACGCCCATAATACCACGCATTCCGCCAGTTCCGAACTCTAGATTTTTGTAAAAACTTTCGTTCAGCTCCTCTGGATTTGTATCGATAAGGGTTTGGATTTCTTTTTTCGTTTGGGCATCAAAAACATCGGTGAGCCAAGTTTTTGCTTTATGTAAAATTTCTTCTGATATCATTTTGCTGATTAATTTTCAATAGAATTTTAAGATACTAAATTATGCGATGCATCGGTCTTAAAAGTATCTAAATTAATAGTTTGTTGAATTTTATATCTCTTGTCTTGTTTTTTACTTCTCAAAATAAGTTCGCCTAAAAAGCCAGCTATAAAAAGCTGTGTTCCGATTACCATGGCTGTAAGCGAAATGTAAAATTGAGGTCGCTGTGTTATGAGTCGGCCGTAGGGAGTAAAAAACAGCTTGTCAATACCTAAATAGATGGCAAAACAAAACCCAATAATGAACATTAGAACTCCCAAAGCACCAAATAAATGCATGGGTTGTTTACCAAATTTAGAGATAAACCAAATGGTGATAAGGTCGAGGAAGCCGTTTATAAAACGCTCCATTCCAAATTTGGTGGTTCCGTATTTTCTAGCTTGATGTTTTACTACTTTTTCGTTAATTTTTGTAAAGCCTGCATTTTTTGCAAGTACAGGGATGTAGCGGTGCATTTCGCCATGAACGTCAATCGATTTTACAACTGCTTTTCGATATGCTTTTAGTCCGCAGTTAAAATCGTGTAATTGCACACCAGAGGTTTTTCTGGCAGCCCAATTAAAAAGCTTGGAAGGAATATTTTTAGAAATAACCGAGTCGTAGCGCACTTTTTTCCATCCAGAAACCAAGTCTAAGTGCTCGTCTTTTATAAGCTTGTAGAGCTCAGGAATTTCTTCTGGATTGTCTTGTAAATCGGCATCCATGGTAATAACAACATCGCCTTGCGCCAAATTAAACCCAGCGTGTAGTGCTTGCGATTTTCCGAAGTTTTTTAAAAATCTAATTCCTTTTACAGTGTTGTTTTCAGCAGCAAGCGCTTGTATGGTTTCCCAAGAATCGTCGGTGCTACCATCGTCAATAAAAATGAGTTCATACGAAAAACGATTGGACTGCATTACTTTTACAATCCAATCGTGTAATTCTTTTAAAGACTCTTGTTCGTTAAGTAGTGGTATTACTACTGATATATCCATGAATAGTATTTCAAAATAAAATCAAAGATAGGAATTAGTATTCACTTTTAGTTTGTTTCATTACTAAAGCAGGAATTAAAGTAAGAACGAAGCCGAAGAATATACTACCAATTAAACCAAATGCAGCTTGGATAAGTGGCCCTGAGAATTTTTTAGAGACCTCAATTTGGCTTTCAATCTGCTCTGGAGTCATTCCATATTCTACCATTTTTGCTCTTGCTAAATTTAATTGTTTATCTAGCATATCAGGGTCAATTACATTGGAGAGTAATAATTGGAACAACATGCTGATAATTCCTCCAATTAGGCAAAGACCAATACCAATTTTTAATGCTTCTCCAAAAGTCATATAACCACCATTTTCTTTTTTGAATTGATAAAGTGCAAGTAAGATTACAGCTAGCATAATTACAATGCTAACTACAAAAATACTCATGGTTTGCTGATAATGCATGTCCATAAAATACAGCATTAGACCAAAAGCTATGCTTACTCCTCCTAATAAAAGTCCGTACCTCAATGCAAATTTTCCAGTTGTTGGTTGTGTGTTTTCCATTTTTTATAGTTGAATAGTTTATATAAAGTTAGTAGATATTCTCGTATATTTGTTACATCAAAAGCAAATAAAAAATTTTTCCTGTAAATTTCGAGGAAAAAGTATTGTATTTCTAAAATAAATACATAAATTTGCACCTCGAAAAAATTCTGAAGTTTAAAATATATAGCGATGAGAAAAGATATACATCCAGAAAATTATAGATTAGTAGCATTTAAAGACATGTCTAACGAAGATGTTTTTATTACTAAATCTACAGCAGAAACAAAAGAGACGATAGAAGTTGACGGTGTTGAATATCCTGTAATTAAATTGGAGATTTCTAGAACATCGCACCCATACTACACTGGGAAATCTAAACTTATTGATACTGCTGGTCGTATCGACAAATTCAAAAACAAATACGCAAAATTCAAAAAATAAGAATTTAGCTTATAGATACACAAAACCTCTGAGATTTCAGAGGTTTTTTTGTTGCATATACTTAAACGCGAAATTAATCATTTCGCGTTTTTAGTTTTAAATATCTTCTGTATTCAATTATCTTTACGTCAAGTTTGGGCATTATAAATGTCCTAACCAATCAACCAACTTCAAAAGCACCACATAACGATTAATATTATATATATATGAATTATATTCTTTTTGATGGTCCTTCGCGCAACGCCTTGTTGCCTTTTACATATACACGCCCAGTTGCAGATATCCGAATTGGAATTTTAACTGTTCGAGAGAAATGGGAGAAATTTTTAGGATATACCACAACCACAATTACTGAAGATTATTTAGCTGAAAAATATCCGATGGTGGAAATGGAAGAAAACGTATTAATCAATGCTTCCTTTTTGCCAAATGAAGATTTGGTAGAGCTTGTGAAGAATTTAGAGAAAGAACAAGCTATTTTTTCTGGGGAAGAAGTGGTTGCTTTCTATACTACGGAAGGTCAAGAAGATGTTGATTTATCTACATACGAAGCGATTGAGTACGAAGGCGATTGCATTCAACTTCAAAACACTTGGGATATTTTTTCAAAAAACGGAGAAGCGCTCGAAGCCGATTTTAATTTGTTAACTGCAGGAAGAAACAGTCAATCTATTCCTACAACAAATAATGTAATTGCTCCTGAAAACATCTTTTTAGAAGAAGGTGTTACTGTTGAGTTTTGTACGTTAAATGCTACTAACGGACCTATTTATTTAGGAAAGAACTCCTTGGTGATGGAAGGTAGTATTATTCGTGGCGGATTTTCGTTAGGTGAAAATGCTATTGTGAAAATGGGAGCTAAAATATACGGCCCAACTACTATTGGTCCTGGTTGTAAAATAGGCGGAGAAGTTAACAATTCGGTGCTTTTTGCAAATTCTAATAAAGGACATGAAGGTTTTCTTGGGAATTCTGTTTTAGGAGAATGGTGTAATATTGGCGCCGATACAAATAGTTCAAACTTAAAGAACGATTATTCGCCGGTACGTTTGTGGAATTATGAAACCGAAAACTTTGCTAAAACTGGATTGCAGTTTTGCGGACTCATGATGGGCGATCATAGCAAATGTGGAATTAATACCATGTTTAATACTGGAACAGTGGTAGGAGTGAGCGCCAATATTTTTGGAAGTGGTTACCAGCGCAATTTTATTTCTAGTTTTCAGTGGGGAGGAACTGGCGGATTTACTACATATCAGCCCAAAAAAGCATTTGTTACTGCAAAAGCCATGATGGAGCGTCGTAATTGTGAATTTAATGCTGAAGAAGAAGCTATTTTGAGTCATGTTTTCGAGATTACAAAAAGGTGGAGAAAAGAGTAATCTTTACAAATACTTAATTGTTAGGTGTTTAAATGAAAATTTTTTTACTTAAAAATAACTAACAGTCATTCAATTTCTTTAATACCTCCAAATAAGTTGGTATATTTGCAGGCTTATTTATCATGCACAAAAGTTGATAAAATCACACTTTATTTATTAGTGATATTTTTCAGAATTGAATTTTGATAAATAGTGAAAGGCGTTAAAAAAGGATTCATGGAAAGAAAGAAAGTTGCATTTTATACACTGGGTTGTAAGTTGAATTTTTCTGAAACTTCAACCATAGCTCGTAGTTTTACCGAAGAAGGTTTTGATAGAGTAGAGTTTTCTGAAAAAGCAGATATCTACGTTATCAATACGTGTTCGGTTACCGAAAATGCAGATAAACGTTTTAAATCGATTGTAAAGCAAACGCAAAAAGTAAATACCGATGCGTTTGTGGTGGCTGTTGGATGTTATGCGCAGTTAAAACCAGAAGAACTTGCCGATGTAAATGGTGTGGATTTGGTGTTGGGTGCTACCGAAAAGTTTAAAATTACAGATTATCTAAATGATCTTTCTAAAAATGATTTCGGTGAAGTGCATAGTTGCGAAATTGAAGAAGCCGATTTTTATGTAGGAAGTTATTCTATTGGCGATCGTACGCGTGCATTTTTAAAAGTGCAAGACGGTTGCGATTACAAATGTACCTACTGTACAATTCCGTTGGCTCGTGGGATTTCTCGTAGCGACACTTTGGAAAATGTTTTAAAGAATGCCAAAGAGATTTCTGAGCAAGGCATTAAAGAAATTGTACTTACAGGAGTTAATATTGGGGATTACGGAAAAGGGGAGTTTGGAAATAAAAAACACGAACATACTTTTTACGAACTTGTAACTGCTTTAGATGAAGTAGAAGGAATTGAAAGACTCCGAATTTCTTCTATTGAACCGAATTTACTAAAAAATGAAACCATCAACTTTGTTGCTCAAAGTCGTACTTTTGTTCCGCATTTTCATGTGCCTTTACAAAGTGGAAGCAACCATATTTTAGGATTGATGCGTAGAAGATATCAACGCGAATTGTATGTCGATCGCGTAAGTCAAATAAAAGAAACAATGCCTCATGCTTGTATTGGAGTGGATGTTATTGTTGGTTTTCCTGGAGAAACAGAAGAGCACTTTTTGGAGACTTATAATTTTTTAAATGAATTGGATATTTCATATTTACACGTGTTTACGTATTCTGAAAGAGATAATACGCTGGCAACCGAAATGGATGGCGTAGTTCCAAATAAAGTACGTGCAAAGCGCAGTAAAATGTTGAGAGGACTTTCAGCAAAAAAACGAAGAGCATTTTACGAAAGTCAGTTAAATACGCAACGTACTGTGTTGTTTGAAGGAGAGAACAAAGAAGGGTATATTTACGGATTTACAGAGAATTATGTGAAAGTAAAAGCGCCTTGGAATCCTGCTTTGGTGAATACATTACAAGAAGTAACACTTACCAAAATTGATGAAGATGGAATGGTAAGGTTTGATTTTGTTGAGCAAACTGCGTTGGTTGAAAATTAAATTAATATATCTTCAACTTTACTTCATTAAATGTTGGCCTAGAGCATTGGTCTAATACATTGTATTTGGATTTGCTGACTTTTTAGGGACTTGTTGAATGGAATCCCAATGCTCGCAGATTTTACCATTTTCGTCAAACCGGAAGAAATCCATTGTTACATATTGGTCATTATTTGGCCAAATTTGATGCGTGTGTAAAGCAACCAAATCACCTTCAGCTATACATCTTACAAATTCTATAGACTTTTTAGGATACTCCTTTTGCATTCTATCAAAATATGCTATAAAAGCATTTGGTCCGTCAGCGACAAGCGGATTGTGTTGAATGTATTCATTCCCTACGTAAAGTTCTACTGCCTTTTTTGGGTTTCCCTCATACGCTGTTTTGTAAAAAGCAATGGCATTGGCTTTATTTCTTTCTAAGTCCATACTTCATGTTAAATTATTAAATCAAATCTAATTACAAATGCAATCCGCATTCCGTTTTCGGGCTGTTGTTCCACCTTCCGCTTCGGTCTTCTCCAGGAATTGTACAATGTTTACAACCGATAGAGTTGTAGCCTTGTGAGACTAATGGATGAAACGGTAGTTGATGTTTTTGAATGTATTCGTCTCTTTCTTCTTTTGTGATATCAAGTAACGGATAAAACTTTAAAATTTCGCCTCTCATCTCAAAAATATCGAGTGTAGCGCGGTGGTCGCTTTGCCATTCCATCAACCCAGAAACCCAAACATTAAATTTCTTTTTAATCAAATCTAATGGCTTTACCTTGTTAATACTACAACAAAACTCAGGATTTTTTTTATAGGTTTCGTCTTTTACTGTAAACTCATATTCTTCTTGAAGTGCGCTTATCGAGCTTACGTTTAAGTTGTATAATTTGGTCAACTTTTCCTTGTACGCAAGTGTTTCAGGAAAGTGAAATCCTGTATCGATAAAATATACTTTTTGCTCATTTTTTACTTCAGAAAAAAGATGTAATAAAAAGGCCGATGTAGCTGCAAAAGAACTGGTAAGCATTACTTCTGCTTCATCAAAATCGTCGTATAATGCAGCAATTCGTTCTTGAATTGATAAGGATTTGTATTTTTTGTTTAACTGCTGAATTTCTTCTTCAGTATATATTCTTTTTTCAGTCTCAATCATAATTAATCTATTTAACCAATAGGGTAATAGTGAATTTAGTGCAAGATACACTTTTTTGAGTTAATTAGTTTGATTTAATTTATTTTCTACGGAAGATTTATGATAAAATTAAGGGTTCAGAAAATAATTTTCTATTTTAGAGTTACAATAACGATTAGCCCCAAAAAAAATGAATGAAAAAAATCAAAAGTTGAGTCTGCTTGCCGAAATGATTGCTTTGGTAAATGCAGATAAAGTGGTACACGAGCAGGAGTACGCTTTTATTAAAACGATTGCCACGCATTTAGGTGTTTCTGAAACCGAATTGGAAACCTTGTTTAACAATACTTCTACTCCGTATGTGCCACCAGTCCCAGAGTCGCAACGTATCTTACAATTTCATCGCTTGGTGTTGTTGATGAATATCGATCAAGAAAATCATCCAGAGGAAATACAGCGCTTAAAAGAGTTTGGTTTGCGCATGGGCTTGAGTCCTTTTGCGACCAATCAAGTGTTAAAAGTGATGAATAATTATCCAAACAAAGTTATTCCGCCAGAAGTGTTAATAGATATTTTCAAGACACATTATAATTAAAAGCGACATTTTGTCATTAATCATCAGCGTAAAGACGTCAAAAAGTCATTAAAATTGAATTGGAACTAAATTTGTTTTAAGGCTTGTAACAATTATTAAAATTAAAGTTTAATTAAAAATATAAAGTTATGAGCCTAGTAAAAAGAAGTAACCCAGTATTTCCAACATTTTTTGATGAAGTGTTTAATCCAGATTGGTTTGGAGGTACTATGAATGCAAAATCGTTTGTACCTGCTGTAAACATTAAAGAAAGTGATGCAGGATTCAACTTAGAGTTTGCAGTACCAGGATTTAAAAAAGAAGACTTTAAAGTTGAAGTAGATAAAAATGTATTAACGGTTTCTGCGGAAGTAAAAAACGAAAGTGAAGAGCATAACGATTCAGCTAAATACAGTAAAAAAGAATTTGGTTTAGCTTCGTTTAAAAGAATGTTTACACTACCAGAATCAGTAAATACAGATAATATTGATGGAACTTATGAAGCTGGAATTTTAGTATTGAATTTACCTAAAAAAGAAGAAGCTTTACCAAAACCAAAAAGATTGATCGAACTTTCGTAATAGGAGTTAGTTAGTTTAAGTATTTTTAAAAGCCTCAATTATTGAGGCTTTTTTTATGCATCTATAAAACGTATCTGCGAATGACTTTCGATAATCTCAACTATAATTTCAAAATATGTTTGTCCTTCACCGTTTTCTAATTCCTGTATTTTTTGCTGAACAAACTTAGTATTGAAAATTTCGGGCGCTTTTAATTTGTTGTAGTAATACGCTAACGTTGTTTTTTTACCTAAATCTTCTTTGCTTTTTTGTGAGTTTGTCCAAACCAAATCGAAGTCATCAATTTCTTTTAGCGCTCCAAATCCGCCGTAAAAAAGATCGTTTAAAGCATCTAAACTTTCACCTATTTTCCAATCTTCATCAGCCATAAAAACCCGATTTATTTCAGTATAAAAAGATGAAATATCGTGTATGTTGGCTCCGTTTATAGTAAAAGTAGGCATGGGAAATATTTTTAGACGCGTTCCTGTAAACTTTTAATTTCGTCACGAAGTTTGGCAGCTTCCATAAAATCTAAATCTTTTGCCGCTTTTTCCATCGCTTTACGTTTGTCTCTAATAATTTTTTCAATTTTCTCTTTTGGCAAATAATCTAATTCAGGTTCAGCGGCTTGTCGAGCGGCTTCTTTTTCAAGTTGGTAGGTAGAAATTGAATTTTTTCCCAAAGCACTATCCAGATTCTTATTTAAAGCTTTAGGTGTAATATTGTGTTTGGTGTTATAATTTATTTGCTTCTCACGACGGTAATTGGTTTCGTCAATTGTTTTTTGCATACTATCGGTAATCTTATCAGCATACATAATTGCTTTTCCGTTTAAATTTCTAGCGGCTCTACCAACCGTTTGTGTAAGCGAACGAGCACTGCGTAAAAATCCTTCTTTGTCGGCATCTAAAATGGCTACCAAAGAAACCTCGGGCAAATCCAAACCTTCTCTTAAAAGGTTAACACCAATCAAAACATCAAAAATACCTTTTCGTAAATCTTGCATAATTTCAACGCGTTCTAAAGTGTCAACATCACTATGAATGTATCTACATCGAATTTGTATGCGAGTGAGGTATTTACTCAATTCTTCAGCCATACGTTTGGTTAGTGTAGTCACCAAAACGCGTTCGTCTTTTTCTACGCGTTGCTGAATTTCTTCCACTAAATCGTCAATTTGATTTTCACTTGGGCGCACTTCAATAATAGGATCCAACAACCCTGTAGGGCGAATAACTTGCTCAACATAAACGCCGTCACTTAACTGAAGTTCGTAATCGGCAGGTGTCGCACTTACGTACAACACTTGGTTTTGTAAGGCTTCAAATTCCTCAAATTTTAGCGGTCTGTTATCCATGGCTGCAGGAAGTCTAAATCCGTATTCAACCAAATTTTCTTTTCGGCTTCGGTCGCCACCATACATGGCATGTACTTGTGGAACTGTAACGTGACTCTCATCAATCACCATTAAATAATCGTCTGGAAAATAATCCAGCAAACAGAAAGGACGTGTTCCAGGTTGTCGGCCGTCCAAATACCTTGAGTAATTTTCAATCCCGCTACAATACCCCAATTCACGAATCATTTCTAAATCGAAATTGGTACGCTCTTCAAGACGTTTAGCTTCCAAAGGTTTTCCAATTTCTTTAAAATAATCGAGTTGTTTTACCAAATCATCCTGAATTTGATGAATTGCATTTTGCAATACATCTGGCGAGGTAACAAACATATTCGCAGGATAAATATTCAGTCGGTCGTATTTTTCTAAAACTTTATTGGTGGTAGGATCAAAAGCTTCAATTTCTTCAATTTCATCCCCAAAAAAGTGAATTCTAAAAGCATCGTCAGCATAACTAGGATACACATCTACAACATCGCCTTTTACACGAAAATTTCCGTGGGTAAATTCGGCGGTTGTTCGCGCGTATAAACTTTGCACTAAACGGTGTAATAATTTGGTGCGAGAAATGACCTGATCTCTTTCAATAGAAATTACATTTTTTTGAAATTCGATAGGGTTTCCGATACCGTACAAACACGAAACCGAAGCTACTACTAACACATCTCTTCTTCCAGAAAGTAAAGATGAAGTGGCGCTCAAACGGAGCTTTTCAATTTCATCATTAATTGAAAGATCTTTTTCGATATAAGTTCCAGTTACCGGGATGTATGCTTCAGGTTGGTAATAATCGTAATACGACACAAAATATTCCACAGCATTATCAGGAAAAAATTGCTTGAATTCAGAATACAATTGCGCCGCCAATGTTTTGTTATGCGCCAAAACCAAGGTAGGTTTTTGCACCGTTTCTATAACATTTGCAACCGTAAAAGTTTTTCCCGAACCCGTAACACCCAAAAGTGTTTGGTATTTTTCTTGACTTTCAATTCCTGCTGCCAATTGCTTAATTGCATTGGGCTGATCTCCTGTGGGTTTGTAGTCTGATTGTATCTTAAATCGCATCTTACAAATTTAGTGAACAAAAAGCGAGATTGCTGTTTATATTATGTGAAAATTTTCGTTGTTGTGATGATATTTCTTTATTTTGAACTATGGATTTATTTGATGCAACACCTCCTCATTTACGAAATTTATTACCTCGTGACGGTACAGTTTTTTACTACGGAAAAATATTTAATCAGCAGGAAAATGAAAATTTCTACATTACTTTATTGAAGGAGATATCTTGGAAGAATGATGAAGCTATTATCTTCGGAAAAAGGATAGTTACAAAACGGAAAGTGGCTTGGTACGGAGATGAAAAATATCCGTACACCTATTCAAAAACTACAAAATTTGCACTTCCGTGGAGTGAAACTTTATTACAGTTAAAAGCAAAAGTAGAAGCGCATACGGGAGAAACGTTTAATTCTTGCCTTTTAAATTTATATCACGATGGAAGTGAGGGAATGGCTTGGCACAGCGACGGAGAAGTAGATTTAAAAAAAGATGGAGCGATTGCCTCGGTGACTTTCGGGGCAACTCGAAAGTTTTCATTCAAACATAAAGAAACAAAAGAGAAAGTAGATGTTGTTCTAGAAAACGGGAGTTTATTGGAGATGAAAGGCACTACGCAAACTTTTTGGTTACATCGATTACCGCCTACAAAAACAGTACATTCGCCAAGAATTAACCTCACTTTTAGAACTATCGAAAAAAATTGATTTTGAGTTTCAATTTCTTTCATAACAAAATGTATATTTGCCACCATCTTAAACGATTTCGTAATGGAGTGTATTAGTGTTTTCGACATGTTGAAAATTGGAGTGGGACCATCGAGTTCTCACACTTTAGGACCTTGGAGAGCAGCCGAACGTTGGATTGCTGAACTAAAAGAAGGAGGAAACTTTCAAAAAGTCGAAGCAGTAAAAATACATGTGTATGGCTCACTTTCTTTAACTGGTAAAGGGCATGCAACCGATTTGGCAATTCTACTCGGATTGTCGGGTGCAGATCCAGAGTACGTACCCATTGAGGATATTCAAGGCATTGTAGATGCTATAAAAACCGATTGTATTTTAAACTTTAATGGTGAAAAATCGCTTGATTTTAACTGTGAAGAGGGAATCGTTTTTCATAGAGATTTTTTACCATTTCACGCCAATGGACTCACTTTTGAGGCTACACTTAGTTCTGGAGAAAGTATTTCTGAAACATACTATTCCATTGGAGGAGGTTTTGTGGTGAAGGAGGAGCTGACACATGCAAAAGAAAATTTACAAACCTTAAAAACCTTTCCATTCCCTACACAAAAAGGGACAGAATTATTGGCTTACTGTCATCAAGAAGATAAAAGTATTTCTGAAATTGTTTTGGAAAACGAGCGTTCACTACGTTCAGATGAGGAAATCGATAGGGAACTTCAACGTGTTTGGAACACTATGTTGGAGTGTATGTACACGGGTTGCCATACGGAAGGGAATTTGCCAGGAGGATTAAATGTACGCCGAAGAGCTTTTGATACGCATCAAAAATTAAAAGGAGATATCGCTTATAATTCACCCCAAGAGTGGTTGGAAGCCATCCGGAAAACAGAGGTGAAATTCCGACAAATTTTAAAATGGGTAAGTTGCTTTGCAATTGCAGTAAACGAAGTAAACGCAGCACTTGGGCGTGTTGTAACAGCGCCAACCAATGGGAGTGCTGGGGTAATTCCTGCAGTGTTGATGTATTATATGGTGATTGAAAATCACGATGCTGGCTTTGATGAAATTAAAAGATTTTTGTTGGTAGCAGGAGAAATAGGAAGTATTTTTAAGAAAGGAGCTACTATATCTGCTGCTATGGGTGGTTGTCAAGCAGAAATAGGTGTGTCTTCGGCAATGGCAGCAGGAGCGCTTACGGAGCTTTTGGGTGGTAATCCAGATCAAGTGCTAGTGGCTGCGGAAATTGCTATGGAACATCATTTAGGACTTACCTGCGATCCAATTGCTGGACTTGTGCAAGTTCCATGTATCGAGCGAAATTCGATGGGAGCTATCAAAGCGATTAATGCTGCGGAATTAGCTTTAGAAACCGATCCAAAAAATGTAAAAGTGCCTTTGGATAAAGTGGTAAATACCATGTGGGAAACCGCAAAAGACATGAATTCTAAATATAAAGAAACTTCCGAAGGAGGCTTGGCTGTAGGGGTTAATCTAAGTGACTGTTAATTTAACCTCAGTTCAGTATAAATGTGAATATAGGGTAATTTTAACTTTTTAATCATACTTTCATTTTTGTCTTGTCACAAAAACGAAACAAAAAAGTCAAGACTGATTAAAAAAACATAAGAAAATCTACGGAATCCTCCTCCACAGATAAAAAGAACTCGCTACGCTCAAACAGCTTTTTATCTATCGGCCTACGCTGCTTCCTTGATTTTCAATGTGTTTTTAATAGGTCAATTTTATCATATATTCATTTTTTTATGTAGAACTCACGTTAATTTAGTTTGTTTTCGTGTAAAGACAATTACGAAGCGCATCAACGAACACAAATAAAAAAATGTCTTTTGTAAGTTTAAAATGAAAAATTAATAGAGCTTAACATTCAATTCTTAAAATGATAGTTTTTTAAAACTCTATCTCTTTAAAGTAAAATGCCCTTTAAAATCTCTACCATCTTCTAGTTTTACAGTAAACCAATAATCGGAAGCAGGGAGAGGAATGCCGTTAAAAGTTCCATCCCAACCTTGATCTAGCGGATGTAGTTGCTTGAGAAGTTTTCCGTATCTGTCATAAATATATATTATTGTATTGGCTTGTGTTGTAGCGTTGATCCCGTATATTTTCCAATAATCGTTATAATTATCTTCATTTGGAGTGAAAAACTTATCATAACCTATTACCGAAATAGTTTTATCTACAATACCACAGCCATTCTCATCTTTCACATAAATAGTAGAAAATCCTTTTGGTACATTTTCTAATACGTTACTTGTTTGGTATGGCCCAGCGGCATTGTCAATTGCATACGTATAATTCCCTTCACCATTAACAAAAACTGTAATTCTGTTATTATCGGAAATATCTTCAATTAGTGGTTCTTGAGTGAAAGTTGCCACATTTGAAGCTGAAATATTAAAGTCTGCAACGTTCGAACATGAATTTATAATGGTAGTTCCAGTAGCGTCATAATAATTGTTGCTTATAACAAGCTGATGCATTCCTGGGGAAGTTATGATTACTTTTCTGTTGTTGCTGATAGTTATTGTGCTTCCATCAGAATTAACTTTTACCCATTCGTATTGATCAAAACCACTGTCGGCTTCTAGTTGTATGGATGGATTGTTTAAGCAGAGAAGCGGTATGTTTTTAGGGAGATTAACAATAGGTTTCTTGTCAACAATCAAATCAAATTGTTTTACACTTTCGCATCCTAATGAATTTTCTATTCGTGCATAAAGCGTGATATTTTCCGTAGTGAAAATGTCGGTTGTAATTTTATTATTTTCTAATGAAGCATCTGTTTTAGACTCGTAAAGTGCAACATCTAAGTTTTTAAAATATACTTCTTTGATATCTTTTAAATTGAAAGTTCCTGTTACAGGAGTAATACCTGACATATCCTCACAAGTATGAAAAGGACCAATTTCTTGTAAACTGGCAAGTGTTGGTACGACATTCAAGGTAAGAGTTCCTTCCGAAGAGCAACCAAACGGACTTACAGTTTTAATATAGATTTTATCTTGGTCAGTAGCAAAATAATTTTCTGGAGTTGTAATGGGGGTATCTGCATTTCTATCAGTAATACTTTTATAAAAAAATACGGTATTTGTTGGAGAAGGAGTAATTCTATCGATTGCTTGAAGCAGGTTAAATCTAGTTTTTTTGTCGGTGGAATTGTTATCCAAATCACATTGTGATAAATCTATATCGTTGGTTTCTGGAATTGAATATGCCGAAATTTTAAAATCTGTAATTGAAAAACATCCGTTCGGGTTAGTTACTCTTACGTAAATAGTTTTTTCTTCTTCTGAAAGTAATTGAATGTTTGACAAAGGAGAAATATTGTCGTTAGCATTTGCTTCAGTATCAAAAAATGAAATTTTATTGGCAGGGTCAGAATTTATCTGGCTTTTAAAATTATTCAGGTCAAATGTTTCGCTTCCTGATGTATTACAAATATTTTGATCTGCAATCTTTGCCGCAGTTGGAGCAGGAGGGAAAGGCGATTTACCAACGGTAGTGCTTCCTGTCCATTCAATGCTAAAGCCACCATCTCCAATTGGTCTGTCAATTACAATATAATACGATTCACCTACTTTAACGTCTAACCATTTAACAAAACTATCACCATCTCTTCCAGGCCCTTCCGAGGTTTCTATTGAGGTTTCATTGAGTCCAGTTAAATTGTTTGATTGACCAGCTGCCATCGGATTTGTTGTAGAACAGCGTATAGCATAGCCTAAACTTGTACAGGTTGCATTAGGTCCATAAATGAAAAAGTCGTAATCTACATTGATATCAGGATTGTCGGGACGTAAAATAAAACCAAGGGTGCCGTTTTGAACAATAGAAATTTTTAGCCAATAACTATTGTGTTCCATGCTAGAACATGAATTGTTAGTGTTGATTTCTTGAATGCCAATTCCTGCAGCATTGGAAGAATATCTAGTACTTTCGCAAACGGTAACAGCATTTACACAATCATTTGGTAAAGTGTTAGGGGTTTGCGCAAAAAATGTACTTACAAAAAGTAAAAATAAATAGGTTAAATGATTGGTTGGGGATTTCATTTGTACTTATAGGTCTCGTTTTTCAAGTAATTTGTAAGATAAGAAAATAAAGATATATGTCCACGCAAGTACAATTAAAATTTCATACCAATGTACCGAATAATCAAGCGTGTAGGGTTCTCCAATTTGGTTGGCTACCGATTGTACAGCCTTTAAACGACTAAAAGGTTCTTTGATAAGATTGCTCAATGCTGTGAGCGGGAAAAACTGTAAAATGCTATTTGCAGTATCCATGGATGTTCTCCAGCTTATAATTCCGAAGAAAATCCCTTCAATAATTTGCCAAATAATTAAAAATCCGAGTGCAAACGCTGAACGTTTTACCAAAATTCCTAAGAATAAACAGAAGGAAAAGAATCCGAGTAACTTAGTGAAAAAGGCAAAGAGAAATTCTAAGTCAGAAAAAATGATGCTCAATTCATTAAAATCAGAATAAATAAGTCCTAGAATAAGTGAAATGATAAAGATGAAAACGGTAGAAATAGCTGCAAAAACAACTACAGTATAAAATTTTGAAAGGATGAATTCCTTTTTACTCAAACCATCAATAAGGTTTTGTTTGATAGTTTTATTGCTGTATTCATTAGACATCATCGAGACGATAACAATCGCCAAAAAGAGTTTGAAAAAAGCCGCAATATAGGTGTTAAAGTGCCAAATATATGGGAAGTTAAAAATGCCCTGATCTGCCAATTGAAAATGTACATTGCCAATATCAAATTTTATTGCAGCAAAGAGTGCAATAAAAGTTAGCAGCACAAAGTATGTAATGATTAAAACTTTGCTGGCGCGGTTGTTCCACAATTTTATAAATTCTATTTGAAGAAGTCGTTTCATCTGTATTTTTATTTGTTGGAAAGTAAAATAATGTGTTGGTTGTTTCGATTTAGTTTTTGGTGAGCGTCAAGAATTGTTCTTCTAAACTTTCTTTTCTTTTTACTAAATGCGAAAGAATTATTCCGTTATCAAACAGTAATTGATTAAGCGAGTTTGCATCCAAAGGTTCGTTCAAAAAAGCTGTAATTAGTCCGTTTTCATTTTTAACTGAACCAAAGGCTGCATTGTTTTGTAAGAAAGTTAAAAGTTCGTTTTCCTTTTCGGTTTTCAATTCAAAAAAACCATGACTAGAAATCATTTCATCAACACGTCCGGAATACAATTTTACACCTTTGCGTAGAATAATTACATGCGAGCATACTTTTTCAACTTCATCTAACAAGTGTGAAGCCAGAAGAATAGTTGTTCCAGTAGCTGCAATTTTCTTGATAATTTCTCTTATTTGGTGTATTCCTTGCGGATCGAGACCGTTTGTGGGTTCATCTAAAATTAAAATCTCAGGATCGTTTAACAGTGCAGAAGCAATTGCTAAACGCTGTTTCATCCCTAGCGAATAGGTTTTGAAATTACTGTTTTTACGTTCTAAAAGACCAACGAGCTCTAACTTTTCCTCAATTTTACTTTCGGGAACTTCTTTAATTCTGCAAACCAATTTTAAGTTTTCAACAGCCGACATGTACGGGTAAAAGTTAGGGCGCTCAATAATAGCACCTACTTTTTTTAAGGCTTGGTGCGTTGAGGTATTCCCGTCAAACCAATGGAAATCTCCCGAAGTTTTATTAACCACATTTAGTACAATACCAAGTGTAGTCGACTTTCCGCTACCGTTGGGGCCTAAAATTCCGTATACGTTTCCTTTTTTTATAGTGAAAGAAAGATCGCTGACAGCAGTTAAAAAATTAAATTTTTTAGTTAGATTGTTAACGGTAAGAATAGTTTCCAAAATTTTCTTTTTAAAGTTGATGCTATTAACTTGACGATTCCGTGATAGAATTGTTACAATAATATAGATTAAATTTGATAAAAACCTAAGAAAAAATATATGAGCGAGAAGTTAATGTCGAAGAAAAAGCCATCGTATCCTGTAAACGAGCGGTTTTTAACTTATTTAGAGCGCTATAACAGAACAACTAAAATTCCGATTTCGTATGACGATTTATTGCGATTTTCGGGGTCGGTTGTAGTGTATGATGAGGATGATAATGATACGCTTTGGATACGTGTTTATTATTCTGAATTTGAGCGTCCAGAGATTGATTATCATTTGAAAAAGGTATATACTTTGATTTTTTCTGATGGAAATGAAGATATTTTTCAGTATTTAAATATTGATGCGATAGATTTTTGCACCTTCGGAAATTCGCAACCTTTCAGAATAAAAGTTAGAAACATTTTAAATGATAATTACACCTATATCTACGTTAAAAAAGCTGATGCATCTCGGATTTATGGTTTAGAATTGGAGCATATTTTGTCGCCAAATCGTATAAATTTTGCTGTTTTTGAAGACACTTTAATTGAGGAGCATATTTCAGGAATTCCGGGCGACGATTTTATAAAAAATGCATTGCCAAATTGTACCGAAATACAAAAAAGTCAAATAGCAAAAGAGTTTGTTAAGTTTAACGAGCGTTGCATGATCAGGCTTTTAGGCGATATGCGTTCTTATAATTATGTGGTAATTCCTGTGCACGATTTTGATAATGTAATTTTTAAAATACGAGCAATCGATTTTGATCAACAATCATACGAAGGGAATTTTAAGGTGTATAAACCACAGTTTTTTAAAGAGAATTTTAAAATGGTTGAAATGGTGCAAGAGCGATTAAAGCCAGCATCTATTGAGCAGTACAAAAAAGAAGAGCGTTCGTTATTAGCAAAGCGTGTGTTAACCTCCAAAAAGCGACTCAAAGCGTTGTTGCGTTGTATGGTAAATGATACAATTACAACCCCTAAAAATTTACAGCAATTAAAATCTGAACTTTATGACTATACCATGGATATGAAGTTTAAAAAATGTAGATCGATGGGGCAGGTAGTGCGTGTTGCGTTGGAGTTTGTTCGAAGAAATTACGAAGATGTAAACATGAAGCGTTTGCTGCATGGGAATTAAAAAGAGTTAAAATAAAAAAGCCTGGTGGAGCCACCACCAGGCTTCGTAACCCTCGGGTTACTACTTAGAACGAGTAAACGGCTACTTTTAAATTTCTTTTTATCCTCGTGTTTTGAGGAGGTATTCTTTGCGGTTTAAGACAAAGAATTTTTTTGGTTGATTAAAAAGAATATACAGCCGCTATTAAAAACGATGCAAGACTTCCAGTTGGTTCGTCATCTCCGTCAAGGAAAATGTCGTTGGAAGCGCTATCAAATCTTAATTCTGGCTTGATGGTTAAATCGCTAATTGAGTAGTTTCCAGTAAGGGTGAACTCAAAAACATCGGCATCGCTATCTGGAGCTAATCCAAATACACCAACGCCTCCGTCAAATTCTTTAAAGTATTCCCCACGTAACCCAATTGAGAATTTTTCTGAAGTTGTCATTTGTGGATATAGTGCAAATCCGTAAAATCCAGAACCATCTGTAGTGTTGTACGTTGTATTAATTCCTAAGTAGAAAGCATCAGATAAATCAAATCCACCTGTGTAATCAATTTGGAAAGTTTCTCCAGGAAGTCCAGTTTGTGCTCCGTAGATAAGGTTTAAATACTGTCCTTTATATCCTAATTGAGCACCTGCTGTATAACTTCCGTCAAGGTTAATTTCAGTAAAATCTGTACTATTCATCACACCTACCATTAAAGATAAATCATCAGAAAGTGTAAAATCTGCTTTAATTCCTGTGTGTGAGAAAGGTCCGTAAGAAAACATATAAGACGTAGAGTAGTTGAAGTTTCCAACAGGAGAAATTACTTCGTAACCTAAGAAAGTATTGAAGTTACCCATGGTTAGTCTTACTTTTTCACTTACATTCCAATATACGTATAACTGATTTACAATGTTTGATGAACCTGTAGATAAAAACACAGCGTCTTCTCCACGAGGACCAAAAACTAAATCGGCTACAAAACCTACTTTTTCACCTTCATAGCTAGCAATTAAGTTTGCCATTCCTAATGAAAATCCGCTTCGGTTTGCGAATGAAGTAGGAGGAGTGTTAAAGTTACCGTCTTCATCGGCTTCATTTGTTCCGCTTAAGTTTGCTTTCCAATAAACATCGGCAGAACCGCTAAATGAGAATTTTTTATCTTCTTGTGCAAAAGTGCTTAAACTAGCTAAAGAAATAGCTAAGAAAAATATATTTTTTACGACATTTGTTTTTGTAATCGCTTTCATAATATATAGTTAATTTATTGTTTGGTTGTTTTAATGAATTGGTCAAATGGTAATAAATGTTAACTGTTACATTTTAAGTGGGTTACCGAACGGAGCGTACCGCCAAATACCGCTCCGTTCTTTTTTAACCCAGTTAAATAAAAACTAACTAACGATCTATCGTGAAGTCTGGATATGCTGCACCATCGTGCTCGTGCATATCTAGTCCTTCAATTTCTTCTTCTTTGGTAACACGAAGTCCCATTGTTTTCTTAAGGATGTAAAGTACTATAAACGAAGTTACAACTGCCCAAGCTCCAATACCGATAACACCGATAGCTTGTACACCTAATTGCGCAAAACCACCTCCGTATAAAAGTCCGCCATCAGTAGCAAAAACTCCAACAAGTAGTGTTCCTAAAGCACCGCATACTCCATGTACAGAAATAGCACCAACAGGATCATCGATTTTAAGTTTTTTGTCGATAAACTCAATAGAGAAAACAACTGTTAATCCAGATAAAATCCCGATAATAGCTGCACCTCCAGGACTTACGGCTGCACATCCAGCTGTAATTCCTACTAAACCAGCAAGCGCACCATTTAGTGTCATAGATACTTCAGCTTTTCCGTATCTTACCCAAGTAAGTACTAAAGCAGTTACTGCTCCAGCAGCTGCTGCTAAATTGGTAGTGATAATAATTCCAGCAGCGTTAAAAGAACTCTCGCCACTAATTGCAAGCTCAGAACCTGCGTTAAAACCAAACCAACCTAACCAAAGGATGAATACCCCCAAAGCACCAAACATCATGTTGTGTCCAGGAATAGCATTCGATTTTCCTTCTGTGTATTTTCCAATTCTAGGTCCTACTAAAATAGCACCTACTAATGCAGCCCAACCTCCTACAGAGTGTACAACAGTCGAACCTGCAAAGTCTATAAATCCAAGACTTGTTAACCAACCATCTCCTTGCCAAACCCAATGTCCAGAAATAGGGTAGATAATGGTGGTCATGATTAATGAAAAGATAACATACGTAGAAAACTTAGTTCTCTCGGCAACCGCTCCAGATACAATTGTTGCAGCTGTAGCACAGAATACCGTTTGGAAGAATAAGTTGTGCATATCTTCTCTTACATTATAAAATAAGGAAGGGGTGCCTATAAAGCTCCCGATGGATTCCCCGTACATTAGGGTGTATCCGATAAACCAAAAAGCTAGTGATCCTACTGCAAGGTCCACTAAGTTTTTCATTACTATATTGATTACATTTTTAGATCTTGTAAAACCAGATTCTACAAGTGTAAAACCTGCTTGCATAAAAAACACGAGGATTCCCGCGATCATTATCCACATTATATCTAGAACTGCGTTCACTTCTATAACGTTTGTTTCCATAAAAGAGTTTTTTAAATTAGTTTAGTTTGGTTATTTTAATGATTCTTTGCCTTTTTCTCTCGTTCTAATTCGATAGGCGTCTTCTACAGGAGATACAATTACTTTTCCATCACCAACATTTCCTGTGTATGCTGATTTTAAAATTGCTTCAATCGTACGTTCAGCAAATTCATCTGAAACAATGATTGACAAATACCGTCTTTGAATGTCGGTTGTACTGTAACTTACACCACGATACACATGGCCTTTCTTTTCGTTACCTACTCCCGTAACATCCCAGTAACTAAAAAAGTTTACTTCTACTTGATGTAACGCATCTCTTACGTCATCAAATTTCGATTTACGAATAATAGCTTCAATTTTCTTCATATTTAAATGATTTGTTTCCTTAAAACTATGTTAAAAAAATGTTATGAGAAAAAAATAAGGGGGTGTATCTTTAATTTTTATTGAATTATTAAAAATACCCCTATTAAAATTAGGGGTGTGTATAAAAAAATATCATTTTTTGAATTTAAAAAATCAAACTCAAACGATTTTTTATAAAATTGAATGTATGTTTTTGCTGATTTCTGTATTGAGAATAGTATTCAGTTATAAGTAAGAATTTTTACTGAATAATGTTTCTACTATTCATCTTAAAGTGAAGAATTTGTAATATTATTAATATTTAATGTGAACTTGATTTAAGAATGATAAATATGTAATAAAATGGACCTATTTAAAAAGTTTTGAAAATCAAGGAAGCAGTAGGGGTGAGAGATAAAAAGCTGTTTGAGCGTAGCGAGTTCTTTTTATCTGTGGATGGTGTTTCCGTAGATTTTCTGATATTTTTTAAATCCGTCTTGACTTTTTTGTTTCGTTTTTGTGTCAAGACAAAAATGAAAATATTATTAAATAATTATAATACAGATTTTTAAAATCCTCTATTTTGATATTTATATCGAACTATGTTTATTTAGCATAGCATTTTTAGCCATACTTTCTAATAAGAAAGAGGCGTGGTCGTTAAGAAACTTAATTGAAAAGTAAGTCTAAGAAATAAATACGATCGTGTCGTTATTGTATTTCTTCTGTAGTTGTAGTAGGTTCCTTATATACTGAAGATGAATAAATTGGTGCCGCAGTTGATACTGGTTTTACATATTGAGGTTTTACAGGAATGTATATCTCAGTAAGTAATTCTGCAGGATTGAATGTTTTTTGTGGAGTTATTACATAAGCTTCAAACGGATTCTTAGTAGAGTCAACTACAATAGTATTATTGGTTTTAATTGTTTCTCTAGCTTTGCTCCAAGCTTCGTTTAAATTAGAATAATCTCCTTTTAATATCGTTTTAAAATAACTGCCAGTTTCTATAAATCCGCATAAAATAGTACTTCCAGGTGGAGTAATTACTTTTTCTTTTATAGGAACGCATACCGAAAATATAACGGTGTTATTGTCATGATCTTCCTCTTGGAAAATAGTGAAAGCGTCTCCAGACGAGTGCATGTAGTTTTGCTCCATAAAAGCTTCAATTTCTGGAAACATTTTTTGTGTAGCTAAATGTACTTCGTTTTGTTTGGTGCTAGTAGTTTGGTATAAATAATAACCACCTCCGTATTCAATGGTGCCCTGTGTGGTAATTTTATACTTTTTCATATCGGTAGTTACAACACTGTCTAGTTTTATGAGTCCGCTTTTAAAATCGGTTTCAAAATTGTGTTGCATACTGTTTTGAAAAAGTAGCACAAATTTATCTGTAAAACTAAGTTTACCTTCTATACCCGATGTAACAAGAATTCCGTCTTTATTTGCAGTATCGTCTAAAGACCAAAAACGGTGTGCTTTAGATTCTTTTGGTTTTATAAACTCTAAATTATGACTTACGGAATCTAGTGTAGCATATGTAGTAACAATATTTCCTTTTCCTAAAATATCGCTATTCCATTTAAAAGAAGCATTTTCTCCTTCGGTAACAGCTCCATATTCAATATGCATATTAGGATCTTGGTCAAACCAAACAGACCATTTATTCCATTTTTTAAAATCGCTTACATAGTTGTAAATAACAGGCTTTGGCGCGTTAACAACTCTTGTGGTTACTATTTGGTAATCATCTGGTTGGATGGCTACATAAATAGATAAACCAATTGCTACTATTAAAAAAAGAAATATTAGATATTTTAAAATTCTCATAGGAATGCTTGGTATATAATAATCCTAATGTACGAAAAATATACGTTTTTCCTGAAGAATTTTTAAATACATTCTTTTTGAATAATTAAAATGTGCGTAAATTATATTGCTTCTTTTAAAACAACATCGTATTCTTCGTTATTTACTCCTTTTTCAGCTTTTAAACTTTTAGTAGACTGTTTAGTGTAAACAGCACTCGTTTTGCTTGTTGCTTTTGGAAGTTTGTTAACGCTGAATAATAATAATACCACATTAATTATTAACAGACTGAATAAAATTGTAAAGAAAATCATCATTGCTTAAGTTGATTGCTTTGGGACAAATTTAAGAAAATTATAATAAAAATTCTCAATTAAGGTAGGAAAATTAACAATAAAAGCCGATATATGAACTTATGGTTTGTTTATTCTTAGTTTTTTGTTAAATACTTAATAAAAGTTAAGCTAATTAAGAAAATGATAAAGCCGATTAAAACCCAAATTGTTCCTTTATATTGCTTTTTATGCGTTTTACTGTCTTTTTTATAGCTAATAATCGTAACTATAATAAAAGTAATAGCAAATAATCCTGCAAAAAGTATTTGACCTCGACTAAACATAATCTTTGAATTTTTGGCAAAATTAATGAAATATGTACTTTGTACTACTATTAATGCATTACTTTTATTGAGTACATAAAAATAGCCTTTTACATACAAACTAATAATTACTGAAATACATGAAAGATAAATTACAAGCAGTAGCTAAGTTTCATAATGCTTTTGGATTGGGTGTTGCAAATACGCCCAAAGCACAATTGGAAGCGTCTAAAATAATATTACGTCATAACTTAATGGCAGAAGAGAATGATGAATATTTAGAAGCTGCAAAAAATAATGATTTAGTTGAAGTTGCCGATGCCCTTGGCGATATGCTTTATATATTGTGTGGAACAATTTTAGAACATGGAATGCAACATGTAATTGAAGATGTTTTTGATGAAATTCAATTAAGTAATATGAGTAAGTTAGGGGAAGACGGAAAACCTATTTACCGAGAAGATGGTAAGGTTTTAAAAGGGCCAAACTATTTTAAACCCAATATTAAAAAAGTATTAGATAAATAAAAAAGAATGTCCGAAAAGTTTATAAAAAAGTCATTCTGAATTTAATTCAGAATCCCATCATTTTTTTAAAAGTAAGATGAGAAACTGAGTCAAGCTCAGTTTGACGAAAAACTAACTTTTCGGACAAATTCTTATATTATTTTACTTCAACACGCCAACCGTATTTGTCTTCGGTTAGGTTGTATTGTATATCTAAAATTGCCTTTTTAATTTGTGTTGCAAAAGCATTTTCTACTTTAGGAAGCTCCCATTTATCACCTTTGTATCCAAAACCAACAATTGGGTTGATAACTGCAGCAGTACCACTTCCAAAAATTTCTTTTAAGCTTCCGTTAGTGGCAGCTTCGATAACTTCCGTTACTTTTATAGGTCTAATTTCTACATCAATTCCCATGTCTTCAGCAACAGCAATAACACTTTTTCTGGTAATTCCATCCAAAATTCTATCGCTCGTAGGGCAGGTAATCAATTTATCTCCAATTCTAAAAAAGATATTCATGGTTCCCGCTTCTTCTAAGTATTCGTGCGTATTGGCATCTGTCCAAATAATTTGCTGAAAACCTTCTTTGTTTGCTAAGCTTGTTGGATAAAATTGCCCAGCGTAGTTTCCAGCGGCTTTTGCAAAACCAAAACCTCCACTGGCAGCCCTACTGTAATGATCGGCAATTTTTACACGAACCTCACCACCGTAATACGATTGTGCTGGCGAACAGATAATGATGAATTTGTATTTTGATGAAGGCGAAGCCGAAACACCAGCCTCTGTTGCAATAACAAACGGACGGATGTACAAACTATTTCCAAGCCCTTTTTTAATCCAATCTTTATCTAGTTTTAAAAGTTCGTTTAAGCCTTCCATGAAAAATTCCTTCGGAAAAGCTGGCATAGCCAAACGCTCAGAAGATTTATTGATACGCTCAAAGTTATCTTCTGGTCTAAACAACCAAACTGCATCTTGCTCATCTTTGTAAGCTTTCATTCCTTCAAACACTGCTTGTCCGTAGTGAAAAACTCTAGCCGAAGGGTCTAAAGAAATTTGTTGATATGGAGTAATTTTTGGTGTAGTCCACGCTCCGTTTTCATAGTCAGAAACAAACATATGATCCGTAAAAACACTTCCAAATGTTAAGTTGTTAAAATCTACTTCGTTTATTTTTGAAGTACTCGCTTTTTCAATTGTAATTTTTGTAATGGTTTCCTTGCTCATAACTCAACTTTTATCCCGCTTTTTTGGGAATTTATTTTTTTGACGGTTAGTGTCAAAAACTATTTTTTATTTTATTCTGAATACCTCAAAAAAGATAATGAGGCGGTTGGTTTGGTGTGTTCAGTTTAAATTACTTTTTGGTTTTAAAAGAAGTAAACTGATTTAGGTTTTTTACTCCCTGCTAAATTAGAAAATATTCTAGCAAAAAATGGATTATTTCTTGTAAAAATAAGTTATTTTGTATGAATGTTTATAAACTCCAATTTGAAAATTAAAATTTAAGATGATAAAAATTAAACACATTATTTATAGTTTGGCAATTGTATTGGTTTCGTGTAACTCAAACACAACTTCTAGTGAAGAAATCGCAAAAAACTACAATGTATATGGCGACACAATTGCTGTGAACAATGTAATTTCTAGTGCCGATGCACAATTGACGTACCAAAAGCTACCTGCTGGCGATACTACAAACTTTACTTTTAAAGCCAAGGTTGTAGATGTTTGTCATGCAAAAGGATGTTGGATGAAACTCGATTTGGAAAATGGCGAAGAGGCAATGGTAAGGTTTAAAGATTATGGCTTTTTTGTGCCAAAAGATATCAAGGGAAAAGAAGTTGTTTTGGGCGGAAAAGCTTTTGTCGATTTAATGTCGGTTGAAGACCAAAAGCACTATGCAATGGACGCAGGAAAGCCTGAAGAAGAAATCGAACGAATTACAACTCCAATTAAAACGTATAGTTTTGAAGCTACTGGAGTGCTTTTAAAGAAATAGTTTTGAAACGAAAAATTATTCAAACTTCCGATGGTTCTTCAACCATTTATTTAGAAGATTTAGATGAACATTATCATTCAAAACACGGAGCCATTCAAGAGGCGTATCATGTGTTTTTGCAAAGCGGTTTTTTTCCGTTTTTAAAAGAGAATAAAGCAAAACAAGTTGCTGTTTTAGAAATTGGTTTTGGAACAGGCTTAAATGCTTTTATTACTTTTTTGGAAGCTCAAAAGCTTGGTGTTGATGTTTTGTATGAAGGGGTAGAGGCGTATCCTGTTTCTATGGACGAAATTAATCTGTTAAATTATTCCGAGCAATTGGAAGCGCAAAACTTGCATGCTGATTTTTTGAAGATGCATCAATGCGAATGGGAAACTTTTCAATCCATTTCAGAAAACTTTCAGCTAAAAAAAAGAAAACAATTCTTCTCAGAAATTACAGATAATACAGTTTTTGATATTATTTATTTTGATGCTTTTGGGGCACGTGTTCAACCCGAACTTTGGGAGGTTTCCATCTTTCAAAAAATGTACGACGCATTAAAGCCAAACGGAGTTTTGGTAACTTATTCGGCAAAGGGAAGTGTGCGTAGAGCAATGCTTGAAGTTGGCTTTTTAGTTGAAAAGCTTCCTGGCCCTCCTGGAAAGCGAGAAATGTTAAGGGCTGTTAAAAAAGCTTAAGGATTTTCTGTAATACCGTTAAATATTCATAATGAGAGTGTTAAACCTTATTTAATATGTGCAGGAAGACAACCGAAAGTTTATACTTTTATAGTAGAATTTGATATTATGAAAATTTTAATTGCAGGTGCAACAGGATTGATAGGAGAAGAGATTGTGAGAATTGCTCACAACAGAGGATATGTTGTGCACTATTTAACTACCAGCAAGGATAAAATTGAGCATGAAAATAACTACAAAGGCTTTTATTGGAATCCGCAAAAAGGGAAAATAGATTTAGATTGTTTTAATGAGGTTGATGCAGTTATAAATTTGGCTGGTGTTTCAATTTCTAAACGTTGGAATTCTATGAACCGCAAGCGAATTCTAAACAGTCGTATCAAGTCGATTGAAACCTTAGATAATGGAATTTCAAAAGTTGTAAATCATCAAATAAAGTCGTTTGTTTCTGCATCGGCTATAGGGATTTACCCACATTCGTTTACTAATTATTATGATGAAGATACAAAAACTGTCGATGATTCTTTTTTAGGTGAAGTTGTTGCGCAATGGGAAGCCACAGCCGATACTTTACAGAAGCATAATTTTAGTGTAGCAAAAGTTAGAACAGGGTTAGTTTTAGCTCCCAATGGAGGCGCGCTACCCAAAATAGCAAAGCCAATTCGCTATTATGGAGGTGCTATTTTTGGCGATGGCGAACAATGGCAAAGTTGGATTCATATTACCGACATTGCAAAAATGTATCTTCATATTATAGAAAACGGTTTAGAAGGCGTGTATAACGGTGTGGCACCAAATCCTGTAACCAATAGTAAACTCACACACGAAATTGCCGAAGTTTATAAAAAGCCATTATTGCTACCCAATATTCCGTATCAATTAATGAAATTGATTTTAGGCGATATGGCATACTTACTTTATGCGAGCCAGAGAGTAAGTGCTAAAAAGATTGAAGAAACAGGTTTCAATTTTAGTTACACCAAAAGTTCGGTTGCTTTAAAAGACGTATTAAATGAAAAAAGCCAATTCCGAGAGGAACTGGCTTAATCATAATTTTATAAAGTGTTTGTAATTAAGCTTTTTTAGCTTTTACAGTAACTTTAATTTCGATATCGTCGTTTACAAACTTATCTCCAAGGTCATCAAAAACCGACTTAGAACCGTAGTTTACATTCCACTCAGTTCTGTCAATTGTAAAACTTTCACTTGAAACAGTAACAGTATCTCCGTTTTCAGAAACAGTAACAGGGAAAGAAATATTCTTTTTATTTCCTTTAATTGCTAAGTTTCCTTGTAAATAAGTTTTACCTTCTTTTTGCTCAACACCAGTAACTTCAAAATATGCAGTTGGGTGCTCTTTTACATTAAAAAAGTGGTCTTCTTTACCTTCAACAGTTCCTTTAAGGTGTGCTTCAAGATTTGCTTTTTGGTCACCGTCTAAATCAGTAACTGTAATCGAATTCATATCGATTAAAAAGTTTCCGCTTTCAACTTTACCATCTTTTAAACTCACTACACCAGACTCAATTGCAATAGTACCAGTGTGCTCTCCTGTTGGTTTTGCTCCAACCCATTCGATAGTACTTTCAGCAGGAATTGCTTTAAACTTAACCGCTTCTGCAGTTACAGCCGTTGCAGCCTCTGCTTCAGAAGTTGTAGTTTCATTCTTTTTATCACTCTTACATGCAGTAAATACAGCTAAACAAGCTATTACTGAAATCGATAAAATACGCTTTTTCATTTTTTACTTTTTATTGATTAGTAATTCAAAAATATAAATACTCTTTGATAAGACTACTAAAATTATGATAAAATTTATTGGTGACATTTTGACATTTTATCATAAATGGCAATACTTTTGCCAACTCATTATAGATAAAATTAAACAAACACTTGCCAGTAGAAATACCAAGGCAAAATACATATATAACAACAATTGTTATTTAAAAATATATTTATGTCGAAGAAGGAAGATATTAATAAAGAAGAAATTACTGCTGAAGAAAATGTAGCAGCTCAAGAAGCAACAGCACAAGAAGCAGAAAATGAAACAGCAAACAAAACACAAGAAGAAGTAGAAGAGATAAGTGCTGAAGAAAAACTTAAAGGAGAATTAGCTTCTGAAAAAGATAAGTTTTTAAGACTTTTTGCTGAATTTGAAAACTACAAAAAGCGTACTTCTAAAGAGCGTATCGAATTGTATAAAACGGCAGGGCAAGACATTATGGTTTCTATGCTTCCTGTTTTGGATGATTTTGACAGAGCTTTAAACGAAATTGCAAAAACAGAAGACAAAGAGTTATTGAAAGGGGTAGAACTCATCAGTAATAAATTGAGAAATACTCTAAACAATAAAGGTTTAGAACTTGTTGAAGCAAATATAGGCGACGCTTTTGATGCCGAATTTCATGAAGCAATTACACAAATTCCAGCGCCTTCAGACGATTTAAAAGGGAAGTTGGTAGATGTAATTGAAAAAGGATACAAGTTAGGCGACAAAGTAATTCGTCATCCAAAAGTGGTAGTAGGGCAATAATTTAAAGACTATTTGTCAGTTAAATTAGTTTAGATGAAGTATGAGCAAAAGGCTCATAAGATTGATGTAAAATAAAAAACATAAAACCGAAAGGACAAACCTTTCTAACATATTTATATGAAGGAAGATTATTACGAAATATTAGGAATTGATAAAAGCGCATCGGCTGCAGAAATTAAAAAAGCATACCGTAAGAAAGCCATTCAATATCACCCAGATAAAAACCCTGGTGATAAAGAGGCCGAAAACATGTTTAAAAAAGCTGCGGAAGCCTATGAGATTTTAAGCGACCCAAATAAAAAACAGCGTTACGACCAATATGGACATGCTGCTTTTGATGGTGCTGGTGGCTTTGGTGGTGGTAGCGGCCATATGAATATGGACGATATCTTTAGCCAATTTGGAGATATTTTCGGCGGTGCCTTTGGTGGTGGCGGAGGTTTTAGTGGCTTCGGTGGTTTTGGTGGCGGAGGCGGTAGAGCCCGTGTTAAAGGTTCAAACCTTAGAATCCGTGTTAAATTAACACTTGAAGAAGTTGCTAATGGTGTTGAGAAGAAAGTAAAAGTTAGACGTAAAGTTCAAGCTTCCGATGTAACGTATAAAACATGTCCGACCTGTAACGGTTCTGGGCAAACAATGCGTGTAACCAACACTATTTTGGGCAGAATGCAAACCGCTACTACGTGTAGTTCTTGTGGTGGAGCAGGACAGATTATCGATAAACGTCCAGCCGATGCTGATGCACAAGGAATGATAGTTAAAGAAGAAACAGTTTCTATCAAAATTCCTGCGGGAGTTGTAGACGGAATGCAACTTAAAGTTACCGGAAAAGGAAATGAAGCTCCTGGAAGCAACAGTATTTCTGGAGATTTGTTGGTGGCTATCGAAGAGCAAGAGCACGACACACTTAAGCGTGAGGGTGATAATCTTCATTTTGATTTGTATGTAAGTATTGCTGAAGCAGTCTTAGGAACTTCAAAAGAAATAGATACCGTATCTGGTAAAGTGAGAATTAAGTTGGAAGAAGGTATCCAATCTGGAAAAATTCTTCGCCTTAAAGGAAAAGGTATTCCAAGTATAAATGGCTACGGACAAGGTGATTTACTCGTACATATAAATGTATGGACGCCTAAAACACTTAATAAAGAACAACGCGAATTCTTTGAGAAAATGTTAGGAGATGATAACTTCAATCCTACACCAGAGAAAAGCGATAAATCGTTTTTTGAAAAAGTAAAAGATATGTTTTCATAATTTAACACTTGTGTTATCTAAAAAAATATATCTTTGTAAAGACACTAGTTCTAACCTAGTGTTAATTTTTTCTTTTTCATAGCAATTTTTTCCCATCCTTGATTTTTTTGAGGGTGGGTTTTTATTTTATATAAAGAGAAAACTATAATGAAACTTTCTTTTTGTAGTTTTTTAATATCCAATATCTTTGAAAAAATCAATTTGATATGCCGAATTTATTAGTCGCTCAAAACGTTTCTAAAAGTTACGGAAATTATACGGCGTTAAACAATGTTTCTTTGGAGATTCCCGAAGGAAGTATTTTTGGTCTTCTAGGTCCAAACGGAGCAGGGAAAACAACTTTTATACGTATCATTAACCAAATTACATATCCAGATACCGGAAGTGTAATTTTTAATGGGGAACAATTAAAACCAGACCACGTACAATTAATAGGCTATTTGCCAGAAGAACGCGGACTCTACAAAAGTATGAAGGTTGGAGAGCAGGCAATGTACCTAGCGCAACTAAAAGGAATGACCAAAAGCGATGCGCAAAAAAAACTTAAATATTGGTTTGAGCGTTTAGAAATTGGAGACTGGTGGCATAAAAAAGTACAAGAGCTTTCAAAGGGAATGGCGCAAAAAATACAGTTTGTGGTTACGGTACTTCACGAACCTAAACTTTTAATTTTTGACGAGCCTTTTAGTGGCTTCGACCCTATAAATGCAAGTTTGATAAAAGACGAAATTCTTCATTTAAAAGAGAATGGCGCAACCGTTATTTTTTCTACACACCGAATGGAATCTGTGGAAGAACTGTGCGACCATATTGCTTTGATAAATAAATCGAAAAAAATTCTCGACGGAAAACTTATCGATATTAAAAGAAACTTTAGAAACGGTACGTATGAAGTTAGTATTGATACGCATCAGCAGGAAGTTTTAAAACAAGAATTGGCAACCAAATTTACAGTTTCGGATGCGCAGTTTAAATCGTTGGACGACGAATTGAAACTCAGAATTAAATTAAACGAAGGCGATACAGCCAATGATTTACTAGGTTTTCTTTCAACGAAAGGAATTGTAAAACACTTTGTAGAAGTAATTCCAACTGCCAACGAAATTTTTATTGAAACGGTAAAACGCAACTAAATGGATAAATTATTACTTATAATTAAACGCGAATATATGGCCAAGGTAAGAAACAAATCCTTTATTGTTCTTACCATTTTGAGTCCGATTATAATTGTTGCCATGATTGCGCTTGTGGTGTATTTGGCACGTGTAAATAGCGAAGAAAAACGCACCATTGCTGTGCTTGATGAGAGTCCGTTTTTTTCCCATCAATTTACAGAAGGAAAAGAAGCTACTTATGTAGATTTTCAGGATATTTCTTTGCAGAATGCTATAGATTCGGTTCATAATGCAGGTTACTACGGACTTATCCATATTCCGGCAGGAAATAAAATAGATGCTGTTGCTGATAAAATACAGTTTTACACAAAAGAATCGCCAAGCATGGATATTCTAAACAGTATCGAAGGTAAAATTGGGCATAACGTTCGTGAGCATAAATTACAAGATTTACATATTTCTCCTGAAGTTTTAGCTACCTTGGAAAGTAATTACGAAATGGATATTGTGAACTTTAGTGGAGAGAAAAACCTCAAAGGAATCAATGAACTAAAAGCCTTTATTGGCGGTGGTTTTGGGTATTTGATAATGATGTTTATTATTATTTACGGAGCTTTTGTAATGCGAAGTGTAATCGAAGAAAAAACAACTCGAATTATCGAAGTTATCATTTCTTCGGTGCGTCCGTTTCAATTGATGCTTGGTAAAATTCTCGGAACTTCTTTGGCTGGAATAACACAGTTTGTCATCTGGATAATTTCCGCAGGAATACTTACTTACGTAGTTTTATCGGTGATGGGAATCGAAGTCGATGCACTGCATTCCAAAGCAAATATTTCTCCAGATGCAATGCAAACTATCAACGAAGTGGCATCACAAGATAAGGTGCAGTTATACGTAAACGAGTTGGTTAAAATTCCGTGGGGAACTTTACTTATTTGCTTTTTCGTGTATTTCTCGTTGGGGTACTTAATTTACAGTTCGATTTACGCAGCCATTGGTGCTGCTGTGGATAACGAAACGGATACGCAACAATTTATGTTTCCTGTAATAACACCATTGATGTTAGGAATTTACGTTGGGTTTTTCTCGGTATTCGAAAATCCGCACGGACCCATTGCTGTTGCGTTTTCACTATTTCCGTTAACATCGCCCATTGTAATGATGATGCGTTTGCCAAATGGCGTTGGCGGAGCAGGCGTACCTTGGTGGCAACTTATTACTTCAATTATATTTTTAATACTTACCTTTTTGTTTATTGTGTGGCTAGCTGCAAAAATTTACCGAGTAGGAATTTTAATGTATGGAAAGAAACCAAGCTACAAAGAAATTTATAAATGGTTAAAATATAAGTAGAGAATATTCTATATTGCAGTTGGTTTTAAATGTTCTTTTTGGAGAAGGATTTTTTCCTTTCCAATAGACAAAAAAAATATACTGATGAAGGAGATTCTTGGCGATATCATAGGGGCTATTAAAAGTTTCTTAGCGTATCCTTTGTATAAAGGCGATTCTACATTTATAAGTGTAGGTACGGTATTGCTTATTATTTTTAGCTGTGTAATAGCGTATTATATTTTAAAATTAATACGAAAACTAATTACCGCAAAACTCCCGTTAGACGACCAACGGAAGTTTATGAGCGTGTTTAAGTTTGCAAATTACATTGTTTACATTCTAGTTGTCATTGCGGTATTAAGTTCGTCTGGAGTCGATTTAACCGTGTTGCTCACTGCCTCGGCAGCTTTGTTTGTTGGTTTGGGGTTTGCTTTGCAATACCTGTTTCAAGATATTATTTCCGGTATTTTAATCATCATGGACCAATCGTTGCATGTTGGCGATATTATTGAAATCAATGGAAAGGTAGGGAAAGTAGTAGACATCCGACTTCGAACAACACGTGCCATTACGCGCGATGATAAAATTATTATTATTCCGAATCATATATTTTTAGTTGAGGTTGTTTATAATTTCACTCAAAACCACAAAACAACTAGAGAAACTATTACTGTTGGAGTTGCTTACGGAAGCGATACTCGTTTGGTAGAAAAACTGCTTTTACAAAGTGTAGAAGAGCAAAAAGGAGTACTTAAAAATCCCAAGCCTAATGTAGTTTTTAACGACTTTGGAGACTCGGCACTTATTTTTAATTTAAACTTTTTCATCAACGATAGTTTTTCCGACCCTCGTATAAAAAGTGATGTACGTTTTAGAATCGATGCTTTGTTTAGAGCCAACAAAATTAGCATTCCGTTTCCGCAGCGAGATATTCATATTATCAATAAATAATTTTTCTGCTGAATTATTTCAGATAAAAACTTTCAATCTTTTTTAAAACACATTAATTGTTTTATTTTTATCAGACTGCATTTTATTGCTGAAGATAAATTGATGATTTTTCAGAAGAATAAAATGTTTAACAGAACTTTTTTCAGCATCAAACACATTAATAATGGCAAAAATACTGGTTATTGAAGACGAAGCAGCAATTCGTCGTGTACTTGTAAAAATACTTTCAGAAGAAAATAAAAACTACGAATTGGCGGAAGCTAGCGACGGACTAGAAGGTATTGAGCTTATTAAAAAGAATGATTACGATTTGGTGCTGTGCGATATTAAAATGCCAAAAATGGATGGGGTTGAAGTGCTGCAAGCGGGAAAAAAATTAAAACCCGAAATTCCGTTTGTTATGATTTCTGGACATGGCGATATTGATACGGCAGTCAATACTATGCGTATGGGTGCCTACGACTATATTTCGAAACCGCCAGATTTAAACCGACTGTTAAACACTGTTAGAAATGCACTCGATAAACAGCAATTGGTGGTTGAAAACAAACTTTTAAAAAAGAAAGTTAGCAAGAATTATGAAATGATTGGAGAAAGTAAAAACATCTCCATGATTAAAGAAATGATTGAAAAAGTAGCACCAACCGATGCTCGTGTGATGATTACGGGTTCTAACGGAACTGGGAAAGAATTGGTAGCGCATTGGATACACGAAAAGAGCGAACGTTCTAAAGCACCGATGATAGAGGTGAATTGTGCAGCAATTCCTTCGGAACTTATAGAAAGTGAATTGTTTGGGCATGTTAAAGGGGCGTTTACATCGGCGGTTAAGGATAGAGCAGGAAAGTTTGAAGCTGCCAATGGAGGAACTATTTTTTTAGATGAAATAGGAGATATGAGTCTTTCTGCACAAGCAAAAGTGCTACGTGCGTTACAAGAAAACAAAATTTCGAGAGTTGGTAGCGATAAAGATATTAAAGTAGATGTGCGTGTTGTTGCAGCGACTAACAAGGATTTGAAAAAGGAAATTGAAGACGGAAAGTTTAGAGAAGACCTTTACCACCGTTTAGCGGTTATTTTAATTGACGTTCCTGCGTTAAACGACCGCAGAGAGGATATTCCGTTACTTATTGAACACTTTAGTAGTAAAATTGCAAGTGAGCAGGGGAGTACGCCAAAGTCGTTTTCGAAAAATGCTATTAAACTTTTACAAGAATACGATTGGACAGGGAATATTAGAGAGTTGCGAAATGTTGTTGAGCGATTAATTATTTTGGGCGGTAAAGAAGTGTCTGAAGAAGATGTAAAACTTTTTGCGAGTAAATAATAATTAACGTGGATTTGGAATAGATATCAATACAGGGGGATATTAACTATCTGTATTTTAATTATTGAATAATACTTTCATTTTTGTCTTGACACAAAAACGAAACAAATAGGTCAGTTTTGCTATAGATTTTTTAATTTTATGTTGAGCTCATTTTAACTATCGTAAAATTTTTTCCATTTTTCGTCCTTTAGCAAGCTCATCAACAAGCTTATCTAAATAACGTACATTTTTGGTTAAAGTATTGTCGATTTCTTCAATTCTGTAGCCACAAATAACACCTGTAATTAAAGTCGCATTAGGATGTAATGTAGCTTTTTCGAAAAAGGTTTTAAAAGTGACTTTGTCTGTAATTAGTTGTTGTATTTGCTGGTTGTCAAAACCTGTAAGCCATGAAATAACTTGAAGTAATTCTGCTTTGGTTCTTCCTTTTTTTTCAACTTTTGTTACATAATGTGGATATACAGAGGCAAACGTCATATTTGCAATTCGTTCGTTGTGTTTGTCGGTAGTTTTCATTTAGAGAAATACAATTAGTTAAGATGCTAAAGTATAAGAAATCCCTATGTTTTTAAAGAAATCGATGAACTGTTTTCTTTCAGTTGTTGAGGTTGAATCGGTTAAGGTTCTTTCTTTTCCATTTTTCAGCTGAAGGTGTATGTTTTTTCTTCCGAAGAATTTACGCTCTGCAACAGACTTTATATCACTAATAGAAATTTCTTCCGCAGTAGATTTTTTCAGTAAAAAATAACTATAAAATAGTAGTGTAATTACCCCGATTAAAATCCAAATAAACCCCATCCACTTTTTTTGTTGTTCATCTAAAAAGAAGAAAAAGTACAAAATAGCGTTTATAACATTAAAAAGAGCAGTAGCTGTGAGAAAAAAGAACTGCATTTTTACACCGTCTTTTATATGGATGGTTTGTGTATCTTGATTGTAACTAAGCTTCATTTGGTTTTATTGTCTCTTTTATATCTATTTCTAGCATCTAAGCCAGATAAAAATCCAAATGCTAGAAAGAAAAATATAAACTTTTTTATTTGAAATGGCGTTCTGTCAGCAACGTCAAACAAAGCCATAATTGTAGCAAATATTAAACCACTAAAAATAAAGAAATAGATAAATTTTTTGTTTTCTGGAGCTAACATACCTTTTACAATTTACACTAAGATAGTAAAAAATCGATATAAATAGTATTACTCGCAATGAGTATTTTCTTTTTATCTGAAAATACTACCAATTCTTTTAAAGATTGAAGGTTTTGAAATAATAACTACACCGTCCAAGACAGAAGTGTAATGATTTCATTTTTCAGAGCAAGGTGTTGGTATGTGTATTTTATATTTCAACTATAAAAACGGTTGTTCTATAAATTTAGCACATTATTTTTTAATAACATAAGTTTTTGCCATTCTATCTTTTAGACTTCTTCCTTTTTTCTCATCATCTGCAAGAAGCATAATTAAATCGATTAAAAAAATCATGGAAAAAACTAAGTTGATGATTCCGGCAGTTGGATACGTTATTCCTAGTTGCGTTGAAAAGTCCCAATAATTTTCAATTTCTACAAGGTTAGGGTTGTTAAATCCTAAATATTGTAGCGGAATACTAGACAGTAGTACAGGAACCATAAAAATTAAACTACGGACTAAAGATTTTTCGAAGTTTATTTTCTGAAAATCAACATCGGTTACTTTAATTTGTAGAATCATTTTACCTAAAGTAGCTTGATATTTACTTTCCATATATGGCTTGTACAGCATCCCTAAAAGAACAATTGGCAGTACTATATAAAAGCTTCTAGCGGTATTGTAATTTAAGTAATTTAAGGTGTAAGACGGAATTCCTATAATAATACTATCAAGGATATACGCGCCAAATCGCTCCCAAAAAGTTGCGTATTTTACAGTGTTATTCATATTGTTTATTTATTTTCTATTTTATAAAGTAATAGTTCTTCAGAATCATTAGGGAGGGTGGTAGTTCCCGAGTATTTTAGTCCGAGTTTCTCTAAAAGTTTTTGAGACGAAGTATTTTCTTTTGAAGTAATAGCCAAAAGTGTTTTCAATTTAAAATGTATAAAAGCAGCTTCTTTTAATATATTAGCAGCTTCAAATGCAAACCCCATTTTTTCATAAGCAGGTAAAAAAGCAAAACCAAGATCTATTCCGTCCAATCCATCGCGATTGTACAATCCGCAGGAACCTATTTTTTGTTGATCTATTTTTCGAATAATGGTGTAGTTTGAGTATCCAAATTCTTTTAGTTGAGGGAGCATTTTTTCTTCGATATACTTTTGAGCAACTTCAACAGAAGTGATTTGTCTATCACCAATATATTGAAGCCACTTGGGCGTATTTAAAAGCTCGTAAATAAAAGGAGCATCATCGATGTTTGTTGGTCTAAGGATTAACCTATCTGTTTCGAAAGTTTGATACATTTTTGTTTTTGCAATTACATTATTTTTTCAGCTAGGTATTTTTGAACTTCATAAACATCAATACTTTTATTGAATTTTTTGCTTACCGATGGCGTATTTTCACTCGAAATCCAAATTTTTAATTCAGCATCCAAATCAAAAGTCCCAGCAGTTTCTAATGAAATTCTAGAAATGTTTTTATAAGGCAAAGACTTGTATTCAACCTTACTGCCAGTTAGCCCTTGAACATCAATTAAAATAAGCCTTCTGTTTGTAAACATAAAAGTATCCCTTAGGAGTTTAAAGCCTAATTCTACGGTTTCGTTTTCTACTAAAAGACGTTTGTATTTTTCGTTTAGTTTTTCAGAAGAAACTTCGCTGGCGTTTCCCATCAACTTATTGAATATTCCCATTGTGTTGAATGCTTGGTTAAGCCATAAATATACAAAGTTTAACTAATTAAGAAGGGATGTTGATTTTTATATTCGGATTGATATTTTTTAAATCTTGTATGAAATTTTGCTGGTCTTTAGGTGAAATAATAAACTCGTTATAGGTTCCGTATTTAATGCTAATACGATTAAAAGATGGAGCAGGGGATGAGAGTATGCTTTTGGTTTTTGAAATATCTGTTATCTGATTAATTTCGATAGGAGCGTAAGAAATAAACCCTGATTTTACTTTTAAAATAGTATTGTCGATTGTATAAGTAGTTTTTAAAAAAAGGTGTAAAACAAATGCAATTATTAAAACTTGTAAGGCGATAACACCAACTGAAACTTCATCATTATTCACTCCAACAAACTGTGTTATTATAGGAATTATTAATGCAATTAATATAATAATAAGTAGCGGATATGAAACTTTGGATTTGTATGTTTTTTTCATTGGTTGTTGTTTCTGTGAAGAGTTGTAATTTTTTCTGCAGAGAAGATTTATCGAATATATTTGGTTTGAACCATATTAAGTAGCTACTTAGCTTCTGTCCTTTGAAGCATTTCTAAGAACTCTTTTTTGTTAATTTTCCCAACAGCATATTCCAAAACTTCTCCTTCAGAATTAACAATAATTGTTGTAGGAGTTACTCCAATTTTAAAATGTTTTACGAGTTCCATAGTGCTTGGATTGTCTATATCAATCAGTACAGGAATAACTTGCGAATTGATAATTTTTTCAACTTCAGTATCTGCAAAAACTTCACGTTTCATAATTCGGCATGGTACACACCATTTTCCTGTGAAAAAAAGGAGGGTGTTTTTATTGGAATTATTAGCGAGTTGGCGGGTGGATGTAATATTTTCGGCCCATTTAACTTCATTTGATGGCGCATAAAACGAATACCAAGCATAGGCCAACGATAACACAAGGAAAGTGAGCCAAAACCATTTCCAAAAAGGATGAGATTTTTTATGTGTCATTTTTTTAGAGGATGTTTCTGTTGTACTCATTTTCGTAATATACTTTTAATTCTGAATAAAAAGAGGAAAGCTGTAATTCGAAATAAAGATACGATATATTTATTGGTATTAATATAATTTGAAACAGCTACGGTTCCAATCGATTTTTAATAGGAACTTTATGTTCATTAAATTCCAAAAGGTTTGGTTTTTAATTCCTTTTGCCATTTAGTTCCGTATTTCTCGTTTAAAAAATTAGAAATCATTTTATTGTTTTCGGTTACTCTTTTGATAGAAAAAGGATCAACTACGCAGTTTTCTTTTTCGAGTCCAATTCCGTATTTATTTTTAAAAACAATATATTCTTCAGGGATAGAATTATCTATTCCGAACATTATAAAATTCACACTACCTTCAGCAATTTGTTGTTCAAATGATTGTGTGTTTTCAGTATTTAAATTTTTAGAAAGCGAAGTTTTATCCATTAAAATAATGGTTATTGAATGCTGTCTGTTATTTATTCGAGTAGGGTAGACAGTATGCGTAATAAAGTCGTCTGAAATAAAATTGAATTGATATTTCCCTTTTTTAGGGAGTGTAATTTTGAAACTTTCTGTTGAGGTTACTTTTATAGTTTGATTTAAACTGATAATTGTAAACGCTCCTGATGAAAAATTCTTGTTTGTTTGATTCTGAAAACTAACGGTTGCAACAATTTCAGTAGCAAAAATAATAGAGGTAAATAGGAGGAGTGTTAAGGTAAAGAATAATTTTTTCATGATTTACTTTTACTAAAGGACGACATAATTTTTAAATCGTTTCAAAATGTTATTGGTGGGGTAGATTAAAAATATTTGGTTATGTATGAAGATTTATTTAAACTTTTTATAGTTCATCCCAGTTTTAAATCCACAAAATGCTAGAAAAACCATTAATAAAATTAGGAAGTA
The DNA here is from genome assembly GCF_038433465.1 of Joostella sp. CR20. Taxonomy (NCBI): domain Bacteria; kingdom Pseudomonadati; phylum Bacteroidota; class Flavobacteriia; order Flavobacteriales; family Flavobacteriaceae; genus Joostella; species Joostella sp. CR20. The sequence goes on along the minus strand of NZ_JAESVF010000003.1, from coordinate 9,680 downwards.
AAAAATAAAACTAGATAAAATATCTAAATAATTTTCTTTTGATTCTGGATTTTGGTCAATTTGATCTATTGCGTTGTTTGTACTTAATGGCAGACTTATGGACCAATTTGAAGTTTGTAAGCTGAAGATATCTATAATCGATTTGATTTCGTTTAAAATCAATATCAGAAAAATTGTCGAAATCATTAAAATTAGATTTGAAGTTAAATTTTTAAAACTTTTATTAAATGTTCTGATGAGGTAGGTGATGAAAAAGACAAAAATTCCTAATAGGGCTATAAAGTGAATGCTGGGCAAAATGAAATAACTGTCGTGAATATTTATGTCAATACTTGAACCAGATTGTAGTCTATCAATTCCGAATATTATTATATTCAAAATTAGAGCGACTGTTATAGTACCTACAAACCAAAATATTTCTTTCTTCTTCAAACTATTAATTTTATATTAAACGTTCAATTATTATAGTATATAATTTTTAAGTATAGGTAAATATACGATAATTTTAGTTTGACACTCTCGTTAGTAACTTCAAGGGGATAACTTAAATAGTTCGTAATTCATACTCATGTCAGAGGAAGTTAACTTCGGTGTAATTTCGGTTAAATATTGTTGTAAACAGATGTTTCACTCAGTTTTTAATCTTCACACAACTGGAGTAACTTTAATACAGTTTTCCAATTTCTTGTTGTAGCTCGAACTTTCAAGTGTTTTTCGAAAAAAATGTTTGTGAGTTTAGATTGATGATACTTCCCTGAACAAAAAATATATGCGTCTTTATTATCAATTTTGAATTTGTCTGGTTCAGCATTGAAAGTTAGTGCTTTTTGAAAGTTTTCTATATCTGGTTTTTCTTTCAAAAAGGTTAAATGCAGTTGCTTGACATCTGTATCTTTATCAATGAAAGGGTTGTTGTTTATTGAATTATCAAGTTCTTTTTCCGTTCTTACAATTACAGGAACATCAAATCCATATTTTTCGGTAATTGCTTTTTCAAGGATGTTTTCTAATTGAGAGTTTGGTTTGTCGGATTTAAAAATTAGATTTCCGCTTTGAATGTAAGTTTTTACATCTTCTAACCCCAATTGTTCACACATCGACTTAAGATCGTGCATTATGATTTTACGTTTTCCTCCAACATTTATTCCTCTTAAAATTGCAATTTTTTTGTTCACTAAGCTAGTTTTTTAAATTGTTGTTTTATTTGTACGCTATTGCTGCACTTGTTGGTCCTGACAAAGGTAGAATTGTAGTTGATTTAAAACCAGTCTTTTTAGTCCATTTACTAAAATCGGATAGTGTGTAATCAAAACCAGTACCAGTTTCTATCAGCATATTTAGACTCATCATTAAACCGAAAGCATTTTCATTTCTATTTTCGTCAATAATTCCCTCGATAGCTATTAAAGCACCACCTTCTGGAATAGCGTCATAGGCCTTTTGGATGAGCATCATTTTTGTGTCTTCATCCCAATCGTGTAAAACATTTCCCATAGTTATAATATCTGCTTTAGGGAATGGATCTTTAAAGAAGTCGCCAGATTTAACTTTGACTCTATCTTGAAGTTGAAATTTCTCTATTGTATCAATTGCAATAGGTGAAACTTGTGGTAAATCCCAAGTGGTACAATTCATATGAGGATTATATTTAGCAACCGTCGACGAAAGGAGCCCTCCAGAACCTCCAACGTCTACTAAAGAATTAACATTTGAGAAATCGAATCCATGAGCCAAAGCCATGAAGTTTCCCATCTGGATGCCACTCATTGCATGCACAAACTCTCTAAGCCTATCTGAGTCTGCATAAATTTTTTCAAATATATTGTCTCCGTTTTTAGCTTCATTTTGAGGTTGTCCGGTTAATAGTCCATTCTCAAGATTTCCCCAAAAGGAGTAGAGTCTGTTATTTAGCATTTCAAGAATTCCTCCTATATAAGATTGTTTATTTTTATCTAAAAAGAAATCGGTATTGATACTATTCGAATAATTGGCTGTTTCTAAAATACCATCACGATTTAAAAAACCAAATGAAGTTAAGGCATCAAGAAAATCAAATGTATGCCTATCGGAACATTTAAAACCTAAAAGAGATTTTATTTGATTGGCAGTCATTGTTTTTTGCTCGGCAAGAATAGTGAATAATTGAAACTTAATTGCACTCAATAGAATTTTTGAAGCCCAAAATCCTGAGCCAATTTGCATTATTTTTTCTGGTGTTGGTTGGTTAGGTTGATGTTCCATTTTTATGTTTATATAGTTTTTATTACATTAAAACAACGTGTAATTAGTTGTTTTACAGTTTATTATTTGGAACTTATAAATAAAAACAGGAAAATGAGAACGTTTATTGAGAAAAGGATTTTTTCAAAGGGAAAATCCCCAGTAATGGTTTTTACAGGGGGTTGTGCACAAGTACTTTTATGCTCTAAATTATTTCTGAATAAAAAATTAAATAGTTTTATTTTTAAATTCGGTTTTCGATTAATTTCTTGGTAATAAAGAATCCGATTATTGTAAGATTTAGGGTGTCTTGTCCTGAAATATGGCTACAGGTTAAACTTGATTTAAGCAGTTAATTTGTATACCATATGGTGTTTTAAAATCTAAAGATAAGTGTAATCTTACTTCGTTGTATAATTTAATTGCATTTTTTGTTGCTCTTTTAGCGTGTGTAGTATTTATAAAGGTCTGGTCAAGATAAAACTCGTCTTTTAAAATACCATTTACACGTTCTGCAAGCGCGTTTTCGTAACAATGATTTTCTTCTGTCATACTTATATCAATATGCTTTCTTTTAAGTATCTGGGTGTATACGTTGCTACAATATTGTATGCCTCTGTCAGAGTGATGGATGAGACCATCGATGTTTTTTGCTTGATATAAAGCTTTATTTAATGCCCTAACACAGCCACTTAGTTCTAAGCTATCACTTAGGTCGTAACCTACTATTTTTCTTGAATAAGCATCGGTTATGAGAGCCAAATAGCAAAAGCCTTTTAAGGTTCTGACGTAGGTTATATCACTAACCCAAACCTGGTTAGGTCTTTTTACAATTACATCTTTAGTAATGTTTTTGTACTTACGGAACCTGTGTAAAGAATTAGTTGTTCTAGCACTATATTTTTTGCGTAAGGTGAGCATATTATTAGCTCTAAGCACCTTGAACAGCGTATCTCTTCCAACTTTAATATTGGCTTTATCAAACTCAGCGTTTAATGATCTTATCATTTTCCGAACACCTTCTCTAGGTAAGGATTTGCGTCGCTCCTTGATAATTTGAATGATTTGGTTTTCTATTTCCAGACGTTTTTGTTCTCTGGTTTTAAACTTATAGTAAGCATCTCTTTTTAAACCAAAACAAGCACAAATAGTAGTGAGTGGAGCAAATCCATTACTCTTGATTTTAGCTTTGATTAAGGCTTGATACTTAGTTTTTTTTTAAGTTCAGTAACACTCTTATAGCCTAGTTTCTCAGCAGCTACTTCCAAATAGGATTCTTCAACCATGGCATCTAGATCCTTTTTTAATAAAAGCTTTTTAAGCTGTTCAATCTCTTTTTGTAGCTCTTTAATACGTGTTATTTCATCTTTTGTTTCCACTTTAATTCTGGTGTTCATTAGGTCTTTACGTTCGTATTTCCTGATCCATTCGTTGATGGTTGTAGGGTTTATTCCGTAGAGTTTACCTAATTGGTTTTTGTTAAGTTTTCCAGTGGTAAGTTCGTCTAAAATTTTCAATTTAAACGATTCGCTGTAGCGTCTAATTACTTTGTCATTTTTGTACATAATTATTAAAATTATGTAGCCTTATTTCCGGACGGGTCATTATACTGCACAACGGTCTCGGCTATGAGTAGTTGCGTGGTTTATCACTAAACTTTGCAAGTACATACCAAACTGAAAATCCGAGAGGATTTTCAGAAGTAGGCGAGACCGAGCAATTACTTATAGCCATTGTTGGCTTTTAGTGCTTTTATTTTATTGGCCTTTGTTTTGTCCCTCGAAAGTTAATGATTTCAATTAATTCCTTTTCTGGTCGAATTCTGTAGATTATATAATTGTTTTTATCAACTAATCCTTTATGAACATTTTTAAACTTTCCAGTTTGAGGACAAATTTTTGGGTATTTACTTATTCGGTTTACAAGGTCTTTTATATTCTGTTCTAAATTCAGAATTTCTATTATTGTCCATTCCTTTTCTAAATAATCTAAAACCTTATTTAATCCATTTTCAGCTTGTGGTGTCCAAACGATTTTTAATGCCATTTATCAAAACGTTTCATTACTGTTTCATTAGCTTTATACTCTTCTTTATCAGCTTGGGCTAAACCAGTTTTGATTTCTTCTTGTTCCTTTTTAGACATTTCACTCCACCAGTCAACTTGCTCTTCTTCGAAAACAGATTTAAGTTTTTTTAAAATACTTTCTTTCTGTGTTTGAAGTAAAAGATGCATTAATTCTAATTTTGTGGTTTCTATATTCATAATCCCAACTTTTATTATAACAAAGATAGTTTTTTATCCGTAAACTTTATTCCGAATTAATTTAATGATAATATCTTGGCTTAAGATTTGATGATTTTTAATGTTTTTCAGCATTAAAGCCAACGGTTACATGTATGGTTTGTTGCGTGAAAATCCGTAGGATTTTCAGGTTTAAGAAACTAAGATAGCAAAAACGCCCGAATTTCCGCAAGGAAATTCCGTAGCAATGAACTGTACATATTGTTGTGCAGTGTAAGTCAAAACGCAAACCTTAGCAAACTAACTGCAAAAAGCAAAGTTGTTACGTATTGCTTACGTACAGATTGGTGGCAGGCTACCGTGCGTTTGCTTTTTGCCTTTGTCTTTAAAAACTGAACTTTTAAATAAACACCGATGGAAAGGGAACTGCATTTAGATGCCTTAAAAAACTAAAAAACGAGTAGAGAAGAAGTTGGCTTTTTTAAACACTTTTTATACTGCACAACGGTCTCGGCTATGAGTAGTTGCGTGGTTTAGCACTTAACTTTGCAAGTACACACCAAACTGAAAATCCTCGCGGATTTTCAGAAGTAGACGAGAAAAAGCAATTACTTATAGCCAATGTTAGCAACTGGTTTTATTTAAATTAGTTTATTAGTCAATTCCAAGTCTTTTTTCCATTTCTCGCCATTGTTTACCGAATTCAATTTGTTCTTCTACTGCTTTTCGTTTTTCTTCAGGTAAACATTGAATACAAGTCGGATATTGAATTCCCTTGTAAAACTCCTTACACTTTGGACATAATTCCATTCTGTGCAAGTCATAGTTAGAAGCACACTTTCTACAAGCTGTTATTGTATCTTCAAACGAAAGGTATTTGATGTTGTCGTTTAGATATAGCAAAAATGCTTTTTTTTCAATAGATTCAGTGTCTTTATCCTTTGCTTTATTCCTTTGAAACCAATATTTAATATTTGATAGGTTATGTTTGTTGTTCCATTTGTCTTTAGACACGAAACACTTGTCTCTCACTTCATAAGCGTCCTCATCTTCGAAAAAAATGGAAATCAGTTCGCTTGCTGACCTATAATTTGCTTCATCAAATTCGTGTTTACAATCTGCACAACGATATTTTGGCATTTTTCTTACCCTTTCGCTTGGGTTTTTACTATTACAATTTGGACACAAAGGAATAGGGATATATTCATAATCATTTAATACGTGATTCCGAAATTCAGTTTTATCTATTTTGGAATTGCTATTAATATATTGATTAGTATAATTTCTTGTTATCTCTTTCAAATATTCGCTGTATTTTTTTGGATGAGAAAGATGCTGTAGTGTTAAAGTTTCTTTACTATTACATATTTGGCATTTTTCTTTAATGATTTTCAATCTTCTTTCTTTCCAATCTTTTGAGTGCCAAGACCGTTGTCCTTCTTTGAAGTCTTTCCAACACTGCTCTTTTGCAAGTTCTATCCCAATCTCATTATTTATGAGTTTGTCTCTCAATTCTATAAGCTCGTTATATGTTAACATTCGATCTTTATGTATGAGTTGATGAACGCAATGTTGGTTTAACTTGTTGCCAACGGGCTCGGCTATGAGTAGTTGCGTGGTTTTGTACTTAACTTTGCAAGTACACACCAAACTGAAAATCCAAGAGGATTTTCAGAAGTAGGCGGGAATAAGCAATTACTTATAGCCATTGTTGGCAACTGGCTTTTTATTCAGTTTCATTTATTTTATCAGGGTCTTGTCTCGTGTCAAAAACATTTGCAATTTCGATACGTCTAAAGTCATAATTTATCCAATAAACTATTTTGTAATTCTTAAACACTAAATATCGAAATTCTTGTTCTCTATGTTTCAAGCTGGTTTCAACTTGTCCAATTTCTGGTTGCTTTTCAATACCAATAGTCGAATCAACGATTCCATTAACTAAATTTTCAGCTACTCTTTTACTTGCTTTGATTAAATAATAGCTGTAAATATCCTCAAGTTTGTTTTCCGCAAGCTCTAACCAATAAACTTCTAACTCCATTTTTGGATTTTAGCCTTTAAATCCGTTGCTTTTATCATTCGTCCATTTTTTGAGTCTTCCATTGCTTGGTCAATTTCTGCGTTATATTGCTCCATTGTCATTGGCTTGAAGTTCTTTTCAGTTAATTCAGCTTTTCTTTTGCGTAATAATTTTTCAAGTCCGCTAACGATTTCCTCATTTTGAAGTCTTAAAAATTCTTGAACAAATGATATTTTTCTTGCTTCTAAATCCATTTCCTTTTGTCTTTTTATCAAAGATACAAAATTATCAATTTCGGTTGATTTGTATGATTGTCGATTTTTTTTTCAGCTTGTTGCCAACGGTTTTGTGTATGATTAGTGGCGTGTTCCACGCACCTAATTTAGAAAAAAAACGAATAGAAAATCCGCGAGGATTTTCGTAAGCAAGCTCGAACTAGCAATTAATTATACACGGTGTTGTACGCTGGCTTATTTTTTATTTTCTCTCCAATTAGCTAACTGGTTAAAAAGATTCCATTTAACATTATCTAGTGATTTTGATAATTCTTCTTTACTAAATCCTGATTCCATAAGAAATGAACAAACTAGTAAAAGCTTTAATTTTTCTGACAGATAGAATAAATCACTTCCTTTAAGTGCATTTTTCTTACTACTACTTGAATAATGTGTATAGTAGTTTCTAGAATGTTTTACTTGAAAAACGAATTTATCTTTATCAGGAATTATTTTGTCAATTATTTCATTAGAGTATTTTTCCGTTATTTCCTCAAGTCTCAAATGTAGATTAAGATTATTGCCAAAGTTGAATTGTTCTTTTAACCATTTATGATATTTTGAATCTGTTGTTTTTAAGATTTCTTCTTTCATAATGTTGTATTCTTCTCTGGGAATTTTTGTGTGATTATGAATTCTAGCGTGAAATGTTTCGGCAGATTGAGCAAGGTTTAAGAAAGAATTTTCATTAAATCTTGTTCCTTGATAGAATTGGTCAAAAAGAAGATTAAAGGCTGGTTCTAATAAGTCATATTTTCCATACCAGTTTTTAATTAATTCAGGGAATTTAGATGCTATTTCTCGATAACTAAAAATCATTTCTCTAAATGATTTAGGTTTGTCATAATTTCCAGAATCAAATGTTGAGAAAAATAATTCAATGTTTTTTTTAAATTCTATTCCATCTGGTAATATTTCTTTATGGCTTTCCCCTTTCAATTTTACAGATAAAATAAAAGTGTTCTTGTAAAGTGCTAGAAGTAAAAAGTTTTGAAATCTATTAACTTTTTTTAGAAGTTCAGAAAAATTAGTTTCTTTCTTTGAGTCAATTTGAAATTGTACTTGTTGACTAATTTGTTGACTTTTTTGATAAATTGACAAGCCTGAAATATTTACACTAAAACTAAATTTACCAGAGTATGTCTTATCTATTTCAAATTCAATTGATTCAGGTAATTTATAATTAATGCTATATTCGTGATTTTTAAATTTTTCATAATCAAGTTTATCTCTTTTAAAACCACTAATTCCTACCCATTCATCTAGGTTAAATATTTCAGCTGATATATTATCAAATATTAATTCGTCAGTTTTAGAAACGTGTAAACCAATAAAAATATATGAGATTAAATAAGTTATGGAAGATTTTCCAGATTCTTTACCTTGTACTAAAGTTGCTCCTCCGGATTTTGTCATAAAGCAACCCGAAAGAGTGATTTCTTTACTTTTACTTGATATTCCAAGTATTATTTCTTGATCTTTAAATTCTGGGAAAATTTCATCAGAAGTTAAACTGCCATATAATTCAAGAGTAGATTTACCGTTTTTCTCAAAGTTTAATGTACCGTGAACTCTATTTTGTTGATTAGGTAGAAACCATTCACCAATTATTTTAAAATTTTCTTTCATTAATATGTAAGTGGTTTTTTAAAGCTTGCGTACAACGGTCTCGGCTATGAACAGTTGCGTGGGTTAGCACGGACTTTTACAAGTACACGACAAGCTGAAAATTCCGCAGGAATTTTCAGGGTAAGCCTGTGATAGCAATTGTTTATAGCCATTGTTGTGTGTAGTGCTTTTTATTCAGTCGCCAAATCCAGTTTCTGGTTTAGCAATTCCACATTAAAATTAATTTTTGCGTTCAAAGCTCTAAAAACCTTTAGAATGGTTTCAAATCTGGCATCGGTCAGATTATTTTCGATTTTCGAGATTTGTGCTTTTTTAACGCCAATCAGTTCTCCAAGTTGGGTCTGGGTCAACTTTCTTTCTTTTCGAGCCTGCTTGATTGCCTCTCCGATTAAGTCAAGCCGCAATTCGTTTTCATAAGCATCTCTTTCCGCTGTACCTTTTTTTCCAAGGTATTTGTCTTTTACTTCGTCAAGCGTGTATGTTTTCATCACTTCTTGTTTTTGAATTCAAAATATTTGTTCATCACTTCGGTCGCTTTGTCAATTTCCTTTTTTGGTGTTTTCTGCGTTTTCTTGACAATTCCGTGAGTTGCGATTACGATAGTCACTTTGTTGTCCGATTTATCCCAAAATGCAAATAATCGGTATTGTTTTTTGTTATACAAAGTCCGAAATTCCCAAATATCCGAAGTCAGTTTTTTAAAGAGAGTGTTATCAGTTTTAACTTTCGCTCTGTCAATATTAAACAGGATTTTATTCCGAGCTTTTCTGTCAATTCCATCGAGAAATTCAAAGACTTCTTTAAAAAACTCAACTTTAAATTTTTCTGTCATTCAGATATTAGTTTGCTACAAAGGTAAAAGTTTCCTTTTTAGGAAACAAATTTAATTTTGAAAATGGATTTTTTTTGCATTACACACAACGGTTGCATGTATGGTTTGTTGCGTGAAAATCCGTTAGGATTTTCAGATTAAGAAACTAAGATAGCAAAAACGCCCGAATTTCCGCGAGGAAATTCCACAGCAATGAACTGTACATATTGTTGTGCAGTGTAAGTCAAAACGCAAAACTTAGTAAATTAACCGCAAAAAGCAAAGTTGTTACGTATTGCTTAAGTACAGATTTGTGGCAGGCTACCGTGCGTTTGCTTTTTGCCTTTGTCTTTAAAAATTAAACTTTTAAATATACACCGACGGAAAAGGAACTGCATTTACCTGCCTTAAAAACTAAAAAAAGGAGTAGAGAAGAAGTTAGTTTTTTTTAAACACTTTTTATACTGTACAACGGTTAA